>CAMYOG010000022.1 GCA_947259925.1 Thermoanaerobaculia bacterium
GTTCCGCGAGGAGGCGGCGGCCGGGTAGGGGCAAGAATCACTCATGTCCCTTCTCGGTTAGCCACACGACCCCTATTGGTGAACTGAATGGGGTTCAGTCATCAGGTTCTTGTAAGTCGCTCCTCCGATCGGAGGGTCCACTTCTAGTCCCCGAGCAGCGCCGACGTCTCGCGGTGCTCAGGTTTCCGTGGCCAGGGACCTCAGATGGCCAAAGCCAACCAGTCGACCGCCGTCTTCGTCCCAGAGGTGAAGGCGGGCGGAGCGCAAACTGCTTCGGATCGTCAAGCGCGTCACTCGCTGTAGCTCGGGCACGCGCTGGAAGCACTCCTTGAGCCGGTAGTTCGGGATCCGGCTCGCCAGGTGATGCACGTGGTGGAAGCCGATGTTGCCGGTGAACCAGTGGAGCACCGCGGGTAGGTCGTAGAAGGAGCTGCCCTCGATGGCCGCGCGATGGAAGTCCCACTCCGGATGATCCCGCCAGTAGGTGTCCTCGAACTGATGCTGAACGTAGAAGAGCCAGACGCCCAGGGCGCCGCTGATCAGCGTGATCGGCAACTGCACCAGAAGGAAGCTCTTGAGCCCGATCAGTAGCCAGGCGGCCGCCGTGATGCTCGCCAGGCCCAGATTCGTCCACATGACGCTTCTCCACTCGCGCCTCCAGCTGCGCGGTATGTCGAGCGGCAGCCGGTGCTTGAGGACGAACTGGTAGAGCGGCGCGACCAGTAGGAGCACGAGAAGATTCCGGTAGAGCCGATACTTGAGCCGTCCCCAGCGGGACCGAGCGGCGTACTCCTTGACGGTCAGCGTCGTGATGTCCCCGAAACCGCGCCGATCCAGGTCGCCGGAACCCCCATGATGGACTGCGTGGGTCCGCCGCCAGTATCTGTACGGCGTCAGCGTCAGGACCCCCAGCAGGCCTCCCACGAGATTGTTGGCGGCCCGGGAGCGAAAAAACGCCCCGTGCCCGCAGTCGTGCTGGAAGATGAACAGCCGAGTCGCCAGGCCGGCGGCGGGCAATGCTGCCAGCAGCGTGAGCCAATAGGGGCCGCGCAGACTGAACAACATCAGACACCACGTCAGCGCGAAGAGGGCCGCGGTGGACACCAGCTGGAACCAGGCCTTTCGATCCACAGGCCGCGCGTAGGCCGCCAGGAGCCGGTTCCAGTACTTGCGTTCAGCGGCTGGTGTGGGTTTGTGCATTCGTTCCCTCGGGCGAGGCCTTGGACTCGCGTTTGGCTGAGCTCTTCTCGACCAGAGCATCGAGCATCCCCGCCCGGCTCGGGTGTCGGAGCTTGCGCATCGCCTTGACCTCGATCTGGCGGATGCGCTCTCGCGTTACGCTGAAACAGCGGCCGACCTCTTCCAGCGTGTGAACCTGGCCGTCGCCGATGCCGAAGCGCATGCGCACGATCTTCTCCTCACGAGGCGTCAGGGTCTTGAGAACCGCGGCGGTATCTTCGGAAAGGGCCAGCGAGAGGGCGGACTCGAGCGGCGAGACCGCCGACGGATCCTGCACGAACTCCTCCAGAAACGCGTCGCCGTCGTTGCCGACCGGTGCTTGGAGCGAAACCGGATACTGAGCCATCTTCATGACTTCGCGCACCCGACTGGCTGGAAGGTCCATCTGCTTGCCGATCTCCTCGACCGTCGGCTCGCGCCCGAGGTCCTGAACCAGGGCACCGGTGGTGCGTCCGAGCTTGTTGATGGTCTCCATCATGTGGACAGGAATGCGGATGGTGCGGACTTGATCGCTGATGGCGCGAGTGATCGCCTGACGGATCCACCAGTGAGCGTAGGTCGAGAACTTGTAGCCGCGCCGATACTCGAACTTCTCCACCGCCTTCATCAGCCCGATGTTCCCCTCCTGGATGAGGTCCAGAAACGGCAGGCCTTTCTGCGCGTACTTCTTGGCGACGGAGACCACCAGCCGCAAGTTGGCGACGACGAGCTGCTCCTTGGCCCGCTCCCAGTCCCTCTCACCCTGACGCATCGAGCGAATCGTCTCCGCCAGTTCGTCGCCAGTAACTTCGTATTCCGCCTCAAGATCTCGTTGCCGGCGACGGTGCCTGGCGATCCGCCGCCGATGAAGCGCCTGGATCTCCGGGTCGGTGTCGCGTTCCAGGGCGACCCGCGCCCGTCGCATGTCGCGCCCCGGTGCCGCCAACTCCCGATGAATGTCTTCGAGCAGCCCGATCAGTGCGGAGCGCTTTGTGCTGGTGTGCCGAAGAGAGCGGATCTCGAGCGCGATCTTCCCCATGAGGCGATCGATCTCGCGCTCCACCCGCTGGTGGCGCTCGTCGACTACTCGACTTCGCCTCTGGCGCTTGCGGAGCTCGGCAATCTCGAAGTCGTGGCGAGCGACCTGAGCCAACACCTCGAGCTGCTTCGCGATCCGATCGTGCGCCCGGCCGTCCAGCGCCTGCTCGTCCCACCTTGGTCCATGGCGAGCCTGGCTGGACTCGTGCAGGTGCAGCAGCCGTCGCGACAGCGTCGGACGGGCGCCCAGACTCGCATAGATGAACCACTCACTCAGCTCCAACCGGCGCGCGATCTCGAGCTCGCCCTGGCGGTCCAGAAGCGGCACCGTCCCCATCTCGCGCAAGTACATCCGCACCGGATCCTGGGATTGCCGGGAGTCCCGTGCCTCTGCCGAAACCGGGGTCTCGTGCTCGCCGAAGCTCCCCGCCCTGGTGTCCACTGTTGGGCGAGTCTCATACGCCTGAGGAGTGTCGACCACCACGATGCCGGCCGCGGCCAGAGCTCCATGGATGATCTGTCGCTGGTCAGGGCCACCTTCCTCGAGCATGTCGCCGATCTCGCTCGCCAGCAAGTAGCCCTTGTTCCGGCCCAGGTCGGTCAGACGCTGTAACTTCTTGGAGTTGTCTGTGGTCATTGTCGCGGCAGGTCTTCAGGTGCCCCTACCGAATCCGAGGCCGACGGCGGCGCCCTCCGGCACCGGCCCTGCCTGCAGCTCTCCGCCGTCTCGGGCCGGAGTCGCGGCTCCGCGTTCCAAGCTGGGGCAAGGGAGTGCTCTGGATTCCATGCACCTCGCGCCGCGGAATCGACATTCTCAGTCGCCGTTCCACCTGCGCCACCACTTGATGATCCTCGGCCGTGACGAACGTGTAGGCCTTTCCCTGCCGATCGGCACGGCCGGTTCGGCCGATGCGGTGGGTGTAGGCGTCCGGCGTATTGGGCATGTCGAAGTTCACGACGTGGGAGACCTGCTCGACGTCGATCCCTCGAGCGGCGATGTCGGTTGCGACGAGCACGTCGAATCGCCGTTTGCGGAAACCGGCCATGGCTCTCTCGCGTTGCCCTTGGGACATATTGCCCTGTAGGGCCACGGCCCGGTGACCCGACTGTTCGAGCTGTCGAGCGAGGCGCCGTGCGCGGTGCTTGGTGCGCGTGAAGACAATGGCCGAGCGGAGCGTCCCCTCGGCGAGGATGCTCTGGAGCAAAGCCAGCTTGCGCGTACTCTCCACCGGGTAAAGAGCGTGCTCGATCGTCGCGAGTCTCGTGCGATGAGCCACGTCGACCACGTGTGGGTCGCACAGGATCTGGTTGGCCAGGCTACGGATCTCCTTGGGCATGGTGGCCGAAAACAGGAGATTCTGACGCTTGTTCGGCAGCTCCGAGAGTATCCGGCGAATGTCCGGCAGGAAGCCCATATCGAACATATGGTCCGCTTCATCCAGGATCAGAAGCTCGATCCGATCGAGGCGCACGATCCCCTGTCCCAGGAGGTCGAGCAGCCGGCCGGGGCAGGCCACGACGATGTGCGGCTTCTTCGCCAGCGCCTTGCGCTGGCCGTGCACCGAAACGCCACCGAATACAGTCGCGACGCGAAGGCCCGTGAAACGAGCCAGGGTCTCGAACTCGGCGCTGATCTGCGCCGCCAGCTCGCGAGTCGGCGCGACCACCAGCACTCGCGGACCGTCCGCCGAGCTCTGCAACAGGCGTTCGATCGCCGGAATGGCGAAAGCCGCCGTCTTGCCGGTCCCGGTCTGGGCCAGGCCGAGCACGTCTCGGCCCCGCAGCGCCACCGGAACCGCTTCTGTCTGAACGGGTCGTGGTTCCTCGAAGCCTGCCGCGCGGATACCGCGTCGGAGTCTGGCGTCGAGGTTGAATTTGGCGAACCCAGCCGTGGGCTCGCGGATGTCCGATTGCATACTTCTATCTCTCTCCGGCGGGCAGTGCGCCGTGATCACGGCGTACGTCCCCCGTGTTCCTTCCCACACAACAGCGATAGGTAGGGGGTGTCTTTGTAGGCGACGCGACCTTGGGTAGTGATCCTGTTGAACGCCGTTTTCCGAGCAGGTCTCGGCAAGCGCAGTATAGAGGATGGGAGTCAAGGAATCCAACGAGGTCGGGTCACCCGGTCGGTGATCCGCCCGAGACCGATGACGCGCGCCTTCGGACCCTGACACCGCCGGGCAACGGGGCGGCTCGGGCAGGCGCGCTGGCACTGCCTCCCAACCTCCCCTATGCTCTGGTTTGCGCGATACGCTGCGCGACCGTGGGACGC
This sequence comes from Thermoanaerobaculia bacterium, assembly GCA_947259925.1. Classification (GTDB taxonomy): domain Bacteria; phylum Acidobacteriota; class Thermoanaerobaculia; order Multivoradales; family JAHEKO01; genus JAHEKO01. Next base: position 4,529 of record CAMYOG010000022.1, read on the forward strand.
GCCACCTCCTGAAGAGCCCAGAGTCCTTCCTGAAGTAGCCGTCTTTCTGTTGTCAGGCATGTTAGCCAGTTCTCGCCGCACGATGCCCGATGCACGGGATCGGCGTCTACAGGAAACCGCTTTGAAGGTAGGAGGCTCTCTTGATTGAGAATGGCAGCTCGGTTTCGATCGAATACACGCTGAAGCTCGACGACGGCACCACCGTGGACTCCAACGTCGGCGAGGACCCGCTCACCTACGAGCAGGGCGCGAGTCAGATCTTGCCCGCGCTCGAGGTGGCCCTCGCGGGTCACCGCACCGGCGACACCAAGACCGTCAGGTTGACCGCTGAGCAGGGTTACGGAGCGATCGACCCTGAGGCCTACCGGGAAGTCGCTCTCGAGGTGGTGCCCGAAGGGTCGCGCGAGGTAGGCACTGCGATGGTCGCCAGGAGCCCCGAGGGCGTGGAGACCCCGATCCGGGTCCACGAGGTGCGGGACGAGTCCATCGTCCTGGATTTCAATCACCCGTTGGCGGGTCAGGCGCTGAATTTCGACGTAAAGGTCCTGGCGATCGAGTAGCTACTCGCTGGCCTCGGGCGCCGACGATCACCCCTCGCCCTCCTCGCCGGCGCCGCCCATGCGGCGCGCAGCTTGACAAAGGAGATGAGTAGATCTACTATATATAGAGACGCGATATATTGAAACTCCATACATACGGTAGCAGCCGGTATGAACCCGCCTCCAGCGCAACCCCCCAGCATCGATATCCAGAGCCTGAGCCGGAGCTGCAACCAGACCCTGATCCTCTCGACCCTTGCTTCCGGTCCTCACCACGGCTATCAGCTCGCTCTCGAGATCGAGGGCCGAAGCAGCGGTGCGTTCCGCTTCCAACACGGCACCCTCTACCCGATTCTCCACAAGCTCGAGAGCCAGGGCCTGATCCGCGGAGACTGGCTCGAAGAGCGTAGCCGTAGACGGCGCAAGAGCTATCGGTTGACCGCCGCCGGCCGCCAGTACTTGAAGGAGCAGACCGCTGGCTGGCGGGATTTCTTCGATCGCTTCTTCGACGTCGTCGAGGGGAGGAGCAGATGACCCGATTCGCGAAGGTGCTCAAGCGAGCGGGGGACCACCTCGAAGTGCCCGAGCCGACCCGTACCCGGATCCTGCTGGAGATGGCCTTCGATCTCGAGAACTGCTACCGCCACTATCTGGAGCAGGGCTGCGACGAGGCCGAAGCCACACGCCGCGCCGAGGAGGCCTTCGGCGCGTCGGACGAGGCTCTACAACTCCTGGCGCGGATCCATCAACCCGGCTTCGTGGGCGTCGCCGACCGCTTTCCCCGGCACGTCGGGACCGTCTGGTCGAAGATCCTGATGGTCGCGCTCCTCGCGTTCGAGATCCTGCTCGCGATCCGGGTCATCACCGATCGCTCGTTCTTCGTCCACCCGAGCCCCTTCCTCTGGCCACTCGCGGGACTTGCCTTGGCGGCCTTCCTCTTCACCCTCTGGAAGCTGGTGCAGATCTTCTCGCGCTCGGGCGACGACGTGCGGCGGCTGCGCACCGGGCTCGGCACCATGCTCTTCTTCGCCGGCGCCAGCCTGGCCGTGGCCGGCCTCGGCTTTCTCTACCACCTGCAGCGCTTCTTCCGGCTCAACTCCATCGGAGCGCCGGAGACCCTGTTCATGAACTTCGCGGGCTGGATGGTCTCGATCTCGTCCCTGATGACCATCGGCCTGCTGATCGCGATCCTCGCGGGCCTGGTCTGGTACGTCCTCTCCGGCTTGGTGAGCCGCAGCGAGGCGCGACAGATCGAGAATCTCCTCAGACGTGCCGTCTGAGCCAATCGACTGGGAGGTGCATCATGATTCGATTCCTCAGTGAAGCTGGCCCCCTGATCTTGCCGATCATGCTCCTGACCCTGGTCATCGCGCTACTGGTGCTGTGGAATCTCCTCAGCCTGGTGAGCCGGCGGCAGGGCTCGCTCAGCCGACGCCGCCAGAGCGTCGACGCGGTCCTCTTCTGGGGCGTCGTCGCGGCCGTGCTCGGTTTCCTCGGCCAGTGGATCGGCATCCACAAGTTGACACGCGCAATCGGCGAGGAGGGAATCGTGAGTCCCGAGATGGTGGCCTACGGGATATCCGAGTCGCTGCTGACTCCGATCTCCGGAATGGCCGTCCTCGTCGTCGCGGCCTTTCTCTGGTTCTTCCTCCGACTTGGCCTCTGGTCGGTCGAGAAGCGTGGGTAACGCCTCGGACGTGTAGATCTCCTCGAAGGCGTGGATCACCGCCGGTTCCGCGCACGACCTCCGCCTGCTAGGATTCGGCGCTCAATTCGAGTTTCTCCGAGCTCGCGTCCGGCCCGGTGGCCTCGCGCCACCGCGAACAGGACCCGCGTCGGGGTCGAATCAAGAACGGAGGAGAGCATGGTCAAGACAACCCTCGTCGTCGGGATGGTCCTGGCGCTAGCGTCATTCACGGCCTCGGCCGCCGACTCGGGCTCGAGCAAAGGCACCTGGGCGAACCACAACACCATGGTCAGCACCACCGAGCTCCCCGGTGGCGGCTCGGTGATGGTGCAGCACACCAAGCAGTCGCACACCGCCGAGGACTCCAGCCACCCGCTCGGCAACACGATGGCCGACTGCGTCGGTGTCTTTCGCATGGCCGCCGACGGCACCGTCACCGCGGCCAGCGGCACCTGCTTCGTGATCGACGGCGACGGCGATCGGACGTCGTTCTGGTGGCGTCAGGACGCGGCCGGAACGGAGAGTTGCCCCGTGGCCTGCGGCAGCTGGGCCTACTTCGCCGGCGACGGCAAGTACGCGGGTATCAGCGGCGACGGCAAGTGGATGCAGACGACGCTGTTCGCGGACGGCGGCAGCGGCACCTGGGAGAGCAGCTACTCGATCCCCTGAGCGGGAGCCTCTGACGGAGGCGCCACCAGTCGCCGATAGCGGCCCGGCGTCACGCCCGTGTGGCGCTTGAAGACCCGGTTGAGGTGGCTCTGGTCGCAGAAGCCGGCGTCGAAGGCGACGTGCGCGATCCCGGCCTTGCCGGCCAGCGCTCGCTGGGCCCGCTCGACCCGGAGCCGGCGCTGATACTCGCCTGGCGTACAGCCGTACGCCTTGCGGAAGGCCCGGCCGAGATAGACCGGGTGGACGCCGACTTCGCGGGCGAGGCGGTCGAGATCCGGGGATCCTTCTGGGGTGGCACGCAGTCGGCGCTCGACCTCGACCAGCCACCGCTGGCGCGGCTCGTCCGGCCGACGGGCGGCCAGCTCGACCAGTCGCAGGGTCAACTCCGTCATCACCGCCCTCGGAGCCCGCTCGCCGCGGAACTCGGCGAACAGCCGCGTGGCGAGGGCACGGGTCGCGCCCCGCCGTGAGGTCCAGGTCGGCGCGGCGCTATCGACATCCGAGGCCAGCTCGGGCCCGAGCTCGATCAGGAAGTGCCGGCCGGGGGCGTAATGATGCTCCGCGTGGCCGACACCGGGGCCATAGAAGATCAGGTCGCCCGGCTGCCGGCGCACCACCCGACCGTCCAACCGCTCGGTGTACGAGCCGGAGAGGACCAGGCAGAAATGCGCGTTGGCGTGGGAATGGAGTGGCAGCTGCGCCCAGGCATCGTACGTCGACTCCGTCAAGAGGTAGGTCGAAGCCTCGTAGCCGTGGGTCTTGTTGCCGTAGTAGCCGCTCGCACGCATCTGTGAGTTCTAGATCGCCCGGACCTGCAGTTCGTTACACCTACTCCCCGGCCCGCACCGCCCGGATCACCGCCACGCCCTCGAGCCAGGTCTTGCCGCCGTCGTAGCTCCGGTCCTTGCGCCAGCTCCAGCTGTCGGCCTGGATGTCGTGGAAGGTGTTGCGGTCGATGTAGTCGCCGTTCGGATCGGTGCCTTCGCCACCGGTCATGACCATCGTGTCGCCACCTTCTCGGCCTCGTAGTACTTCCAGAGCAGGTTGCCCGCCTGCAGCCACCGGTTGTCCCACTTCTGCGTGCGTGGGTTGCACGACCGGATGTTGAAGCCCATGCCGCCGGCTGATGTCCAGTCGTCGCGAATCGCCCAGCCGCCCAGGTCCCAGCGGCCGACCCACCTAGCCTTCGACTCGGGGCCGAGGGCGCCGTCGGGCCCGATCGACCGGATCGTGCAGTCCCATTCACCGATCAGGAAAGCGAACTGATCGGTCTCGGGCGGTGCGTCGGGGTGGCGGCCGGACGCTCCGGCGAACGCCGGGACGACGATCAGGAGCAAGACGACAGCCGCACTGGACCTTCTCCTCATGGCGAGCTCCTCCCTTGGATTCCACTCCATGTGCGGAGGCAACGAGCCCGGGTTGCCGCTCGAGCCGGGATCAAGACTCGTCTCCGAGGCCAGGCACGAGAACGCTCGAGCCGGTGGTCTCGCGTGCTTCCAGAGCCCGGTGCGCTCGAGCGGCCTGTTCGAGATCGAAGAGACGCGGCGGCGGCGGTCGGAGGGTGCCGTCCTCGACCGCGGTGAACAGCTCCGCCGTAGCCGCGAGCAGGTCGTCGCGCTCGGCGACGTGCGGCGAGAGGCTCGGCCGGGTGACGTACGCGCACTTGGGTACCAGGCGGAGCAGCTCGAGCGGCTCGACCGGGCCCGAGGCGTTGCCGAAAGTGACCAGCAGACCGAACTTCGCCAGACTCTCGAGAGAGGCGTCGAACGTGCTCTTGCCGACGCCGTCGTAGACGACGTCGACGCCTCTTCCGTCGGTCAGCTCGAGGACCCCCTCGGCAACTCTGTCGGTGCCGACGATCACCTCATGGCAGCCGTTGCCTCGTGCGATCTCGGCCTTGGCCTCGCTGCCGACGACGCCGATGACCTTCGCCCCGAGCGCCCGCGCCCACTGGCAGACGAGGGTTCCGACCCCTCCCGCCGCCGCGTAGACCAGCACGCTCTGGCCGCCCTCGAGCCGCTTCGTGCGCCGCACCAGATACCGGGCGGTCAGCCCCTTGAGCATGATCGACGCGGCCAGGTGGTCGCTCACCGACTCGGGGAGGCTCACGAGCTTCTCCGCCGCGATCAGGCGGTGCGACGCATACGCCCCGAGGCTCATGGCGTAGGCGACCCGATCGCCGACCCGGAAGTCGTCCACAGCCGGGCCGACCGCTTCGACGACGCCCGCGGCCTCCGAGCCGAGGATCGCCGGTAGCTCGCCGACCGGGTAGAGCCCCGATCGATGGTAGGTGTCGATGAAGTTGAGACCGATCGCCGTCTGCCGGAGCCTCACCTCGCCGGACCCCGGCTCTCCGATCTCCAGGCGCTCGACACGCATCGCCTCCGGACCGCCGGTCTCGTGGAGGCGGACGACGGTAGCGCCGAGGGAGGCCATCAAACTCGACCGCCCTAGGGGCGCCGCCGCTTCAGCAGTGCCACGGCGCTGATCCCGAGCGCCAGCGTCCCCAGGCCGATCGCGACCCAGCCGAAGAGCGCCGGCGGGCCGTCGAGCGTCGTCGTCGCCAACTGAATCGTCATCAGCGCCAGCAGGACGACCGGGTAGAGGGGACTGTTCACGATCGCCCCAGCCTACTCCACCGCCGCGAAGGCACCCGGAAAGACCCGCTCGGGAACCGAGTCGGGGACCGGCTCGAGCCGCGCCGCACACACCTTGTATTCGCCGGTGCCGGTGACCGCGTCGCCGGCGTCGGTGGTCAGGTAGTTGGTGCGGACGTCGGGGAAGTGGAACGGCATCCAGATGGCGTTCTTGCGCACCTGCCGCGAGAGCATCACCCGGGCGCGCACCCGGCCGCGGCGGGTGACGACGTCGACCTTCTGGCCGTCCTCGATGCCGAGCTTGCGGGCGTTCTTCGGATGGACCTCGACGAAGCCCTCGGGCTGCTTGTGGGCCAGCTGCTCGTTACGACGGGTCTGGGTGGCGGCGTTGTAGTGATAGAGCGTGCGCCCGGTCGATAGCACCAGCGGATACTCGACGTCCTCTTGCTCGAACGGCGGCCGGTACTCGACCGACACGAACAGCCCCTTGCCGCGCAGGACGCCCCCTTTGTGCAGATACTCGCAGCTCGGCTCCTCGGGGCCGGTCACCGGCCACTGCATGCCGCCCTCGCGCTCGATCCGCTCGTGCGAGATGCCCCGGAACTTGGGCGACAGCGACGCCATCTCGGCGTAGATCTCACGCGGATGCTGGTAGTCGGGCTGCTCGAGCCCGGCCCGCTTCATGACCTCGAGCAGGATCTCCCAATCGGCGCGCGCCTGGCCGGGCGGCTCGACCGCTCTACGCACCCGCTGCACCCGGCGGTCCGAGTTCGTGAACACGCCCTCCTTCTCGGCGAAGCAGGCGGCCGGCAAGACGACGTCGGCGTACCGGCACGACTCGTTGAAGAAGATGTCCTGAACGACCACGAAGTCGAGCTCGTTCATCGCCTCTTCCACCCGGCAGACGTTCGGCTCGGAGATGACGATGTCCTCGCCCAGCAGGTAGAGCGCCTTCAGCTGGCCGTCGGACATCGCCTTCATCATCTCGTTCAGGTTGAGTCCGGTGGTCTCGCTCTGCTCGACTCCCCACGCCTCGGCAAACGCTCCCCTGACCTCCGGATCGCTGGCGTTCTGATAGCCCGGGTAGAAGACCGGCGTAGCCCCCGAGTCGTTGGCGCCCTGGACGTTGTTCTGGCCGCGCAGCGGGTTCATCCCGGCCGAGCGGACACCCAGGTGGCCGGTCATCAGGACCAGGTTCGAGAGCGCATAGACGTTGTCGGTGCCGGTCGTGTGCTCGGTGATGCCGAGGGTGTAGTAGATCCCCGCCTTCGGCGTCGCCGCGTACGCCCGGGCGACCTCGCGGATCGTCTCGGCCGGCACACCGGTCACCTCTGCGGCCTCCTCCGGCGGGTAGCGCAGAGCAGTCTCGCGGACCTTGTCGAAATCCTCGGTGTTCTCGGCGATCCAGTCGGTCGCCTCGAGGCCTTCACTCACGATCACGTGGGCCATGGCGTTCAGCAGCCAGACGTCGGTGCCCGGCTTGAGCTGCAGGTGCCAGTCGGCGATCTCGGTCATCCAGATCTTGCGAGGATCGGCGACCGCCAGCCGGGCACCGCGCTGGACGGCCAGCTTCATCTCCATCGCGATGATCGGATGCGCTTCGCTGGTGTTGGAGCCGGTTACGAACAGGAAGTCGGCGTCACGAATCTCCGGGATGGAGTTGGTCATCGCCCCGGCTCCGTACGTGGTCACCAGACCGGCGACCGTGGGGGCGTGTCACGTGGCGGCGCATTGATGGATGTTGTGGGTACCGAACGCCGCCCGCGCCATCTTCTGCATCAGGTAGTTCTCTTCACCCGTGCAGCGGCTCGAGCTGATGAAGGCGAGCGCGTCGTTACCGTGCTTGGCGGCCGCGGCCTGGAGGCCCCGGACCGTCCGGTCGAGCGCCTCGTCCCAGGTGGCCTCGCGCAGGCCGCCTCCCGGGTCGCGCACCAGCGGCACCGTCAGCCGGTCCTCGTGATGGATGAAGTCGTTGGCGAAGCGGCCCTTGACGCACAGGTTGCCGTCGTTGACCGTCGTCCCGGGCGGCGGGCTGGTCACCTTGACTACCTGATTCGCCTCGGTATCGACATTCAGATCGATCTGGCAGCCGACGCCACAGAAATTACACGTCGTCCGGACCTTGTCGAGCTCGCGCTCGGGCTTGCCGTACTCGAGCGCCGCCTTCTCGGTCATCGCCCCGGTCGGGCAGACGTCGACGCAGCCGCCGCACAGCTCGCAGGTGGTGTCGGTGAGCGACCGGGCGTCGGCGGTGGTGATGGTCGTGTGCGCACCGCGGCCGGCGAGGGTGATCGCGCTCACCGCCTCGACCTGGTCGCAGTAGCGGGTACAGAGGCTACACAGGATGCACCGGTCGGGACGGAACGAGATGAACTTGTTGACGTCGTCCGGGCGCCCGGCGCGCTGCTTCGCCAACGTCGTCCAGTCGCCGGCGGTACCGTAGCGCTCGGCCAGCTCGTGCACGTGCGACGGATTGTTGTCCTCCATCACGTCGCGGTCGTGGATCGTGTCGGCGAGGTGCAGCGACAGGATGAACTCCCGATTCCGCTGCACGCGCGCGGTCTGCGTCCGCACCACCTGGCCCGGCGCCGCCTTGAACGAGCAGGCCGGCTGCATCAGACGCGAGCCCTCGACCTCGACCAGGCACATCCGGCAGGCACCGGCCGGCGTCAGCCGTGGGTCGTAGCAGAGCGTCGGGATCTCGACGTCGGCGCGCTTCGCCGCCTCGAGCAGGGTCTCACCCGGCTCAAACGAGATCTCGTTGCCGTCGATGATGACGAATTCGGACACTTTGGCCCGTGAGTATGCCATGGGAAGGTGCGTGGGCCGGGGCGGGGGCGACCGGCAGGTACCCCACCGTGGCTGTCTAGCGCCCTTCTGAACGGGAGTCACGCGGAAGCCTCGCCAGACGGCAAGGCCTGGCGAGTCTTCGCTTTCGATAGCTGAGTGGGGCGCTAGCCTTTAGGCCCCGGCCGGGGCACCTGCCGGTCGCCCACGCCCCTACCGTCTTCTCCCATCTGCTCGGCAGCCAAGAGCGCCGCTCCATCGGCAAGTCGTGTCAACCGGCAACGAACCAGGGAACCCGTGTCAAATCGCCAGACTTCGTCGGGATCGTCCTTCACGGAATCGACGCGAAAGACCCCTTCAGAGATCTCGGTGGCCTCTACGGGCCGATAGACGTCGACCGCCTCCTCAAGGAGTTCCACGTAGATCTCAGTCAAGGCGCCTAGTGACCGAACTCGTCCGGGAAGTACTTCATCGCGCTGGTGAGTGGGAGAGCCGCCGCCTGTCCCAGGCCGCAGATGCTCGCCTCGCACATCCCCCACGAGACGTCGTCGACGAACTCCAGGGTCTTCGGGTCTCGACCCTCGGCCAGATAGCGCTCGAGAGTCTGGCGCAGGATCTGGGTGCCTATGCGGCAGGGTGCGCATTGGCCGCACGACTCATCCTCGAAGAAGATCGCCTGGGTGAGCGCGGCTTCGACCATGTCGACGGTGTCGTTGAGCACCACGACCCCGGCCGAGCCGAGCATGCTCCCTTCCTCGGCCAGCGCCGCGAAGTCCATCGCGATGCCGGTCCGGTCGGCGGGCAGGAAGCCCGACGACGCGCCGCCGGGCGAGAACGCCTTGAGGGTGCCGTCGACGCCCCCGGCCAGCTCCAGGAGCTCCTCCATCGACACGCCCATCGGCACCTCGTAGACCCCCGGCTGCCGAACATGGCCCGACATGCAGTAGAGCTTCGAGCCGGGCTGGGTGCGGCCGACGCTCTCGAACCAGTCGCCGCCGCGATTCAGGATCGCCGGCACGCAGGCGATCGACTCGACGTTCTGGATCAGCGTCGGCTTGCCGCGGAAGCCGTGCTCGACCGGGAACGGGGGCTTCATGCGCGGCATGCCGCGCTTGCCCTCGAGCGCCTCGAGGAGTGCGGTCTCCTCACCGCAGATGTAGGCTCCGTGCCCGTCGTGAAAGTGCCACTCGACACTCTCGTCGAGCACGCCCAGGCCGCGCGCCTCGTCGAGAGCCGCCATCAGATCACGCTTCACCCGGCCGAACTCACCGCGAACATAGATGTAGATCGCCCCGGCCTCGAGCGCCAAGGCGGCGATCGCCAGGCCCTCGATGACCAGGTGCGGCCGGCGCAGGATCACTTCGCGGTCCTTGAACGTGCCCGGCTCGCCCTCGTCGGCGTTCAACACGACGTAGCGCTCGGTCTCGGCTTGCTGCCGGACGGCGCGCCACTTGATGTGAGCCGGGAAACCGGCACCGCCGCGGCCGGTCAGGCCGGACGTCTCGAGCTGCTCGACCACCCACTCCGGCCCCTTCTCGGCCGCCTTCGCCACCGCCGTGTAGCCGGTCGGATCGGGAGCCGCGAGATCGATCGCCTGATCCGGACTGCTCGGCGACAGCGCACAGTCGGCCAGCGGCGGCTCGTCGCTCGGGTCCCAGAAGGCGGGCGCCATGTCGCAGCGCCCGAGACAGGCGGTGAAACAGGACTTCTTGCCCTCGGCGTCGTAGCGCGCCTTGAGCCCATCGCTATCGGCCAGCTTGCACGACAGTCCCTGGCAGACGCGCACCCCGGCATCGGGATCGGCGAGCAGGTGATAAAACGTGCCGACGCCGTAGATGTCGGCTTCCGGAACGCCGGTCTCGCGATGGATCTCCTTCGATACCCCGGGGCGCAGACCGCCCCTGTCGTGCAGCAGATCGAGGATCGCTTCGCGCCGCGCGCCCTTCTTCTCCACGTCGGGAAAGTCTACACGGCCACCCGAACCCTCCCGGCGGATCGACCGTACAAGAGACAAACCCAACTGCGGAGGATCGTCATGCGTCCCAGGATCGCTTCAGCACTTCTCGTCCTGCTGCTCACCGGAGCCGCCGCCGCCGTCGGCGCGTCCGAGCGGGTCATGGCGCCGCCCGAGCGCGCCTACTCCCCCTTCAGCGACGATCCGCACCGGCAGTTCGACTTCTGGATCGGCGAGTGGGACGTCATTCTGCGGATGCAGCAAGAGGATCTCTCGTTCCAGGACACGATCCGCTCGCGCGCGAGCATCTACTCGATTCTCGACGGCAAGGCGATCCTCGAGCTCTGGGACTCCGGGCCGATCAAGGGGTACAGCCTCCGCTACTACGATCCGAGCAAGGAGAAGTGGGTGCTCTGGCTCGACTGGCCGAGCGCCAACCGGGCCAACAAGTCGGTCCTCGAGGGCGAGTTCCGGCACGGCCGGGGCGATTTCCACACCAGCTTCACCAACGCCGAGGGGACCGAGCTACACGGGCGCTACTCGTTCAACGACATCACGCCGTTCTCGCTCCGCTGGGACGACCTCTGGTCGAAGGATGGCGGCAAGAGCTGGGCCCACAACTGGCGTATGGAGTGGAGCCGGCGGGCGGTCGACCCCGAATGGCCGATCGCCCGCGATCGGGTTCCGACCTTCGTCGACGGCAGTCGCTGCGACGACCCGGCGTTCCGCCCCTACGAGGCCCTGGTCGGCTCGTGGCGTAGCGACGGCGCGGCTCTCGACGCCTACCGGGTGCTGGACGGCTGCGCGGTGATGGCGTTCTTCGAGCAGGGTGCGACCGAGGAGTTCCTGATCTTCACCTGGGTCGGCGCCAAAGAGCGCTGGGAGGTCGACGTCGTCGACCAGCGGCGCGACTCGCCGCTCGCCCGCTATGCGTCGTCCGAGAGCTGGTCGGAGATGACCTCCGAAGCCGGTGACGAGATCGCCTTCACGGTCGACGCCGCGTCTCTGGCCTACCGTCGAGGCGATCGCAGCACGACACTCGACCGCGCCGATTAGAAGCCCAACTCTCGGCGAAGTAGATCGCCGGCTCGAACAGCGACGCCCAGGGCAGCTTGCCGAAGCTCTGATGCGCCGCCTCGACGGCGGCCATGAACCCGGGTACCAGCGCGGTGCGGCCGCTCGGAGCGGCGTTCGGGATGGTCAGTGGGTCGGTCTCTCCGAGCGGGGTGTTGTACTCGCCGTTGACGAACTTCACCTCGTGCCGGATCGGGCTGCAGTGGACCATCGACAGGATGCCGGCAAAGCTGACCCAGCTACCGGCGGCGAGCACCACCTCGGTCAGGGACGTCACCAGCGCGGCGTCGGCGGCGCTACCGCCCTGGCGGAGCACTTCGACACCGGCCCGGACCGCCAGCGCGCCGTTGGTCGCGACCACCATCCCCTCGCGCCCCTCGGCCTGCGGCTTGTCGGGCGGACTGTTCCGGTTCAGATCGGTGTGTCTCGTAAGCTCGTCCGCCGGCCAGCTTTCCGGCGACAGATCGACCTGGGCACCGACAGCGCCGGGCCCGCCCAGCGTCGCCAGGAGGCTCGCCCAGATTGCCAGTGCGATCGTCAGGTAGGAGGCCGCGACCGGCGCTCGGCCTTCGCTCTCAGGTGACCAGATCCCAGAGGCTCTCGGCCCGCTTGCGCCGTTGGAGGACGTCTCGCACCTGCCGGAATCGCCTCTGCGCGAGGCCTCGGAGCGAGCGCATCGCTCCGAATCCGAGCGGCCAGCGCCGCTCCAGCGAGCGGCGGAACCCACGGCTGACCAGCTCGGGGTGCTCGGCGATCGCCGACATCATCAGGAAGGTGCAGTTGCGCAGGATGAGGTCCTTACGGTCGTCGAAGTCTGCCCCCCGGAGGCTGGCCGCACCGTCGACGACCCGGCGCATATAGCTCCAGAGCTTGCCCACCAGTCGGTCGAGCGGCACCCGGCCGAGGTCGACCGAGAAGAGCGTCGCGTGCCCCACCTCACGGTCAGCGGCCGCGTCTTGGAGATCGTCGAGCAGCTGGAGAAAGGCGCCGTAGCCGAAGCAGAAGTCCTCCTGATCGGCCTCGAGCCAGCCCCGAACCAGGTAGCCGTCGGCCAGAACCGAGGTACCCCCCTTCTCGATCTGGACACGCAGGACGGTCTCGCGGTCGGGCGCCCCCTGCCCGTGCTGGAGACGCAAGCTGCCGATCTGCCCCTCGTGGATGGCGAGCAGGCTCTGGTACACGGACTCGAACCGCCCGCGCGGATAGTCGCTCTCGATGATCGCGATCAACTCGCGGATCCGCCGCTCGCGGCTGCCGCAGGGCACCGCGCGCCGACCGCGCAGCCAGCGTCCGAGTCGCTCGTTCATCCCTTCTTTGAGCTCGATCGCCAGGCTCGGGTCGTCGAGCAGATTGTCGGTGTAGGGATAGAGCATGCTGTAGGCGAAGGCGGACGGCGTCAGCTCGACCGGAGCGCCGAACAGCATCTGCAGGCTGTTGACGATCCAGAGGTTGCGCATCGCCTGACCGACGTCGTCCATCGCCAGCCGGTCGTCGAAGGCGCGCGCCCGGCGGACGAACGCGACCGTCGTGGCGTAGAAGTCGTCGCCGAAGAGCAGGCTGCGGTAGCCGGCCGGCCAGCCGAGGCGCTGTTCGCCGAAGCGCTGCAACCGCTGGCGGATGTCGCGGCGCCATTCGTTCTGCAGGCGCTCGCCGTCAGGATGGGTCTCGGTCTCTTCGGCGAGCTCGAGGATCATCCGGCGGGTGGCCCGCGCGGTACGGAACCGCCGCCATCGGCCGCAGCGGGGGCCGAGGTTCGGCACGCCCTCGGCCGCTTCGCGCCAGAGACGCTGGTGGCGCGCGACCAACTCCTCGACGCGCGCTCGGAACGACCGATCCGGGGAGACGGCATCGAGCGTCTGCGCGACCGTCATCGGGCCATTACCCCGCGTCGGCGGACGCGCACGAGCCGGGCTTCTCCCGTCCTGGGCATGTCTCTCACTACGACTCCCGCCCGCTGCGTGTTTCGCCGACATTCTCTGTGCAAGAATGAGCACTCCTATAGCAGGGAGGCCGCCGGCCGCTTGCAGTGGACAGGACTGCTCAATGACCAGGGAACGGAAGCGTGTCGGCATCTTCGGTTGGGGCGTGGTCGCCCCCCGCTCCCCGAACATCCAGCGTTTCGAGGAGAACCTCGCCACCAAGGGGAGCTGGCTCGAGCCGTTCGACGGCTTCGGCCCGAACAACTTCCTGGTCGGCTCTCCCGCGTTCGACTTCGGTGAGTACAAGGGGTGGATCGACGAGCGCTTCGAGCCGCGCAAGTTCGCCCAGCTCGACGCGAAGATGGGCGGCATGGTCAAGTACGCGATCGGCGCCTATATCCAGTCGCTGGAGCAGAACCCGGGGATCGAGCGCACTCTCCAGGAGCTGGGCGACCAGACGCACATCTACGTCGGCACCGGATTGGGCGACCTCGCGGTCACCGCGGAGATCGCCAGGACCTACGACCGAGCTCAGCGGCGCTGGAATCGCTTCTGGACCCGGGAAGAGAACAACAGCTCGGTAGCCGAGTACCTCGCCGCCTCGCCAGACGAGAGGCAGGAGATCCGCCGCTCGACCGGTGCTCCGCAGGACCCGGCCGAGCTCGATCCCGAGGACCTCGACTACGAGCCGGTCCGCGACCGGTGGCTCGACTTCTGGGCGGCGCGCTCCGACAAGCTGGCCGCCTATCTGGCCGAGCTCAAGGAGATCGAGTCCGAGGGGCTCGCGGGTGACATCGACACCGAGAAGGGCCATCTGATCAAGCGCAAGATGGTCGCGCGGCGCAAGCTGAACAAGCGCTACGGCTGCCCCGAAGAACCCTGGAACGCGGTCGAGGCCAACCTGCTCTGGAACATCCCCAACATCCCGGCCGCTCAGATCTCCATGCTGGGCAAGATCACCGGTACCACCCTGGCACCGATCGCCGCCTGCTCCGGGTTCGGCACCGCCCTCATGCTGGCCGACAACGCCATCCAGCTCGGCCAAGCGAAGGCGTGCGTCGTCGGCATGACCGACCCCGCGCCGCATCAGCTGACCGTCGCGGCCTTCTACCGCGCCCGCGTCATCGCCCAGGACGGTCAGGTGTCCAAACCGTTCACCGGACTCCGCGGCACCCACGTCTCGGGTGGCGCCTGCATCTGGATCGTCGGCGACGCCGACTACTTCCGCGACCTCGGGATGAGGCCGCTCGGGCTGGAGATCGTCGGCGTGGCCAACAACTCGGACGCCGACCACATCATCACCCCCTCGCGCGAGGGGCCGAGGGCGGTGATCGATCAGGCGCTCGAGCGTGCCGAGGTGACCCCGGACGAGGTAGCGACCTGGGACATGCACGCCACCGCGACGCCGGGCGACTGGACCGAGCTCCAGAACACGCTGTCGGTCTTCCCCGGCACGACCTGCCTGACCGCACGCAAGGGCTCGTTCGGCCACGGTATGTCGGTCTGCGGTGGCTGGGAGCTGACCGCCCAGCACCTCGGCTTCGCCAAGGGCCATCTCCACCCGATCGACCTGGGTGAAGAGGAGATCCATCCCCAGATGCGACCGCACTCGAGCTCCCTGATCGTCGCGGACGTGACCGAGCTCGAGGGCAAGGTGGCCGGCAAGCTGAACATGGGCGTCGGCGGCGTCAACGCCTGCGTGATCAGTCGCCTCTGGGAGGAGTAGCCTCGAAGACCCGCTCGCCGTCGACGACGGTGGCCAGCACTCTGACCTCGGGAATCCGGATCGGATCGATCTCGAGCAGATCGTCGGAGAGGACGACGAAGTCGGCGGCCTTGCCCACCTCGAGGGTGCCGAGAAGGTCTTCCTGGAAACCGGCATACGCGTTGGCCGCCGTGTACGCGCGCAGCGCCTCCTCGACGCCGATCTTCTGCTCGGGCACCCAGCCGTCGGGATGGCCGCCGTCGAGAGTGCGCCGGGTGACGGCGGCGTCGATGCCGAGCAGCGGATCGAGGGGCGCCACGGTCCAGTCGGAGCCGAAGGTGAGCGTCGCCCCGGCCGCTAGCAGACCGGCGAAGGCGTAGGTCGTCCGGATCCGCTCTGGGCCGATCCGCTTCTCCGCCCAGCGCCCGTCGTCGATGGCGTGGTAGGGCTGCATCGAGGCGATCACCCCCAGCTCGGCAAAGCGAGTGATGGCGTCGGTCGACAGGTGCTGGGCGTGCTCGACCCGGAGTCGGCGCTCGGCGGTCGCCTCCCCACCGACCTCGGCGAAGGCGTCGAGCAGCCAGTCGTTCGCCCGATCGCCGATGGCGTGCACCGTGGTGTGGATCCCGGCGCCATCGGCGCCGGCGATCTCGGCGCGCAGTTCCTCGAGATCACCGAGGGCGAAACCGCTGGTCTCCGGAGCATCGGCATAGGGCTCGTAGAACCACGCCGTAGTCGAGCCGAGCGAGCCGTCGACGAACCCCTTGACCGCCCCCCAGCGGAGGCGCGCATCACCCCGTCCGTGCCGCTCGACGTACTCGGCGAGCTCGGCCCAATCGCTCAGCGGAACGAACGCGTAGACCCGCAGCTTAAGGCGGCCGGCGGCGCGAGCACGGCGGAACGCCTCGAGCGACGCCCAGCCGTCGCCTGCCATGTCGTGGATCTGGGTCACGCCACGCGCCAGCGCATGCTGCTGAGCGGCCTCCAGCGCGCGGTCGTACTCGGCGTCGGTCGGCTTCGGCACGACCGCCCAGACGAGCTCCATCGCCGTGTCCTTGAGCACCCCGGTCGGCCGGCCGTCGGGATCGCGCACGATCTCGCCTCCGTCCGGGGTCGCGGTCTCGGCGTCGATCCCGGCCAGGGCGAGCGCCGCCGAGTTGGCCAGCGCCATGTGGCCATCGAGCCGAGTGACCAAGACCGGCGTCTCCCGGGTGACCTCGTCGATCCAGTCCCGATGGGGCAGCTCGCCGCCCCAGAGCTCGTGATCCCAGTCTCCGTTCAGAATCCAGCGGCCCGCAGGCAGCTTCGCCGCGAACTCGCCGATGCGCTCGGTGAACGCCGCCGGAGTGCGTGCGTCCCGGAGAGCGACGCTCGCCAGCCCGAAGCCGCCGGAGAGGCAGTGGGTGTGGTTGTCGATCAACCCGGGCGTCACGAACGCGCCCTCGAGGTCGACGCGCGGCGTCCGCTGGTCGCCGAGAGCGAGCACCTCGGGATCGCTGCCGACCGCGATCAGAAGGCCGTCCCGGACGGCCAGCGCTTGCGCTCGCTCCGCTCCGACGGCACCGGTCCAGATCGTGCCGCCGTGGTAAATGACGTCGACCTCCGCGGGCGGCGCCGTACAGCCGGTGATCGCCAGGCCGACGGCGACCGCGACCGGTCCGAGCGACGCGCTCCTGCCTACTCGCAGAACTTCGCCCCCGTGTCGAAGACCACCCGCCAGGCGCCGGGCTCCTCGAGCCGCCAGATCGAGGTGAAGGTCCCGAGGCGGCTGCCGGCGGCATCGTAGACCGGACCGGTGCTGAGAGCGAGGGTTCCGGACTCCAGAACCTCGACCTTCTCGGGCTCCCACGAGAACGGTGCCTCGGGCCCTGCGAAGAAGCTCGCCCAGCGCTCGGCGACCGCTTGCTTACCGCGGAACGTCGCCGTCGCTTCCAGGAAGACGGCCTCCTCGGACAAGAACGCCTTGAAGGCCTCGAAGTCGCGCTCGGCCATCGACCTGGCGAACGCCCGCTCGGCGGCCTCGACCTGGCGGACCGGCTCCGGCCGATCGTCGGCGGCGCCGACGACGACGCACCCGGCGAGGAGCAACAGAATGACGATCACTCTCGTGCAGGGGCTGGGCATCTGGATTTCCTCTCCTTTTCCTCAGGCCAGTGCGGCGTCTAGGCAGCGCTCCAGATCACCGGCATCGTTGGTCAGGTTGGGCGAGATCCGCAGCGCGTTCAGCCCTGGCAGCGCGAAAGGCCGCACCACGATCGCGTGCTCATCGAACAGTCGCGCGGCGACCTCGGTGCTCGAGCGGCCGCGCACCTCCACGGCGGCCAGGGAGGCTCCGAGCGTCCAGCCGGTCGGCGACCGCCAGGTCAGGCCCGGTCGCTCGGCGACCAGATCGCGCAGCGTCTCGCGGAGGGCCCGCAGGCGATCGGTGCGCCGCGAGTCGCCGATCGCGCTCTGGAACGCGAGCGCGTCACCCAGAGCGATCACCGCCGGCAGCGCCCGGGTACCGTAGTCCTCGAAGACTCGAGCATCGCCGCGCCATCGCTCCTGGCCCCAGGTGACCCACATCGGTCGCAGGTCCCGCTGGACGTCGCGGCGCACGTATGCGAGACCGAGGCCCTTGGGCGACTGGAGCCACTTGTGGCAGCTGGTGGCGAAGATGTCGGCCTCGAGCGCCCGGACGTCGACCGGCAACATGCCAGCGGTCTGGGCGCCGTCGACCGCGATCCAGCGGACCCCGCGCTCGCGTGCCATGGCGGCGATCGCCGCCACCGGATGCCGCAGTCCGACCTGGTTGTCGACGTGGGGCAAGACCAGAATCCTGGTCTTCGGACCGATCGCCCGCTCGTAGCGGGCCACGATCTCGTCGGCGTCGAGCGTGGCGATCCGCGTGAGATCGAAGTCGAACCGGCGCACCGAATACCCCTTTGCCGCTGCATGGTGGGACCAGCAGACGCTTGCCCCCGAGTGGTTGAGCGAGCTGAACAGCACCTCGTCGCCCGGCCCGAGCGGCAGTCCCTGCGCCAGGAGGTTGAAGCACTCCGTGGTGTTATGGGTGATCGCGACCTCTTCCTTCGAACACCCGAGCAGCGCGGCGCTCCGAGCGCGGACCGTCTCGCGGGGCTCGGACCAGGGCTCGGACCACATGTAGAGCCACGGGTTCGTCTCGCATAGCTCCAGGTAGCCGGCGTGGGCGCGCTGGACGGCGATCGGGGCCGTACCGACCGACGCGTGGTTCAGGTAGGTCAGGCCGGGCTCGAGCCCGTACCGATCGCGCCCCGGCATCCCGTCCGGCGAGCTGCTCGTGTCGGCGGAGGCGAACGCCCGCTCGCGGATCCACCCGAGCTCGGCGAGCAGCGCCGCGGCACCGGCGCCCTGGAGCAGCTGTCGGCGCGACGGACGCATGGCAGCCCTATTCTACGCCGCCGAGGCTAGTTGGTCGGCTTGAGCTCGTCGGCCTCGTAGAGGTACTTCGCGTTACAGAACGCGCAGGTCGCCTCACAGCGGCCGTCCTCGTCCAGTAGCGCCTCGAGATCTCGCTCGGCGAGCGGCACCAGCTTCTCCAGCAGCTTCTCGCGGCTGCAGCGGCAGCGGTACTCGACCGCCTGGGTCTCGATCACTTCGCGCTCCAGACCTTCGAGCACCGCCCGCTCGAGCGCCGGTACCCCACCCGACTCGAGCAGGAAGCTGACCCCCTCGATCGAGCGGATATTCAGTTCGAGCCGCTGGACGATCTCCTCATCGGTGCCCGGCAACGCCTCGACGATCAGGCCGCCGGCGGCGGCGATGCCGGTCGGCTTCGGCAGCACTCCGAGCAACACCGCCGAACGGATCTGCTCGCTCTGCTGCAGGTAGTGCGTCAGATCGTCGCCGAGCTCGCCGCTGACCAGCTCGACCTCGCCCGAGTAGCGGCTGCGGCCGTCCTCGCGGGTCACCCTCAGCACCCCGCCGCCGATCAGCTGAGCGATGCGCATACCGTCGACCGGGGTCTCGAGACGCGGCGCGCCGACCAGACCGCGGAGCGAGCCCTCCTCGCTCGACTCCGCGATCAGCTGGCCGAGCGGTCCGTCGCCACGGACCTCGAGCAGGACCCTCGACGGCACTTTCAGGAGGATCCGTTGGACCAGCGCCGCACCGGTCAGGGCCCGGCCGAGTGCGACCGCCGAGACCGGCGACAGGTCGAGTCGCAGGCGCGCCTCCTCGAGCGCCGGCGTGATGTCCACGGCGACCCAGCGGAGCGAGCCCGCTCCCGCCAGCCCGGTCTCCAGCCGCCCGGTCTGGGCGTTGGGACGCGCAGGCAGATGTGACTCCGGGCGGCCGCCCTCCACTTCGTCCATACCCTCGGATCCTACCCGGCGACCCTAGCGTCCGCCCGGGTCCGCCGCCATCTGTTGGCTCAGCCGCTGGATGAAGCGGCGCGTGTCCGGATGCAGCTCGGGATCCTGGAGAACCCTGGAGGCGACCTGGGTCGCCAACGCCGGGTCGAGCGCGGCCATCGCCTCGAACGCCGCCTTGCCGACCCCCGGGTTGTTGGAGCCGACGTGCGGGCGTACCCGGGCCGCATCTGCTGGCACTCCGATCCGCCCGAGCACCTCGAGCGCGGTCTTCAGCAGGGCCGGAATCGCCGAGGTCAGATCGAGGTCCGGACCGTGGCTCGAGATCACCCGGCGACAGTCGGCGGCCAGCCAGTCGCCACCCCAGCGCTCGACCATCGGCGCCGCGGCCCGGAGCAGATGGTCGTGCGCCATCGCCTCGACCCTCTCCGCCTCGAGCAGCGACCGCAACACACCCACTTCAGCCTCGCCCGCCAGCTCGCGCAGCTCGGCGTCGAGCATCAGCTCAGCGGCGGCGAAGCGCTGTGATGGGACGTCGGTCCGCGAGATCTGCTTCAGTACCGCTCCGAGATGCGCTCGGTCGGTCAGGCCCGGGTCGGCCGCCGCCCGCACGAGGATGCGCATCGCCGCGGTGTTCTCGAAGACCGCCGGGCCCACCGCGGGAACGTTGAGCACGCGCGGACCCTCCGGGTCGGTCTGCCAGCGGGGCGAGCGGCGCGCGGGCTTGTCGGTGTAGCCCACGACGTAGGTCCGGCTCGCCTCGAGGGATACCCCCTGCGCGGCACGGACCACCAGGACGTCGGGGCTATCGCCGTGGAGCCGTTCGACGATCCGGAGCCGGAAGCGGCTGTCTCCGAGCGCTTCCAGGACCTCGACGACCGCGCTCCGATGGCGCTCCTGCACCATGAAGTCGCTGGGCGGGCCGAGCCGCGGGGCGGCCTGCGCCGCGGTCGCTCCGAGGGCCACCAGGAGGGAGCAGATGAGCTTCTTGCCGGTCCGTTGCATCGTCTCGCTCTCGGCCCCGTCGGCGATCGATGTTAGCAACGCCGATGCCCCGCAGCGGGGAGAGCTAGAATCCTACCGGCCATGCTCCGAGAGCTCGTCGGCGTCGCTCTGCTGCTCTGGACGGTACCGGCGTCGCCCGGTGCGGAGGCGCCCGCGGGCTCGCTCGTGCTGCTCGGCGGCGGCGAGCGCTCGGATGCCGTGATGAGCCGGGTCGCCGAGCTCGCCGGCGGCAGCGAGGCGCGCGTTCTGGTGGTGTCGATCGCCCACCCCGATCCCGACGCCGCCGGCGCGGCCCTGGTGCGGGAGCTCGAGACCGCGGGGGTCGGGAAGGCCGAGGTGCTGAGCTTCGATCGGGAGACTGCGGGCAGTTGGGAGAACCGCCAACGGGTCGCACAGTCGTCCGGGATCTTCTTCGCGGGTGGCGACCAGTCGCGGCTTGCCGCAGCGCTCCGGGAGACGGAGCTGCTCGAGGGTATCCGCGAGCTCTACCGACGAGGAGGTGTCGTCGCCGGCGACAGCGCCGGAGCGAGCGCTCTCGGAACCGTGATGATCACCGGCGCTGCGGGTCCCGGCGATCCGGATCGCGCCGTCCCGACGATCCGCGCCGCCAGCCTCGCCCTCGAGCCCGGCCTCGACCTCCTGCCCGGAACGATCGTCGACCAGCACTTCCTGGCGCGCCGGCGCCAGAACCGATTGCTCAGTGCGCTGCTCGAGAACCCGCAGCTGCTCGCCATCGGCATCGACGAGGCGACGGCGATCGTGGTCGAGGCACCGAGCCGGTTCGACGTCGTGGGCGAGGGTCTGGTGGTCGTCTACGACCTCGCGCAGGCGGGTCCGGTCGCCGCGGACGGCAACGGCATTCTCGCGGCGGACGGGATCGTGCTCCACTTGCTGAGATCCGGACGGCGGTTCGACCTCGCCGAGCGCCGACCGGTACCCTGAAAGACGCTGGTCGAGCCGATCGACCGGTCGATTCGGTACACGCCAGCTGCCGCCAGCCTCAGCGGTCTCGCCGCAACAGCTGTCGAGCGCGCCGGGCGATCGACCGGATCACCTTCTTGCTCGGCGCGTTCTGGGTCAGGTTGTCGAGCACCGTCAGTCCGCCGTCGCCCTTGAAGTAGTCGTTCGGCGGCGAGAGCGTATGCCCAAGGCCTTCCAGGAGCAGCAGGTCGTACGGCCGGGCAGGCCGTTTCTCCAGCCGCTCGATCAGCGCCAGGGTCTCGGAGACGGGGGTCTGGACGTCGGCGTCGCCCTGGACGAACAGAATCTTGGCGCCGGTCTTGCGGATCTGACCGACGTTCGGCTTGAGCGAGAAGTAGCTCTGCATGTACACGCCGTTCGCTCCGGACTTGAGACCGTCGATGAAAAGCTCGGCCTGCGCCCGGTTGGCGGGTCCGAGCTCCCGATCGAGATCGAAGCGGCCGTCACCGTCGAGATCGACGTCGGGGTTGAGCCGGTCGACCCTGACCGCGCCGATCGGATTCGGAGGCAGCCCGAAGAGGAGCTCGACGTTGGTGTAGACCCAGAACGAGCCCAGACCGAAGTTGTCGTCGAGGGCCGCGAACTCGTCGAGGGTCAGGTAGCCGTCGGCGTCGGCGTCGACGGCGCGCGCGTAGAAGTCCATGTAGCGGCCGTGCGCCTGGTACATCATCGTCTCCTCGAAGGGACTGGCGACCGAGCCCACGAGGATGAGGAGGTCGACGAGACCGCTGTCGCGGGCCAGTCGGGTGGCGACATAGCTGCCTTCGGAGTGGCCGACGATGAGCAGCGGTGTCGCGGCGACCCCAGGATGAGCGACGAGGGCCCCAAGCGCGTTCCGCGCGTCCTCGATGATGTCTCCGATCGTCGAGTTCCTCAGGATGTCGGGGTCGCTGCCGATGTTCCTGGGCGCCGCGCCCCGCTTGTTGTAGCGCAGCACCGCGTAGCCCCGCTTGCTGAAGGTGCGGGCGATGCCGCGATAGATCCGCTGTCGGCCGTCCGTCAGGTCGAAGAACGGCGCGTTGATCGTGCCGTCGGCGTCGTTGAGACCGCTGCCGGCGATCATCAGCATCCCCGGGAACGGGCCGTCACCCGTGTCCGGATGCGACAGGATTCCCTCTAGCGTGAGGCCGTCGTGGGTCTGGAAGGAGATCGGCTCTTCCACGAAGCCGGCGAAGGCGGCCGGCGCCGCCGAGCACCAGAGCCCGACGACGAGTGTGAGCAGCCCAGCTTGGAGTCGCGACATCGAGAGCCTCCGGCTCGGGGAAGACCCCTACGAATCGCCCATGACCAGATCGCCCAGGCCACCGAGGACCGATCCTTCACCCGTACGCCGGCCCCCGGTCTGCGGCGCGGCCGCGTAGATCCGGCTCGCCAGCCGGCTGAACGGCAGCGACTGGATCCAGACCGAGCCCGGGCCGGTCAACGAGGCGTAGAAGAGGCCCTCGCCGCCGAACAGCGCGGTCTTGATCCCCTTGACCATCTGGATGTCGTAGGTGATGTGGCTCTCCAGGGCAACCAGGCAGCCGGTGTCGAGCCGCATCGTCTCGCCGGCGGCGAGCTTGCGCTCCACCACCGTGCCGCCGGCGTGGACGAAGGCCAGGCCGTCGCCGGTCAGCTTCTGCAGGATGAACCCCTCGCCGCCGAACAGACCGGCGCCCAGACGCTTCTGGAACGCGATGCCGACAGCCACGCCCTTGGCCGCGCAGAGGAACGCTTGCTTCTGACAGATGATCGTGTTGTCGTGCTGCTTCAGATCGAGCGGGATGATCCGACCCGGGTAGGGTGAGGCGAAGGCGACCTTCTGCTGGCCGCCGGCCGAGTTGCCGAACAGCGTCATGAAGAGCGACTCGCCGGTGAGAACGCGCTTGCCCGCGCCGAGCAACGCGCCCATGAACCCGCCCTGCTGCTCGCTCGAGCCGTCGCCGAAGATGGTCTCCATCTCGATGCCGGGATCCATGTACATGAACGAGCCGGCCTCGGCGATGCACGCCTCCTGCGGATCGAGGGTGATCTCGACGAACTGCATCTCCTCGCCGTAGATCTCGTAGTCGATCACGTGCGCGCTCCCCGGCACCGGCGGAGGTGGCGCCGCCGGCAGCTGGTCGGCGAACTCGGGCTGCTGGACGATCGGCACCCAGGCGCTCATCCCCTCCCGGAAGACGTGCGCGTCGCGCCCGATCTCGCCGCTCGAGACCTTGGCTCGCAGCTCGTCCTCGGCAAAGGGGCCCGTCTGGTTGCCCGAGATCGCCGCGTACCACACCTTGTCGCTCATGATGCTCGCTCCCTCCGTTTGCGATGTCCGCTAGCTACAGGTAGACCCTTCACTCTACCAACTCGGTCAGGCGCTCTCCGTACATACGGATCCGCTT
This sequence comes from Thermoanaerobaculia bacterium, assembly GCA_947259925.1. Lineage (GTDB taxonomy): Bacteria > Acidobacteriota > Thermoanaerobaculia > Multivoradales > JAHEKO01 > JAHEKO01. The sequence continues at coordinate 28,146 of CAMYOG010000022.1, forward strand.
CGCCCCGAGTTGTGGCACGCCTTCCAGGTCGCCGGCGCCGTGCCGTTTCAAATGGTCGAGCGCCCGGCTCGGTAGGACCACCTGGTGCGGCACCCCGCGGCGATCCGCCTCGGCGTTGCGCCACTTCTTGAGGCTCTCCTCGCGGCGCTTGATGGTCCGGCCGTCGGCGTTCCCCTCGGGCGCCGGGCTGCGTGGCCGAGGCGGTACCGGTGCCGGATCCGTGCGCGCGCTCTGGATCAGCTTCAGGAGCTCATCGGCGTGGGCAGCCAGGCGCCCACGGACCCCGACCCGGCGGAGCGCGTTGCGATTCCGCGGCGGGTTGGCACTCAGCGCCAGCAGGAGTCGATTGTTCAGCGTGCGGCCGGGAGCCCGGTCCTCGGCGCGCGCCACCCGGTCGCGCCAGGCCCAGAGCGCCGCCAGTACGGGCAGGCTCGACGGCTTGAGGTTGCCCGCTCCCCTGATCTTCCAGAAGCCGTTCGGTCGATAGCCCCCGTCCCAGATCGACTCCTCCACCACCCGATTGGCGATCGCCAGCTCCTCCTCGAGATCGGCGTCCACGATCTGGCCCTCGAGCGCGCGACAGATCTTCGGCAGGTAGCGGACGTCGTCGATCGCGTAGGCGAGGACCTCGCGGTCGAGCGGTCGTCGCGCCCAGTCGTACTGCGTGTACGCCTTGTCCAGCTCGACCCCACAGAGGCGCTCGACGACCGCGGCGTAGCCAGTCCTCTCGAAACCGAGGAAGGTCGAGGCCTGCTGACTGTCCCAGACGCCGCGCAGCTCGAGGTCGAAGTCGCGCTTGAGACAGCCGACGTCGAACTCACCACCGTGCAGGTAGGTCGTGCGTTCGGGCGACTCGAGCACCTGCCGTAGCTTCTCGAGCGGCCCGGCGCCGTCGAGGGCGATCAGGTCGACCAGCCAGAGGCGGCCGCCGACGTTCAGCTGCAGGAGGCAGAGCTGCTCTCGATAGCTGAAGCCGGAGTTTGACTCGGTATCGAGCGCGTGCCAAGGCTCGCGCGCGAGGCTGTCGGCGAGTGGGCCGAGTTTGTCGGGCTCGTCGACGTAGGTGAAGGGGATCCCATCGGCGGGTTCGGTGTTCGACATCAGCGGGGGCGAATGCTACCAATCGGGAGCTCTGATCAGCTCCGGGTCGCCGCCGTTCGCCGGCGCGCGGCATCTAGTCACCGGCCGCCGAGCCCGCCGGGCTCGCGACGCCTGCCCTGAAGGGGGTGCTATCAACCTGAAGAAGCTGTTGGTCCCGTTCATCGCGGTCTACGTCGTCGCCCAGATGATCGGCTACCTGATTCGCCAGGTCTGGCTGAGTCCTACCTACGGTTCTCTCGCCGACGTCTGGCGGCCAGAGGAGGACATGATGTCCAAGACCTGGATCATGTTCATCACTGCAGCGTTCTTCTGCTTCTTCTTCGTCTACGTGTTCGCCCGCGGCTACGAGGGCAAGGGCATCGCCGAGGGCGTCCGCTACGGCCTGGTCATCGCACTCTTTTTCGGGGTCGTCCAATCGTTCGACTGGTACGTCATCCTGCCGATCCCCTACTCGCTCGCTCTCAACTGGTTCCTGGCGATCGTGGTGACGTCGATCCTCATGGGGATCGTGGCCGCCTTGACCTACAAACCGGAGTAACGGCGAGCGACGCGGCATCCAGCGGCGACGGAGTATGCTTCGCCCGCCTATGGGAAAGCTGAGACTCGCGTCCGCCGTGGCCGCCCTGGTCGCGGTGCTCGCGATCACGACGTCGGCTGACGAAGGGGCCGATTCCCAGCCACCCAATCTGGCCCGGCGGCCAGGCGGCGTCTCCTGGCCCGGCTTCATGGGCGAGCGCGGCGACGGCAAGTCGATCGAGGTCGGCGTGCCGAGCAGCCTCCCGGCTGGCGGCCTACCGCTAGTCTGGCAGGTAGAGACCGGCGACGGCTACAGCTCGCCGTCGATCGCCCGGGGGCGCCTCTTCCTGTTCGATCGCCGGGGCGACCGGGCTCGCCTCACCTGCTTCGAGAGCGAGACCGGCCGCGAGCTCTGGCACTCCGAGTATCCGACCGACTACGAGGACTACTACGGCTACAGCAACGGCCCGAGGGCCTCGCCGGTGATCGACGGCAACCGGGTCTACACCTTCGGGGTCGAGGGACGGCTGCGCGCCCATCGCGTGACCGACGGTGCGCTGCTCTGGGACCTCGACACCACGGCCCGCTTCGGCGTGGTCAAGAACTTCTTCGGCGCCGGGAGCACGCCGGTGATCGAAGGCGACCTGCTGCTGGTGCCGATCGGCGGTAGCCCCCCCGGGACCCCCAAGATCCACAGCGGCAAGGTCCGCGGCAAGGGCAGCGGTATGGTCGCCTTCGACAAACGGACCGGTGAGATCCAGTACGCCTTCAGCGACGAGCTGGCGAGCTATGCGACGCCGGTCCTGGCCGACGTCGGCGGGCGCCGGCGCGGATTCCACTTCGCGCGGGGCGGGCTGATGGCGTTCGACCCGGCGACTGGCAAGCTCGAGTTCCACCACCCCTGGCGGGCGAGGATCCTCGAGAGCGTCAACGCGGCGAGCCCGGTGGTGGTCGGCGACACGGTCTTCATCTCGGAGACCTACGGGCCCGGCAGCGCCCTGCTCAAGCTCCTGCCGAGCGGTTACGAGGTGGTCTGGCAGGACAAGCCCGGGCTCCGCAATCACTCGCTGTCGCTCCACTGGAGCACGCCGATCCACCACCAGGGCTACCTCTACGGCTCCAGCGGCCGGAACAGCGGCGACGCCGAGCTCCGTGCCGTCGAGCACGCCACCGGACGGGTGGTGTGGAGGCAGCCGGGGCTGGCCCGATCGACCCTGCTCCTGGTGGACGACCATCTGGTGGTCCTGACCGAGTACGGTCGCCTGCTACTGGTGCGTCCGACGCCCGAGCGGTACACGCAGGTGGCCGATCTGACGCCCCGGAACGAGGCCGGCCAGCCGTTGCTGCAGTACCCGGCCTGGAGCCCGCCCGCGCTGAACGCCGGCCTGCTCTACCTCAAGGGCAAGGGGCGGCTGGTCGCTCTCGAGCTCATCCCACCGCGCTGACCTGGGAGTCGTCACCCGGCTCGAACTGGACCGCGGTGGTCGAGTGCTCGGCGGCGCGCTCGAAGGTCTCCAGGGCGGTGCGAATCACCGCCCGGTTGGCCACCTCGATCGAGCCGAGGTGGCCGGCGCCCCGGACGATGCTGTAGCTGCCGCCGGCGCACTCGGCCAGCGTCCGGGTCTCCTCCGGCCGGACGCCCAGGTTGCGAGCGCCGCTGATGTAGGTGACCGCACCCAGGTCGAACGCCGTCGCGTGGCGGCGGAGGTCGAGATAGCGATGGACGTCCGGAAGCATCCGCTGCACCAGGATCCGTGCCGGCTTGCCCCAGGGTTCGACCCGGCTCGACCACTCGTACAGGTGGGAAGGCACGTCCTCGAACATCGCTCCGGCGACCTGATCGGTACGCGCGAGGACCTGATGGGACCAGTAGCCACCGACGCCGACGCCCCAGATGAACAGGTCGAGCCCCTTGCCAAGTCGATCGAGCCGCGCCAGGGCGTCCTCGACCGCGCGATCGTACAGACCCGACGGGCGGCCGCTACCTCCGAAGCCGGGCAGGTCGATCGTCAGCGCGTGATAGCCGGCGGCCCGCAGCGCCTCGATCCGACCCAGGCGGTGGAAGTAGGCGCGCCCCTCGGGGATCCAGGGATGGAGCAGCAGGACCGCGCCGCGGGGGCTCACGTAGGCCGGATACCAGGTCGCAGCCAGGGTCCCCGGTCCCCGATCACGCTCGACCGACAGGTTCTCGTACGGGAGCAGGACCGGTGGCGCGGCCGCCGGAGGGACGACCCGCAGCTGCGGCGCCAGGGCGCGAACAAGCCGCAGCCCCGCGCGCTCTCGCCACTCCTGCGGACGTGGCGGTGCTTGCACCATCCCGCGGATCATAACTTTCACCCGCGGCGCTGTGTAAAAAAACTTCGTGAGCTTGAAAGTAACCTTATAAAGGGCGAGGAGGTCACTCGCGCTAGCGGCCGATCGCAAGGACGGCGCCGGCCGAATGACCGGTGAACTCCGGTGCGTACATCGACTGGAGGGTGGCGGGCGCCGCCCGGAAGACGCCCGAGGTGGCGGCTCGCAGACGGTACTTGAGGGTGTACTCGCCGACCGGCAGCCACTCGAAGAAGAAGTTGGTGCCGCTGTCCCGAACCTCCTCGAACCAGCCCAGACCGAGATCCCATCGGTAGCCCGAGGTGAGCGTCTCGGGCTCGAAGCCGGCGGCCCGCGGGTCTCGCAGGTGCACGTACTCGGCGGCGTGGCGGGCACGAATCACCAGGTGTACCTCGATCTGGTCACCGATCTCGAGCCGCTCATCGGCCCCGAGCGGGCGCAGCACCCACTCGCCGGCCTCCATCTGCCGCCGGAATAGCTGGCGCCGGACCGCGAACAGGTCGTCGCTCCCCACCTCGGGCATGCGCTCGGTCGAGAAGTGCCAGGTGGCGGACGCGAAGAGGAAGCCCGGGCTCTCCTTCTCGACCACGATCGTCGACATGGTCGAGGGCTCGATCTGACCACCCCGTAGAACGATCCGGTTCCTTCCTCCGGTGTACTCGTCCGGTTCGAACACGAACCCGGTCACCTGCGAGCCGATGGTCACCGTGGCCGCCTCGCGGACCCCCAGCTGGCCCTCCTGGCGCAGGTAGTGGGTCAGCGAGTAGACCACCTCGGCCGTCGCCCGCGTCGACTTCCAGTGGTTGAGCTTCTTGTTGAGCAGCAGCCACTGCACCAGGCCGTGCCGGCGCTCGTCTTCGGGCGCCAGCTCGCCGAGGACCCGGAGGGCGAAGGCGTGGGTCTCGATGGTGTCGTTGTACCAGAGCCAGGCGCGCTCTTCGGGCACCCAGAAGGTGCCTTCATCACGGGTTGTCCGAGCCGAGTCCATCACGCTCTCCCAGACTGTGTGCGCCTCCTCGGACCGCCCGGCTCGCTCGAGGGTCAAGGCCAGGAAGCCCTTGATCAGCGGCGAGTGCTCGCGCCAGTGCCGGAACGACAGATCGAGCATCCGCCGACGGTCCTCGTCGCTGAACAGGTTCCCGGTCCACGACGGGTCGGGGTAGTTCGAGAGCACGTAGTTCAAGAAGGTCACCAGCTCGTAATGGTGATCCTCCGTCGCCAGGTCGCGCAGTTCGTCCTCGTAGTGGCGCCGGAGGTAGCCCCAGGCGCGGACCACCATCTCGCGCGGCACTTCGACCCCGAACTCGAGCGCCCGCGAAAAGCCGTTCACCATGTAGAGCGTCATGTAGGGAGACGGCGGCCCGCCCGGCCACCAGGGGAAGCCGCCGAGGGAGGTCTGGGCCTGTTCCAGCTTGGCGAGCGACAGATCGCGCTGCGCGCGCGCGATGCGCGGGTCGAGAACGTTGACCAGATCGTCCTCGCCGCCGCCGCGGGCCATCTGCAGCCAGGGAGTCTCCTCGAGGCTCATCGTCCGATTCGGGTCGTCGGCCTCCCAGGCTTCGAAGCGGGTGTCGCGCTCGGAGAACCGCCGCGCCATGCGCGCGACGCTGGGAAACCGGTCGTAGAGCGAGCCGAGAATGCCGGTCGAGAGGAACCGGTTGAGCGTCTGCTCGGTGCACTCGTACGGGTAGTCGACCAGATAGGGCAAGGCGTTGAGGACGCTGTAGAAGAGCTGTGCGTCGAGCGTCACGGCTAGCAGCTCGTCGACCCGGGTCGGATCGTCGTCGGCACCGAGCTCACCGAATCTGAGCTCGCGCCGGTCGCGATCCCGAAGGGTGACGAACCTCGACTGCGACAGGTGCATCCGGCCCGGTAGGAGAGGCAGCGGTCGCAATTCGCCGTCGCTCAGATCACCGGCCCGCGCGGTCACCCTGAACGCGACCGTACCCACCCGGGTCGGCGTCCTGATCGAGAACGGCAAGGTAAGACCGCCCCCCGGCGCCACCGTGAACGCCCGGGCTTCGGCGTCCTCCGCCGTGAGCCCGAACTCCGCGCGCACGCTCTCCCCGGTCGCCGGGTCGACGATGTCGAGATCGAGCGCGCCGCTCATCTCGGTCGAGCCGGCGTTGTTGACCGTCACTCGCAGGTCGGCTTCGTCTCCTTCGCGAAGGAAGCGCGGCAGATAGGGACGGACCATCAGGTCCTTGGCGGTGCGCGTGCTCCGTTCGATCGAGCCGCCGCGCAGGTCGCGGGTCAGCGCGTGGACCCAGACGCTCCACTCGGTCAGTGAGTCCGGAACCGTGAACTCGAACGCCACGCCGCCGTCGTCGTCGACCCTCAGGTGAGGCTCCCAGAACGCGGTCTCCGAGAAGTCCTCCCGCAGACCCTCGCCGGCCGGCTCCTCGGGGCTCGGCAGCTCTGGGGCCGAATCGTCCCGGACCTCCTCCTCCGCGACCTTCATGGCCCCTTCCCCCGCCTGATCCCGCACGGTCGTCATCGCCATGAACTCGCGGGCCCGGGGCCGCGCGAAGCGCCGCCCGGGGCCGCCGATCGGGTAGCCGTCGAAGAACTCGAGGCGGTCGGCCCGAAGCTGCGGATAGCCGGGGAGCCGGCGCCCGTCGGTCAGCCGCCAGATCGAGCCCCGGCCGCCCACGGTCGAGGCGAGCGGCCAGTGCCCGCTCAGGACCGGATAGAGGGTCAGCGGATCGACCGGCTGATGGGGGGCGAACAGGTCGAGGCTACGGTCGTACATGTAGGCGAGCAACTCGGCCGAGCCCCGGGCCAGCGTCTCGCCGTCCGCGGCCCGGAGCTTGATCGACCAGCGCTCGCGGGCCCCGGGCCGCAGCAGATCGCGGAAGCTCTCGAACTCGACCGACAGCTTGCGGTCGTCCCAGGGGACGAAGATCGACTCGGTGACGGTCATCAGCTGGTGATCGCGCAGGGCCGTCAACCGGACCCCGAAGCCGCCCCGCAGCTGGTCGTCGACCGCGATTTCGATCACCCGCGGCCCCTCGGACGAGTCGAAGCGGCGCCTCATGATCCGCTGCTCGCCGTGGAAGACCTCCAGCAACAGCTCCTGGTCGGCGAGCGCCGAGTGCACGAACAGGCGCGCCGTCTCGCCCACCGAGACGGAATCGCGCTCGCCGACCAGCACGGCGGGCAGCGCCAGTCGCATGGTGTCGGGCGCCACGACCAGGAGCTCACTCTGGGTCGTGTACTGCGCGCCGAAATCGTCTTCGCTGAGGTAGTGGAGACGGTAGACGCCCGCCTCCAGGCCGTCGATCTCGACGCTGGTCGCGCCGTCCTCGTCGTGGGTCAGCTCGCCCGACTGCAGCTCGCTGCCGTCGGGCCACCGGCGCAGCCACTGCTCGACGGTGAGCCCGGGCTCCCATCTAGCCCGCTGGTGATCGCCGGGCGTCGTGAACGCGCTCTCGTCGTCCGGTAACCAGGTCGCCGGCTGCTCGGCGGGCAGACTCGCCTGCTCAGGCTGGCTCACCCGTACCAGGCGCCAGCTACCCCGGCCGGGCGCCGGCCGCCCGTCGAGGTCGGAGCGCGTGATCCGGACGACCGCCGGCTCGCTCGCGAGCAAGAAACCGGTCTCGCGAGCGATCGAGGCCTCGACGGCCACGAAGCCGAGCCGGAACGAGCGCGAGTCGGAGCGGGTCTCGCCGCCCTCGTCGGTGACCTCGGCGCTCAGCCGGTAGCGGTAGGTGATCCCCGGATCGGCGCGTTCCCGCTCGTCGGCCTCGGGCACGAACTCGATTTCGAACCTGCCGTCGGCGTCGAGGTCGGCGGTGCCGGAGGCGATCGTTTCGGCGCGGCCGACCGGCGGCCGCCACCAGTACCACCAGAGCGGATAGACCGGCTCCCGCACCACGCGCCACTCGACCGCACCGGCGGTGACCGGCAACCCGAAGTAGTAGCGCGCTTCACCCGCCAGCCGTGCCGGACGGTTCAAGCGCAGGGCCTCCTCCGGATCGAGAATCGCTACCTCGAACGTCGGCCGCTTGTACTCCTCTACCCGGATCGGGAGAGTCGCCCCGATCGAGCTGCGCAGGCTCCAGCCGCCCAGAAGCCTGCCGCGCGGAATCGCGAAGCTGCCGGAAACCGAGCCGAATCCGTTGGTCTCGACGGCCACCGTCTCGACCACCTCGCCGTTGGCGTCCACGAGATCGACCTCGACCTCGGTCTCCGGGAGCGTCTTGAGGGTGCCGGTCGCCGCGTCGCCGCGATAGGCGACGAGCTTCCAGAGCACCTCCTGACCGGGCCGGTAGACACTGCGATCGGAGTAGATCAGGCCGGAACGGCGCTGGCGGCGAGCCGGCCGGCGTCCGACCGTCAGGTAGGCGTCGTCGACCGCGAACTGGTCGCCGAGCTCGGCAGCCACGAAATAACCGCCCCGTTGCTCGCCGAGAGCGAAGTGCACCGTGCCCCGGTCGTCGGTCTGGCCGCCGCTGACCCGCCGGTGCCCGCGCCGGTAGTCCCGGCTCCAGAGCGAGACCTCGACGTCGGACAGCGGACGGCCACTCGCTCCCGACCGCACCGTGATCTCCACCCCGGTCGGCGTCTGGCGGCGGACGATCACCAGATCGGAGACGATCATCGAAACCGCGGCGGCGAGATTCGCCTGCTCCGCGAAGTCCTCGTGCGCCGAAGCGACGATTACCCAGGCTCCCGGCGAATCGAGCGGTGGCGTCACGAAGGTCGCGTGCGAGCGGAAGTCGGGCGTCGCCGGTAGGTCACTCGACCAGCTCCGCTCGGGCGCGCCGCCCTCGAGCAGGCCGGCGACGTCGCTCTGGTCGGGAAGCAGGCTGAAGTCGCTCGACTCGAAGACCCTCGCTCTCAGGTCGACCCGGTAGGCCCTGAAGTACAGTCGTCCAAGGCTCTTGTGCTGGACGCGGATCGAGCGCTGGCCGGGGGCGTCGACCTTCATCGCCTCGATCGAGAACGTCGGCGCCTCGATCGCCGCGACCAGGTGAGCACAGCGCCGTCCGCCGATCGCCTTGGGGTGGGCCACCGCGCACTCCGCCGCGATCTCATGCGCGGCGATCAGGCTGTCGTGCCGCCCTTCGTCGCGCACCATCTCGGCGAGCAGCGCCCTACCGACCGACCACCAGGCCAGGCTCCGATCCACCTCTTCGAGGCGTGCTTCGAGCGCCTGGCGAATCCGCTGGCGATCGGACTCGCCACTGAACGCGGCGTGCAGCCGTCGCAGTCGCTCCAGGCGAGCCTCCAGCGCGGCCTCCTCCCGGCCGGCGGATCGGTGCCAGGCCTCGAGATCCGCGAGAATCGCGGCGATCCGCAGCAGGGGATGGACGGCGGGGTCGTCGCGGACCACGGTCACCGGCGATGCCGAGGTCAGCCGATCGAGATCGAGCCGGTAGAGGCGGTTCGAGTCCTCTGGGCGCCAGTAGGAGCTATCGGCCAGGAGCTCGACCCACAGATAGGCGACCGTATCCCTCAAGGTGCCGCGGACGCGGGCCGGGTAGTCGTTCTTCCGGATGTAGCGCTCTGCCGAGCCGAGCGGCTCGGCGCCCCACGCCTCGCGCTCGGACCAGACCTCGCCGAACGCCCGGTGCGCCTCGGCCACCAGCTGGTCGAGGGTCCAGCCGCCGAGGTCCGCACTCTCGGCGCTCGCGATCCGCTCCCGCTGGCGGATCTCCCACGAATAGACGTTCAGATACTCGACCAGACCGTGGGCGTAGAAGAGGTTGAGGATCGAGCGTGAGCGGGGCGATTCCGGCCACTCTTCGTTGCGCAGCAGATCGACCGCCCGCTCGTAGCCGTGCAGGGCGGTCCGCAGCTGGACCTCCTGCACCAGCGCCCGGGTCCAGGCCTCGTCGTCGCCGGCGGCCCGCGCTCGCTCGCGGACTTCGGCGACCCGCTCGGCGGCCGCCTCGTACCGCTGCTCGTCGATCAGGCGCTCGATCTCGTTCCAGTCGGTCACGCGTGTCCCTTCGGCGCCGTTCGGGAGTCCCGCCGGCTCGGCGGCGTCGACGGCACACCCGAGCGACAGGGCGGCGGCCAGCAGGCCCGCCCAGCAGACTCGGAGCGCGCTCGAGCCGAGGCTATTCATACCACTCAATTGGACACGACCGTGGCTGCAAAGGAAACCTCCACAAGTATTTACGGGCCCTCAGGGTAAGATGCCCGTTCAGCATTCGAGTCACGTCGGCACGATGGATCGAGAGTCTGGGGATGATTACCGCTCTGGTCAGCAAGAAGGGTGGCGTGGGCAAGACGACGACGTGCGTCAATCTCGCGGCGGCTCTGGCGAGCATCGGCAAGAAGGTGCTGGTCGTCGATCTGGACAGCCAGGCTTCGGCGTCCCTCTCCCTGGGCATCCCGCGAGAGCGCCTGGCGCCCTCGTCCGCCGATGTCCTCCTCCACTCGATGCCGGTCGGCGAAGCGATCCGCCCGACCCGCACCGGCGGACTCGACATCCTGCCCGCTTCCTCCGATCTCACCAACTTCGATTCGATCATGGCCACGCGCCCGGACAAGGAACTGCTCCTGCGCCGTCAGCTCCGACCCGCAGAGACCTTCTACGACTTCATCCTGGTCGACTGCCCTTCGTCCCTTTCCCTGTTGCCCCTGAGCGCCCTGGTCGCCGCCGACAACTTCATCCTGCCCGTCGTCCCCCAGTATCTCGCGCTCGAGGGGGTACAGAACCTCTTGCCGACCGCGCAGAGGCTCCACCTGAGGTTCGGCAAGCGGACCGATCTGCTCGGCATCGTCCTGACGATCGTCGACTACCGGACCAAGACCAACCGCGACAACATCAATCTGATCCGGGGTCAGTTCGGCAGCGCGGTCTTCGCGATCGAGATCCGCACCAACATCCGGCTGGCCGAGGCGCCGGCGGAGGGGATGACGATCTTCGAATTCGACCCGGGCAGCGCGGGCGCCAAAGCGTACCGGCTGCTGGCGGCCGAGACCCTGATCCGCGCATCGCACCTCCGTCGCCCCGGCACCCGCGCCCAGGCGGTCTAGCCGAGCGCCCAAGCCCGCTCAGCTCTCGCCGCTCGGCTCGAAGTGCATCGCCGCCGAGTTCATGCAGTAGCGAAGACCGGTCGGCCGGGGTCCGTCCGGGAAGACGTGGCCGAGGTGGCCAGCACAGCGGGCACAGTGGACCTCGGTCCGGCGCATGAACAGGCTGCGGTCCTCCTGCTCACCGACATTGGCCGACGAGATCGGTTCGTAGTAGCTCGGCCAGCCGGTGCCCGAGTCGTACTTGGCCGACGACGAGAAGAGATCGGTCCCACAGCCGGCGCAGCGGTAGAGACCGTCGCGCTTCTCATCCCACGAGCGACCGCTGAACGCTCGTTCCGTACCGTGCTTGCGCAGCACCCGGAACTCTTCCGGCTCGAGTCGCTCGCGCCACTCGTCCTCGGTCAGCTCGACGCGCTCGACCTCGATCATCTCGCCCCGGTCGGCGGAGTAGATCTCGACCTTGGCCGCGGATTCGCCGCTCGGTTCCATGCACACCTCCCGGTTTCTAACGTATCAGAGCCGCCTGGCGGCGGCGCCCTAGCGAAAGCAGTGGCAATCGGTGTCGAACCCCTCTTATAATGCGCGAACCGAGCTTGGCTCACGACCAGGAGGAGAACTCTTCATGTCATACGTTGTTACGGAGAAGTGTCTGGGCGAGCGCTACGCTACCTGCGTCGAGGTCTGCCCCGTCGACTGCATGCACCCCGGCGAGTACCAAGGCGAGGTCTTCCTGGTCATCGATCCGGACACTTGTATCGACTGCAGCCTGTGCAAGCCCGAGTGCCCGATCGACGCCATCGTCGAGACCGAGGACGAGGATCCGGAATGGGCCGAGATCAACCGTAAGCTCGCCCTGGACGAAGGATGGACCGAGCACGAGCCGGTCGAGCCACGTCCCCGCAACGACCCTCCTCACAAGCCAGGCAACGAGATCGTCAATCCCTGACCGGCCTCGAGCCGACCGAGCCCTTAGCAGCGGGCAGCCGATCGGCTGCCCGTTCTGTTTGGTGACCTGCCGCCGCTATTCCCCGCGGCGGATCACCAGGCGCTGATCGACCGCCGGCGGATCGACTGGCTGGACGCTGCCGTCCGGCCAGGTCACGCGCAGAGCGTCGATCGTCGCGTTCCCGCCGAGGCCGAAGTGAACGTCGAGCTCCGACTGGGACTGATAGCTCCGGGTCGGCATCACCTGCCGGCGCTGCGTCAGACCTCCCGCCTCGAGCTCGATCCAGGCGCCGATCGCGTCGCGGTTGCCACCCAGATCCTCGAGCCGGACCAGTAGCCAGTGATGCGAGCTCTCCTGATCGTTGCGTAGGAGCACCGCCCGCCGGCCGGTCTGCGTCAGCACCACGTCCAGGTCGCCGTCGTCGTCGACGTCCGCCACCGCGCTTCCCCGCCCGACGATCGGTAACGCCAGGTCCCCGGCCGTCGTTAGATCGACCGGCACGAAGCCCTGGCGATGGCCCGGCCCGGCGTTCCAGAAGAGCTGCGACGGCTGCTCGTACGTCTGGCTCGGGTCGACCGAGTTGATCTCGCTCTCGAGATGGCCGTTCACCTGCAGGATGTCGAGGCGACCGTCGAGGTCATAGTCGAACATCAGTACACCGAAGCTGAGCATCAGCCGGCTGGGAGCGCCGATCCCCTCGCCGATCGCCTCGTCGGCGTAGAAGGTGGGATCGCCCTGCGAGATGTAGAGCGAGGTCATCTCGTTGGCGAAGTTGCCGATCGCGAAGCCGAGGTCGGCGTCGTTTCGATAGTGCCCGGCATCGATGCCCATGGCACCGGTCGCCTCACCGTTGCGGCCGTAGGCGACCCCCCACAGCTCGCCGACCTCCTCGAACGTGCCGTCGCCCAGGTTGTGGTAGAGGAAGTTGCGGACGGTGTCGTTGGCGATCAGCAGGTCGATCCAGCCGTCGCGGTCGACGTCGACCGGGGCGACGGCGAGCGCCTTGGCTACCGGCACGTCGGTCGCCGGGTTGCGCACCTGGATCCCGCTCTCCACGGAGACGTCGGTGAACGTGCCGTCGCCCTCGTTGCGGTAGAGATAGGGGAACGTCCCCTGGTAGTTGAGCGGCGGACCGTAGGCGCGGCCGACGCCAGTCAGCCGATAGTCGAGCTGGAGGTCGATCTCCTTCGACCAGCGAACGTAGTTGCAGACGAAGAGATCGAGATCGCCGTCGTTGTCGTAGTCGACGAAGGCGCTGCTGCTGCTCCACTCGTCCGGCGCTCCCGCGACTCCGGCCGCGGCGGTGACGTCGGTGAACCGACCGCGATCGTTCCGGAAGAGCCGGTTCTCGCCGACGGCGGCGATGAACAGGTCGCGCCAGCCGTCGCCGTCGTAGTCGCCCACCGCAACCGCGGTGCCGTAGAGGGTCGTTGCCAGGCCGCTGGCGGAGCTAGCGTCGGTGAACCGGCCGCCGCCGTCGTTCCGATAGAGAGCGCTCCGCGGTGGCTCCGGAGCCGGCGTCGAGTGGGGCCAGTAGGTCGAGTTGACCAACAGGAGATCGGGGTCCTCGTCGTTGTCGTAGTCGAAGAACGCGGCGCCGCTGCCCATGGTCTCGGGCAGAAGCTTGTCGCCTTCGGCGCCGTTGAAGTGGACGAAGTCGATCCCCGCCTCCGCAGTGACGTCGACGAACGCGACCGTCGGCGCCTCGACGTCGGTCTCGACCGCAGCCGGAGCCGATCTCTCGAGGGTCTGCTCGGGCGCCTCTTCGGCCGGGCGGCGCACCCACCAGACGACGGCTCCGATCACCGCCACCAGTACCACCAGCGCGAGCGCCGACCACTTGAGCGCGCTGCCGATGATCCGATCGTCCGCCGGGACGAGCTCGTCCTCGGGGATGGAATCTCGCTGTCGATCCTGAGTCATCGATCATTCGCCTCGTCGAGACGAGCGCGAAGCCTATCCGATCTGCCGGCGGCTCGGGCTAGGGCCCGGCGGCTCTGGCCGCGCCCGTCTCTCCGCCGGCTGCCGGGTCCCCGAGCTCGGGCGCCTCGCCACGTCGCAGATCGTAGATGACGATCGCCTCGGCCGCGTGATCGGCGGCCGGGTTGTTCGCCCGGTGGACCGCCACCGCGCGGTCGCGCGCATTGTCGTCCGGCTTGTACTTCGAGTACAGGGCGAAGTGCTCGTCGGCCGCTTCGCTCTGCTCCAGCTGCTTGTGGATCAGATAGAGGTTGTAGTGGGCGGTGACGTTCTCCGGATCGAGGCGGAGAGCGGCGTCGAAGCTTGCGCGCGCCCGATCGAGCAGTGCCCGTCGATTCTCGCGACGGGCGTCGCCCCGCTCCTGCTTGGCGCGCTCGAACAGGGTCTGCCCGAGCTCGTTGAGCAGCCGGTAGTCCTGACGGAAGTCGAAGCCCCGGCGCCGGGTCTCCTCGTCGTCCAGATCGAGGATGCTCTGGAAGTTCTCGATCGCTTCGTCCAGGAAGCCGTTCTGCTTGTTGACCAGTCCGGTGAACCAGGCGATCGACCAGCTGGGCGCCGGTGGCTCGAAGGCGGTCGCCCGCTCGAGCGCTTCGATCGCCTTGCTCTGCACGGTCCCCTGCTCGATGTAGACGCGCGCCAGGTTGAGGGGTCCGTCGGGCCGACCGAGCGCTTCGACCTGGAGAAACGCTTCCTCCGCCTGGCGCAGCTCGCCCTTGCTCTTGCCGCCCTTGCGCAGTAGCCCGATGCCGTAGTCGTTCCAACGCTCCCATTCGGGAATCGGGGATGCCTCGGCCATCGGCGTCTCGCCCGAGCCGACGATCGGGAAGGTAAACCGATCTTCGGCCAGCGTCATCACCGGCAGGTCGTTCACGTAGTCCTCGCCGTAGATGTGCTGCATGAGCACGGTGTCGAACTTGCGGTACTGGAGCTTGACCTCGACCGTGATCGGCTGGCGCGCGTCCGGCGGTACTTCCAGCCGGTAGTGAACGACCTCAGCCGCGCCGGGGGGGATCTGATGCGAGTAGAGGGGCACGAAGATGTCCTGCACGTTGCGCCGGTCGATTCGATTGCCCTCCCGATCGAGCACGTAGGCGTTGACGAAGTGTGACCACGGGTCGACGCCGCCGTCCGCCCCCCGGCCACCGCTCCTACCGATGACCACCCCGTCCGATTCGACCCGGACGTCCATCCAGACCTCGTTGGAGTCGGTCGTTCCCTGGGTGAAGAGGTGGCCCATCTTCACCGTTCGAATCACCGTCTCGAGCAGGTAGCTCTCACCCGGCTCGAGCGCCGGCACCTCGGGGTGCAGGGGCGCGATCAGCCGGCCGTCGATCGTGCCGCCCTCGCGCAGCCCGAAGATGTCGATCCGCATCACCTCCTCGTTGAAGGTCCGGTGCTTGTCGATCACCTCCTCGGGCATGCCGAGCAGATGGGGGATCGCGGTGTTGGCGCTCGGAAACTGGTGGTCGTGGTGCTTGCGCTCGCCGCTGCCGTCGAAATCGGCGGCCGCGAACTGGTCGGACGGCTCGAGCGGCATGTGGCACTCGGAGCAGTTGTCGATCGCCTGCGGCGGGTAGTAGAAGCTGCTCACGCCGTGACCCGACACGCCGCTCAGCAGATAGTTGTCGTAGTGGTTCTGGCCGCGCAGCCACTTGTACTTGTTCAGCTCCTCCGGGATATGCACCTTGTGGCAGGTGCCGCAGAATTCGGCCGACTTGTGAAGCGGCTTCAGGAAGGTCTTCTTGTGGAAGTCCGGCTTCGCTTTGACCAGCTGCTCGTTCACCCACCGCAGCGCGCGGTTCTCGCTGAACGCGAACGGATAGTGGATCGGCTCCTCGATGGTGTAGTCCGAGTTGCCGCGCGGGCTGTTGAGGTAGGTGATCGCGTGACAGACCGTGCAGGTGATACCCGCTTGCGCGCTCGGGTCGGTCTCGAAGAACGCCGGGTCGTCGAACGCCGGGTCGTCGAACTTGCCGGAGAAGAAGACCACTGGGTCGTGGCAGCCGGCGCAGAAGCGCGCCGCCTGGACGTCGCCATCACGCGCCAGCGCCGCCTCGCGAGTCCCCTGCACCGAGAAGGCGTAGATCGGGTTGTTGAACGAGCTGAAGCGATGGACGCTCGCCTCCCACGTGGCGTGGCTGTCCTCGTGGCACTCCTTGCAGTACTGGTCGTTCATCAGGACCCGCTCGGGGATGAAGTCGCCGGTAGCTGTGCGGGCGAGCGACGGGAAGAAGTACTGCTCTCCCGACGCGGGACCGGCGACGTTCCAGCGCCGGGGATCGTTCGCCTGCAGGAGCAGCATGGCGCCGACGACCAGCGCCGTGATCACGGCCCAGCGCCGGGCCACGTGCCAGCGAATCCGGGTCCCGGCCAGTCGATGCAGGATGAAGAGCCAGACCGCGGCCAGCGGCGTCAGCACGTGCACCCAGTAGGCGACCGAGCGGACCGTCTCGTCCTTGACCACGATCACGCCTTCCAGGCGCGTCAGTACGATGCCGCTCGCCAGCAGCGCCAGGGCGACCGTGAACAGCGCGTAGCCGACGTAGACCGCCCGGCGGTTGGGGCGATTGTGGGTGTTGCGGATATGGATGACGCCGTAGACGACGACCGGCACCACGATCAGCGCTCCGAGCACCAGGTGGGCCAGGAACATGACCATGTAGAACCAGTTCTGATAGGTCGCGTCCCGCGCCCACTCGAGAATCGTCACGCCGACGAGATAGACCGCATTGACCGCCAGGAGGGCGAACAGGCCGAGCACCAGACCCAGCAGCTTGCGCAAGCGTGGCCCGACCGCCTGCTTGTAGCGGATGCGTCGCGGGGGCGACTGCGGGTGAGCTGGCTTGGACGACATGCGGCTCCCGAGGCGAAAAATCCTACTCCACCGCGCCCGAGGACGAATCTCTGAATCGGCTCCAGAAAACCGTACGGCTCGAGGCGATCTCGGCGCGTCGGGCCTGCAGGCCACGGTCCGGCGCCGGAGGCGCCAGTTTTGTTAGCAAGACGCCTGCCCACCCGCCGAATCCGCTTGTTCCGAATCCCGGAGTGAACTGTCAACTTGAATGTACATCGGCGGTTGTGCTAAAAAACGGGGTCTTTTTCGCGATCCAGCGGACACCGCGCCGCCGAAAAACCGAATGATCCGCGCTCGTTCAGCTCCGACCGTCGCCGTCGTCGCCGCGCTGACCACGGCCACCCTGGCGCCGGTGGCCGTCGAAGCGGCGACCCTCCGACCTACTCGCGGCTCGCTCGACGTCCAGAACCGGGAGGCGCGCCGTCACGACTACACCTACCTGCAGAGCTCCGCGCAGGTGAAGCGGTTCGTCGAGCTCGGGTACCTGAAGAGGGTGCCCAGCGGCACCAGCTACTTCCTGAAGGAGGTCTCGTTCCCGTACGCTCGTCCCGAGGTCAAGCTGTTCATCGAGCGGCTGTCCGAGCAGTATCGGAAGGCGTGCGGGGAAAAGCTGGTGGTCACCAGCCTGACCCGCCCCAAAGACCGTCAGCCGCGCAATGCGTCGCACCGCTCGGTCCATCCGACCGGCATGGCGCTCGACCTGCGCCGGCCGTGGAGCCGAGTCTGCCGCGGCTGGCTCGAGCACACCCTGGTGACCCTGGAGGCGAAGGGCGTGCTGGAAGCAACGCTCGAGCGCTCACCGCCGCACTACCACATCGCACTCTTCCCGAAGGAGTACCGCAGATACGTGGATCGGCTGCGGCACGCGCCCGAGGAGAGCACCTACATGGTGATGCGCGGCGATACCCTCTGGCGGATCGCCCGACGCCACAACACCACGATCGATGTGGTGAAGCGCGAGAACAACCTGCGCTCGAGCCGGATCTATCCGGGTCAGATCCTGCAGGTCCCGTCCGCTCAGTAGCTCTCGGTGCCAGGCACCGTGGGCTAAGATCGCCGTCCACTCGCAAAGAGGGAGGGATCGAACGATGGTGGAGCCCACCTACTTCAACCCCGCGCTGTTCAAGTTCCTGCGCGAGTTGCGCGAGAACAACAACCGCGACTGGTTCAAAGCCAACAAGACCCGCTACGAGGAGAGCGTCAAGGATCCCGCGCTCCGGTTCATCAGCGACTTCGGGTCCCACCTGGCGAAGATCAGCCCTCACTTCAACGCCGATCCTCGCCCGGTCGGAGGGTCGCTGTTCAGGATCTATCGCGACGTCAGGTTCTCGAAGGACAAGTCGCCCTACAAGACGGCGGTCGGCATCCAGTTCCGGCACCGAGCAGGACGCGACGCGCACGCGCCCGGCTTCTACCTCCATCTCGAGCCGGGCGAGATCTTCGCCGCCGCCGGTCTCTGGCATCCGGACGGTCCGTCGCTCAAGGGCATCCGCGACGCGATCGTCGCGGAACCCGCTCGCTGGCGGAGAGTGCTCAGGAGCAAGGCGTTCCAGGAAGGGTTCGATCTCGGCGGCGACTCCCTCAAACGGCCGCCACGGGGCTACGAACCCGAGCATCCGCTGGTCGAGGACTTGAAGCGCAAGGACTTCATCGTCCACACCCGGCTGACCCAGAAGGACGTCACCAGCGCCGGCTTTCCCAAGCGGCTGGCCGGCCGCTACAAGACGACCGCGCCGCTCGTCCGGTTCCTCTGCGACGCGGTCGGCGCGGACTTCTGAGCCGCCGAGCGCCGTTGCCGGGCGCGTCCGCCAGCCTGGCGAACCCGCCAATTCACTGATAGACTGCCAGTTGTGCCGCTCCCTCGCGGAGCGGCAAGTGGTATTGATCGCCGGAAAGGAACGCATATGGGACGCGCCAATCAAGCTTCAATGGTTCGTCGACAGCGCGAGCGCGAGCGCCAGCTCAAGCGGCGCGAAAAGCAAGCTCAGCGAGCCGAGCGTCGCGAGCAGAAGAAGGCCATGGCGGCCGAGCCGACCGTGGAAGTCGACGACCCGATGAACGATCCGAGCATCGACTGGGGCGCCGCGGTGCGCGAGACCGAGGTCCAACTGGACGACGACCTGCAGGTCATCGAAGAGCCGGAGGAGCAGCCGACCTCCGAGGGGGCGTAGGCGGCCGGATCGCAGGCTGACCACCCCCACCCGTGAAGCGTTACCTCTCCCCGTCCATATCCACCCTCGTTGCCATTACGATTCTTTGCGCCGCCCCCGCTTGGGGTGCGTCCGCTCCCGTTGCCCGCGCCTATCGAGAGGCCCACGGACCCCGGATCCTGCGCGAGTACGCCGAGCTCCTGTCGATCCCGAACGTCGCCAGCGACACGGTCAACATCCGTCGGAACGCCGAGTTCCTGCGCGACCAACTGAGCCGCCGCGGGATCTCGGCCGAGCTCTGGGAGCTGCCGGACGCGCCGCCGATCGTCTACGGTGCGCTCGACGTGCCCGGCGCCGAGCGGACGCTGGGTATCTACGTCCACTACGACGGCCAACCGGTAGACACGAGCCAGTGGACCAACCCGCCCTGGTCGCCGACCCTCTACACCGCCGCCATCGAGAGCGGCGGAATGGCTCGCGAGCTGCCGGCCGACGGTGAGCCGATCGATCCCGAGTGGCGGATCTACGCGCGCGGCTCGGGGGACGACAAGGCGCCTCTACCGGCACTCTTCACCGCTCTCGATGCACTCGCCGAGGCCGGCATCGAGCCGACGTCCAACCTGCGCCTGCTCTTCGAGGGCGAGGAGGAGGCGGGATCCGACCACTTGCAGGAGTACCTCGAAAGCCATCGCGACCAGCTCGACGTCGACCTCTGGCTGATCTGCGACGGCCCGGTGCATCAGAGTCGCAGGCCGCAGCTGGTGTTCGGAGTGCGAGGCTACACCGGCATCGAGATCACCGTGTACGGCGCCGGCCGCTACCTGCACAGCGGTCACTACGGCAATTGGGCACCCAACCCGGCCATGAGGCTCGCACGGTTGCTGGCGAGCATGAAGGACGCCAGCGGCGAGGTGCTTGTCGAAGGCTTCTACGACAGCACGGCGCCGGTCGGCGTCGACGAGCTGGAGGCGATGGCTACCCTGCCCGACTACGACGGCGAGCTCCGGCGCGAGCTGGGATTGGCCGAGACCGAGGCGGCCAACGCCGCCCTGGCCGAGCGGCTGCTGATCCCGTCGCTCAACGTGCACGGCATGGCCAGCGCCGCGGTCGGTGAGGCGGCACGCAACATCATTCCGACCGAGGCGACCGCCAGCATCGACATCCGCCTGGCGAAGGGGAACGACCCGGCCGAGATGCTCGATCTGGTCGAGGCGCACGTGCGCGAGCAGGGCTATCACATCGTGAGAGAGGCGCCCGATCGAGCGACGCGGCTCGAGCATCCGCTGATCACCCGGATCGTCCGGCGAACCGGCTATCCCGCCGCTCGCACCGCGGTGGGGATGCCGATCGTGCAGCCGATCGTCGAAGCGGCCCGGCGTGCCTCACCCGATCCGGTCGTTCTGGTGCCGACGATGGGCGGCTCGCTGCCGCTCTACCTGTTCACGGAGGTGCTCGACCGGCCGATCGTCATCGTCCCGATCGCCAATCACGACGACAACCAGCACGCCCCCGACGAGAACCTGCGGATCGCCAACCTCTGGTATGGGATCGATCTGATGGGCGAGCTGCTCACCCTTCCCTGAGCCCGCCGGAACGGCTCGGGTGGGCGCTCGGTCGGACAGAATACTTGCATCATATGACAATTGTGCTATAGTGCAACCTTGATGAGAGACGATCCCGCCTGTACCCCCCTCGTAGACCTCCTTCCCACCGAGCTGTTCCGGGCGCTCGGCGACCCGAATCGAGTCGCGATCCTCTGTGATCTCTGCGGGTGCCGCGGCGGCCCCAAGACGGTCAGCGAGCTCGCCGCCGAGCTGCCGGTCGATCTCTCGGTGGTCTCGCGGCACCTGGGGGTCCTCAAGCGCGCCCGGGTGCTCGAGGCGGAGCGCCATGGCAAGACGGTCCAGTACACGGTGCGCGCTCGCGATCTGGTGACCATCCTGCGGTCGCTCGCCGACGCCATCGACAACTGTTGCCCTGACCCGGCCGACTCCGATCAGCCGGCTTCGAAGCAACCCGTAACCGAGATCCGGACCGGACCGGCCAAGCCGGACCGCCTCTCACAACCCTGAGGAGCCAGCCATGAAGCGGTTCATGACCCCACGAGTCGCCCACTGCTGCGAGGGCAGCTGAATCCGGTCCTGGGCACGACCTAAAACTGCCCGGCCATCCCCTCCGATAGACTCTCCCCCACCACCGTGCATGGGCGTGACACCCTGATCTCAGCCCACCCCGACGTGACGAAAGGAGTCCCCATGACGAGCAGGTTTCTCTCGAGCTCGCTTCTCGCACTCATTCTGTTGGTGCCGCTTCCCACGCTCGCCGACGTGCCGCCCGGGCCGCCGCGAGTCAGCCCGATGGCGACGGTCTCGCAGGTCGTCGGCGCCAGCGAGGTGACCATCGTCTATAGCCGGCCCGGCGTCCGCGACCGGACCATCTGGGGCGAGCTGGTGCCGCTCTCCGAGGTCTGGCGCACCGGCGCCAACGAAGCGACCACTTTCACAATCACCGACGACGCCAAGATCGACGGCCAGCCGCTCGCCGCCGGCAGCTACGGCCTGTTCACGATACCGGGCGAGACCGAGTGGACGGTCATCTTCAACAAGGTCTCCGACCAGTGGGGCGCCTTCGAATACGACGCGGCCGAGGACGCCCTGCGGATCCAGGTGAAGCCGCGCAGCGCCGACTTCAAGGAGCGCTTCGAGATCGGCTTCAGCGACGTCGGCGCCGACTCGACCACCGTCAGCATGCGCTGGGAGAAGGTGGAGGTGCCGTTCGACGTCCAGTTCGACGTCCAGGCGGCGGCGGTCGCCCGTGCCCGCGTGTTCGTCGCCAACGCCGTCCCCCAGGACGGACGGATGGTCTGGAACTGGGCCAACTACTGCTATCAGAACGACATCAACCTGGAGGAGGCGCTCGGCTGGGCCGAGGACCTGGCCGAAGCGGCGCCGATGTACTGGACCCACGCGCTGACAGCTCGATTGAAGGCCGCTACCGGCGACCAGACCGGGGCTCTGGCGTCGGCCAAGCTCGCTCTGGAGCGCGCCACGGCGGAAGCCGACCAACCGGGCGTCACGCCCGACTCGGAAACGCTCAAGGGCGAGGCCGCCAACTGGGGCGAGTAGTCGCGCCGCCCCGGGCGGGCGAGGAGGGTGAGGGGCGATCCAGTCAGACCCCGCCGAAGACCAGGAACAGCTGCGCCCACCCGGCGAGGAACCCGAGCGCCGCGCCCAGCAGGATCAGCTTCATCTCGTCTTCCTGAAAGCACGGCCGGAGCAGGTCCTGGAACTGCTCGGGCGGTAGCGCTTCCATCCGTTCGCGCAGGAACCGCTCCGCCACCACGGCGCGGTCACTGTTGAAAAGCGGATCGTCGAACGGCCGCGACGAGACCCGGAGCGCCACCTCGGCCGCCTCCCGCCGCATCTCTTCGAGGCGCTCCTCCCCCACCGCCACCTCGGCCAGGAGGCCGGCCGAGCCGAGCGCGTCGTCGACGATCGGCCGGATGTTGCGGCGGACGATCTGCTCGAGCCGATCGGCTTGCGGACCGGTCAGCATCCACTCGATCAGCGCGCGCACCGTCAGGATCTCGCGGGTGACCAGGCCACACCAGACAGCGGCGACCTCGCGCTGCCGTCTCAGGAACAGGCCCTGAATCGTCCACGGTCCGATCCGGCGCGGCTCGAGCGGCCGGAAGATCAAGTTGAGCGCGATCCAGTTGGTGGCGTAGCCGACGATCAGGCCGAAGACCGGCAGCACCCACCAGCTGGGCGCGGCGATCCAGACCGCCAGCTGCACCAGGCCGAACACGAAGCCGAAGTAGAAGCCCGAGCGGATGATGAACTCGAACTCGGCCCGGCCGCTGTCGAGGAATAGCCGATTGAGCAGCGCCTTGTCGGTCTCCATCCGGGTGGTGATCACCTGTTTGAAATCGATCATCTCCTCGATGCCGGCGCCCGCCTCCTCGACCAGGCGCTCGACCAGCTCGGGCAGGCTCTCGTGGACCCGGATGTAGATCTGCCGCTTGACCACCGTCGGCAGCCGCTCCCAGAGCTCCGGGTGGACCTCACCGACGATCCGATCGGTGTGCTCCTCGAGCTGCGGCGCCACCCAGTCGCTGATCTGCCCGGCGATCACCTCGGGCTCCAGCTCCTCGAACAGCTCGCGTAGATTGCCGAGCCGCGCCATCGAGGTGTCGACGAAGATGGTCGCCATCTTGGTCGCCTTGGACGGGATGATCCCCTGCCAGCCGAACGGGCGTCGGCCGACGAACTCGGTCGGCAGGAAGGTCATCTTGACCGCCACCCAGTTCGTCGCCCACCCGACGAAGCCGGCGACGAACGGGATGCTGGCGTACTTCCAGAGCAGCGGATCGGTCCAGTCCCAGGTCACTCAGCCCGCCGCTCTCACCCTGCTAGCCGTGGGTGCGCTGGAACTCGCTCATGAACTCGATCAGGGCCTCGACGGACGACCGCTCGAGCGAGTTGTAGAGCGACGCGCGGACCCCGCCGACCGAGCGGTGTCCCTTGAGCCCAACCAGATGATGACCTTCCGCCGCGGTGAGAAACGCCCTCTCGAGCTG
The DNA here is from genome assembly GCA_947259925.1 of Thermoanaerobaculia bacterium. Taxonomy (GTDB): domain Bacteria; phylum Acidobacteriota; class Thermoanaerobaculia; order Multivoradales; family JAHEKO01; genus JAHEKO01. The sequence goes on from CAMYOG010000022.1 coordinate 51,596, forward strand.
TTCGTCGGGCAGCCTGAAGGTGACGTTCATCCACGAGCGGCTGTTCTTGCGTGCGTGGCCGCGGTAGTAGCCCTCGGAGCCGTCGATCGCCTGGTAGAGCAGCTCGGCCTTGCGCAGGTTGCGCGCCCGTACCGCCTCGAGGCCGCCGCTCTCGCGCAGGAACTTGAGCACCAGCCCGACCACGTAGACGGCAAACACCGGCGGCGTATTGAGCAGCGAGTTCTTCGCCGCCATGGCCGCGTAGCTGAGCGTCTCGGGCAAGTCGGACGGCGACCGCTCGAGCAGATCCTCGCGCACCAGGACGACGGTCACGCCCGCCGGGCCGAGGTTCTTCTGGGCGCCAGCGTAGATCACTCCGTGCGGGGCCAGGTCGAGCGGCCGGCTGAGGATGTCCGAGGACATGTCACAGACCAGCGGTGCCCCATTCGCGTCCGGCACGTGATGGTACTGCGTGCCGCGGATCGTATTGTTGCTCGTGTAGTGAACGTACGCAGCGCCCGGCTCGATCTCGATCGAGCCGGCCTCGGGCACCCGGTCGTAGTCGCTTTCCCGCCCGTTCCAGATCTCCCGTGCGTCCCCGTACCGTACCGCCGCCTCTAGCGCCATCTCACTCCAACGGCCGGTGGTCAGGTAGTCCGCGTGCCCCGCCCCGAGCAGGTTCATCGGCACCGCGCTGAACTGGGTGCGCGCGCCGCCGCCCATGAACAGCACTTCGTGATCGTCGGCGCCGCCGAGCAGCGCCTTCAGGTCGGCGACCGCTCGCCGATGCACCGCGTCGTAACGAGGACCCCGGTGGCTCGACTCGAGAATCGACATGCCCGAGCCGTGGTAGTCGAGCAGCTCCGAGCGGACCTGCTCGAGGACCGGCAGCGGCAGCGTCGCCGGCCCGGGGCCAAAGTTGTGCACCCTCATCTCAGTCTCTCCAGAAAGCGTGCCGCGACTGCGGCCGGGGTCTCCTTGTCGCGGTCGACGGCCAGGTTGAGCCTCTGCATCGTCTGTTGGTCGATCCTGCCGCTCAGCTCGCGCACCGCCGCCGCCACCTCGGGCCTCTCCTCGAGGAGCCCGGCGCGCACCAGGATAATCGCATCGTACGGCGGAATCACCCGGCGATCGTCGTCGAGCAGGCTGAGCTCGTAGGCGGCGATCCGACCGTCGGTCGAGAAGGCGCTGATCGCATCGACGTCCCCTGCCACGAGCGCCTCGTACATCAGGGACGAATCCATGCTCCGCTGGGCCCGGAACCGGAGGCCGTAGACACGTTCGAGCGCGCGCCACTCGGCGCGCCCGAAGAACTCGTAGTCGCCGCCGATCTCGAGCTCACCCGACACCCGGGCGAGATCGGTGATCGTCTCCAGACCGAGCGCGGCCGCGCGGTCCGACCGCATCGCCAGGGCGTACGCGTTCTCGAAACCGAGCGTCCCCAGCACCGCCAGGCCGTGCTGCCCCGCGACGAAGCGCTCGACCTGCCGGAGCACCTCGCCTCGGCTCTCGCCCTCGGTCTCCCGTCCCATCAGGGTCGCCCAGATGGTGCCGCTGTAGTCGACGTAGAGATCGATCTCGCCGGCGCGCAGCGCATCGAACGCCACCGTCGAGCCGAGCGACGAGATCGCGCGGCTCGCGAGGCCGGTCCGGCGCTCGATCTGGAGCGCCAGGAGCTCACTCAGGATGTACTGCTCGGTGAAGGTCTTGGCGCCGATCCGCACCTCGGGACGGCTGTCCGAACCGCCCCGCCCGGCGAGCAGCGTCACCCCGGCGAACAGGTAGAGGGCCGCTAGGATGACGACAGAGCCGGCGATCAACTTCGCCCGGCGCGCCGCCACCCCGCGTTCGAGCAGCCGGATCAGGCCGTCGAGCAGGAGCGCCAGGGCAGCGGCGGCGACGCAGCCGACCAGGACCGCGTTGAAGTTGCGGGTCTGCAGACCGCTGAAGATGTAGTTGCCCAGGCTGGTGGCACCTACTGGAGTCGACAGGGTCGCCGTGCCGACCACCCAGACGGTCGCGGTCCGGATCCCCGCTACGATCACCGGCGCCGCCAACGGCAGCTCGACCCGGGCCAGACGCTGCCGGGGCGTCATCCCCACCGCGCGCGCCGCCTCGATCAGCGTCGCGTCGACACCGGCGATGCCGGTAACCGTGTTGCGCAGCATCGGCAGCAAGCTGTAGACCGAGAGGGCGAGGATCGCGGGCAAGAAACCGATGCTCGAGAGCTGGGCTCCCAAGGCCGACTCCGTCCACCCCCCGACCAGGGCCAGCAGCGGCACCATGACGGCGAGCAGAGCGAGACTGGGGATCGTCTGGATCACCCCGGCCGCTCCCAGGATCAGCTGCTCGGCGCGTGGTCGCCGGCTGACCCAGACACCGGTCGGCAGGCTGATCAGGAAGCCCGCGAGCAGTGCGATCAAGGTCAGCTGAAGGTGGGCGGTCAGGTACTCGGGCAGGAGCGCCAGCTGCTCTCTCAAGCCGAGCCCTCCGCACCGGTCTCCCCGGACTCGAAGCGCGACAGGATGCGCGCCTGGCGTCTGGGAGCCTCGAGCAGCTCCGCCACGGATCGGGCCGCAGGCGCTCGAGCCAGCTCCGCCGGCGTACCGATCTGCACCAGTTTTCCCCGTTCGAGGACCGCGATCCGGTCGGCGAGGAGCAGCGCCTCCGACATGTCGTGGGTGACGAAGAGCCCGGTCAGTCCGAGCCGCTCGCGAATCTCGTAAAACGAGCGTTGCAGACGGTCGCGGGTGGCCGGATCGAGCGCCCCGAACGGCTCGTCGAGAAGGACGACTCGGGGCTCGCCGGCCAGCGCGCGCGCCAGACCGACTCGCTGCTGCTCGCCACCCGAGAGCTCTCTCGGCCGCCGGCTCCGATAGGTCCCCACGTCCAGCTCGACCAGCTCGAGCAGCTCACCGACGCGCGCGGAGATCCGCTCCGGACGCCATCCGAGGAGGCTCGGCGTGATGGCGATGTTCTCGGCCACCGTCAGGTGCGGGAAGAGCCCGATCCCCTGGAACACGTAGCCCATCCGCCGCCGCAGCGCCCAGGCCGGGCCCTCGCGCGCGTCGAGACCGTCGATCAGCACCCGCCCCGCGCTCGGCTCGACGAGCCGGTTGACCATCTTCAGGGTCGTCGTCTTGCCCGAGCCGGAGCCGCCGACCAGGAAGAGCATCTCTCCCCGGTCGACGGTCAACGAGATTCGATCGACCGCCGCAGTCTCGCCGTAGCTCTTGGACAGGTTCTGAAGCTCGATCACGAGCTGCCCCCGCCGGCGCTACTCGGTGAACGGCAGCGCCGCGCCGAGCTTGCGATCCAACCGATCGCGGATCCAACCCGAGTCCCACCACTCGATCGGGTTGACGGCCATCCCCTGGAGCAGCACCGTGAAGTGCAGATGGTCGCCGCCGGCCAGGCCGGTCTGGCCCGATCGCCCGACGGCCTGGCCACGCTCCACCATCTGCCCTTCCTCTACATCGATCGAGGAGAGGTGACCGTAGAGCGTCATCAGACCGAAACCGTGATCGATCACCACGGCGTTGCCGTAGATCCCTAAGTAGCGCGCCAGGACGACCCGTCCCCGATTGGCGGCCGGCAGCGGCGCATGGCGCACCGAGGCCAGGTCGAAGCCGAGATGGTCCTGACGATCGATCTCCCTGCCCTCGTAGAAGTAGGTCCGCCGGTCGGCGAACGCCGACATCACCTGAGCGTTGGGCATCGGCAGGAATGCACTCTGCCAGTGAAACTCCTCCTGGCTGTCAGCGGCGAGCTCCACCAGGGCGGCGGCATTCTGCCGCCGCAGCTCGCGATTGATGTACAGGTAGTCGTCGAGCTGCGTCTCCTGTTTGGGTGCGCCGGGCGTGTTGGCCAGGATCTCGGGGACCACCTTGGCCAGAAAGGCGTCGCCGACCTGGATGTCGTCGGTCGAGTAGGCCTTGGGGAAGAAGCGATCGACGAACGCCACGGTGGCCCGATTGCCGACGTCGTCCTCGGCGACCAGACGCAGGTTGCTGGGGTCGGTCAGGTCGAACGGCACCCCGAACAGGGCGAAGCGCTGGCCGCCATCGCCGCCCGGTAGGGGGAACCCGGGAAACCAGAAGTCGCCGGCCTGGACGCCGTCGCGCACCGAGCTCTCACCGACCCGATAGACCACTACCTCCGCCCCGCCCTGGGTCGGATAGTGCTGGCTCGACAGGACGCTCAGCGACGGCGGCACCAACCGTACCGGCAGCGTCAGCTCTTCGACCACCGGCTCCGGATGACGGATCCAGGTGCCGGCGCGGGTCGCCGTGGCGCGCAGGACCGCCTCGCCGGTGGTCAGACCTTCGATCGTGGCGCTGCCGACCTCGGCCTCGAGGACGTCGCTCTCGGTGCGCGCTCCCCAGAATGCCCAGGGCGGGCGTGGGGAGTGCCGCCGCTCGGCGATCAGCTCGACCCGATCGCCCTGTACCAGCTCGAGCCGGAGATCGCCCAGGCCGCGCACCGACTCCTGGAACGTCGCCCGGACCGGCGTGCTCCGGCCGATGCCCGGGAGCTCCGATTCGATCGCGATCGCCGGCAGCGGCCCGATGCGCAAGGTAGCGAGTGCTCCCAGACCGATCAGGAGCAGCGCCAGGAGCACCAGGAACCGCTTCGGCTTCGAGCCGCTCGGGCGCTCGCCCAGGGTGTCGCGATCCCGCTTCACCGGATCACTCCTCTACTCCTTTGCGGAAGCTCTTCATCACCTCCCGGTGGTCCGAGTAGTGGCGGCGAGCGAGCACGAACTCGCGATGGCTGAAGCCGAGCTCGCTCGCGATCTGCCGGATCTGGGCCTCCTCGCTGCCAGAGATCGAATCGTCGGCGGCCGACACCGCGAACAGACAGTCGAGCAGCTCGGTCCGCTGCTCCTGCGTGGCGATCTCGGCGAACTCCCTCGTCACCAGGTAGTTTTCGGTGTGTCCGAACAGCCGGTTCTGGCTCTTGGCGATCTGCACGACCAGGACCGCCTGATCCTCCGGTAGATGTCCGAGGCGGCGGACGATCGCCTCCATCTCGCGCGTCTCCGCCTCGCTGATGTGCTGGTCCGCATGGGCCACCCGGCCGAGAATGTAGGCGAACGCGGCGATGAATCGTGCCTTCTCGGGCTCCAGCGCTTCGAGCTCACCGACGATCCGGCGCACCGTCTCGGTGTCGCCGCTCGGGTCTGGGGTCTCGCCCGTGCCGCCGAAGCCGAGCGCTTCGAGTATCGACATCAGCCGAGCGTATCGTAGCCAGGCGCGTGGCAGATAGAAGCCGCCGACACCGAATTCGACCTCGAGTTCGGTGACGCCGAAGAGACCGTGCCGAGGGATCAGGGCCGGGAGCCGGAGCCAGGTCTGGCCCGGCCTGGCGACCCCGCCATCGGGCTTCGGTGCCGATCCGCCCGAGCTGTGAGTAGAATCGCCCGATGAATTCGCGCCTTCGGCCCTGGTGGCTCCTCCTGCCCGTCTCGCTGCTGGCAGCGCTCGCCTGCGCCCCGGCCGAAGAGGCGCTCGAGCCGACCGCCGACGATCTGGTGGGTAGCTGGCGCGCCGTGCTCGCCTCGCCCGGCGGGGAGCTCCCGTTCGGACTGGAGATCGAGCGCGAGCGTCACGGCCTACGGGGCTTCGCGATCAACGGCGAAGAGCGGCTGCCGTTCAGCGACGTCACCTTCGACGGCGGACGGTTGCGGTTGGTCTTCGCCTGGTACGACTCGCGGATCGAGGCCGAGTTCGACGGCGCGCTGGATCGCCTGACCGGCATCTGGTCCAAGACCGTGCCCGCCGGTGTCTCGAGCCTGGCATTCAGCGCCAGCCGGGGAGAAGCGCCGCGCTTTCGGCCGGTCGCCGACGAGGGCCTCGAGCAGGGTGACGCGGCCTCGCTGCCCTCGGTCGACGGCGTCTGGCAAGTCGTTTTCTCGGACGAGGACGGCACCGAGCCGGCGCGTGGAGAGTTCCGGCAGAGCGGCTCACGGGTGAGCGGTACCTTCCTGACGCCGACCGGCGACTATCGCTATCTGGAGGGTAGCTACGAGGACGGCCTGCTCCGGTTGTCGGCCTTCGACGGCGGACACGCCTTCCTGTTTCATGCCCGGCCCCAGGCCGACGGCACCCTTCATGGCGACTTCTGGTCGCGCGACACCTACCATGCCACCTGGGTGGGAAGCGCCGGCGATCCCACCGAGGTGTCGATTCCGGACGCCTGGGAGCTGGTCGGCCTGACCAGCGACGACGGTCGGCTCGAGTTCACCTTCCCCGACCTCGAGGGTCAGCCGGTCTCGCTCACCGACGAGCGCTTCCGCGGCAAGGTCGTGCTCGTCAACGTCTTCGGCTCGTGGTGTCCGAACTGCAACGACGAGGCGCCGCTGCTGGCCGAGTGGGCGCGGACCTACGGCGATCTCGGACTCGAGGTCGTCGGCCTCGCCTACGAGTTCTCCGACGACCTCGACCGGAGTCGCCGCATGGTCGAGCGTTTCGCGGCCCGCCACCGGATCGACTACCCGCTACTGATCGCCGGCATCAGCGACAAAACCGCGGCCGCCGGGACGCTCCCCGATCTCTCCTCGGTGGTCGCCTATCCGACCACGATCTTCGTCGACCGCACCGGCAAGGTGCGCAAGATCCACAGCGGCTTCGCCGGTCCGGGCACCGGCGAGCATCACGACCGCCTGGTCGCCCGGATGGTCACCGAGATCGAGGCGCTCCTGGCCGAGCCGGCCTGAAGAGGAACGAGCGAGGGGGACAGCAGGGTCCTCCCCAGCCAAGGTCGTCCTCGCAGACTTCGCTGCAGCGGTGACCTTGACTGGGGAGGACCCTGCTGTCCCCCTCGCGCTAGCGAAAATATCCAGAGAGAGTGCGCGCCTCGGCGCCCGGCTCGTTCACCTCGACCGTCACCCGGCGCCACCGGTTGCCGCCGAAGTCGCGGGCGTAGTACGAGATCAGATACTGGCTGCGGAGCTCTTCCTCGATGTCGCTGTAGACATCCCCGAGATCGTCGGTCACCTTGGTCAGGTAGACCTTGCCGCCGACCTCCGAGGTCAGCTTGCGGAGCCGGCCGAGGAAGCCACGAACGGTCAGGCTCTTGCCCGCCGTGCGGTAGATCTCGTCGTTCGAGACGATGAAGTAGATCGGCGCACCGACCCGGCGCGCGAACTCCAGCGCGGTCCGGTAGGAGAAGTCCGGATCCTCGTCGGCGCCGTCCGAAAAGACGATCAGCGCCTTCTTGCCACCCGCGCCCTGAAGCTGCACGAGCGAATAGACCACCGCCTTCCAGATCGCGGTCTGGCCGTCCGGCTTGAGCCGGTAGAGACCATCGACGACGCCGGTCATGTCGGAGGTGGTGTCGCGGGCCAGCTTCGGCTCGTTGCCGAAACCGACCACGAACGCCCGGTCTCGGCGCGTCCGGAGGCTCTGTACGAAGTTGGCGGCGGCGTCCTGAACGTCGGGTAGCTTGACGAACATCGAGGCCGAGGAGTCGATCGCCAGGCCGACGGTCAGCGGCTGGTCGGCCGCGTCGCCGAAGCCGGCCAGCTCCTGCCTGACGCCCTCCTCCAGTACCTCGAAGCTCTCGCGGCCGAGTCCGCGGACCGGCCGGCCTCTACGGTCGGTGACCACGACGTAGAGCTCGACCAGGTCGACTTCCAGCCGCTCGGTCGAGCCCTGGCTGTTGATGAACACCACGTCCTCGGCGGTGTCGCCGTCTTCGAGGTGGCCGACCACCCGGACAAAGCCGCTCGCGTCGTCGGACGGCACGGTCACACGCTGCAGGAACGGCGGCGCGAAGCGGGTCGCCACCAGCTGCTCCTTCCAGAAGAACTCGACCCGGTCGAGCTCGCCTCCGCGCGGTGTCTCGACCCGTGCTTCGACCTCGATCGGTCCGACGATCCGACTCTCGGTCGCGGCGTTCGGCTCCGGCTTCAGGATCCGGACCCGGAACGCACCCATACCGGCGTTGACCGTCAGCCGATCCCGTCCCAGCTCGGCACCGTCTTCGCCAAAGGCGACCGCCTCGATCCGATGGGTCTCCGGCAGCCGGCCGAGATCGACCGTAGTCGAGAACGGCGGTGCCGAAGCGATGGCGACCTGCTCGCCGTCGAGGAAGAACTGGACGCTCGCCACCCGATCCTCGGAGACCACGGTGTCGAAGGTCGTTCGCCCCATGACCATCGCCTCCCGGGGCGCCATCAGGTGAATCGCCTTGGGAGCGGGCAGGATCAGCGAGCCGGTCTCGACGGAGAGGTCTCTGCTCGCGACCGAGAAGGAGGCGACGGCGCCGCCCCAGCGGCCGGACGCGAGCTCCTCCACGAAGACCACGACCACCGGCTCCTCGTCCGCCGGCAGCACCACCGGCAGGACGAACCGTGCCGAGTCGTTGACGCTCGCCTCGGCGTCGCGCGGATCGACCACCTGGTGGACGACGTCCGAGGTCGCCTGGTCGCGGCCGACCGCCAGGGTGACACGTAACGGCTGCTCAGCCTCCTTCGGCAGCCCCTCCGGACCGACTTCGAGCACCAGTCTCGATGCCGTCGTCTCCTCCGCCGCCGCGTCGCCGGTGGCGACCGCGGCCGAGACGAAGATCTCGCCCTCGCCTACCCCCTCGGACAGATACCGGCGGGCGCGCTGGGCCGAGATCACCTCGGGGGTGGCGCCGCCGGTCCAGGCACGGCAGCGCAGGTCGGGTCCCTTCCCGGCCTTCCAGCGGAGACTGATCGACTGCGGCGCGCCGAGAGCGTCCGGCGAGCCCTCGAAGCGGACGACCCGACGCTGGCCCAGGCTACCGAGCGCCGCGCCGAGGGAGCCGCGGTCGAGGACCACCCTGCCTCCGGTCGAATCGGCCAGCGTACGGAGCGGCTCGAGTGGCGTGAGCAGACGTGGCGCGTAGACCTCCTCGAGCTGGCGGCGCTTCTTGAGCCGGTCGAGCATCTTGCGCGGGTCGACGGTGACGATGGTCCGCTCGTCTTCGAGCACCGGGTCGATGCCGACGTTCTCGGGCACCGGGTCAGCCGTCGGATCGTCGGCCAGCAGCCCGTCGCCCTGGTTGGGCGGGGCGTAGGAGATGACGGTCCAGTCGTAGACAGCCAGCGCCTGTGCCACCTCGTCGATCCCGGGTACGACCTCCGGTCGCGGCAGGCCGAGGGCGGCACGCCGGAGCTCACTCTTCTCGACCAGCGCGCCGTAGAAGTCGGCGGGCGTCGAATCGAAGCCGCTGGTTACCATCACGACCGCTTTGGGGCCCGCAGCGTCCTCGTCCGAGAGCCAGCTCAGCAGGTGCGCCCGCTGCCGGTCGAGCAGCTCGATCTCGTCTTCGACGGCGGCGCGCATGGCCGCCCCGAGCTCGGTGATCCGCTCCTCCGCCAAGACGCTGCCCGGCTCCACCGGCTCGGCGTCGACGAGCTGCTCGGCGACGAAGCCGGCGCGCAGAGCCATCTGACCACCTTCACTGGTCTGCCGGACCAGCAGCCATCTGAGCGCCTCGTCGAGCGCCATCGCGTCGCGGGTCGGCGGTAGCGCAACGGTCACAGATTCGTCCGCAAGCACGATCTCTACCGTTCCCAGCTCGGTCAGTCGCTTCGCCTGTTCGGCGAGATCGAGAACGGCGCTCCGATAGACCGGGGGCTCGACCAGCAGAAGGTCGAAGTAGAGGACGATCCGCCACGGCTCCGCCAGCGGCTCGATCGCTGCGACCGCACGCGCGACTCCGCCCTCGACCACCTCGAGACGCGCGGCCTCGAGCTCGGCCGGGCTGCCGCCGATCGGCTCGACCAGCAGCTCACCGGGCCGGAAGCGCTCGCCGAGCGCCTGTTGCGCGAGCGACAGCAGTGCCAGAGAGGCGATGACGGGCAGTCCGAAGCGACGCATTGACATGAGGAGCAACCGCGACGACCGTCGGGGCGGCCTGCGATATCAGTCTGGTGCCGGTGTACGCAATTGTCGTGCCCCGGTGCCGCCGGAGCTCGAGATCCGTTGACCGGCGCGGTCGCCGAATGATACCTTGACACGTAATAGCGTTCAGACTCGAAGCCCGCCGAGTCGCTCCGTACCGACTCGTCTCAGTACGTTTTTCTGGCGGCTAGAGCGCTGGACTTGACTCCACCGACGCCGCGGCGCGAGCCGCGCACCTATAGTTTTTCTCACTCTCGAACAGGAGAAGACATGTCCTCGATCTTCGAAGCACTCACCGAGCAGCTCGGCGGCTCGGCCCTCGACCAGATCAGCAGTCAGATCGGCGCCGACCGATCGGCTACCAAGGAAGCGCTGCCCGCCGCTCTCGGCAGCCTGATGGCCGCGCTGGCCAAGAACAGCGCCCAGCCGAGCGGCGCCGAAGCGCTCAACGACGCCCTGGCCAGAGACCACGACGGCGGCATCCTGGACGATCTCGGCGGCTTCCTCTCCAACCCGAGCGGCGGCAGCGGCATCCTCAAGCACGTGCTGGGCGGCAAGCAGCCGGCGCTCGAGGCGGGTATCGGACAGGCGAGCGGCCTCGACGCGGGCTCGGCTGGACAGCTGCTCAAGGTCCTGGCGCCGATCGTCATGGGAGCGCTCGGCAAGCAGCGCCGCCAGGGCGGCATGGACGCCGGCGCGATCGCCGGCATGCTCGCCGGCGAGCGCGAGCAGGTCGCCAGACGCGCACCGCGGGAAGGCAACGACCTGCTAACCGCCATTCTCGACGCCGACGGCGACGGCCAGGTGATCGACGATCTCGCCTCCAAGGTGGGCGGCGGTCTGCTGAAGAGCTTCCTCAAGCGGTAGAATCGACTGCTCGACAGGTAAACATCGTAGCGCCGACCGGCAGGCCGGCGCCGCGCGAAAGGAGAATTTCTCACCATGGGTCTGTTTGATTTCGTAAAGGAAGCCGGCGCCAAGATGTTCGGTGGCGACGACGATCGAGAGGCTGAAGTCCAGGCTCAGGCAGCCGCGGACGAGGCCGAAGCGCAGCGCCTGCAGAGCCGCCGCCTGGCGATGAAGCTGGTCGGCGCAGTGGAACAGATGGGGTTTGGCGTCGACGGCCTGAGCATTCGCGTCGACGGTGACACCGCCACCGTGAGCGGTACGGCGATCTCCCAGTCCGAGCGCGAGAAGGTCGTCTTGATGATCGGCAACACCCAGGGCATCGCCCGCGTCGACGATCAGATGGAGGTCCAGGCGGAGCCGCCGGCGACCTTCTACACGGTCGTCTCCGGTGACACCCTGTCGAAGATCGCCAAGGAGCACTACGGCGACGCGATGAAGTATCCGGTCATCTTCGAGGCGAACAAGCCAATGCTCGAGGACCCCGACAAGATCTACCCGGGCCAGGTCCTGAGGATTCCACCGATCGCCGAGTGAGTCGGAACGTCCTCACGGTAGTCGACGCCCTCGCCGAGCGCGCTCGCGTTCTCGGCGACCAACCCGCGCTGAGAGCCAAGCGCGACGGCGAGTGGCGGGCGACTACGTGGAGCGAGTATCACGAAGCGGCCCTCAGGGCTGCCCGCGCCTTCCTGGCGCTGGGCCTCGAGCCCGGCCGGGGCGTCAACGTTCTCGGTTTCAACCGGCCCGAGTGGTTCATCTCGTCGCTCGGCGCGGTCGCCGCCGGCGGTCTGCCGGCCGGCATCTACACGACGCTGACTGAGAAGCAGTGCCACTACATCGCCGAGCACTCCGAGGCGGCGGTGGTGGTGGTCGAAAACGAGAGCCAGCTCGCCAGGATTCTCGCCGTCCGGGACCGGCTGCCGGCGCTCGAGGCGATCGTCCTGATGGAAGGCTCGAGCGACCGGGAAGGGGTCTTCAGCTGGGCCGAGCTGATGGCGCTCGGCGACGAGGCGTGGCAGCCTGAGCTCGACCGGCGCATCGCGGCTCTCGACCCTTGGGGTCTCTGCTCGTTGATCTACACCTCGGGGACGACCGGACCGCCGAAGGCGGTCATGCTCAGCCATCACAACGTCCTCTGGACGGCGCAGGCCGTCATCGACTACTTCGACTTCTCGCCCGACGACGACTTCATCAGCTACCTGCCCCTCAGTCACATCGCCGAGCAGATGCTGTCGCTCTACGCGCCGCTGCTGATCGGCGGGTGCGTCTGGTTTGCGGAGAGTCTCGATCGGCTGGCCACCAACCTGCGCGAGATCCGTCCGCATATCCTGTTCGGAGTGCCGCGGGTCTGGGAGAAGATCCAGGCCGGCATCGAAGCCGCGGCTGCGCAGAACAGCGGACTCAAGAGACGCATCGGAGCCTGGGCCCGGCAACTCGGTCTGCGGGGCGGCTACGCCGATCAGGCGGGCCGGCCGCGACCCGCTCTCTACGGTCTGGCCGACCTGGTGCTCTTCTCCAAGGTCCGGGCGAAGCTGGGGCTCGACCGGGCGCGCATCTGCGCCGTCGGCGCCGCGCCCACGCCGAAGGAGACGCTCGAGTTCTTTCTCAGCCTGGGCATCCCGATCCTCGAGGTCTACGGCCTGAGCGAGTGCACCGGGCCGGCGACGATCTCGGCACCTGACCGCTACCGGACCGGAGCCGCCGGCTTCGCGCTCGAAGGGACCGAGATGAAGATCGCCGACGACGGTGAGATCTGCATCCGCGGTCCCCACGTCTTCCTCGGCTACTACAAGAATCCGGAGGCGACCGCGCGCGCGCTCGACGACGACGGCTGGCTGCACAGCGGCGACGTCGGCGAGTTCGAGGCCGACGGCTTCCTGCGCGTGACCGATCGCAAGAAGGAGCTGATCGTCACCTCCGGCGGCAAGAACGTCGCGCCGCAGCCGATCGAAGGGCGGCTCAAGACCATTCCGGGCGTTGCCCAGGCGGTGGTCATCGGCGATCGTCGCAAGTTCCTGACCGCCCTGATCACGCTCGAGCCCGAGACCATCCGCGACGTATTGCAGGCAGCCGACAGCCCGGCGAGCGATGCCGAAGAAGCGGTGGCATGCAAGATCTTTCGCGCCCACCTGGAGCGCGCGATCGAGTCGGTCAACCAGAGGCTGGCGCGCTATGAGACGATCAAGCGCTTCGCGGTCTTACCGCGGCCGTTCTCGATCGACGGCGGCGAGCTAACCCCGACCATGAAGCTCAAGCGGCGCGTGATCCACGAGAAGTACGGCTCCGAGATCGAGCGCCTGTACGCGGGAGCAAGAACCTAGAACGAAATCCAAGCAGGGAGGATACCGATGAAGCACAGATTGCTGACGACCGGCATGGCAGCCGGCATCGTCCTGTTCGCGGCCATGCCCGCCGTGGCCGGCGGCGTGAGCGCCGAGGCCGCTTTCGAGCAGCTCAAGTCACTGGCTGGCACCTGGAAGGGCAGCGCCGAGGGCGAGGGCGAGGAGGCCGCCACGGAGGCCGAGAAGGCCGGCCAGATCATCCACGAGATCAGACTGTCGGCGGCCGGCACGGTGGTCATGGAGACCATGGGTCCGGGCACGGAGCACGAGATGATCAACATGTACCACGTCGATGGCGACGACCTGGTACTGACCCACTACTGCGCCGGTGGCAACCAGCCGACGATGCGCCTCGACCGCGGAGCGAGCACCGCGGCTCGTCTGATCTTCGACTACTCCGGCGGCACCAACCACGATCCGCAGGTCGACCAGCACATCCACTCGGCGGACATCCGGCTCGTGGATGGCGACCACATCGTCAGCGCCTGGTCCGCTCACGCCGGCGGCGAGCAGGTCGGCATGATGACGTTCCACCTGGCCCGCGCCGAGTAGCGTCCGTCGGCCGCTCGGCGCCACCGTTCCTAGTCGGGTTCGGGCTGGCGCAGGTGGCGGTAGCCGCGGTTCCAGTAGACCAGTGGCTCCGAGTCCGGACGCGGCACACCCGCCTTCTGAACCTCGCCCACGTAGATCGTGTGGGTGCCCGCGCGCGCCCGTGACTGGATCGTGCAATCGAGCCAGGCGAGAGCGTCCTGGAGAATCGGTGCACCGGTCACTTCCGTGCCCCAATCGCCCTCGGCAAAGCGGTCTTCGTCTTTCACCCAGGCGAACCGATTCGAGAGCTCGCTCTGGTCCTCACCGAGGATATTGACCGCGAACACCGCGCCCTCCGCCTCCATGATCGTGTGCGCGTGGTGGCGCTGATCGATCATGATCAGAATCAGCGGCGGATCGGGCGACACCGAGGCGAAGGCCGAGACCGTGAGGCCGTGCACCTGGTCCCCGGCGCGCATCGTGACGATGGTGACGCCGGAGGGAAAGTGGCGCAAGGCGTCGCGGAACTCCTCCGAGGTAGCTGGCATTCGGGGACCGAGGATACGCGCTCAGCCCGGGGCGACACAATACGTAATGCGCGGATCGCGAACTACGTATCGGGTCCTGCAGCGTAGCGGTCGGTGAGTCCCTCCTTCAAGCCAAACTAGAACGCCACTCGTCTTTGCGAACCGCACCGTTCGTGCGAGAATCGCCTTCCGGCCGCGGGATACGGGCCCGGAAACGGCTCCTCCGGGCGGTGTCCCACGCGTACCAGCGCAGGCTGGGCCGCCTTTCTGCTGGACTCGGTAGAGAGGCATCCCCAGAAACATGCTCGGCAACCACGGCAAGCTGGTCGTACTGACCGTCGTGACGGTGCTCGGCGCGGTCGCAACGATGTCGTATCAGCTGGACCGCAGCCAGCAACAGCGACTGCGCGAGGCATTGCGCTCTCGAGCGGAAGCGATCGCTCGCACGGTCCATGAGGTCCGTCGATCCGACCTCGGAACGGGAACGGCTGCGTCCATGCAGGTTCAGCAGACTCTCTGTGAGGGACTCAGCACGCTGGACGACGTGATCTACGTGGAGCTGTTCGATTCCACTGGCCGCATTGTCGCGCATTCTCAGATCGAACGGGTCGGGGAGAGGGCATCGCCTCACCACCAGGCGGTCGTGCAGCGGATCTACCAAGGTGCGCCCCCCATCGAGGAGTGGGATGACGCACGCCAGGCGTTCAACTACTTCATGCCGGTCGGGCCTCCGAATCCCGATGGATCCATCGCTGGGGTGGTGGAGCTCGTGCTCGACACGCGAGGCATCGCCCGGACCGTTGCTGCCGACTCCCAGCGCCGCCTCCACATGTTCCTCCTCGTCGCCACCGTCGTACTGGGCATCCTTCTGGTCGGTGCGCGCCGAATCGCGGCCTCCGAGGGCGCGCGCCGGCAGGCCGAGGACTCCGCGAGGTCGCTGGGCGAGATCGTCGAGGGGTCTGTCAACGAAGTCTATGTGTTCGACGCAGAAACGCTGCGATTCGAAAACGTCAACGCGGGAGCCCGAGCGAACATCGGCTACTCGATGGATGAGCTCGCCGAGCTCACACCTCTCGATCTGAAGCCAGCCTTAACGGCGCCGGAGTTCGAGGCGCTCACCGCGCCATTGCGCTCCGGTCGGACCGACATCATCCAGTTCGACACCTACCACCTTCGCAAGGATGGCTCCACGTATCCGGTGCAGGTCAACCTGAGTCTCTCCACCCGCGGGCGACGGCCGACGTTCTGCGCCATCATTCTCGATCAGACGGAGCATCAACGCGCCGAGCGCCAGCTGCGACAAGTCCAGAAGATGGAGGCTGTGGGTCAGCTGTCCGCTGGTATTGCACACGACTTCAACAACATGCTCACCGTGATCGAGGGATCGCTGGATCTGATCCGAGCGCGCAACCACGACGCTCAGATCGACGAGATGCTCGACGATATCGATTCTGCAGCACAGCGAGCAGCGGCGCTCACCCGCCAGCTCGTGGCATTCGCGCGGCGACAACCGAGCCTCCCGGTGGCGCTCGACATCAACGCGCGCATCGATGCACTGATGCCGATGCTACGGCGACTGATTCGCGAGGATGTCGTCATCGAGTTCGAAGGAGGTTCGGACAACTCCGTGCTGATGATGGATCCGAGCCATCTCGAGCAGGTGATCACCAACCTGGTCATCAATGCGCAGGATGCCATGGCGGAAGGTGGCTGCCTGACGCTGAGCACATCCGCCGCGACCGTCGAGGGTCCGGATTCCGCACGGTTCGGAGAGCTGGAAACGGGCGAATACGTCGTGCTCACGGTCCGAGATACCGGTCACGGCATTCCAGATGCGGAACGAGAACGGGTTTTCGAGCCCTTCTTCACGACGAAAGCGCCGGGGATGGGATCGGGACTCGGACTCTCGACGGTGCACGGCATCGTCGAGCAGGCGGGGGGCACCATCCTGCTGGACAGTTGGGTCGGTCTGGGGACGGAGGTCCGTGTCGTGCTGCCGGCATCCGCGCAGCAGGAGGAGCGGCCGCCGCCGGTCGTGGATTCCGTCCGGGAGCCGGTCGCCGGCAAAGAGCGCATTCTCGTCTGCGAGGATGAAGGGCAGGTCCGCAAGCTGGTCTGCAGCGCGCTCGAAGCGAGCGGCTATGCGGTCGTCGAGGCACGAGACGCCGAGATGGCCCTCGACCTGTTGCGGTCCGGCAGGCGGGTCGATCTGCTGCTCACGGATATGGTCATGCCGGGGATGAGCGGCAGCGAGCTGGCGAAGCAAGTCCAGTCGCTGCTCCCCGAGGTCGCCCTGTTGTTCATGTCGGGCCACGCACCGCCGCAGATCGCGGGTGCCGATCGGCCGTGGCGCGCGAGCGATGTGTTGAAGAAGCCCTTCTCGACCCGGGAGCTCCTCAGTCGCGTCCGGCAGAGCCTGGACGTCGCGCAGGGGGCGAACCCGGCGTGAGGCGCCGCACCACCCGACCCGCGCTTGGAGGCACCCGTCGGAAGAACGTGCTCCTCCTTCGCCGTGGTCGCGATCCGGCCCGGTGATCGTCGGAAGTCGATCACGAATCGGACCGAGGACGAGGTACTCACCTGCGCGAGACCCGTCCCCAGGTGTTGCTCTCGCGGAACTCTTCAGACGTGGCCGGCACTCGGGGACCGAGGACACGCACTGCACCAACAGCGACACCATACGGAATGCGCGAATCGCGAACTAGAAATCGTGCGCGATGCCCGCGTAGCGAGTGGCGACGTACTTGTCGATGATCTCGCGCAGTCCGGTGGCCAGCTCCTCGTAGGTGCCGCGCAAGGTCGTCGCCAGCTCGCCGTCCAGATAGACCGGGCAGTTCGGCGCCTCCCCGGTGCCCGGGAGGCTGATGCCGATGTCGGCGGCCTTGGACTCCCCGGGGCCGTTGACGACGCAGCCCATCACCGCGACCGTCATCTCCTCGACCCCCTCGTAGCGCTCGCGCCACTCCGGCATTTTCTCGCGGACGTAGCCTTCGACCCGTTCGGCCAATTCCTGGAAGGTGGTGCTGGTGGTGCGACCACAGCCCGGGCAGGCGGTGATGCTCGGCGCGAAGCTCCGGAGCCCGAGCGCCTGGAGCAGCTCGATGCAGGCGTAGACCTCGTCGCGCCGGTCACCGCCCGGGCGCGGGGTGAGCGAGATCCGGATGGTGTCGCCGATACCCTCGCTCAGCAGGATCCCCATCGACGATGCCGACCAGACCAGACCCTTGATCCCCATGCCCGCTTCGGTCAGCCCGAGATGGAGCGGCTGCCGGGTGCGGGTGGCGAGATCCCGGTAGACCTCGAGCAGATCGCGTGGTCGCGAGACCTTGCACGAGATGATGATCCGCTCCTCGGTCAGGCCGCACTCGAGCGCCAGGTCGGTCGAGCGCAGGGCCGACTCGACCATGCAGCCGTTGATGATCTCCTCCGAGCTCAGCCCCAGATCACGGTCGGTGTTCTCCTGCATTCGCCGCATCACCAGCGACTGATCGAGTGAACCGGCGTTGACGCCGATCCGCACCGGTTTGCCATGCTCGAGCGCGAGCCGGCAGATGGTCGCGAAGTTGTCGTCCCGCCGCTCGCCCGTGCCGACGTTGCCCGGGTTGATCCGGTACTTGGCGAGCGTCCGCGCGCACTCCGGGTAGCCCCGGAGCAGGGTGTGTCCGTTGTAGTGGAAATCCCCGACCAGCGGCGCGTCGCAGCCGGCGTCCCGGAGGCGCCTGGCGATCTCCGGTACCGACGCGGCCGCGGCGTCGTTGTTGACCGTGATCCGCACGAGCTCCGAGCCCGCCTCCTCCAGCTCCAGACACTGACGCGCGGTCGCGACGGCGTCGGCGGTGTCGGTGTTCGCCATCGACTGGACGACGATCGGCGCTCCCCCACCCACCCGCACGCCACCGACGTCGACCGAGAACGTCTCCCTGCGCATGACGGCAGGAGGATACCGCGGCGCGACAGATTGCGGCCCTCGCTTCCGTCAGACTGAACATGCGTCCTCTCGACCCCAACCTCGTTCCCGGCTGGCGCCAGCGATCGGAGCGCACACGCGGCCGGTGGCCGAGCCGCCTAGGCTCGGCCACCCGCGCCGAGCGCCGGGAGAACACTCGTTTCCCGCTCGCCAACACCGAGATCCGCAACCACACCGTCGCCGGCCGGGTCGTCGACCTGGCTCGCGGCGGCATGGCGATCGAGTCGAACGACGCCCTCAGACCCGGCCGGTGCTACACCTTCACCCTGACCATCGGCGAGTACGTCGAGACTCTCGAGGCCCGGGTCCTCTGGTGTCGGCTCCGGGCCACCGAGCGGCAGGCGAGCGGCGACGTCCTGCCGCTCTATCGGGCCGGCCTCGAGCGGGTCAGGCCGGAGCCGCCCTGATCAGTCCAGGTGGCCGCGCTCGGCATCGCCCATCTCGACGCCGTCGGGGAAGTACTCACGCCAGCGTCGGCTCACCGTGGCGGCGGTCTCCGGGTCACAGGTGAGCTCGTCGGGGAAACCGGCAGCGAGCCGCGCGTCGATGACGACCGGCGCCTCGTAGGCCAGGTGGTTTCGCGTCACCTCGACGTTGCGCGCATGGATGTCGGCCGCCGGCTCGAAGCGGGTGAAGGTGGTCCAGAGGAAGTTGATCGGGCTGCGGGCGGCGCGCTCGGGCTCGTCGGTCAGCACCAGGAGCGGCCAGGCGGCGAAGGCGGAGTGGCGAGCGATCCGTTGGGGCAGCTCCGGATCGCTCCCCTTCGGTGGCGCGCCGATCACCAGACAACCCCGGCAGAAGACCTCGACTCCGGTCACCTCGGCCGGTAGCTCGGCGGCGCTGAACTCGCCGGGGAGCTCGCGCACCGGCTCGCCGAGGCCGAGCCAGACGCCCTTCGAGCCTTCGTTGACCTTCGGTCCGGTGTAGTCGAGCGTGTCCATGGCGAGGTTCGAGAAGACGAAGAGATCGGTCTCCGGTCGGGTGCGCTCGAGGATGTGCTCGAGCGTCGCCCGGAAGTCGCGCAGGTCGACCGGACGGTCCGTCACCAGCAGGAACTTGGTGAGCGACAGCTGCCCCTCACCGAGGATCCGGAAAGCGCTCGCCATCGCTTCGCGCTTGTAGCGATCCTGGACGAGCGCGCCGGCGAGTGAGTGATACCCGGTCTCGCCGTACGACCAGAGATCGCGGACCCCGGGCATGACCAGCGGGAAGAGCGGCGCCAGGAGCTCCTGGAGGAGATCGCCGATGAAGAAGTCCTCCTGCCGCGGCTTGCCGACCACGGTCGCCGGGTAGATCGCGTCGCTCCGGCGGGCGATCGCTTCGACCTCGAGCATCGGGTAGTCGTGCCGCAGCGAGTAGTAGCCGTAGTGATCCCCGAAGGGGCCCTCCGGCCGGCGCTCCGCCGGGGGCACCCGACCGATCAGCGCGAACTCGGCCTCCGCCAGCAATCGATGAGGTCCCGGTCCCCGACAGACACCGAGCTTCCCTCCGGCCAGCAGCGAGGCGAGCATCAGCTCCGGCACGTTCTCGGGCAGGGGCGCGATCGCCGCCAGGATCAGCGCCGGTGGGCCGCCGAGAAAGACGGTCGCCGGCAGCGGCTCGCCGCGCGCTTCCGCCTCGGCGTAGTGGAAGCCACCCCCCTTGCCGATCTGCCAGTGCATCCCGGTGGTCCGCCGGTCGTGCACCTGCAGGCGATACATGCCTAGATTGTGCCCCTTGCCGTCCGGGTGCTCGGTGTAGACCAGGGGCAGCGTGACGAAGGGTCCCCCGTCCTCGGGCCAGGTGGTCAGGACCGGCAGCCGGTCGAGCCTCACGTCGCGCTCGATTACCTCGGCGACCGGGCCCGAGCCGCGCGACCGGGTGCCGATCCGCAGCAGATCGAGGGCGACGTCTCGCGCTCCCCACAGTGCGCCGGGAGTCGGCGGCAGGAGCGTCTCGGCCAGCTCAACCAGCCGGCGGATCAGCCGGAACGGCCGGTCCCCGAACGCCAGCTCGGCGCGTCGAGCGGTGCCGAACAGATTGGTGGCCAGCGGAAAGCGCGAGCCGCGGACGTCGGTGAAGAGGAGGGCCGGGCCGCCGGCCGCGATCACGCGGCGGTGGATCTCCGACGCCTCCAGACGAGGATCGACCTCGGCTGTGACCTCGACCAGGTCGCCGTCCCGGCGCAGGCGATCCAGGAAGTCGCGCAGGTTGGTGAACGCTCTATCCGCCAAGGCGCCGCCAGTTTAGTTGACCGTGGGAGCGCGCCCCGCTCCTAGCTCTCGATCTTCGCTCCCCGCGTCTCGAGCAGCTCACGCAGCACCGACCGATGACAGCGCGCTTCGTCCTCGCAGTAGCAGCCGACCGAGAACGACGTCCGATGGGAGAGCGCCGCCAGGAGGTCGAGAATCCGGCCCTTCGGTTTCATCTCGGCCCGGTATCGGCGTACGAACGCCGCCCAGTCGCGATCGCTCTCGACCGCCCGGGCGCGCTTCAGGAGCTCCTCACTCGGCGCCAGGTCGGGCAGCCAGACGTCGTAGAAGTCGCGCGACGCGAACTCCCTTTTCGGCACCCCACGCGGCGGTCGCCGGACGGTCCCGATGCGCAAGCCCTCTTCCGCGCCGCGTTCATTCCCCAACCGCACGATCCGAACTCCCATGGCGCGAGTCTAGCCTCCCAGTCACCGGTCGGTGACGGTGGGGGCAGCACTGCACCGGGAAGTCTGCGCGGCGGCTCGGCAGCGCGGCCGGCTCTCGCCCACCCATCGTCGACTCTTCAAGATAGAGTACCGGCGATGATCCCGTCCGGGTCGGATCAGGACCGCTTCCGGCGTGGCTTCCTGCTGCTCCTGGTGGTGGGGATCTCGGCGATCTTCTTCGCCATGATCCGCCAGTTCCTGATGACGCTCTTCATGACCGCGATCTTCAGCGGCCTCGCCTACCCGCTCTATCGGCAGATCCTCAAGCGGACGAAGCGCCCGACGCTCGCTTCGATCCTGACGATCCTGACGATCCTGCTGGTGGTCGTCGGACCGCTCTCGACCCTGCTCGGCGTCGTCACAAACCAGGCGCTCGAGGTCAGCGAGGTGGTCGGACCGTGGGTCCAGGAGCAGCTCAGAGACCCCGCACAAATCCCACAGCTGTTGCCCGATTGGATTCCGTTCATCGACAAGCTCGAGCCGTACAAGGCGGAGATCATCACCCGCCTCGGCGAGAGCGCCGGCAAGGTCGGGAAGTTCCTCTTCTCGAGCCTGTCGGCGGCGACCCGGGGCACGGTCGCGTTTCTCTTCTACCTGATCATCGGCCTCTACGCGATGTTCTTCTTTCTCAAGGACGGCCGTGCGCTGCTCGACAAGATCCTGTTCTACACGCCGCTATCGATCGAGGACAAGGAGCGGATGCTCGATCGCTTCGTCTCGGTCACGCGCGCGACCCTCAAGGGGACGCTGGCGATCGGACTCCTGCAGGGGGCTCTCGCCGGCATCGCGTTCGCGGTCGCCGGGATCCGTGGAGCGGCCTTCTGGGGCACGATCATGGCGGTGCTCTCGGTCATCCCCGGCATCGGAGCGGCGCTGGTCTGGGTACCGGCGGTGATCTACCTCTTGATCAAGGGCGCGATCGGGTGGGCGATCTTACTGGCGATCTGGTGTGCCGGCGTGGTCGGCTCGGCCGACAACCTGCTGCGGCCCCGACTGGTCGGCAAAGACACCAAGATGCCCGACCTCCTGATCCTGCTCAGCACGCTCGGCGGTATCTTCCTGTTCGGCGCCGTCGGCTTCATCATCGGGCCGATCATCGCCGCGCTCTTCGTCACGGTCTGGGACATCTACGGCTCGGCGTTCCGGGACGTTCTCAGCGAGCAGGACCAGGCGATGCTCGAAGCGGACTGAAGGCCAGACTAGCCCCCGTCGTCCGGCGCCGGCGGCTTCTGCAGCTCGGCCAGCTGGCCCTTGAGCCAGCCGACGTCGGGGTTCGCGGCGATCGCACGCTCCAGGGTCGCGATCGCCCCCTCGCGGTCGCCACCGAGCAGGAGCAGGCGCGCGTGCAGGTAGAGGGTGTAGGCCGCGTCCGGGTTGAACTCCAGGTTGAGCTGGTTGATCGCCATCGCGCTCTCGCGATCCTGGCGCCCGGCCCCGAGTGCCTCGGTCAGGGTGTCGAGCGCGTTCGGGCTGAAGTCGTAGGCACCGCTACCGTAGTGCTCCTCCCGGAGCTCGCGGTATCGGGCGACCGCGGCCTCCACACCCTCCGCTTCGAGGGTAGCGAGCAGCAGACCCTGCAGCTGCTCGGGCTTGGTGACGCCCCGGTGGCAGGTCACGCAGGTCACCGTGGTCAGGTTCTCGCGCTCGGTCGTGGGCAGGAAGCTGCCGTTGATCTCCTGCACCATCTTGAGCATCACCCGCGCGGTGCGCTTGGTCTCCCTCTCGTCCGAGGCGAAGTCGTAGCCTTCGAGACTGTCGGGATTCTCGCCCACGTGGCAGTGATTGCAGCGCACGCCGAGGGCGCTGGTGAAACTGCGCATCGTGCCGATCAGCTGGCGCTTCTCGGTATCGCTCGGGAGCACCTTGAGGTTGGTGAATTCGTCGGGGATCTGAGCGAGAGCGGGCTGAACGGAGCCGGCCATGACGGCGCCGCACAGTGCGACGGTCGCCGTACCGAGGATCGATCCGGGAGTTCTTCTCATAGCAGCCGACTCTACACGCTGGTGTTCCAGCGGACCGGTCTGCTGACAGATCGCTGACCGAGAGGCGTGCGCTAGGATGCCTCGATCGAGATGTCGCCTACCTGCCTTGCCTCAGTGAGGAGCGATCGGAAGAGCTCGTGATCCCACGACTGAAGGTGAACTACGGAGTCGGGGATCTGGTCCGTTCCCTCCGGCCGGGCCACCGCGGTAACCGTCCGAAGGAGCGGCTGTGCCAGCAGTTGCGCGACTACTTCGGGGTCGACAACGTGCTGCTGACGCCCTCGGGCAGAGCGGGGCTCTACTTCATCCTGCGGGCCAGCCAGCGACCCCGCGTCGTCGTGCCCGCCTTCACCTGCAAGGCGGTGGTCGAGGCAGCGCGGCTCGCCGGCAAACAGGTGGAGTACGTCGAGGTCGACCGGGACGACTTCAATATGAGCGCCGCCGGGCTGGAGGCGCTCGCCGGCGACGACGCGATCGTGCTGGCGACGCATCAGTTCGGCATCCCTTGTCCGATCGAGAAGATCGTCGACGTCTGCCGAGCGCGCGGTGCGCTGGTGGTCGAGGACGTGGCGCCGGCGTTCGGTACTCGATCGAATGGCCGCCTGACCGGAACCTTCGGCGACGCCGCCTTCTTCAGCTTCGATTCCAGGAAGGCGATCAACGTGCCGGTGAAGGCGGGCTTCGTGATCGTCCGGGACGCCGAGCGCTATGAGCGGGTCCGTTCTGCCTACTCGGCCGAGATCCAGCCCCTGCCGGGACGGCTGGGCGCGAAGTTCTGGCTCACCGGCCTCGCCTATCAGCTCCTGGGGAGACCGCTCCTCTACCGCCTCTTTCATCTGCTCTACTTCCAGATGCGCGGCGTCTTCGTGACCGAGGAGCCGGAGCTCGATCTCCGTCGGAGCCCCTTCTACCGCTATGACATCTCGGGGTGGCAGGCTTTCCTCGCCGCCGAGCAGATGGCGCGGATCGACGAGATCGTCGAGCGGCGGCGTGCCAACTATCGGAAGCTCCACACCGCTCTCGCCGGCTGCGAGGCGATCGAGCTGCCGCCGGTCGATGAGCGTCAGGAGTGGGTGCCGACGCGCTTCGCCATCCGCGCGCGCGGCGACAAACTCGACTACTACCGCCGAGCGAGCCGGAGGGGTATCGACTTCGCCTTCAGCTTCACCTACCTGGCCTCGCCGCCCGCCTACACCGGCGCCCATCGCCTCGCCTCCTCGGTGCTGAACGCTCCGTACTACCTGAAGCTGAGCGACGACGAGATCGAGCGTGTCGGCGAGGTTCTACGGAGCATCGACGCCGAGAACTGAGCTCACTCGCGCGGCTGATCGAGCGCCGCCAGGCCCCTCTTCAGCCACTCGGGTGGCAGCCCGAAGTAGTGATCGGCCCCGGGGATCTGGAGGTAGGTCAGGTGGGCGAAGCCGCTGGCACGCATTCGCTTGTAGATCTGCCTGGTCTGCGAGCGATTGAAATCGGCGTCCCCGGTCAACAGCACGAAGCGGGCCTCGGCCTTGAGCTGATCGAGCGCCATCCCGGACGGCCTGGCAAACCTCGCCGGCCAGAACGAGCCGGGTCGATGGGGTACCGGTAGCTGCTCGAAGTAGTCGCAGCCGTAGAGGAAGAACCCACCGGTGAAGGCGACCGGGTAGAGCATCGCGAGCGAGCTGGCGATCCGTCCACCGCCCGAGTAGCCCGCCACGTAGACCCGGCGGCGATCGATCGAATAGAGCCGCTTGGCGTTGTGGACCGCGTCGAGTGCCAACCCGACCCGGTACCAGCCCCGGCGTCGGTTGCCGGAGTCGTGGGCGCCGATCCATATCATCCGGTGCTCCGCCAGGACGCGCTCGAACTCCGGGTTTCGGAAGCCGCCGTACGGCGTCGGACTGATCCAGACCAGTAGTCCGTGGGGCTCGTCCGAGTCGTAGCTCTCCGGCACGAACAGCTCGAACGACTCCTCGCGCAGATCGTAGACGCCGCCCTCAGGGTCGACGGCGCGCATCTCCTCCTCGGAGAATCGGAACCGCTCGCTGTAGGTCTCCGGGCCGCTCAGCGGACTCCGCTCCTCGAAGGCGGTCCGAAAACGCCCGGTCCGTCCCTCGACCGGTGCCACCAGCGGGCTGAGCTCGGGCAGACCGCCGGTCGGTTCCGCTGCCGCCACCGGCTCGGCGGTGGCGGCGGCCGCGGCTTCCTCCAGAAGCGCGGTCGCTTCGCCTCGCCGTCCGGCACGCTCGAGCACCGCGAAGAAGAGCCGCTCGAGGATCGGATCCTCGGGCGAGATGGTCAGCGCCTCGACCAGCCGTTCGATCGAGCTGTCGGTATCGCCCTCCATGAAGTGGGTCCGGGCGACCGCCTGGAGCACCTCGGGTCGCTGCTCGCGCGGCAGCACCCGCAGCGCCTTCTGGTACTCCGCGCGCGCCGCGGCCGGCTGACCCTGTTCCAGGAGTGCGTTGCCCTTCTCGATCCAGCGCACCACGGTCGAAGCGTTCTCGGCGAACGACGGCGAGGTCTCCTCGAGCGTCCGGAGCTCGACGTCGACCGTCGCCTCCGGATTCGAGGAGACGATCTGGAACCAGCCCTCGGCCGGGAAGTACCCCGCCGCCGTGATCTCCAGCTGCCAGCGCCCCAATCCGAGCCCGATCACCCGCCACCGGCCGTCGGCGTCGGTGACCACCTCGGAGACCGAGTTATCGGGATCCGCGGCCGGCCAGACGCGGACCTCGGCGCCGGCGATCGGTCGGTCGTCCGGTCCGATGACCCGTCCCGAGACCCTGCCCGCCGGGAGTTGCGCCCAGGCCGGCAACGCGGTCAGAAGCAGGAACGCTACCAGGGTTCGCACCGACATCGTCCACCTGCGGCTATTCTCCTTCAAGAGACGCCCCACGGCGAGTGCTGCCGGGCCGGCGACGGACCGTCAGCGGCCGACGCTGGAGAGGACCGGTCGGCCGCGATCGATCGCGCGGTGCATCCGCTTATGGAGGAAGAAGACCTCCGCGCGGCTGATCTTCGACCCGGGTCCCTTGCGCTCGACCTTGTCGAGGGTCGCCCAGGCGAGCTCGACCGGCAGCGCCGTGAACGCGACGATGCCCATCGGGCCACCCGCCTCCTGGATCGCCAGGCAGTACTCTGCGGCCGCTGCCAGGTCGCGCCGGGCGAGCTCGAAGACCTCGCTCCGATCGACCCCGACCGGCAGGTAGTTCCTGCCCTCCGTGGCGTCGGTGGCCGAGTCCTTGAGGATGTTGACCAGCTGCAGGCCCTCGCCGAACGCGGCGGCCCGCTCGCGCAGGTAGTCGAGCCGCGGCTCCAGGTTGTCGCGGTCGAGCACGAACAGCTCGGTCAGCATCTCGCCGACGATCCCGGCCACCGCGTAGCAGTAGTCGCGCAGTCGCTGGAGACCCTCGAGCTGCAGCACGCCGCGCTCGTCGGTATGCTCCACGAATCCTGCCATCAGCTCGCTGGTGCGAGTCGTGTGATGGCAGATGGCGTGCTGCGCGGCGGGGGTCAGACT
Source organism: Thermoanaerobaculia bacterium (assembly GCA_947259925.1). Taxonomy (GTDB): domain Bacteria; phylum Acidobacteriota; class Thermoanaerobaculia; order Multivoradales; family JAHEKO01; genus JAHEKO01. The sequence goes on from CAMYOG010000022.1 coordinate 77,890, forward strand.
GAGCAACGCCCGGATCACCTCGGGCGTCCTCTCGATCAACTCGAGGTAGCCCGGATGCTCGGCCGGTGGCTCCGCCACCCAGCTCGCCGCCAGCTCGCGAGCCCGGGTTTCGATCGGCTCGCGCATCAGGTCGGCGAACTCGCCCAGCGCTGCGAGCCGTTTCGGCTTGCTCCAGAGGACTGTGGCGTCCTCGAAGGTATCCGCGATCCTGAACAGCAGATACGCGATCGTCACCTCACGCTCGGTCGGCTCCGGGAGCTCCGGAATCGACAGCGCGAACGTGCGGCTGGTCTTCTCCAGGAGGTCGTGCAGAAGCTCGGCGTCGTCAGCGGCCGCCGGCCGTCCGGTCGGAGTCTTGTCGACGTTCATCGTTGTCCGTCCGAGCGAATCCTAGCAGGGACGCAGCCGGTGTTTGTAGGACCCACGGGCCTCGAATCGGCGCTATGGTCGAGGCCGGATCCAGGTCCCGGGGACGCTCTCGCCCCGGATCACCCGCAGCAGCCGGTCCGGCTCCAGGCCGCTGCCGACCCAGGAGGCTACGCCCCGTGCGGCCAGGTCGAGGGCGGTCGTCAGCCGATGCCGCATGCCGCCGGTGACGTCGGTCCCCTCGGCCCCGGCGACCCGGTCGAGGCGAGCGTCCGAGTCGGCCGGATCGATCTCGGCGATGACCGAGCCGTGCTCGTCGTAGATGCCGTCGGTCTCGCCGAGCCAGAAGACCCGGTCGACCGGGCGGCCGCGCTCCTGCAGCCCGGCGATCAGGGCGGCGAAGAGTGCCTCGGTCGAGCAGATCGAGCACCCCCGCTCGCGATCCATCACGACGTCGCCGTAGACCACCGGCAGCAGCCCGAGATCGAGCGCGCGTCGGAGCGGCTCGAGATGGAGGTCGGCGGGCTCGCCGGCGACCGAGATCAAGCCGCTCGAGGGCGCGAAGCCGTACGGTGCCTCGCCGGCCCGGCGCAGCGCGTCGATCACCAGCCGGTGCAACCGCGCGGCCTCGTCAGTGGTCGCCGCCAGGCCGGCCAGCTGACCGGTCGAGCTGATCCCCAGATGGATCTGATGCCGCTGCGCCTCGACGTGCCCGAAGGACCCGCTGCCATGCCCGACGATCCAGGCGCCTTCGCTCTCGCGGCGGAGCGCCGCCAGCTCGGTGGCCAGGCGCTCGATCACCTCTCGACGCGGGTGCTTCTCGCGCCGCTTGTCGGTGATCAGGCTGCCGCCCAGCTTGACGAGAGAGACGGAGGTCATCAGAACAGATGTCGGTCGTCGAGCGTCGGCGGTCCGCCGACGCGATCGCGGATGACGAACTCGACCTGCGCCAGGCGCTCGACGGTCTCGGCGACCGCCTCTTCGTCCTCGGGCCGGCAGATCAGATGGACGTTGGGTCCGGCGTCGATCGTGCAGTAGACCTGGACGCCCTGCGACCGCAGCTGCCGGGCCGCTTCCAGGACCGCGAGGGTACCCGCCTGCCAGTAGAAGATCGGTCGCCGCGACGACATCGCGACCAGATGGAGCTCGACCGCGTCTTTCTCGATCACCGGACCGAGCAGCTCGAGATCGCGGGCGGCGATCGCTCGGCGCACGATCTCGAGTCGCCCCGGCAGCTCCTCCTGGCGCCGCTGGTAGTAGGGGCTGCTGGGCGCCAGCCGATGCCCTTCCCGCGACGAGACGCTCTTCGGCCTCGGATCGACGATCGCGACCACGTTGCAGAGGTCCCAGTACTCGGGAGGCGCCAGCTGTACCCCATGGCCGGCGTCCTCGCTCTCGCCCGCCGGCCACTCGACGTAGCCCCCGAAGACCGAGCGGGCCGCCGAACCCGAGCCGCTCCTCCGCGCCAGCACCGACATCTCGGTCGGGTCGACCTCGCGCCCGAGAGCGCCGAGCACCGCGACCGTCAGGGCGGTGAAGCCGGAGGCCGACGAAGCGAGTCCGGCGCCGGTCGGGAAGTTGTTGTGCGCCGCGATGCGCATCGAGCGCGACTCACCGGCCCATTCGCACAGACGCTCGACCTGCTCGCGCACTCCGTTGGCGAAGCCGTCGGGAGCCGGAGCGAGCTCGCCGCTCTCGGTGCGCAGGAAGACCTGGGTCTCAGCGCCGTCGTCGAGCAACTCGGCCGTGCACCGGGATAGGCAGGAGCGCAGGGTCATGGAGATCGACGGGTTGACCGGCAGGACCAGACGCTCGTCCCGGATCCCCCAGTACTTGATGAACGCGATGTTCGCCGCCGCGACCGCGCTCGCCTTGCCGCCGCCGGACTTCGCCTTCAAGCGCCCACCTCGATGTGGAGCCCCGGAGCGCCGAGCCTCACGGGATGGGAGCGGTAGGAGGCGAGAGCCGGCGGCAGCGAGCCCGATTCGCTCTTCAGGATCAGCAGGGAGCCGGCGCCCGGGTCCGAGAGGCCGCCCGCCCCGGAGACCTTGGCCGCGACCCCGGCGGCGCGCGCCGCGCGGAGCGCCGAGCGCACCGACGGCGGCACGACGCCGATCTCTTCGAGACACTCCTCGTAGTCGTTCATCAGCTCCGCCAGCCGGCTCCAGTCGGGTCGCTCGTCCGCGAGCCGCCGGGCAAAGGAGACCACGTTCGCGCCCATCCTGTCGAGCAGACGCTCGAACGCCGCGGGATCCTGCCGGCGCCGATCCCGGACGGCTGCGACCACCTCGCCAGTGGTCTCCCGCGGCTCGCCGGTGTGAGCGACCGTGAAGCGCTCGAGCGTCGAACGGCGCACGTCGACCGACTCGATCACCAGGCCGCCCTCGCCGTCCCGTTCGACCGTCAGCACTCCGCCGCGCAGGACCGTGTTGTGGTCGACGCCCGAGGGCGTGCCGTGCTGGCGTCGCTCGACCTCGAGCGCCAGGCGGTCGAGGGTCGTCGCGCTCGGCTGCCGATCGAGCAGGGTCAGCGCCGCCGCCAACACGCCGACGGCGACCGCAGCGGAGCTGCCGAAGCCGGAGCCGACCGGCAGATCGGAACGGACCTCGAGGGTCATCGGCCGGAGCTGCGCCGGATCCAGCTCGCGCGCCGCCTCGCCGAGGGCGACCCTCACGAGATGCCCGGCATCGCCGGTCGAGAGCTTTCCGAACCTGTCCGGGCTCGGATCGTCGCTATAGCGCCGCCAATCGGACCGGGCACGCTCCGCATACGCGATCAACTCCCGCCACTCCGCCGTGGCGCGGAAGTCGAGATCGGGCAGATCGATCCTGACGCCGGAGTCGCCGCCGCCGGTGGCGCGCACGCTGGCGCGCAGCCCGATCGCTGCCACCAGTGCCGGCCGGCCGTAGACGGCGGCGTGCTCGCCCATCAGGATCAGCTTGCCGGGAACCCTAGCGACAACAGATCGCAAAACAGACCGAGTCCGATAGGAGAGGCTGTAGATGCCTGGAGATGCAAGGCGCTCGACCGCAGGCGACGCAGGCGTACCCGAGGTACGTCGAGGAGCCTGAGAGAGCGGAACGCACCGTCAGAGTTGAGCGGGCTCGACAACGAGCCGACAGGCGAAGTTCACGCAGCAGATTCAGGTAGCTACAGCCTCTCCTTGCCCCTGCCCAGGCGTTCGTGCGCCCGCGCCAGATCCCCGGAGGTGAACGCCGCCATCAGCGACAGCTCACCGGCGAGGACGGTGGCGCCGAGGATCTCCGCCATCCGCATCGAGGCCCAGCCTGGGTTGTCGGCACGCGGCGTGATGCCCAGCACCTCGAGCGCCTCGCGCTGGGTCTCGAGGACGGTACCGCCGCCGACGGCTCCGAGCGGCAGATCGGGCATGAAGACCGAGAAAAAGATCCCTTCGGGGCCTCGGGCCTCGACGCAGGTGACGCCCATCGCTCCCTCGGCCACCTGGGCCAGATCCTGACCGGTAGCGATGAAGAACGCCGCCAGCACGTTGGCGTAGTGGGCGTTGAAACCCATCGCTCCGGCGGCGATCGAGCCGAGCATGTTCTTGCGGTACTGGACCTCGAGCATCGAGCTGGCGCTGCTCTTCAGGCATTGGCGCAGGGTATTGCCGTCGAGCACGACCTCGGCGAACACGCGCTTGCCCCGCCCCTCGAGGAAGTTGATCGCGGACGGCTTCTTGTCGACGCAGAAGTTGCCCGAGAGAGCGACGCAGGTGACGCCAGTTTCGGGCTCGATCAGCTCGTGAACGGCGCGGTCGCAGGCGATCGTGGCCATGTTCATGCCCATCGCATCGCCCGAGGAGAACGTGAACCGCAGATAGACCGACGAGCCGAAGCTCTGCGGCCGGATGTTCTCGAGCTTGAGGAAGCGGCTGGTCCCTTCGACCACGGCGCGGATCTCGGCCTCGTGCTCGGTCACCCAGCGAGTGAAGCGACGCGTCTCCTCGACACCGCCGGTGCGAAAGACCGGGGCACGGGTCATGCCGACGTCGTCGACTCGCACCACTGCGCCACCCGCCTCGCGCAATGCTCGGCAGCCGCGGCTGATGCTGGCGATCAGGGCTCCCTCGGTGGTCGCCAGGGGTACGTAGATGTCCTCGTCCTCGTCAACGTGCTCACCCAGGATCGGGATCGGTCCGGTGATTCCCATTGGGATCTGAGCGACCCCCATGAAGTTCTCGCAGTGCCGGGTCGCGGCGCGCTCGGCGTCGAGCGAGAACGAGCCGATGTGCTCGAGCGAAGCGTCCTTCATCTTGGCGAGCGTTCGGCGGCGCACGGTCGCCGCGTCTTCGGCGGAGAGGGCTTTGAGCTCGTGGAAGCGCCGGCGCCCGGCGACCAGATCCTCGACCAGTGCGTCCAGGTTGTCGGTTGTGTCTTTGATCGGGTCCATGAGCGTCATCCTCTCGCTCGGCGTTGCAGCTCCACCTGCTGGAGCGCCGGCAGATCGATCGCGCCGGCGCAGAACATGGCAATCTTCAACTCGCGCACGGTCCGGTGGCACTTCTCCACCGTCAGCTCGGCGCTCTGGCTGGCGGTCTCGAGAAACGGCTGGGCCATCCCGGCCAGGTCGGCGCCCAGCGCGATCGCCTTGGCGACGTCGACGCCGCTCCGAACACCGCCGCTACCGATCACGGTCAGACCACCGATCTCGCGCAGCTCGCGGATCGACCTGGGAGTCGCTACGCCCCAATCGGCGAACAGCTCGCCCAGGTCGACTTCCGAGGCGCGACGGGCCTCGATACGGGCCCAGCTGGTGCCGCCCAGCCCAGCGGTGTCGATGATCTCGATGCCGGCGTCCTTCAGTCCCCGGGCCGCGGCGGCGCCGATACCGCACCCGATCTCCTTGACGATGACCGGCACGTCGAGCCGGGTGGCGATCTCGCCGATCTGCTCGATCAGATTGCGGAAGTCGCACTGCCCCTCGGGCTGGAGCGCCTCCTGGAGCGGATTCAGATGGAAGACCAGAGCGTCGGCATCGATCATCTCCACCGCCGCCCGGCACTCGTCGAGGCCGAAGCCGTAGTTGAGCTGCACGGCGCCCAGGTTCGCCAGCAGCGGCACGGTCGGGGCCTGATCGCGGATCTGGAAGCTCGGCACCATCGAGGGGTCCTCGATCGCCTTGCGCTGCGAGCCGACGCCGATGGCGATACCGCACTCCTCGGCGGCGGCGGCGAGGTTGCGATTGATTCGCGTCGCCTGTTCGGTGCCACCGGTCATGCAGGAGATCAGGAGTGGCGAGCGCAGGCGCTTGTTCAGGAAGGTCGTCGCCAGGTCGATTTCCTTCAGGTCGATCTCCGGCAGCGCCTGGTGCTCGAAGTAGTACTCCTCGAAGAAGTTGGCACCCAGCTGGATTCGCTCCTCGAGCGCCAGATCGATGTGCTCGGCCTTGCGGTCTCGCTCGGCCGTGTCGGGTGCTTCGAGCGTGCTCATTGATTGCGCTCTCTCAGGTAGTCGATCAGGCCGGCCAGGAAGTTCTTGCCTTCCTCCTCCAGCGGCAGCGAATCGAGGACCCGGGCCGCCTCCGCGTGCCGGACCTCGACCATCTCGACCACCCGCCGTTCGGCCCCAGACCGGCGGATGATATCCGTAACGCGCTCGATCTCCGCCGGCGCGAGTGTCGTGTCGCCCAGTGCGGCCTCGAGCCGCGCCGCTTCCTCCGGGGCGGCCCCGGTGAGCGCGAAGTGCACCAGCAGGGTGTACTTGCCCTCGATCAGGTCGCCACCGACCGGCTTGCCGACCGCCCTGATGTCCCCGAACATCCCGAGCAGATCGTCGTGCAGCTGGAACGCCTCGCCCACCAGCAGGCCGAACTCCGACAGCGACTCGAGCAGCGGCTCGGAGGCGCCGGCGAGCAGCGCCCCGAGCTGGATCGGCCGCTCGACGCTGTAGCGCCCGGACTTCATCCGCAGGATCTGGAGCAGGTCCTCCTCGGTCAGGTCCCGGCGCTGCCCGGCGGTGAACTCCAGATACTGCCCGGTGATCACCTCCTGACACATGGTGGCGAAACAGCTCCGGAGGCGCCTCGCCTGGGCGGCCGGCAGGCCGTCGTTGCCGAGCAGAGCGGCGCTGAACAGCTCCTCGGAGTAGCAGTGAGCGAGATCGCCCAGCAGGATCGCCGTCGACTCGCCGTGGTGATCCGCGTCCCCCTGCCAGCCGCGCTCCAGGAACTGGTCGCGAAAGACCAGATGCGCGGTCGGCTCGCCGCGCCGGGTCGGCGCCCGGTCCATGATGTCGTCGTGAATCAACAGGTAGGTGTGCAGGAGCTCTACCGCGAGCGCCGCCGGCATGACCGCCTCGCGCGACTCGCCCCCGCACGCCCGGTAGGCGTAGAAGAGCAGCGCCGGGCGGAGCCGCTTGCCACCGCGCAGCACATACTGGTCGAGCGTGGACGTCAGTTCGGCGGCCTCGGTGACCTCGGCGGTCAGCTCGGCCTGCTTGCGCTCCAGCCACGAGTGCAGCTCGCCCTCGAGGCCGCTCTGGAAATCGCGCAGGAGGTCGCGGAACGCCCCCTGGGTGGCACCATCGCTCGGGGCTGCCCGCACCCGACTCTCTTCGACCGTCATCGCTCGTGAACCCCGGACATCTTATCCCGCGCCTCCTCCTCCGAGTCCGCGACCGCGGCCGGCTCCGAGCGCGGTAGCGTGAGCGGCACCAGAGCGCGATCGAATCGCACCGGAGCGCCACTGGTGAAGCGTTCGTCGTCGGTCAGCAGGAACCCGAGGCTCGCTTCGCGGAAGAGCGCTCCATGAGTCCACTTGACGGTCGAGCCGCTGGCCCGCGCCAGACGCTCGGTGGTCGCCATCCCGTACATGTACCCGTCTTCGAGCGAGCAGAGGACCGAGGCCGGGTTCACGACCAGGTCGAAGGCCCGCGAGATCCGGTAGAGCGCATCCGGATAGCGATGCTCCCCGGTCGCCTCGAGCCACGCCGCATCCGAGTGGAACTCGGCTCCCGAGGTGGCCGCGAGCCGGGCGGCGACCGCCTCGTAGTCGAGCGGATCGCCGGTCTCCGGGACGTAGCGCCACTCGATCGTCTCGCCCTCTCGCCGGTCGACCCGGGCGCGGCCGTCGCGGTTCTCCACCACCAGAGCGTCTTCGCGGCGAGCGACGCACAGGTCGACGCCGAGCGCCTGCACCAGGGTCGAGCTGACCGAAGCAGCCTCCTCGGGCTCGGTGTACGCCTCGAAGCTCGAGACCAGCCCGTACGGAGTCAGCACCAGATCGCCCGGCTCGCGCAGCCGCTCCACCAATCGGAAGCCGCCGTCCTTCGCCGCCTTCCGCACCTCCGGGAGCGCGTTGACCAGCCGCGTGCCGTCGCCGGCGACGCCGTGGTCCGAGAAGATCACGGTCCGGAAGTCGATCTCGGGGTGCCGGTCGCGACAGCGCTCGAGGACCGCGTCGAGCCGGATCATCACCCTCCTGAGCTCCTCCGGCCCCTTCATGTGTGCCGCCAGATCGGTCGTCTCCAGATAGACGAAGAACAGGTCCTTGTCCGACTCGAAGAACGCCTCGACCGCCTTCTCCACCCGGGAACCGCTCGCCGCTACCGGGCGCAGGCCGCTCAGGGCGCTCCGTACGACCCCCTTGCGGCTCCAATCGAAGAACTCGCGCCAGGCGAAGTCGATACGGAAGAAGCTGATCGCGCCGCCGCCGCGCACCTTGCGCCGCTCCCAATCGAAGAATCGTGCCTCGTAACCGGGCGAGCGCGAGAGATCGAACGGCTCGAGCAGCCCGACCATCGCCACGCTGGTCGAGGACGGGAAGGTGCTGATCAACGGCACCGGCTCCTGGAAGCCGGCGAAGAGCGGGTCGTCATCGGGCCGCGACTCGATCAGGCGCTGAACGGTCGAGAACGGCACCGCGTCCAGCGTGACGACCAGGGTGCGGACCCGTTCGGACTCGTCCGTCGCCTCGCATACGGCCGGCGCCAGCAGGCCGACCAGCGCCAGCCCGACGGCCTGACGGCGTGCCGTCAACACGCCACCAGCTCCTGCGTCGCACCGGCGAGCGCCTCGGCACACGAGGCGACGCGGCCACGCAAGCGGATCAGATCGAGCAGCAGCCGCGGCCGGACCAGCGCGTGGCGCAGGATCCTGCCGCTGGAGATCTCACCTTCCGCCCCTCGGAAGCGCTCGAAATCGAGCGGCAGGCGCTCGTCGACCGCGTCACTGACCGAGCGCAGGATCTGCCAGGGTAGCCCGCGGCTCGCCGCGGCCGACGCCCAGGCCGCCGATTCGAGATCGACCACCGCGCGACTTCCGAGCCCGAGCCGTTCGGCGAGTCGGCGTTTCTCCGCGGACGTCTGGACGATTCCGTTCACCGTGGCCACGGTACCACCGGCGGCGGCGGCCAGCCGGGCGGCGGCGGCGCTCCACTCCCACTCCGGCGGCTCGAGGCCGACGCCCTCCGGATCGAGCACCCTGCGGCCTAGAACCACGTCACCCGGACCGAGATCGTCGGTCAGACCGCCGGCCACGCCGATGCCGACCAGGGCGACGATGGATGGGTCGCTCAGGAGCGGCTCGAGTGTCGCGCGTGCCCGGCGCCTCCCCACCCCGCCCGCCACCAGGCAGACGTCCCGGCCGGCGAGCACTCCGCGCTGGGCCTCGACGCCACCGATCCGACATCGCTCGAAGGGCGCCACCTTCCGAGCAAGCGGGCGCATCTCGGCGGCGAGCGCCGTGATGATCGCCACGGTCATCGCGAGTCCACCCTCGCGGCGTAGCCGTTGTCCCAGAACCACTCGACCGCCCGTGTGAGCGCTTCCTCGATCGGCGTCTGGGGCAGCCCGAGCTCGCGTACCGCCTTCGAAGCGTCGAAGTACATCTTGTAGCGGGAGAGCCGGACGGCGTCGAGCGGTACGCGGGGCTCGCCGCCGCTGAGACGCGCCCATCCGGTGTCGAGCGCCGCAAACGTCAGCGGAACCCAGTGGGGCAGACGGATCCGCGGTGCGCTCAGGCCGGTGATCCGCGCGAGCATCTCGAAGATCTGCTGGAGGCTGAGATTCCGATGGCCGAGGATGTACTTCTCGCCCGGGCGCCCGCGCTCAGCCGCGAGCAGGTGGCCGGCGGCCACGTCGCGGACGTCGATCCAGTTCAGCCCGGTATCGACGAACGCCGGCGTCTTGCGGTTCAGAAAGTCGAGGATCACCCGTCCGGTCGCGGTCGGCTTGACGTCGCCGTCGCCGATCGGCGTCGATGGGTTCACGATCACCACCGCCAGACCGCGCTCCGCCCACTCCTCGGCCACCCGCTCGGCCAGGTATTTGCTCCGCTTGTAGTGACCGAGCATGTCGTCGAGCGATACCGCCGTGGTCTCGTCGGCGGGCGTACCGTCCGGGTGGAGACCGAGCGCGCCGACCGAGCTGGTGTAGACCACCCGCTCCACGCCCGCTTCGAGCGCCGCGGCCAGGACGATGCGCGTTCCCTCGACATTGGACGCATACATCGCGTCCGGGTCGGGCACGTATAGGCGGTAGTCGGCGGCACAGTGGAAGACGGTGTCGCAGCCGGCGACCCCGCGCGCCACCGACTCGGCATCGCGCAGATCGCCGACGACCAGCTCGGCGTCGTCCAGCCCCTCGAGGTTGGTGCGCGGGCTCGACTCGCGCACCAGGCAGCGAACCTCGGCACCGTCGGCGCGCAGCGCCGAGCAGACGTGGCTGCCGACGAAGCCGGAGGCGCCGGTAACGAAGGCCTTCATCCTGAGCTGCGCGGCGCCGAGAGCGCCGCTCGATCCTCCCGGCTACCGGGCCGGGCTCGGAAAGACGATCACCCGAGCAGGTTCCAGGCCGCCATCCGCACCATGTCTCTCGGGCTGCCGGGCAGCTCGCGCACCACCGAGGCCTCGAAACCGGAGTGCATGGCGCAGTTCTGACAGAGCCGATCCTGGCGCGACTCCCAATACTCCCAATCGGTCCCTTCCCAGAACTCCTTCCAGTCCCAGGTGTGGCTCTTGCCGATCAGGTAGCACGGGCCCTTCCAGCCGAGCGGCGTGAAGGTGACGGTGCTCCACGGCGAGCACCTGTAGTCGCGTAGCCCGGCGGCGAACTCGAGGAACATCGGCGTCGAAGTGAGCCGGAACCGCTTCTGGAACGCCAGCACCTTGGTGAACTTCCGCTGGATGTCGCGCCGGGTCGGGAAGATGTCCAGATCGACGGATTCGTACTGGTAGCCGGGCGACAGGAGCATGCCGTCGATCCCGATGTCGGTCAGCAGCGCGCACAGCTCCTCCACCTCGTCGATGTCGGTCTCCTTGAAGATGGTGGTGTTGGTGATCGTGTGGTAGCCGCGGCGCTTCGACTCCTTGACCATCTCGATCGCCTTGTCGAAGACTCCATCGCGCGCGCAGACGTAGTCGTGGGTCTTGCGCATGCCGTCGAGATGGATGTTGATCGTCAACCGCTTGTGCGGCTCGAGCACGTCGAAGACCGTGTCCTCCAGGAGCAGGGCGTTGGTGCACAGGTAGATGTGTCGCCGCCGCTCGATGATCCCCTCGACCAGATCCTTCAGCTCGGGATAGATCGTCGGCTCGCCGCCACAGATCGAGACCACCGGCGCCTCGCACTCGTCCACCGCCTGTAGACAGCGCTCGAGCGGTAGCCGATCCTTGAGCTTGCCGGTGTGTCGCTCGGTCGCGCACCCGATGCACGCCAGGTTGCAGGTGTAGAGCGGCTCGAGCATGAGCACGAACGGATATCTCTTCTTGCCGCGCCAGGCCTGGCGCACCTGGTGGCGAATCGTGTCGGTCGTGATGTGCAGCGGGAAGCGCATCGCCTCAGTTGTCCTCTGACCGCGGCTCGGTCTCGCCCTCCAGGGAGTGGACGAACTGCGCGAGCGCGAGCAGCGGGAAGTAGAGCGGGTAGTAGTGATACCTCAGGTAGAAGACCTTCGGGAACCCGGTGCCTGTCCACTCGGTCTCGTTCCAACCGCCGTTGTCGAGCTGGCGGTCGAGCAGAAAGTCGACGCCGCGCAGCACGCTGTCGGAGATGAAGTCGCCGGTCGCGAACAGCCCCAGCAGCGCCCACGCGGTCTGCGAAGCGGTGCTCGGACCGCGACCCTTGAGCGCCGGGTCGTCGTAGGAGGCGGGCAGCTCGCCCCAGCCACCGTCGAGATTCTGATGCGAGCGCAACCATCCGGCCGCCCGTTGCGCCCACTCCGCCGAGGTGTCCTCGCCGACCGCGGCCAGCCCGCTGAGCGCGAGGTAGGTACCGTAGATGTAGTTGCAGCCCCAGCGGCCGTACCACGATCCGTCCTCTTCCTGCTCCTCGCGCACGAACGCGACCGCCCGGCGCACCGCCGGCGCCGACGGATCGTGGCCCCAGCGAGCCAGGGCCTCGAGTACCCGCGAAGTGATGTCGGTGGTGCTCGGATCGATCATCGCGTTGTGATCGGCGAACGGGATGTAGGTCAGTACCTCGCGCTCGCAGCCACGGTCGAACGACCCCCAGCCGCCGTCGCGGTTCTGCATGCCGAGCATCCACGCCCAGGCTCGGTGTACGGCTTCGTTCAGTCGCGTCTCGACCGCGCCCGCCGGCTCGAGCTTGCTGAGAGCGGTGAGGATCTGGGCGGTGTCGTCGGTGTCGGGGTAGAACTCGTTGGCGTACTCGAAGTACCAACCGCCGATTGGCGTCCTCGGATTCTTGACTCGCCAGTCGCCCGGCTCCTTCACCTCGAGCTCGAGGATCCACTCGGCGGCCGCGATCAGCGTCGGGTCGTCCGCCGGCAGGTCGGTGTCGGCGAGCGCGTTGACCGCCAGGCAGGTGTCCCAGACCGGCGACTTGCACGGCTGCACCCGCAGCGAGGTCTCGTCCTCGAGCTCGAGCTTCTCCAGCTCGGTGATCTGGCTCGCCAACGCCGGGTCGTCGGTCGCATAGCCGAGGCAGTCGAAAGCTATGATCGTGTTGATGATCGGGGGGAAGATCGCTCCCAATCCGTCACTCTTCGGCAGCCGCTCGAGAATCCAGGCTTCGGCCCGAGCGATCGCGTAGCGGCGAAATGGCCGCAGACCGAGTCGCTCCGCCAGCTTGATCGACTTGTCGATGGCGACGAAGAACCGGGCCCAGCGCCGGCCCGACCGGCTCTCGACCGCCGGGTGCAGGACCGCGCCGGAGTCCTCGACGTGCAGTTCGTCGATGGCGGCGTTCTCGGGCACCGGGCAGTAGGGCTTGGAGGCCCAGATGATGCTGAGCGGCACGACGATCGCCCGCGACCAGGACGACATCTCGTAGATGTTGAGCGGGAACCAGTTCGGAAAGAGCATCAACTCGGGCGGCACGGCCGGCGCCCGCTCCCACTCGTACTGGCCGAAGATCGCCAGGTAGATCTTGGTGAAGGAGTTGGTCGCCTCGAGACCACCGAGGCGGCGGATCTCCTCGCGCGCCCTCTCCATGTGCTCGGCCTGCGGATCGTCTCCCACCAGCTTGAGCGCGAAGTAGGCCTTGGCCGATGAGCTGACGTCGGCGGGTCCACCCGGATAGAGCGCCCAGCCACCCTGGGGCAGCTGACGCTCACGCAGGAATGCGGCGGCTTTGGCCGCGCGCTCCTCCTCGAGGCGGCCCAGGTAGTGCAGTGCCAGGATGTACTCGGATTCGAGGATCGTGTCGCCCTCGATCTCCGCGCACCAGTGCCCGTCGGCCTCTTGCAGCTCGAGGAGCCGGTCGGTGGCTCGGCCCATGCTGCGCCGAACCTCTTCGCTCCAAGAGGCTCCAGACCCTTCTGGTGCCCGCCGCGTGCGCGGCGGGTAGACGACGGTTACCTGTCCCTGATGCTCCACTTCACGCCCATTTGCAGGTTAGCGAGGCTCTTCCAGCCTCGCCGGCAAAGCCTAGATCGCCCGACCCCGGCTCGTCAACGGGAGTACGGGCACGCGCGACGACCGGTTTCGGCCTAGACTCGCCGTGATGAGACTCACCCGCGCCGCGCTACCGACGGTGGCGCTGACTCTGGTCGTTGTGCCCCCGACCGGCGCTCAGAGCGGCGAAGCGATCGCCCGGGGCGACGCGGCCTGGGGCCGCCGGACCGCCGGACACTCGCAGCTGCGGGCGGCGCCCGATCCGATCGCCGACGCGATCTCGGCCTACGAACAGGCCCTTGCCGTGCAGCCGGACGACCTCGAGGCGCGCTGGAAGCTGATGCGCGCCCTCTACTACCAGGGGGAGTACGTGCTCGAGAACCGCTCGCACCGACGGGCCGTCTTCGCGCGCGGGCTCGACCTCGGAGAGACCGGCATCGATCAGCTCGCGGCGGATCTGGGTGGGCGTGAGGCTCTGGACCGTCTGGACGTACCCGCCATCGTCGAAGCGCTGCCTGGCGGCGAGCACACTCCCTCGATCTTCTACTGGACCGGCATCCACTGGGGAGTGTGGGGCCGTGAGACCGGCAAGCTGGAGGCGGTTCGCCGGGGCGTCGCCACCAAGGTCCGCGACTACGCGGAGATCGTGATCGGCCTCGACGAGGATCACGACCGCGGAGGCGCGCATCGCATCCTCGGAAGACTCCACTTCGAAGCGCCGAAGGTGCCGTTCGTCACCGGATGGGTCGATCCGGAGATCGCGCGCCGGTCGCTCGAGCGGGCGGCGGAGCTCGCACCCGACGACCTGTTGACCCGGTTCTATGCGATCGAGGCGCTCTACAAGTACGACCGCTCCCGGCGAGCGGAGGCGCTCGAGCTGCTCCGGGACCTGATCACCAGCGAGCCGAGCACCGCGCGGCCGGTGGAAGACGCTCGGGTGCTCGCCAACGCCCACGCACTTCTGGAAGAATGGACCCGATGAGCCGCTTCCGCTCACCCGGATGGTGCCAGGTCCGATCTCTGTCGATCCTGCTCGGCGTGCTCTGTGCTCTCGCTCAGCCCGCCGGCGCCGAGGTCGAGGTCCATCCAACCATCGCTCAAGCGCTCGAGCGGCTCTACAACTTCGACTTCGATGGTGCCCACGCGATCCTTGATCAGCACATCGAGGCTCGGCCGGAAGACCCTCTAGGCCACCTTATGCGGGGTGGAGCCTTCCTCTTCTACGAGCTCGATCGCTTGAAGATCCTCGAGAGCGAGTTCTTCAAGGACGACGAGAAGATCGGCAAGAAGAAGCTCGATCCGGATCTCGCGATCAAGACCGAGCTGATGCGCTCGATCGACCTCACCCAGGCGATCGCGGAAGCGCGGCTGGCAGAGAACGGGGCCGACGCCGAGGCTCTGCTGGCGCTCTGCCTGGCCCAGGGTCTGCTCACCGACTACGTCGGCCTGGTCGAGAAACGCAAATTGAAGAGCCTCTCGAGCGCCCGCCAGGCCGAGCGCTATGCCCGGAGACTGCTGGCCATCGATTCCAGCTACTACGACGCCCACCTCTCGAGCGGCGTCAACGAGTACCTGCTCGGCAGCCTGCCGTTCTTCGTCCGCTGGTTCGTACCGATCGAGGGGATCGAGGGCGACAAGGCGCGCGCCTTCGAGCGCCTCGAGCTGGTCGCCGAGCGCGGTAGCTTCCTGGGGCCGTTCGCACGCATCCTCATGTCGATCATGGCGCTGCGCGAGAAGCGCCCGGAGCTCGCCCTCGAGCTGCTCGACGCGCTCAACCGGGAGTACCCGGAGAACCCGCTGATCCGCAAGGAGCTGCTGAAGGTCGCGGAGAAGCTCGAGCGCGGTGAGCTGTCCACCGCCGAGTAAACCCTCGGAACCCTGCGGGCGTCCAACCCGTAGACGACAGCAGATGGCCTTTTCGAAAGGGAGGCGTATGAAGAGAATCCTGGTCTGCACACTGCTCGCGGCCGCGCTCGCGCTGCCGGGATCGGCTGACGACGAGTGTGAGTACCGCGACGAGCGCCAAGCGGTTCTGCAGCTGGACGACGCTCGGCAGCTGCGTATCGACGCCTCAGCCGGCTACCTGCGGGTGATCGGCGAGGACGGCGCCTCGGAAGTGATCGTCGACGGCGTCGCTTGCGCGTCGCGTGCCGCTGATCTCGAGGCGATCGAGCTCGACACCGGCCGGCGCGGGTCGAGTCTGGTGGTGGAGGTCGATCTGCCGGACATCGACTGGAGCTGGAATCGCTACGCTCGGCTCGACCTGACCGTGCGAGTGCCGTCCGCATTGGAGCTGGACATCGAGGACGGGTCGGGCTGGATGGAGCTAAACAACGTCGGCCCCAGCCGGATCGAGGACGGTTCGGGCGAGATCGAGGTCGAGACCGTCCATGGAGATCTGGTACTGACCGACGGTTCGGGCGAGATCGAGGTCCGAGACGTGCGGGGCAAGGTCACGGTGGACGAGGACGGCTCGGGCGAGATCCGCATCGCGGGCGTCGAGGGCGACGTCGAGATCGACGAGGACGGCTCCGGCAGCATTACGATCCGCGACGTGGGCGGCAGCGTCCGGATCTGGGAGGACGGCTCGGGCAGCATCCGCGCGGTCGAGGTGAGCGGCGACTTCATCGTCGATCGCGACGGCAGCGGGGGCATCTCGATGGACGGCATCGGCGGGCGGGTCGAGCTACCCGAGTAGGGTTCGATCGCAGCGCTCGATCGGAGCACCCCCCTCTCCCTCCCCGACCCCCGGTATTCGAATCCCTCCCGCCTGCTCCTCGCGGTGTGGGGGCGGCTAGAGGCGCTGGCGGCGGTAGAGGCGGTCGAGGTGGGCCTGGAGCTGGCGGCGGGCGAGGGGGTGGGCGATCTTCGGAGTGTCGTCGTAGACGCGCGGTAGCAGCTCGTCGAGCTCGCGCAGCCCCGATCGCCAGGCCTCGAGAATTCGCTCCTCACGCCAGAGGCGATGGTCGATGTACTCGTGGAGCTTGGCCCGAGCGCCGCGAATCGTCGGACCGTGCGCCGGGAACAGGGTCCGGGCGTCCAGGCGCTCGAGCCGTTCGAGCGACGCGAGGTAGTCGTCCATGTCGCCCTCCGGGGGATCGATGACGATCGTACCGATCCCGGCGATCATGTCGCCGGCCAGCAGCGCGCCGGTCCGCTCCTCCAGGAAGCAGAGGTGACCCCGGGCGTGTCCGGGCGTATGCAGCACCCGGACGGTCATCTCCGGCTCGCCGGCGAGGATGATGCGCTGATCGTCTTCGAGCGGCGCGTCGACCTCGATCCCGAGGGGCCGCAGCCGCTCGGCGGTAGCCGGATGAGCCGACACCGGTACCCCGAGAGCACGCCGAACGCGATCCACTCCGCCGACGTGATCTGGATGGTGATGGGTCAGCCAGATCGCGGTCGTCTTCCGGCCCTCTGCCGCCAACGTCGAGATCGCCGCGAGCAGGCCGTCGATCTCGGGCTCGAAGGGCGAGCCCGGATCGATCAGCACCAGCTCGCGAGCGCCGAGCAGGTAGCTGTTGGTGTGCGTCGCGGGCGGCAGGGTGGGCGTCTGCAGCGGGAAGGTCAGGACGCCCGGCTGGAACTCGATCCGTCGGTGCGGACCCAGATTCGCCTCGACCGGATTCCTGAGGCGTGCGAGCCCCGTCTCCGGCCCGTCCTCACCGAGCACCCGCAAGAGGTGCAGGATGGGCGGCGCGGTGATCACCTCTCCCCGGCTCCACCGCTCGAGGGCCGCCGCCGGTCGGATCCACTCCACTTCGGCGCATTCCGAAGAGACGGCGCTGGGCTGTGCGGCTCGCTCGGCGGGCCACTCGAGCAGGAAGAAACGGGTGTCGAAGCGGACCGGGCCGAGCGGCGGGGTGAGCCAGCGGCCGGCGAAGACCAGGTGCGAAGGCTCCGCTTCGATCCCCGTCTCCTCGGCCAGCTCGCGGAGAGCGCAGGCGGTGACCGCCGTGGTCACCGCCTGCCCGAGGTCCAGATCGCCGATCACCGATGCCGGCGCACCGGCGTCGGCAGGCGCATCGGCGGCGCCCTGGGGCTCGCCGGCCAGAGTCGCTTCAGCATCGCCGCGCGCCACGCCACCGCCCGGAAACGCGTGCCAGCCGCCCATGAAGGCCAGGCTGTCGGCCCGGCGCATCCAGAAGACCTCGAGCTCGCCGGCGACCGACCGGCGCCAGGGGACGACCGCGGCCGAGGGCCGTGGCGGACGCGCCTCGGGCGGTCCGGCGCCGGACGCTACTCGCGCGAGCACCCGCTCGTAGAGGCTCCTTTCGACCATCGATCCGGGAGCGACCGTGCCCTACTCGATGTCCGGCTTGGGCCCCAGGTCGCGCACCTCGGGCTCCTGCTCGAAGTAGACGCCCGAGCCGACCACCAGCTCGCGGCCGCCGAAATCGACCCGGCGCACGAACGACGACTTCGCCGACGGCCGGGCGTCGCCCGGCTTCGGCCACTTGTAGTGGATCCACGCCGAGCCGTCGTTCGGTACTCGAAGCATCTCCTGGACGAACAGGCGGCCGTCGATGTCCGCCAGCTCGGTCAGGTTCCGGTTCTCGTTCTCGGGAGTGCCGTTGTTGACCAGCAGGACGCCGTCCTCGTCGAGCACGAAGACGTACGCCGAGTAGAACAAGAAGCCGCTCTTCGGATCGCGGAGGCGGGTGAAGGCCGCCTCTTCGCCTTCCTCCCGGATCAGCTCGATCGCGTCGTCCACCTGCTCGACGACGAAGAACGGCTCGACCTTCATCTGATAGCGGCCGCTCGAGACGATCACCTGGCCGGCGTCCGGGCTGACCACCCGGCGCACGTAGGTGGTCTTCCAGCGGAAGAGCCGCTCGCCCGGCCGCGGCCACTGGTAGTGGACCCAGCCTTCGTCTGAGGACTGCAGCTCGCGGATCATCAGATCCAGGATCGGCCGGCCTTTGGGATCGCGCACCTCGTTCAGATCGCGGCCTTCGAGGGTAGGCTGCGCGGGGTGGCAGAGCGCCCGGCCCTCCAGACTGAGGACGAAGACGTAGGTCTGGTCGTCGAACCAGCGGGATCCGGCCTCGCGGAAACGTGCACAGGCGGTCTCTACGCCCTCGCTCTCGACCACTCCGACAGCATCCTCTACCAGCCCGATCAACTCGATCGTCTCGTCATAGCGGGGTGCCATAGTGTCGGCCCCCGCCGTGGCACCGAGCCCGAGAACCGCCGCCGCAATACCCATATACCGCTTCATCGTTCGCTCCATCGGTCCGACGGTCAGTCTATCCGCTTCGGAGCTGCGACGACCTGATATCTTGACCGCCTCATGGCGGAGACGGATAGCAGTGGGATCCTCGCGAACTGGAACCGTCTGCAGGGTCTGCCCGGCGGCAGGACCCTGTTCCGCTACTTCCTCGGACGCCAGGTGCCCTACACCGGCACGATCTCGCCCGAGGTGATCGAGCTCACCCCCGGCAAGGCCCGGGTCGCGATGCGCGACCGCCCCCGGCTCCGCAATCACCTGCGCTCGCTGCACGCGGTCGCGCTCACCAACCTGGGCGAGCTGGCGACCGGCCTGGCGGTAACCTCTTCGCTGCCCCGCGACGCCCGGGGCATTCCGACCGGATTCTCGATCGAGTTCCTGAAGAAAGCGCGGGGACGCATCGAGGCCCGCTGCGACGCTGACATCGAGAGCTCGACCGAAGAGCGCGACGTGAACGTCGAAGCTGACCTGGTGGACGAGGCCGGCGACACGGTCGCCCGCTTTACCGCGCGCTGGCGCGTCGGACCGCGCCTGCCGGCCTGACCCGGCCCCTACGGCATGCCTCGTCATCCGTCAGTCGGCTCCACTGTCTCGGCGATGCGTGGATCGCTCTTCTCCGCCCTCGCGCACAAGCTCC
This sequence comes from Thermoanaerobaculia bacterium, assembly GCA_947259925.1. GTDB lineage: Bacteria > Acidobacteriota > Thermoanaerobaculia > Multivoradales > JAHEKO01 > JAHEKO01. Next base: position 96,934 of record CAMYOG010000022.1, read on the forward strand.
AGGCCTACCCGGGCGAGGTCTTTCCGTTGCACGTCGGCGACACCTGGATGGAACCGGCCGCCGGCTGCCGCATGCAGGACCTGACGGTCGAGGACTACCCCGGCATGCACCGGTACGCGGCACCTCGGGGCCGGAGCGACCTGGTCGACGCGATCGTCGAGCGGACTCACCAGCGGACCGGGACGCCGACCGACCCGGCCGAAGTCCTGGTGGCCGCAGGTGCGACCGGCTCGCTCGGCGCGGTCATCGGCGCGATTCTCGAGCCCAGCGAGGAGGTGCTGGTCATGGCGCCCTACTGGCCGCTGATCTTCGGCATCATCCAGTCGTCGCAGGGCACACCGGTGGAGGTCGACCTGTTCGGCTCGGCCGACTCGCCCGAGACCGCGGTCGAGGCGATCGCCCCGCATCTGACGAAGCGCACGGCGGCGATCTACCTGAGCACGCCGAACAATCCGACCGGTCGGATCCTCCCGCGTCCCTGGCTCGAGGCGATCTGCGACTGGGCCGCCGGCAACGACCTCTGGATCCTCTCCGACGAGGTCTACGAGGACTACGTCTACACCGGCGAGCACGTCTATTCGCGCTCCCTCGCTCCTGAGCGGACCTTCTCGGTCCACTCGTTCTCGAAGGCGTTCGGCATGGCCGGCAACCGGTGTGGCTATGTGGTCGGTCCGGCGGCGACGATGAGCGAGGTCCGCAAGGTCAGCACGCACACGTTCTATTCGACCCCGACCGCGTCGCAGATCGCCGCCCTCCACGCCCTACGGGGCGCCGGCGACGCCTGGGTCGAGATGGCGAAGCCGCTCTATCGACAGCTCGGCTTCGAGGCCGCCGATCGACTCCGTGTCCCGCGCCCGGAAGGGAGTCAGTTCCTGTTCCTGAACGTCGGCGACCGGCTCGACGAGCGCGGTCTGCTCGGCTTCATGGAAGACGCCGCCGACCGGGGTCTGTTCCTGGCACCTGGGCCGAGCTTCGGCTGCTACCCGTCCCACGTCCGCATCTGCTACACGGCCGCCGAGCCCGAAGTCACCCGGCGTGGCGTCGAGATACTGGCCCGAATGCTCTGAACTCGGGGACAGGTTGACTATTTCGGCGGGGCTTACGAGTGCTCCGTCAACCTCGGATCAGGTTGACGGTCTCGGTGGAATCTAGGAGCACTCTGGTGGACTCGGGCGCGGCCTGTCTAGCTCTGGTGGAACCTACGAGTAGTCCTAAGGCCGCTCGACGCTGACCTCGTAAGCCCCTCCGAAATAGTCAACCTGTCCCCGAATTAGAGGCGGCGATGGTCGGCGACCGGGATCGCCTTCCGGCACCACCGCACCCTTCCCAGGTCGATCTCCGCGATCGCCAGACCCGGTCCGTCCGACGCCATCGCCACGATCTGGCCCCACGGATCGACGATCATCGCGTGGCCGTAGCTCTCGCGGATGCCCTCGTCGTCGTGACGGCCCGACTGGGCGGGGGCGATCACGTAGCACTGGCTCTCGATCGCTCGCGCCCGCAACAGCGCGTGCCAGTGGTCCTTGCCGGTGGTGGCGGTGAACGCCGACGGAACGGTCAGTACCTCCGCACCGGCGGCGACCAGCTGCAGGTAGAGCTCGGGAAAGCGCAGGTCGTAGCAGATGGAGAGGCCGAGCCGAGCGAGCGGCGTCTCGACGGTAACCGTACGGTCTCCCGGCTTGACGGTCGCCGACTCCGAGAACCGCACCTCCTTGGACACGTCGACGTCGAACAGGTGGATCTTGCGGTAGGTCGCGCGCTGCGCTCCGTCCGGCCCGAACAGGACGGAGGTGTTGTAGCAGCGCTCGGGATCGTCTGAGACCTCGTTGAACGAGCCCAGCAGGAGATGGATCTGGAGCCGCGCCGCGAGCTCGCCGAACCGGCTGCAGGTCGGCCCGTCCAGCGGCTCGGCCAGCCGCACCTTCTCGGCATGGGGACCGAGGTAGTTGGTGTTCTCGGGCGTCGCCACCAGCTGCGCGCCGAGACCGGCCGCTCGCTCGATCAGGTCTCTAGCGCCCTTCCAGTTGGCCTCGCTGCCCGAACTCGAGGTCAGCTGCACCGCCGCCGCCACGAACATGACAGTCTGATTATAGGCTCCTTGATAGCCTCCTCCGGCTCCGATGACCCCTTCCGGAAGGCTCCTGCCACGTACCTCCGGCGCCCTGGAGAAGGGTCGCGAGGCCGGGCTCCACCTGGGAGGCCAGCTCTACATCTCGATCGGCCTCGAGTGCGTCGCCGACCGGGCGTTCGGGGAGGCGCGCCCGGCTGAGGCTTTGACCCCGGAGCACCTGATGCTCTGGCTGTCGTCGTCCAAGCCGGTCGCGGTGCTGGCGATCGCGCGCCTGTGGGAAGCCGGCCGGCTCGACCTCGACGACCCGGTCGCGACCCACATCCCGGAATTCGGCACCAGGGGCAAGGAGGCGATCACCGTGCGGCATCTGCTGACGCACACCGGCGGTTTCCGCTTGCTGCGCGTCGGGTGGCCCCGCGCCCCGTGGGACCAGATCATCGAGCGGATCTGCAACGCACGGCTCGAGCCGCGCTGGATCCCTGGTCGTACCGCCGGATACCACCGGGCTTCGAGCTGGTTCATCCTCGGCGAGCTGGTACGACGTCTCGGTGGGCGACCGTTCGAGCGCTACGTGCGTGAGGAGATCTTCGAGCCGCTGGGTATGGACGACTCGTGGATCGGCATGCCGGACGAGCTGTACGACGACTACTCACCTCGCCTGGCGCCGGTCTACGACACCGAGAAACGCCCGCCCAAGCCACACGGCTGGCACGCGCGAACGCCGGTCACCCACTGCTCACCGGCCGGCGGCGGCTGGGGCCCAGTCAACCAACTCGCTCGCATCTATGAAGCTCTCCTGGCCGGCGGCCGACTCGACGACGCTCGCATCGTCAGTCCCCAGACAGTGGCGGCGCTGACCGCCCGCCATCGCGTCGGTGCCGAGGACAAGACCTTCCGAGCCAAGATCGACTGGGGACTCGGCTTTGTCCTCAACTCGGACCACTACGGTCGCACCACGCTCCCCTACGCTTACGGCCGCCACTCCTCGCCGCGCTCGTTCGGCCACAGCGGCTACCGATCGTCGACCGCCTTCGCGGACCCCGAGCATGACCTGGTGGTCGCCCTGGCGGTCAACGGCACACCCGGCGAAGACGACCACCGGCGCCGGTTCGAGGAGGTGCTGTCGGCGATCTACGAGGATCTCGAGCTGGTCTGATCTTCGGGTCGCCTACGGCTCGATGAAGACCTGGGTGATCCAGTAGGTGCCGCCCTGCCGGGCGACGCCGACACCCGCCAGATCGAAGCGCTCGGCCAGGATGTTCTCGCGGTGGCTGGCGCTCCCCATCAGCATTCGGTGTGCCTCGCCCGCCGGATCGGGCGACCCGTCGACCCGCGCGAGGTTCTCGCCCGCGGAGCGGAACGCGATGCCCGCCGCGCGCAATCGATCGCGCAGCCGCTTGCCGTCCGGATCGGCGTGTGAGAAGAAGCCCCGGTCGCGCATCGCCTCGCTGTGGGCCCGCGCGACCTGTGCCACCGCCGGGTCCATCGCCAGCTGCGGCTCGACTCCGTCGGCGCGGCGCGCCTGGTTGATCAGCTCGGAGAGCTGCGACTCGACCTGGAAAGCGCTGACCTCGGCCGGTGCCGTCGGGCCGCTCGAGCCGCCGCCGCACGCCGTGGCCAGCACCACCACGAGCGGAGCTATCAGTGCTGGGATACGTTTCATCGGCAGCCGCAACAGACTAGAAGAGCCCCCAGGAAGCCGCTATGCAGCTCTCCATACGCTCATAGCCGTCCGGCTATGCGATCCCGCGTCAGCAGCTCAAACAGTGATCGCGGAACTTCGACAGGCGCTGGAAGTAGCTGGAGCCGCCTTGGTGATGGACGTCGCTGTGCCCGGCGCGCGGAACGACCAACAGCTCCTTCGGCTCCGCCGCGGCCTCGAAGAGGGTGGTGCCGTGCTCGACCGGCACCGTGCCGTCCTCGGCGCCGTGGATGAAGAGCTTGGGCATCTGCAGATCCGCGACCTTGTCGATGCTGCGGAACCGGCGGGGCGTGATCCAGTGCAGCGGCACCTGCGGATAGATCTCACGGGCCATCCGTCGGGTGTCGACGAAGCTCGATTGCACGATCAGCCCCGCGACCTCGCGCGCCGTCGCGCAGTCGATGGCGATCGCTCCGCCCAGCGAGTGTCCGAGCAGGATGATCTCGCCGGCCGGCTGGCCGAGCGGGCCGACCAGGTGGTCGTAGGCCGCCCGGGCGTCTCGCAGCACGCCCGTCCGGTCGGGCGAGCCACCACTGCGGCCGTAGCCTCGGTAGTCGAATGCGAACAGGTTGACGCCCAGCCGGCGGAGCTCGGCGAGCACCGGGATCTGCTCGCCGAGGCTCCCGGAGTTGCCGTGACAGTAGAGGATCGTGCCACGCGCTCGCCGATGCGGTACCCACCACCCGTGGAGCTCTTCGCCGTCGGAGGCGTAGAACCAGACGTCTCGCGCGGGCACTCCGTACCGCCGCGGCTTCCAGACGCCGTTCGGATAGCGGTCGGGTGCGAAGGTGTGGCGGTGCTCGAGCCGATTACGCAGCAAGTGCCCAGCACCCACCCCGATCGCTACCGCCAGGGGCGGCAACGAGTAGGCGAGCAGACGCTTTCTGGTAGCGGGCATGCGCACGGGCTCCTGCCCGATCCAAACAGCGAGCGGCCCGCGGCTATTCCCGGGCGACGGGGCGGATTCGCCTCGCGGTAGCATCGACACGATGAAGGCCCGCCCCGACGCGATTCTCCGCTCCGAGCAAGCCGAGTACCTCGACAGCCTGCTGCCGCCGCGCGACCCGCTGCGCGCGCGCATGGAGGACCAGGCACGCGCGGAATCGATTCCGATCTCCGATCCCGAGCTCGGCCATCTACTGGAGATCCTGGCGCGCGGCGTCGGCGCCGGGCGGATCCTCGAGATCGGCACCGCGATCGGTTACGGCACCCTCTGTCTCGCCCGCGGCGCACCGGAGGCGAGCGTGACGAGCATCGACCGCGACCCTGAAATCCAGGAGCGCGCCCGCGCCTTCCTGACCGAAGGCGAGGTGATCGAGCGGGTAGAACTCCTGACCGGCGAGGCTCTCGACCTGATCCCGCAGCTCGCCGGCCCGTTCGATCTGGTCTATCTCGATGGCGACAAAGGGAGCTACCGCCGCTCCCTGGACCTGGCGCTCCAGAAGCTCCGCGTCGGCGGCCTGCTGATCGTCGACAACCTCCTCTGGCGAGGCGAGGTCGCCGACCCGCCCGCCGAGGGGCTGAGCGAGAATGCTCGGCACGTCGAAACGTTCAACGTCTACTTCATGATCCATCCGCAGCTGCGTGCCGTCGTCCTACCTCTGGGCGACGGCGTCGGCGTTGCCGCGAAGAGGGTCCCGCTGATCACCGACCTGGGCGGTCCGTACTAGCAGGCTGCCTTTGGCACGCGGGTTGAATCCGAGTACAATTCTCGACTGCGGAAGGAACCTGCCCATGCGCCAGAGACGCTCGCCAACCCGCCCACTCTGGGTCCTCGCTGCCGTTCTGGCACTGGTCCTCCCGCCGGCCTCTCGCGCCCAGGAGGAGAGCGCGGAGGCAGTCGCGAAATCGCCTCTCACGATCGAGGAGATCGTAGTCGAGCCGGCCAAGCCGGCGGCCGACACGCTCTGCAGGCTGAGCGTCAAGATCGGCAACGCGGGCTCGGAGATCGCGTCTCAGCTCGCTTTCCAGGTGGCGCTCAACGGTCAGGAGCTCGGCGTCTACGGCAATCAGCTGTTCATGTTTCCGGTCGAGCCGGGCGGCACCAGCGAGCTCAAGCTCTACAACTTCTGGACCACCGAGACATCACGCTCGATGCCCGCCGACGGCAAGCTGAAGGTCGAGGTGACGCTCACCGAAGCGCGCTGGATGAAGATCGCAGACGACGAGGAAGGCGTCGAGGTCTGGACACCGCTGGGAGACGTCGAGGGACTCCCGGTGTCGAACGCGATCACGCTCGAGATGCAGAAGTAGCCGCCGCCCGACGGCTACTCGGTGAGCCAGGAGAGGCTCTCGAGTGCCACGGTCCGGCGTGCCCGGTCCTCGACGGCGATCAGGGCGTAGTTGGACTCGATCGAGATCTCGCATTCAGGGGGGACGCTCGGGTCGGCGGGCGGTACGATCGAGAGCATCAGCTCGTGCGAGCCGCTGCCGCTGAGTAGCTCGGCGCCGCCGCCGCAGGAGTTGCCGACCACGACCTCGGGCCCGGTCGCCCCCTCGGCGAGCTCGAGCTCCTGCTCGCCCGCGCTCGGCGCCGGTACGCCCAGCTGCAGCCAGAGGGTCCCCGGCCGGGTCAGCTCGCCGAGGCGGATGACGCCGTCGGCGCGCAACCAGCGTCGACCGAGGACCTGCTGGTCGGTACCATCCTCGATCGGCTGCCACTCGGGCGAGAAGTAGAACGCCGGGAGGCCGACGGTCGACTCCTCGACGCGGACCGTCGCGCCGCTCGTCGTCAGCTGCCACTCGTTGCCGACACTGTCGTAGAGGCCGATCTCGAGCGCATAGCTGCCCGGCTCGAGCGGCGGTGCCAGCGCGGACTGATAGAGGATCCGCTCCACCGTCTCGGACTGGCCTGGCTGCCAGTCGAGTGTCAACGCATGATCGAAGGTGCGTAGCACGTCGCCGCCGATCTCGCGCAGATGCACCGCGGCTCGCAGGTCGCCTACCCTGCCTTCGAGCGGCCTCTCGGCCGTCCAGGTAAGACGATATGGCGAGAAGCCCGGATAGAGCAGCCCGATCTCGCTCGGGTGCACTTCGACCGAGCCCACCGGCGTAACCTGTTCGCCGCATCCGGTGCTCAGAAGAGCGATCAGAAGGCAGCCGACTACCAGGTTTCTCCTCATCTCTTCTCCTTACCCGGGCGCGATTCTAGTGGATCGACACGCACCCGGGCACGAACCGTGCATCAGCGGTGCGCATGACCAGAATCGTCCTACTTCTCACGGCATTCCCACTCGCGGCGGTTCTCGGACTGCTCCTGAACAGACTGCTCGACCAGAGGCTCGCCCCGCGCGAGTCTCCGGCGCGGACCGGCCGCACTCGCCGGCTGCCGGGCGCCCTCTCGATCGCCGTCGCCCTGCTCGTGTCGGGCGCGGCGGCGCGGGCGCTCGCCGACGACAGTAGAGCGGAACCCTGCGAGAGCTGCGGCTCCATCGGGTGCTCGCTCGTCGTGGACGCGGCCAGTGTCGCTCGGCTTTGGGAGCGACCGTCTGCCAGCGGGGTCGTCCTCGTCGCCCAGAGCCGTATCCCGGTCGCCTTCGAGCCCGAGCTCGACCGATGGGACGGAGCCGGCGAAGATACGCTCGTCGCGCAGGAGCCGGAGCCCGTCCGAGCGAGCCCGGCGAAAGAGCTCCCGAGCACTCGTCCCTGAGATCTCGGCACGGCCGGATCAGTCGCCTTCGCCCGCCTCGGCCAGGAGCTGCTCGACGCGCGCCGTGACCATCTCGAGCGCGACGACGTTCGCTCCTCCCTCGGGGACGATGACGTCCGCCCAGCGCTTCGACGGCTCGGCGAACTCGAGATGCATCGGGCGGACCGTCTCCATGTACTGCCGGAGGACGTCCCCGACGGTGCGGCCGCGATCCTCGATGTCCCGCTGGATGCGGCGCGCCAGACGCACGTCGGCGTCGGTGTCGACGTAGATCTTGAAATCGAGCAGAGTCCGGAGCTTGGGCTCGGCGAACAGGAGGATCCCCTCGACCAGGATCACCGGCCGCGGCTCGACTCGGACGGTCTCCTCGGTCCGCCGGTGAACGACGAAGTCGTAGACCGGCACCTCGATCGCGATCCCCTGCTTGAGCGCCTCGACGTGCTTCACCAGCAGGTCGTTGTCGAGCGCGGACGGATGGTCGAAGTTGTGCTGCTGTAGCTGCTCCTCGCTGCGCCACTCGACGTCCTTGTAGTAGCTGTCGTGGGCGAGAAAGGCGATCCGGTCCCGGCCGACCGCCGCGAGGATCTTGCTGGCGACCGTCGTCTTGCCGGAGCCGGTGCCACCGGCGACCCCCAAGGCCACTCGTCGCATGCGCGAGAGGATACCGGACCGCGGCCTCAACCGGTCTCGATCGACTCGAGCAGCGCGGGCAGCTCCGCCAGCGAGCCGATCTCGTGGTCGGGCTCCGGGCCGTTGTCGAACGGGCTACGGATCCAGACGCTCTCGACACCGGCGGCGCGTCCCGCCGCGATGTCGGCGGCGCGCCGGTCGCCGACCATCAGGGCCTGGTCGGCGGTCGAGTCGAAATGGGCGAGGGCGGTCCTCAGCATCGCCGGCGACGGCTTCCGGGTGCCGAGATCGTAGCTGAAGAAGAGAGCGTCGAAGTGACGCCGCAGATCGTGGTGCTCGAGGATGCGCTCGTAGAACTGCCCCGGCAGCGGCACGTTCGAGACCACCGCCAGACGCTTGCCCATCGAGCGCAGCTGCTCCAGCGCCTCGTGGACCCCGAACTCCGGCACCAGCCGGTCGCCGTAGGGCCGGAACCAGGCATCCAGCAGCTCCCAGCGATCGAGATCGACGCCGGCCGCGGTGCAGAGGCGATCGAGATGGGGCTCCCACCTGGCATCGCGTACCAGATCGTGGCGGCGCGCATGGTCGAGACGCCAGGGGCCGAACAGGAGCCCGTCGAGATCCTCGAGCGTCAGTCGGGCACCGGCCTTGGCCAGCATCGCGAGCATCGCCTGGCGCCCACGCCAATCGATCCGGCTCTCCGGCAGCCCCTCGGTCGAGCCGACGCGCAGCACCACTCCACCCATGTCCAGGAGCAGGCAGCTCTTCATCGCTGGCAACCCGGACAGTAGAAGGTGCTGCGGTTGCTCTGGACGATTCGGCGCACGGGGGAGCAACACCGCACGCACGGCTCACCCTCGCGGTCATAGACCGCCAGCGAGACCTGGAAGTAACCGGGCTCACCCGCTCCGTCGGTGAAGTCGTTGAGCGTGGTCCCCCCCTGCTCGATCGCCGAGCTGAGAACCTCCCGCACGGCGCCGGCCAGTCGATGCCAGCGCTGGTCCGAGATGCGAGCGACCGAGCGGCGCGGGTGGATGCCCGCCAGATGGAGCGCCTCGCTGGCGTAGATGTTGCCCACTCCGACGACGATCCGACCGTCGAGCAGGAAGCTCTTCACCGGAGCGCGGCGACCTGCGGCGGCCGCCGCCAACAGGGCGCCGTCGAAGCCGTCCGCCAGCGGCTCGACGCCCAGATGGCGGAAGTGCCGGTCGGTCTCGAGCCGCGCGGACGGCAGAGCGAGCACGAGGCCGAACCGCCGCGGATCGCGCAAGCGCAGACGCCTGCCGGAGCTCAGGTAGAACGCGACGTGCTCGTGGAGCTGGCGATCCGCGTTCGCCATCACCAGAGTCAAGCGGCCACTCATGCCCAGGTGCACGACCAGGGTCACGTCTCCCTCGAGATCGATCAGCAGGTACTTCGCTCGCCGGCGCAGTCGCTCGATCCGGCGCCCCGAGACCCGCCGGGCGAGTCCCCGGCTGACCGGCTCGCGCAGCGCGCGCTTCCAGACTCGCACCCGCTCGACGCGTTCGCCGATGAGGATCGGAACGAGGCTGCGTCTCAAGACCTCGACCTCCGGCAACTCGGGCATGGCGGCGATTGTAGCCGCGCGCGGGCACTTGACAGGCTCTTCGCCGTAGGTGAAAATGAGGCGTAAATGCAGTCGGCAACACTCTCGCTCTTCCCCGACACGAAGCCGATCGGCAGGCCCGACCCGGATGCCGCCGCCGTGCGCCATCGAGCGGGCGTCGAGTATTTCGACATGGGGGTGCGCCAGATCCTGAATCGTACCGGCGGCGAGTCGATCCCCTTCACTCGCAGCATCAATCCGTATCGGGGCTGCGAGTTCGGCTGCGCCTTCTGCTACGCACGCTACACCCATGGCTTCTTCGAGCTCGACCGCTGGCAGGACTTCGAGCGCAAAATCTACGTCAAGCGGAACGCGTCCCGGTCACTGGAGCGCGCCCTGCGGCGGACCGACCTGAGCGGTCAGCCGATCGCGATCGGTACCGTCACCGATCCGTACCAGCCGGCCGAGCGGCACTACGGCGTCACGCGCTCTATCCTCGAAGCCTTCGAGCAGGCTGACGGGCTCGATATCTCGATCACCACCCGTTCGCCGCTGATCCTCCGGGACCTGCAGCTGCTGACGCGGCTCGACGCGCGCCACTCGATCACGGTCAACGTCTCGATCGCGACTCTCGACCCCCGTACCGCGCGCAAGCTCGAGCATCGCGTACCAGCTCCCGAGGCGCGCCTGCGCACGATCCGCGCGCTAGCTGCCGAGGGGATCCCGACCCAGATCTTCTGCATGCCGATCATGCCGGCGATCAACTCGACGGAGAGTCAGCTCCGGCCGCTGTTCGAGGCGGCCTCCGAGTACGAGGCACGCGACGTCGTCGGCGACGCTCTGTTTCTCCGGCCGGCGGCGCGCAAGCGCTTCTGGCCGTGGCTGGCGAGCGAGTACCCTCACCTCGAGTCCCGCTACCGGGCGCTCTACGCCGACTCCGACTACCTTTCGGGAGCGCGCAAAGAGCGCTTGATGGCATCGTTCGAGGCGCTCCGCCTCGCCTACGGCTTTCCCAAGCGCTTGGCAGGCCGGGGCTGAGCCGCTCTCGGACTTGACTCGCGGGCACCGGGGTGCCCACCCCGGGAGGTATTCTCTCGCGACGGACTCGCGGGTGAGCCTGAGTCATGCGGAGGGTGCGGGGACGACCGTCGGTCCGGACCCGGAACGGTAGCCGTTGCGTCTGGGCCACGCTCGTCCTCAGCGTAAGTCTCTGGGGGTGTCAGACGGAGCCCGTCTTGACCGTTCCGTCGGCGACTCCGTTCGTTCTCATCTCGATCGACACGCTGCGCTCCGATCATCTGCCCGCCTACGGCTATCACGCGGTCCGGACGCCAGCCATCGACCGGCTCCGAGCGTCGGGGATCCTGTTCGAGCACGCGTACTCGCCGGCTCCTCTCACCCTGCCGGCCCACGCGACGCTGCTCACCGGCGCTTTGCCTCCCCGCCACGGAGTACGAGACAACATCGGTTACTCGCTCGACGACTCGCTGCCGACCCTCGCCGAGATCCTTCGGGATCGTGGCTACCGGACCGGGGCCGCCGTCTCCGCCTACGTCCTGCGCAGCGAGACCGGGATCGCTCGAGGATTCGATCGTTTCGACGACCAGCTGTCGTGGAGTGGTTTCGCGGTCATGGCCGACGTCCAGCGGTCGGGTCTCGAAGCTCTGGAAGCGATCCGCGGCTGGCTGGAGGGTGTCGCGGATGGACCCTTCTTCCTCTTCTTCCACCTCTACGAGCCGCATGCGCCCTACTCGCCCCCGGAGGCGTTTTCCCAGACCCATTCCCTCGCCTACGACGGTGAGATCGCCGCCGCCGATCACGCCGTGGGAGAGCTGCTCGCGGAGCTGGATCGGTTGGGCGCCTACGAGCGCGCCGTGGTTGTCCTGACCTCAGACCACGGCGAAGGACTCGGCGACCACGGCGAGGCGGAGCACGGCGTGCTCCTCTACCGCGAGAGCCTCCAGGTACCCCTGATCCTCAAGCTGCCGTTCTCGCGTCTCGGTGGCGAGAGCGTCGAGACACCGGTCGGACTCGACGACGTGTCACCCACCTTCCTGTCGCTGCTCGGTCTACCGACACCGGAGACCGTGTCGGGGATCTCGCTCGTCGATCTCGTAGGCCGAGAGACGCCGCCTCGCAGCATCTACTCCGAGACCTACTACCCTCGATTCCGCCTCGGCTGGAGCGCGCTTCGCTCCGTCGTCGAAGACCGCTACCACTACATCGCCGGGCCCGCTCCCGAGCTCTTCGATCTGCGAGCCGACCCCGGAGAGCTGCGCAATCTCGTGCACCAACAGAGACGTCGCACCCGCTCGCTCGCCGACCGGCTCGGCCAGTACGACGCCGAGGTAGCCGAGCCGCTCGAAGCCGACAGCGAGGCGCGACAGGCGCTCGCGACCCTCGGCTACCTCGGCCAGCGCGCCGGCGATGCCGGCGACGGCCCGCTGCCTGACCCGAAGGCGCGGATCCACACTCTCGAACAGCTCGATCGCGGACTCGCCAGCTTCCGAGAGGGTGACCCGGCGACCGCCATCGCCACCCTGGGGGGTTTCGCCGCAGAAAACCCTCGCGTGGTGATCGCCTGGGAGTTCCTGGGTCGAGCCTATCTCCATACCGGCCGCCACGAAGACGCCTACGCGAGCCTCTCCCGAGCCTTCGAGCTGTCGAACGGCGCACCGCACCTGACCGAGCATCTGGCTCGCGCTGCGGTTGCTACTGGACGCCTGACCGAAGCCTCCGTTCATCTCGCGTCGGCGCTCGAGCGGGCTCCCGAGAGCTCGACGTTGCGATTGATCCAGGGTCGCGTCCTCTTACAGCAGCGGCGGTTTGCGGAAGCGCTCGAGGTCGCCGAGGAGATGCGCCGGAATCGGCCCGACAGTGCGGACGCGGTCTATCTGTGTGGCACGGTGAAGATCGGGCTCGAGCGCCTCGAAGAAGCCGAGGCGGACCTCCGCCACGCGCTCGTGCTCTCGCCTCGCCATGCCGCCGCGATCAGCGACCTCGCGGTTCTGCTGCTCTCGCGAGGCGAGCCGGCGGAGGCGCGGGAGTTGCTCGAGACGCTGGTCCGCATTCAGCCCGAGAACGCTCATGCACGACGTCTCCTCGCCGACCTACCCGAGCAGGCGTTCAGGAGATAGCTGGAAAAACTCCCTGGCGACGAGCCTCCGAGAGCGCCGCGCGCGCGGTGCATTTTTCTGCATCCATTCGAATGCACCTCGTTGAATCTGCCGCAACGCGGCAGCCTCGCCCAATAAGCTGAAAAGACAAGAGTTATCCTGGAAGCCGAAGCTGCGGCCGCGATCGGAATGCCGCAAGGCGGCTTTCGATTCATCTTTCTGCACCGGCACCGGCTCCGTGAGCGCTGTTCGCGATTTGCTGGACAAGCCCGAGGTGCGGGCCGAGGCCACCCCGTGGGGCAGAATCCGCAGCCGATTCGCGCCCTTCCGAGCAGCTCTGCAGTGATTGGCAACGGCCTTGCGTTGTCGGTTCCGCGAGCGGAGATGGCTCCAGATTCCTGGTTGAGTCTCCGCGGATCCAATCAGAGGAGGCAAACAGATGAAACGCAACCGACTCATTCCTCTGACCGCCATCGCTCTCACGATGCTCTTCGGCACTGTCAGCTCGACGATGGCACAGGAGGAGACCGGCAACCTCTTCGCTGTGGTGCTGGACACCCAGGACGAGGCGTTACCTGGGGTGACCGTCGAGGTCACCGGCATCGGCGCGCCGCGCTTCATGGTGACCAATGCCAGCGGCGAGGTGCGGTTCCTGGGCTTGGATCCCGGCCTCTACGCCCTGCGGGCGAGTCTCGAAGGATTCTCGACCCTGGAGTATCCCGAGATCGAGATCCGTGCCGACCGGAACACGAGTCTGGAGCTGGTCTTGACCGGAGCCGTCGGCGAGGTCATTACCGTGACCTCCGAGAGCCCCCTGCTCGACCAGCGCAAGGTGACTCAGGGCACGACGATCTCGCAGATCGAGCTCGAGAAGATCCCGACGGCGCGCGACCCCTGGTCTGTGCTCACGCAGACGCCGGCGGTCCTGACCGACCGGATCAACGTCGGCGGCAACGAGAGCGGCCAGCAGACCGTCTTCCGCGCCCCGAGCGTGCGCGACGATGAGAACGACTTCCAGGTCGATGGCGTCCAGATCACCGACATGGCAGCGATCGGCTCGTCGCCCACCTACTACGACTTCGATCAGTTCTCGGAGATGCAGTACACCACCGGTGGCAGCGAGATCACCAAGACCGCCGCGGGAGTCTCGGTCAACCTGGTGACCAAGCGGGGCACCAACGAGCTGCGCGGCAGCGCTCGCTACATGCTGACCGACGACGATGGCTACTTCGGCGGCCTGAAGCAGGGTACACCGGACGTCACCGCCGACCTGGCGCCCGACCAGGAGAGCTTCGACGCCCCCCGCATCAACCGGATTCAGGACTACGGCTTCGAGGCCGGTGGACCGCTGGTCAAGGACCGAGCCTGGCTCTGGGGTGCCTGGGGCCGCCAGGACATCCAGATGTTCGCCGCCGGTGGCGCACCTGACGACACCGAGCTGGAGAACACGGCGCTCAAGCTCAACTGGCAGGTCACCAACGGCAACTCGCTCATCAGCTCGTTCAACAACGGCGACAAGCAGAAGTTCGGTCGTGGCGCCGGTCGAACGCGGCCAGCTCCGACGACCACCAACCAGCGCGGCCCGACCGGTGTCTACAAGGTCGAGGACACGCACGTCTTCAACGCCAATCTGTTCGGCTCGCTCACCTGGTCGAAGGTCGACGGCGGGTTCATGAACACGTCGCAAGCGGTTCTGAACGCTGGCTGCGGCGGTCCCGGCTGTCCGTTCGAGCTCGAGGCACTCATCGACTCGGAGGGCATCTGGCAGAACAGCTTCTATCAATACAGCGCCAGCCGTCCCTCGGAGGAGTGGAAGGGTGTCGGCTCCTACTTCATCACTGGCGGCGACATCAGCCAGGAGCTCAAGTTCGGAGCCCGCTATCGCGAGGTCGAGGCGATCACGTCGTTCACCTATCCGGGGCGGAACGTGCTGCACATGGCCGGCGAGAACTGGGGTCTGGATCCCGGACCGCAGGACGTCGTCATCGCCTATCGCGGCAGCTGGGCGCCGACCGAGCAGGACTACACCTCGATCTGGCTCCAGGACACGATCAGTGCCGGCAGCTGGACGATCAACGCCGGTCTGCGCTACGACGTGCAGTCGGGCGCCAACCCGGCGCTGCAGGTGGCGGCGAACCCCGCCTTTCCGGAGGTGCTGCCCGCGCTCGATTTCCCGGGCAACGACGCCAACGGGCTCGAGTGGGAGTCGATCACGCCGCGCATCGGCGTGACCTACGCGGTCGGTGAGGAGCGCGACACCCTGATCCGTGCCAGCTACGCGCAGTTCGCGCGGGCGCTGCCCGGCTGGGTGCCCGGCCAGCTCAATCCGACCGGTTTCTCCTACGGCTACTTCTACTTCGACGACCGTAACGACAACAACATGTGGGACGACGAATCGGAGCCGTACGAGCTCTTCGACTACGCCGGCTTCGACCCGTTGGATCCCACCGCCCTCTCCTCACCGAATCGGATCGACCCGGGTCTCGACCCCGAGATGACCCACGAGCTCATCCTGGGTGCCGAGCATTCGTTCCTGCCCGAGTTCGTGATGGGCGCTCAGTTCACCTGGCGTCAGGTCGAGGACATCCTCGATGAGCTGCGCCTGGTTCGGGACCCCAGCGGCCTGGTGCGGCCCGAGAGAGCGAGCGACTACTACATCGTCGGTGACCTCACCGAGACCCTGCCCGATGGCACGGAGGTGATCCTGCCCGAGTGGAATCTGTCGTCCGATCTCGAAACGACCGGCGGCACGCTCCTGCGCAATGGCCAGCGCGAGCGCGAGTACATGGGCGTCGGGGTCAACTGGACCAAGCGCCTGGTAAATCAGTGGATGATGCGTGGCTACATCAACTACGCGTTCACCGATGACTGGAAGATCCCCGCCAACTACGTTGCAGGTGAGGGCGGCCTCGGCCTGCTCAACAACACCGGGCTCAACCCTTCCGAGCTGAAGAACGATTGCGACGGCTGTCTCTACGCCGTGCAGTCGCTCGGCTCGGGCAACAAGGGCGACGTCTTCCTGCAGAGCGGCTGGTCCTGGAACCTGAACGGCATGTACCAGTTCTTCCCCAATCGGGCCTACGGCTTCAACGTGGCCGGCAACCTGTACGGCCGCGAGGGTTTCCCGCTGCCGTACTTCGTGCGCCGGACCGGCACCGAAGATCGCATCACCCGTGACATCTCGATCGTCGCGGACACCGACGACTTCCGGGCCGACGACATCTTCACGCTCGACCTGCGCGTCGAGAAGGAGTTCGTCACCGCCAACGACGCGAGCATCACAGTCTCGCTCGACGGGTTCAACCTGCTCAACGAGGCCTACGTCCTGCAGCGCGAGCGGCGGATGAACCTGAGCACGGCCAACTTCCTCGACGAGACGCTCAGCCCCCGCATCTGGCGACTGGGCGTACGTCTCAACTGGAAGTAGCAGCTCCGCACATCGCTTCGAGTCTCGTATCGCCGGGGGACCTCCCCCGGCTTCTTTTTTGCTCGAACTGTAGCGGCTCGGGTGCGTAGAATCCGGTAGCGACGACCGGCGTACGGCGGGTCGCGGACGGAGGAGAGAGCCATGAAGTCAGCGCTCGCCTGGAGCGTAGCGGCCCTGGTCGCGGGTACCCCGGTCGTTGCCCAGCATGATCAGCATCTCGGGGGCGATCACCACTCGCAGTATGCGAACCAGGAACCGTCCGGGGTCTCGTCGCTCTCCCGGCAGGAGCTCGACGATCTGCTGGCGGGGGCCGGCATGGGGTTCGCCCGTCCGGCGGAGCTCAATCACTATCCCGGCCCGAAGCACGTGCTCGAGCTCGCCGCGGAGCTCGAGCTGACCGCCGAGCAGCGGACCGCCGTCGAAGCGGTCCGGGGTGCGATGCTGGCCAGTGCCCGCGAGCTGGGCGAGAAGATCGTCGAGCTGGAGCGCCACCTCGACCGGCGATTCGCGCATCGGCACATCGACGAGGCCAGCCTGCGCGCCGCGACCGCCGAGATCGCCGAGCTCTACGGTCAGCTTCGATTCGCTCACCTGCGGGCTCACCTCGAGACCCGCGAGCTCCTCACCGACTCCCAGATCGCAGACTACGACCGGCTGCGCGGCTACTCGGACTGACGCCGCTGGGCGTCGGGCACCTCGGCGCCGCTGGTGCTCGCGCGGGTCGAGTCGCCGGTGTCGGTCGGGGCGGCATCGTCGTCCTCCTGGAGTCGTCGGGTCAGCTCGACGGCCCGCTCACCCGCCTCGAGGATCAAGCGGAGATCCTCGTGCAACGGATCACCCGAGGTCACCCACTTGAGGGTCTGATCGGCCAGCAGGGAGATGCCGGCCACCAGGTTGGCCAGCTCGTGCGCGATCTCGTCCACGGCCTGTGGGTAGCGAGAGCCGGTCTCTCGGCGTGGGCGGACCTCCGAGATCGCGTCGAGCGACCGCGCCAGAAGCTCACCGGACAACGGCTCCGAGAAGACCGGGCCCTGAGCGTACGGGACTCCCAGCTCGGCGACCACGTCCAGGTCGTGCTGCCGCTCCACTCCCGTCGAGATCGTCAGGACTCCCAGCTCCTGAGCCAGCCGCGTTATCGAGCGCACGATCGCCCGTCGCCGACGGTCGCGCCGGAGCCCGGTGGCGAAGCCGGGATCGATCTTCAGGAAGTCCACCTCGAGCCGCTCGAGCAGGCTCAGGTTGGCGATGCCGCTCCCGAAACCGTCCAGTGCCAGTCGAAACCCCTGCTCGCGCAGCACCCGCTGCGCGTCGTCCAGCCCGCCGAGATCCGCGGCCGGCCCCGGAGCCTGAAGCACGACCACCACATCGCTCTCCTGGAGGGCGTGGCGTCGTATGAGCTCGGCCAGCACGGTGATCGGACCCGCTTTCGCCAACCAACCCGGTCGGATGCCGAGCAAGAGGGTACCGACCCTCGGCAGCTGGCTCGCCTCGCCGAGGATCGCCTCGATGCGCTCGGTCTCGGCCTCGAGCGCCCCGGCTTCGCCCGGTGGGGAGTCCGCGGGTCCGGGCGCGATCCCTTCGACTCCGAAGACGGGCGAAGCCGCGCTGTCCTCCGCGAGCGCGACGATCGGCAAGAGCCGCGCCTCGACCGCACCTCGGCGCGGCCGCCTCTCGGAGCTCATGCCGCCCCCTTCGCGGTCAATTCACCTCCGAGACCGACTTGCTCGGTCTATCGGCGCTCGGGCGCGGCCGCAAGGCGGTGGCGACCGCTCTCAGGAGCCCGCGCCGGTCGAACGGCTTAGCAAGAAACACGATGCCGGTCGGATCGGCCTGCCGCTCGACGCCCACCTTGCGCGTGTAGCCGGACATCAACACCACGCGGGTCTCGGGGTGCTCGGCGCGGATCTTCTCCACCAGGGTCACGCCGTCCATGCGCGGCAGCACGAAGTCCGCCAGCAGGAGGTCGAAGCCTCCGGACCGGGAGCGGCTCAACTCGAGGGCCTCCTCCGCGCTGCCGGTGGCGACCACCTGATGTCCCTGGTCCTCCAGGGTCCGGCTAGCGATCCTGCGCACCGGAGCGTTGTCGTCGACCAGTAGGACGCTCCTCTCCGCGGCGACGATCGAGGCGACCAGGGGCTCCTCGTCTCCAGCGGCGGCGCCTTCCGCCCGCGGCAGCACGATCTCGAACGTCGTGCCCTGGTCCGGCTCGCTCTCCACCCGGATGTAGCCGCCGCTCTGGTTGACGATTCCGTAGACCATCGACAGGCCGAGGCCGGTTCCCTGATCGGGGCTCTTGGTGGTGAAGAACGGCTCGAAGACCCGGCGACTGGTCTCCGGGCTCATGCCCGCGCCGTTGTCGGTGACGGACATCGCCACGTACTCGCCGGCCGGCACCGCCACGTCATGTGCCGAGTCGGGGCGGTCGAGAACCAGGTTGCGAGTCCGGAAGCTCAGCTCGCCACCGTTCGGCATCGCGTCCCTCGCGTTGATCGCCAGGTTGAGAATCACCTGCTCGATCTGCCCACGATCGACCCGCACCAGCGGCAGCTCGGGATCGAGGTGGGTCGACAGCTTGACGTTCTCGCCGATCGTGCGGCGACAGAGCCTTCCCATGTCGGTGACCACCTCGTTGAGGTCCAGAACCCTAGGACGTAGCACCTGCTGGCGGCTGAAGGCGAGGAGCTGGCCGATCAGCGCCGCCGCCTTCTCGCCCGCCCTGCGAATCTCGGCGATGTCCGCCTGTGCCGAGGAGTCGTCAGCCGTCGCCTTCTCGACCAGCTCGGCGTAGCCGAGGATCGCTGTCAAGAGGTTGTTGAAGTCGTGCGCGACGCCGCCCGCCAGCTGCCCGACCGCCTCCATCTTCTGCGACTGTCGCAGCTGCTCTTCCAGCTTGCGTCGCTCCGAGTTGTCGGTCACGCAGTAGAGCAGCGCCGGCTCGCCCGAATAGTCGAACCGGTTCACCCGGATGGTCACCGGCACGGTTGCGCCGCTGCGCCGGATCGAGACGCCTTCCGCCACCACCGCCTCTCCCCGCTTGGACCACTCATAGCGCTCGAGCGCGGCTCTCTCCTCGTCGCCCACCAGACCCCAGAGCGGCCTGCCGACCAGCTCGTCACGCCCGCCGCCGTAGAGCTCGACGGCCGCCGGATTGACGTCCAGAACCTCGCCATCGATGTTGGTGACCAGTACCGCGTCCGGCGACGCCTCGAACAGACCCCGGAACCTGGCCTCGCTCTCCTGCAGACCGCGCAGCGCCAGGTTGCGCTCGGTGACGTCCTCGATCAGGCCGAGGATCTGCTGCCGCCCTTCGTACACGAAGGGGATGAAGTAGCCTTCGAGCTCGAGCTCACGACCGTCCCGGTGGATGCCGCGGGCCTCGAACGGAAAGCGCTCGCCACGCCGGACCGCGGCGAGCATGTGCGGATAGAGGTGCAGCGAGTCGGCGTGGACGTAGTCTTCCGCCGCGAGCTCCATAAACTCCTCGACCGAGTAGCCGAAGATCTCCGCCATCGCCGGGTTGGCTTTGAGCAGCTCGCCGTCGTCGAGTCGCCGTACGGTGATGCCGTGGACCGAGGCGCGGAAGATCGCCTCGTACTGCTGCTCACGGTTCTCCAGCTCCTCCTCGATCCGGCGACGATCGGTGATGTCGCGGCCGACCGATTGCACCTCGACCAGGCGTCCGCCATCGTCGAAGATCCCCCGGTCCGACCACTCCTGCCAACGGATCGAGCCGTCGGGCGCCACCGAGCGGTGCGAGTCGGAGCCCTCCGGGCGCTCCGGCGTCAGCGCATCCTGCTTGCACCTCACCCGCTCTCGATCGACTTCGGCGATCAGCGGGAAGAAGTTCTCGCCGATCAGCTCCTCGGCCGTCGCCCGCCGGTAGCTGCAGTAGGCATCGTTGACGAACGTGCGAGTCCCGTCCGGCCGCCAGTGGACGACGTACTCGTCCTGCCCACGGAGGACGCTCTGGTAGAGACCTTCCTGTTCCTGAAGTCGGCTCTGTGCCCGCATCAGACCGCGGGCGGTCTGGAGGAGGCCCGCGGTCAGGGTCGCTGACGCAGCGAGCAGGACCACCCAGCTCCAGTTGATGTGCAGCTCGACCATCAGGGCATGAGAGCGCT
Organism: Thermoanaerobaculia bacterium; assembly: GCA_947259925.1. Lineage (GTDB taxonomy): Bacteria > Acidobacteriota > Thermoanaerobaculia > Multivoradales > JAHEKO01 > JAHEKO01. The sequence goes on from CAMYOG010000022.1 coordinate 117,217, forward strand.
CGGCCCCGAGGAAAGCGGGAAGGAGCCACATCGTCGCCAGGTCGAAGGCGAAGAACGCGGCGATCAGGCCGATGCCGAGCGCTACGCCGAGCGGCCCGCTCACGTACCCCTTGTCGATCTGACCACCGAGCTGACGGACCGAGGCGATGGCGATCGCGGCCAACCCGATGATGATCAGGTCGATGGCGGTCATCAACGGGACCGACTCGAAGATGTTCAAGGTCTGCTCCATCTGCCCGAGCTCCGACCCGGCCTTGGCTGCACCCTCCCCTGATGGGCGCCCGGCCGGCGAGCGCCCGCCTCTACACTCTTGTTGCACCCGACACGCCAGCTCGGACAGACCGGCACAACTTCACTTGTCAGACCCTCAGGCACCCTTGCTCCAATCGCGAGCTCTCCTGATTCAGGAAGCCGTAATGAACACTGAAATCTCGCGGAACTAGCTCTCTCAAAATACCGTGGACGGAAGGGCGAGCTGGGCGCCGGAGCACCACCGGCCAGCGTAGGTTCCGAGTCGCCGCGGGGCCGTCCCGGTTGAACCGAGCCACCCTGGGGATGGGCTCGGTACGTGGGGTTCAGAATCCGATCTGGGTTTCACCTCCTTCCCGGTCGAGGCTGCGGTTGGTCATGGTCTTCGAACCGTCCCCCCCTTTCGGGCGGTGGCCCACCGGAGCGGAGTGGGCCGGTGGTTGTCTTTGACCCCCTGTAGGGGCAAGCGGTATGCCAGTGAAGCGCCGAGCGGTCGAGCCGCTGAACGAATCGAACCGCGCACCGCAAGAATCCCGGCAGGTACCGCCCTTTTCCGGGTTTCTCTGACGAACGCTGACGGTTCGCCCCGCGAGCGGTGGACCCGCCCATCAGGCGAAGGGCATCGCCTCCTGGGTCGGGTGGGGAAATCTCCCCACTCGTGGTCACCGACCGCGGAAACGTCCCCACTACCCGGGGGCGCGGGAATGTCGCTCGGCGGCGCCGGTCAGGAGAGCTCGGGGACCGCGAGCTCGGCGACTAGGAGCTCGAGCGCCGCCTCGGGGGAGCGACTCTCGCCCTTGAGGCGCATCTCCGCCTCCAGCACCCGACCGGGGAGACCCGCGACCCGGTCGGAGGGGAGTCGCGAGGCCGCCAGGTACGCTTTGTGGAGCCGGAACGGGTGCAGTCCGGAGAGCGGGCTGCGGGCACCGCCGGGAAGCTCCTGCTGGAGCTCCGGAGCGATCCTGGCTTTGAAGCGATTGAAGTTGGTCTCGCCCCGCGGTAGATCGGCGCGCGCCAGCGCCGCATCGATCGCCGCCAGATGCCGGCAGTAGGTTGCCAATAGCGAGAAGAACGACAAGCGCATCGACACCGGGTTCTCGGCCGTCGCCAGGTGTCGTCTGAGGCGCCCGGCGGCCGCTCCGGCACGGCCGCGGCCGATGTCGTCGAGGATCTTCCAGACGTCCTCCTCGCCTCGGTCCTCCACCGCCTCCTCGACCGTCGCCAGTGTGATTCTGTTACCGGCCGCGACCTCGGCCAGCTTCCGGTACTCGGCGGCGAAGCGCGCGGTGCTGTCGGCGTCGACGACCTCGCTGCGGCCCCGGTCCGATTCTCGCCGCAGGGTCCGACGCGCCAACTCCTCGAGGGCGGCTCGCTCGATGCCTGCTCCGGTCTCGCGCTCGAGCTCGGCGGTCAGGGTCTGGAGTCCCTCCCACCCCTGGCGACTCGCCGCGACCCGTCCGACGTCGATCAGCGCGCCGCCCGCACGGAGGGCCGTCACCAGCGGGTGCTTCTCGACCACCGAGCTCTCCGCCAGCACCAGCGTGTGTCCCTCGGGGAGACCGTTGCGCACCACCTCGGCAACCGCTTCGGCGGCACCCTCGGCGTGTCCTTCGATCGCGGCCGCGCGTGCCGCTTCCAGGAGACCGGCGGCCTGCTCTCTGAGCTTGGCTATCTGCTTCTTGGTGCGCGAGCGACCACGCCCGGACCGCTTCAGGCTCCCTTCGCCCCGGAAGGCCCAGTCGGGAATCTGGTCGAGCGCCTGCTCGGGACTCCCCTGGTACGGGTCGAGCTGCAACAGCCGCAGCGCCTGCATCAGACGGATCGCCGCGTCGCGCTCGCGGCCGGTCAACTCGCCCGCCGTCGGCTCGACCGGCAGGACCTTGATCGCCTGATCGATCAGAGCGGCGGCGGCTCCCAGGTCGGCCACCACCGAGCTCTCGATCGCCACCACCACCTTGGCGGGCTCGAAGAGCGAGAACGTCCTCAGGTCATCGAGCAGCGGCAGGAGCTGGGCGGGTCGACGGTGGATCGATGGCTGGCAGTCGAATCTGCGGCCGAGGGCCTCTGCCAGGCGGCTGGCCGCCGGCTCGGCGACGACCCGGTCGCCGCTGATCAGGTAGCACGGCTCGGTAGCGTCGCCCTGCTCGATCCGAGCGAGAAGCGCCTCCAGCTGACGGCTCATGGCCTAGGTCTCGTCCGGCCGCTCGAAGTCGCCGTGGTACAGGGCGGAGGTCCGCGAATCCCAGTCGCCTTGGCCGGCCTCTTCCAGCACCTCCTCCTCGAACTGGAGGTCAACCGAGCTCCAGGAGCCGCAGACGTCGCAGCGATCGCGCCAATCGGGGTAGCTCGTTCGACAGATCCGGCAGGCGTACTCGACAGTGGCGATGCCCGCCTCGGTGACCGAGGCGAGGAGTGCCTCGACCGCCCGATCCATCTCGCCCCGACGCGCGTGCAGCCTGCCGAGCAGATACCGGAAGCCGGGAGCCCGGGCGATCCGCTCCTCGAGGCTCGCGAGCACCTTGAGCGCCTCCTCGTGCATCTCCAGCCGGGCGTAGAGGCGCCCCAGGAAGAACCGCGGCAGGAGCTCGTTGTCGGCGGAGGTCATCAGCTGGTGCAGGGTCTCGATCCCCTCGACCGGCTGCTCGATCTCGATGAAGTGATCCTCGATCCGCTGCAGGAAGACCGGACTACCGGTCTCGGCGAACCCCTGGCGCCAGATCTCGACCGCCGCGTCCTTGCGCCCACGGAGGAGCTCCACCTCTCCCAGCATGATGCGCGCTGGCAGGAAGAGCGGATGCCCGGCGAGGATCTCGCGGAAGATCTGCGCGGCTTCGCCGATCCGCTCGGCCTCGAGGTGATCGACTCCGACCTGATACTCGAGACCGGTCGCGACGCCCGCTTCGCGCTCGAGATCGACGGTCGCACCGCTGTCGGCGAGCATCGCCTCGATCCGCTCCTGCAGCCTGCCCGCCTCCCGCCACTCGCGTCTTCCGAGCGCCGCGTTCCGGCGTCGTCTCAGGATCTGCAAGCCGCGGTCCGGAAAATCGCGCAGCACCCGGTCTCGAATCTGCCGCGCGACTTCGACGTCCCCGGCGACCTCGTAGTCCTGTGCGAGCTGGTAGAGCACGGCGACACTGCGCGGATAGAGCACCGAGGCCCGCCGGTGCACCTCGAGCGCCTCCTCGGAGCGGCCCTGGTGACGCAGCACCTCGCCGTAGGCCAGAAGGGTCGCGAAGTCTTCGGGCTTCTCGGCCAGTACCCCCTCCAGCTCGGTCGCCGCCTTCCCCCACTGGCCATCGGCCTGGAAGTCGATCGCCCGTCGGAAGGTACCTCTGAGGCTCTTGACCTCGCGATTGCGCCGACGCTCGCGCCGTTTTGCCAGGTCGCGCTTGAGGGTCTGGGTGACCAGGACGGTCACCGCGGGCACGAAGCCGAGCAGGAAGACCGCCAGCAGGGCGCCGTAGACCGGAACGCTGGTTTGCGCGGTCAGCTGGAACCGCGCGTTGAGCGGCTCGACGTTCTGATTGTAGAGGTAGGCGACGGAAACGACGACAATGAGGGCGGCGATCAGTCCGAAGAGCGTTCGCAACCGCATCGAGACGTTTCCGTCCGGATCCCGGCGTGAGGCGCGTTAGTTGTCCTGCAGTAGCCCCTGCTCGACGAGTTCCTGACAGTCGATACAGTACCTCGCCCACGGGACGGCCTGCAACCGCTTGGCCGGGATCTTTTCCTCACAGGAGTTGCAGACACCGTAGTCGCCGCTGTCGATCCGCTCGAGCGCGCTCTCGATCTCCTTGAGGATCTCGCGCTCGCTGCCGGAGAGGGAGAGCATGAACTCCCGGTTGTAGGCGCTGTTGGCGCGATCGACCAGATCCTCGGCGCCCTCGTCGCTCGTCTCCTGGCCGACCCTGAGATCGTGCTCGTACATGTCGAGGATCTCCTGGCGCTGGACCTGGAGCCGTTCCCTGAGCTGATCGAGTCCGGATTTGGCTGATTTCCGGGTCTTCTTCGCTGCACTAGCCTTGGCCAACTCCGCTCTCCTTTCCTGCCTCCGCGCGGCGCGGGCAACCTACAACGGTCCGCGATGGTACTTTATTCCGGCGGCAATGGAAAGCGCCCGGTACAGCTGCTCATAGAGCACCAGCCGCGCCAGCTGGTGCGGCAGGGTGAGGGGGCCGAAAGAGAGCGTCTCGCGGGCGCCGTCGAGGACTTCGCCCGCCAGACCGAGGTCGGAGCCGACCGCGAATGCGATCGGATGCGGCCACTCCTCGATCCGATGGGCGAGCCAGCGCGCGAGCTCGGCCGAGCTGCGGGCTCTCCCGCTCCGGTCCAGGGCCACCAGCCAGCACGGCTCGGGCAGCGCCGCGAGCAGTGCCGAGCCCTCGGCGGCGAGGCGGGCACCCCCGTCGGCACCGCTCCGCACCCTGACCGGCAACTCCCGCACCGAGGCCCACCTCGAAAGCCGCTCCCGGTAGTCGTCGCACAGCGTCTGCCACTGGTCTCGCTGGCGCCGTCCAGCCCAGACGACCAAGATCTCCCGGCCCATCGCTCCAGTTTCACCCAACCGGGGTGCGATGACCAGCCGTGGCTGGTAGGCTTTCCTCCTCCGTGGTAGCCAGAACATCGCAGGAAGAGCAGAAGCGCCGCCGCCGCAAGCTCCTGGTCAGGGGGCTGGTCCTGGGTGGAGCCGCGGTCGGACTGCCCGCGCTCGCCAACGCCCTGATCGCCAGCCGCTCGCGGCGGCTCAGGTCGGCGGCGTGGGGCCGCGCGCACCGCTACGCGTGGAAACAGGGCGAGATCTCGTTTCAGAGCCTGGGCGACGGCCCGTCGCTGGTGCTGCTGCACTCGTTCGGCCCGGGACACGACTCCGAGGAGTGGCGACCGGTCGCCGAGCTGCTGGCCGAGGAGTATCGGGTCTTCGCACTCGACATGCTCGGTTGGGGTCGCTCGGAAAAACCGAAGATCCAGTACGACGACGAGCTCTACATCCAGCTGCTGGTCGATTTCATCGACGACGTGGTGCGTGAGCGTGCGGTGCCGGTCGCCGCCGGGCTGGCCGCTGCCTACGCGGTGCAGGTCGCCGTCGATCATCCCGAGGCGATCCGCGGGCTGGCGCTCTCGGTACCTTCGGGCGTACACATCTACGGCGACGAACCCGATCTCAAGGATGCCCTGGTGCACCGGCTCCTGCGGACGCCGATCCTGGGAACTTCGGCGCTCAACCTCTACACCAGCCAGACCGCGATCGCCCGCTACCTCAAGCGCGACGTCTTCGCGGCCGCGGATCGGGTCGACGCCGCGCGGATCGAGCGTCACTATCATTCCAGTCACCAGCCCGGCTCGCACCTGCCGCTGGCCGCCTACCTGAGCGGCTACCTCAATCACCACGTCGAAGAGGCGTTGGCGCGCCTCGACTGTCCGATCTGGATCGCGTGGGGCCGCGCCGCCAAGAACCCGCCGGTCGAGACGGCCGACCTATGGCTCCGGCACGCCTCGACGCCGATCGAGCTCGAGGTCTTCGAGGACAGCGGCAACCTCCCTCACGCCGAGGCCGTAGCCCAGTTCTGCGATCGGCTGCAGAGCTACCTCGTTGCGCTCCCCGACTGAACAGGAGTCACCCACTCATGGCCGGAATCTTCAAAGCCTACGATGTGCGCGGTGTCTACCCCTCGCAGATTGACGAGGAGATCGTGCGCAAGATCGGTCTCGCCTTCCGTCACATCCTCGACGACGAGGATCTGGCGAACGGCCCACGCGTCGTGGTCAGCCGCGACATGCGCTCGCACAGCGAGCCGCTGTCGGAGGCGCTGATCGACGGCCTGCTGACCGGCGGACTCGACGTCGTCGACATCGGTCTCGCCACGACGCCGATGAACTACTTCGCGGTCGGCCACCTCGGCACCGCCGGTGGCATTCAGGTGACCGCGAGTCACAACCCGGCCGAGTACAACGGCTGCAAGTTCAGCCGCAGCGACGCGCGCCCGGTCTCCGGCGACCACGGCATCCCGCTACTCGAGAAGAAGGTCGAGGCGGGCGAGCTCGAGGCGGCCGCAACGCCGGGAAGCCTGACCCGTGAAGAGGTATTCGAAGCCTACGGCCAGCGCATGCTCGGCTTCCTACGCCGCCCCGAGGGCGCGCGCCGGCTCAAGGTGGTCGTCGACGCGGCCAACGGAATGGGAACGCTCTACCGGCCGCTGCTCGAACAGACCGGCGTCGAGCTGATCCCGCTCTTCTTCGAGCTGGACGGCACGTTCCCCAACCACGAAGCGAACCCGCTGAAGCTCGAGAACCTCGAGACGCTGGCCGCCGAGGTCCGGTCGAGCGGGGCCGATCTCGGCATCTCGTTCGACGGCGACGCCGACCGTGCCGCGTTCGTCGACGAGACCGGCGAGCCGGTCGGGAGTGATCTGGTCACCGCCCTGATCGCCGGCGAGCTGCTCGGCCGCGATCCCGGCAGGCACGTCCTCTACGACCTGAGATCGTCGCGGGCAGTAGGCGAGTACATCGAGGAGTGCGGCGGCGTGCCGGTCCGCGAGCGGGTCGGGCACTCGTTCATGAAGGCCACCCTGCGCGAGAAGGAAGGGATCTTCGGCGGCGAGCTCGCCGGCCACTACTACTTCCGCGATGCGTACCACGCCGACAGCTCGCTGCTGGCGGTGATCGAGGTGCTCAACCTGCTCTGGAGCCACGGCAAGAGCCTCTCGGAAGTGGTCGTGCCGCTTCTTCGCTACGCCAAGAGCCCGGAGATCAACTTCGAGGTCGAGGACAAGACAGGGAAGATGGACGAGCTGGCGGCCCGTTATCCGGACGGCACCAGCGATCGGCTCGACGGGATCACCATCCAGTACCCCGACTGGTGGTTCAACGTCCGGCCCTCGAACACCGAGCCGTTCCTCCGCCTGGTTCTCGAGGCGAGCACGCCGGAGCTGCTCGCCGAGCGGCGCGGCGAGCTCGAAGGGATCCTCGGAACCCCCGTCTAGCCACCTACAGTTACACTCTGGGGCGAGAGGGGGCGTCCTTCTCCCACCTGGAGGTGGGAGAGGGAACGAGGGAGAGGGAGGTGCCCCGGTGGACCTAGCGAAGGTCCGCCGCTCTGATCCCAGGACAGCGCTCGGGCCGCACCAGCGTTCCGGAGCAGGCCTCGACGGTTGGAGGCGGAGCTTCGCTAGCGCCGACCGCCCAGGATGCCGGCGCGGATCAGGAAGTAGAGCAGCGTCATCAGGGTGGAGATCATCGCCGCCACGTAGGTGAGCGCCGCGGCGTTGAGCACCTTGTCCATCCCGACGCGCTCGCTCTCGGCGACGATCCCGTACTTGACCGCCAGGAGCCTTGGCTCGATTCGAGGCGTCGAACTCGACCGGCAGGGTGACGATCTGGAAGAGGAGCACGGCCGAGAAGAGGACCGCTCCGATCACGACGATGGTGACCCCGATCTCACCCGCGACACCGATCAGTATGAGCCCGAGGAACATCACCCAGTAGCCGAGCTTGGAGCCGATGTTGGCGGTCGGCACCAGCAGCGAGCGGAGACCGAGCGGCGCGTACTTCGTCGCGTGCTGGATCGCGTGGCCCGCTTCGTGGCAGGCGACACCGATCGCGGCGATCGAGTCGGAGCCGTAGACCGCCTCGGAGAGCGCCAGTGTCTTGTTGGTCGGGTTGTAGTGATCGGACAGATAGCCACGGGTCGGGGCGATCTTGACGTCGGTGATCCCGGCCTGATCGAGCAGGCGCTGAGCCGCCTGGGCGCCGGTCAGACCGGTCATCGCCCGTTGCTTCGAGTACTTCTTGAACGCAGACCGGGTGCGGAAGCTCGCCCAGATCGACAACAGAATGGCTGGCGCCATGAGGATCAGATAGATCGGCTCGAAGATCATGCTGTCTAAACTCCTTCCGTCCCTCAGAACAGGGACCCTAGAGTCGCATATTCCAATCGGCAGCCCAAGTGGTCAGCTGGTGCAGAGCCATGCGGTTACCCGGCCGAGGCACGCCGCACTGTTTCGGCAGGCTACGGCGGCTAGAGGAGGGTCATCGCCTGGTCGGCGTACAGAACCGTCTCGGCGGGAGCCTCGGAATCGGGCTCGGCCAGCCGGGTGATCGAGATCGCCCGGAAGCTCGCGGGGACGCCCCCGCTGCCGCTCAATTCGATCCGCTGTCTCGCCTCCACGGCGCCGAAAGACGCGGCCTGGATCGGCTCGGCCTCGGTGATGAACCAGAGCTGATAGCAGGCCTCGGCGGTGCACGGCTCGAGACCCTCGGCGGCGAGGAACCAGCCATCCCGCTGGGGAGCGATCACCATGGTCGCGATCGCCTCGGCAAGTCGAGGATTCTCACCGACCGGCTTGAGCACGCAGAACTCGGCTCCACGGGTCGTCAGCATCCGGAGATGGTCCCCCTTCTCCGCCAGCACCCGCCGGATCTCGGCCAGCTCCGCTCCGTTCTGCTCGACCCGCTGGAGCTGTGCCGACAGCTCGTCGATCGTCCGCTGCTGCCCCTGGAGCTGTCGGAACTGAATCGCGGTCAGGCCCAGGAGCGCGATCGCCAGCGCGGCGGCGATCGGCAGGAACCAACGCGACCGCTGTTCGAGGGTGACCAGGCGAC
>CAMYOG010000023.1 GCA_947259925.1 Thermoanaerobaculia bacterium
GTCGGTCTCCTTTCTCGGCTCTGATGCCGATTCGTGGTCTATCCCACTGGCACAGTGTCTCAGCGGGGAGACCGACCGACTCATCTCATCTGGCACCTCGGCAGCTGGCACCTCGGCAGCACCTCGGCAGCAGCAGTCCCCGAAAAGGATGGCACCTCCTTGGGCACCTCCTTGGCTGCACCTCGGCAGGGGAGCACCTCGGCAGGGGCACCTCGGCAGGACCAAGCTCTGACACCGGAGTCCCCGAAAAGGATGGCACTCCTGATGGCCCTGATGGAGCACTCCTGATGGAATGCCAGGGGCGGGGGGCTTAGAACTTGACCGCGATGCCGCCGGTCAGCCGCTTGCGCAGGTCGTCCGCGTCGTAGAGGGCGTTGTCCGGGACCGCGCCGCGGCTCACCTCCATGTTGAGGTGGACGGCCCAGTCGGCGGCCAGGCGATGCAGGATCCGCAGATCCTGGCTGAGCATCAGCTGGAGGCGCTGCAGCTCGAGCTGCTTGCCGGCGTTGGCGGCGGCCTGCGCGGCCGGGGCGCTTCCGAGGGTGACCGCTACCGGGTGCCCCTCGTAGCCACCGAAAGAGAAGCTCGGCGCGCGCTGGACGAGCGGCAGCACTGGCTGGCCGGCGAGCGGATCGAGCGCCTGCTCTAGATGATGGAAGGCCACGAACACCCCGGTCGCGGTTCCTTCGAAGCGCGTATCAAGCGACGTCACCATGTAGCTGACGCTGTTCTCGTAGCTGGTCTGATCGCCGCCGACCAGTACACCACCGCCGCCGGTAGCGACGTTGGACTCGAAACGGGTGAGGACCTCCGGCGCCAGACGCCGCGTGACCTCGAACTGGAGCTCCGGAAGCGAGTCACCCGGCACGAAGAAGAGGCTCTCGAGCCGGTCGTAGAAGTCGCGGTCGAAGTACATCCGCATCGTGTCGGCGTACTTCCGGTGCACGGCACCGAGGCTCATCTGCTCGTCTTCGCCCCACAGCCGCGAGAACATCACCTTGTAGCAGTACTCGGCTCCGGTCTCGCAGGCATCGCCTTCGTTGAAGAAGGCGGGGGTGAAGTCGTTGAAGGAGTAGTCTTCCTCCTGATCGATCCGGTGACTCGCGGAGGTGGCGGCGCGCCAGTTCTCACTCAGGTTGACGACGACCCCGCCCTGCGGCACCAGCGACAGCGTGCCGTCTCGCAGGGTGGAGTAGAGGCCGTACTCGACCACCACCGCCGGCTTGACCTGGAGACCGCCACGGCTGAAGAGCTCGACGGTCTCCTGCGGCAGCAGACCGAACGAGCCGAGTGGCGCGGCGATGTATTCGCTCTGGAGATCCCGGTAGCGGAAGCCCGCCTGAATCGTCGCGCGCTCGCTGACCGGGGTCGTATACGAGCCCTCGACGCGCAGGGTCCGAGAGGACTCGGGCAGCCCGAGCGCCTGGATCGGGCCCTCGTTGTAGAAGTTGTTCTCCTCGGTGTACTGCGCCGAGAAGGCCGAGTGCGCCTGATGGCCGACCGGCCGCGACCAGCTCACCATGTGGTGCTGGAACTCGACCGGGTCGAGCCCCTGGTCGGTGCCGGTCATGGAGTTGCTGAGCGAGGAGACCGACACCCGGGAGTGATCGGGGTTGATCAGATCGAGCGCCACCTGCTGGGTGCGTCCGATGGCGCCGTCCTGGCCGAAGGTGGCGTTGGGCTCGAGCTGCGAGAAGTTACCGGTCAGGCCGACCAGGTAGTCCCGGAAGCGACCCTCGATGTCGAGCTGGCCACCGGCCATGTTGGCCGAACCGTAGTCGAGGCTCTCGTGCACTCCGGTGCTGGCCTGCATCTGAGCCGAGAAGGTCGTCTCGTCGAGGCTCGGGTAGGCGGTGCCGCCGAACTCGTTCGCGGCGATCGCGACCTCGATGTCGCGAAGGACGTCGGAGGGGATCTTCTCGCGCAGCTCCCAGAATCCACCCTCCGCGGTGACGCCCTTGACGTGTGGGCTGAGCTCGAGGTCCAGGTACTGACGCGCGTCGGCGGCCATCCGGCTGAGCATCACCACCGTCGGCACGAAGCCCGGCTTGAAGGCGATGATCTTGTACAGGCCGACCGGCAGCGAGGCGAAGGAGAACTCGCCCTCGGTGTCGGTTACGACCTTCTCCAGCGTCAGATCCGCTAGCTGGTAGGCGTAGACCGAAGCCGCTCCGAGCGGCGCCGACCGGCTGCTGACCTTGCCTTCGACGCCGGCTGTCAAGGCCTGACTACCCGCAGCCGTGGTCGCGGCCATAAGGGCCGAAACCAAAAGAATGGATGCAGAAATCCGGAGCCTGGACATTTCTAACCTACGTACGTACCGGCAGTATAAGAAGATCGCGCGGATCGGTCAAAAACCCGCCGGAGCACGTATTCAGTTGATAGCACGTCCTGTGCCACGTCGAAAATCGAGCCTTGTGCTGAGCTCGTCATTGGCCTGACACAGCTTTCCCATCGCGGATTCTACCAGATAACGGTCCGACGGGCGTATGGCTCGTCACCACCTGGGGTTCTGGCGGCCGTGAGGGCCGAAATCTCGGCCGCTCCGGCGGCCCTGAGAGCGGCGGCGCCGGCATCCAGGGTCGCGCCGGTGGTCGCCACATCGTCCACCAGGAGGACGCGCCGCCCGGCTACCCGTGCCGGGCGCCTCGCCCGCACACTGCCGCGGACGTTGTCCTCCCGTTGCGCTCGAGCCAGAGCGGTCTGATGGGGGGTCGCACGGGTGCGCGCCAGCACCCGACAGGTCGGCAGCTCGAGCTCCCGGGCGAGCGGCCGAGCGATGCGCTCCGCCTGGTTGTAGCCCCGGCCCAGATACCGTTGCCAGTGGAGCGGGATCCACGCCACCAGATCGGCGTCCAGCCGCTCCGCTCGCCAGCGAGCGGCCATCTCTCGGGCCAGGTGCCGGCCGAGGTACTCGAGTCGCTGGAACTTCAGTCCGTGGATGACCGAGTCCATCGGCGGCTTGAAGGCCCAGAGCGCGATCAGTCGATCGAACGCCTTCGGCTGTCGCCGGCAGGCGCCGCATCGGTAGCCGGGCGGCAGGTGTGCACCCCAGAGCGGTCGGCCGCAGCCGCTACACCGATTCGTCCCGAGCCGGCTCAAGCGGCCCCGGCAGCGCGCGCACAGTCCGATGTAGTGCCTGCCGTCGGGCACCAACCGGTCGCAGCCGAGGCAGGGCATCGGCAGGAGTGCCGAGAGCAACTTCTCGATCAGCAAATCTGTGACGGCCAACGCCTCGTGTCCGTATCTCTGGAGTGGGGCCCCACGGCCCGCGACTCGCCTGGTTTCGGACTGATGAGACGAAAGTCGGGACGCTATACTGTCGACCGATTGAACGAGCCTTCCCTCGAGAGGAGCCATCCTTTGCCCAGCCTGAGACCGCTGCTCGGCGCGCTCGCCGCCGTCGTCGCCCTGATCCTCGTTCCGGAGCACGCGGACGCACAGGCTTCGTCCACGACCGAGCTGAACACCTTCACGGTCAGTCTCATGGGCGGTCTCGGAGGGTCGATCGACAGCAGCGAGAGCGGTTACGACAACTCGACGATCCAGCTCGGACTGTCGTCGGTCCCTTCGCAGGCGGTCAAGCTGGGTTTGAGAATCGGCCGGCTGGGGTCGATGGAGAGGCTGGGCAACGTGCTGGACGCCGATCTCACCTACCTGACCGTCTCCGGCGAGTACCTGTTCGGGGAAGCGGGCTATCAATCCGGGGTCTTCCTCGGCCTCGGGGTCTACGAGCTCGAGGGCACCCGCCGCCTGTTCGACGATGCGTTCTCGACCACCACGGCCGGCCTGACCGGCGGCGTCACCGGCGAGTTCGACATCTCGCGGCGGTTCGGGATCCTCGCCGAGCTCAGCTTCCATGGCCTGGTCCGGGGCGACGATCAATTCTTCGCCACCGGTCTGGTCGGCCTGGCCTACTACATCAAGTAGATCCCGGAGCCCGCGCGGATCCGTCCGCCTCCCAGGGTGGCGGATCGGAGACCAGGATCGAGAACCGACCGAACTCGTACTCCCGGTCGCCGTCGGTGAGGACGAACGGTACGTTGCCGCCGCGCAGCGACTCGAACGCCGCGCCCAGCGCGAGCAGCTCGCTACCCGGGAGCGTCGGCTCGTTGTGCGCCGGCAGCACGACATCGACCTCGGCGGCGAGGCCGGCGAGACGGGCCGCCGTCCGCTCGTAGTCGGCGAAGGTCGACCCCGGCAGGTGGGCGTAGAGCGTCGCCGGATAGAACGTGTCGCCGGTGAAGAGCAGGCGCCGCTGCCGGTCGAAGAGACAGAGCGCGTCCGGAGCGTGGCCGGGCGTGAGCAGCACCTCGAGCTCGACGCCGCCCAGGTCGATCGACTGACCGTCGACGACTCGATCGGTCACGGTGAACGGCAGCGAGCGGTAGCTCTCGGGCGAGAAGCCGTCCGGCGTCGGCTTCCAGATCCAGCCGGGGCCGACGAACTCGGCGACCTCGGCGTGCGACCGTCCGCCCGCATTGACGCGCGCGTACTCGAGATCGGTTCCGAAGATCCGGTCGAAGGCGTGGTTGCCGCCGACGTGGTCGTAGTGGGTGTGCGAGCTGAGAACGCTCACCTCGAGATCGGTCAGCTCGCCGACCAGCCGATGCATGTCGCCGATGCCGAGCCCGGTGTCGAACAGAAGGGCGCGCTCGGAGCCGAGGATCAGGTAGGAGATGACCTCCTCGAACTGGCCGGGCTCGTAGATCGCGAGCACCCCCGGCCGGATCTCGTAGACCTCGAACCACTCCTGGCTCTGGGGCACGCGCTCGAACTCGGCCCAGGCCGCGCGCGGCAGCGCGTCCCACCATTGATCCTTCCCTTCACCCCGGCCGCGCACCTCGGTGTTCTCGGACGTAGTCGTCACCGGCTCGGGCGCGTCCGCCCGGCATCCGAGCTGGACCGCCGCCGACAACGAGAGAGCGCAGCAGACCAGCAGCCGACGGGTCATGGCTGTGCGATCTTACGACGGGGCTGGAGACCGACGCTGGTACAATCGGTACGGGGAACTCGCATTGCATCAGACCTCACCGGACCCCAGAACCACTCAACGGACAGCCTTTCTCGTTGGAGTCTCGCTCTCGGGACAGCCCGTCTACGTGGTCGAGGAGCACCTCGAGGAGCTCGCCGAGCTGGCGCGTGCTTCCGATGTCGCGGTCGTCGGCCAGACGCTCCAGCGCCGTCGGTCGCCCGACGCCCGGACCTTCATCGGCAAGGGCAAGGCGGAGGAGATCGCGGTCGCGGCCGACCATCTGGCCGCCGACCTGGTGATCTTCGACGACGACCTGTCGCCGGTGCAGGTGAAGAACCTCGAGGAGATCGTCGACAAGCAGGTGATCGACCGGAGCGCCCTGATCCTCGAGATCTTCGTGCAGCGAGCCCGCACGCGCGAGGCGCGCACCCAGGTGGAGCTGGCGCAGAACGAGTATCTGCTGCCCCGGCTGACCCGCCGGTGGACCCACCTGTCGCGCCAGGCCGGCGGCATCGGTGTCCGCGGCGGTGAGGGTGAGAAGCAGCTCGAGGCCGACCGCCGGATGCTGCGCAAGCGCATCCAGCACCTCAAGCGCGATCTGGCCAAGATCGAGCGCAGCCGAAAGGTGCAGAGGCGCGGTCGTCGCGACGCGTCGGTCATCGCGCTCGCGGGCTACACCAATGCCGGCAAGTCGACGCTCTTCAACCGGCTGACGCGCGCCGGCGCCACAGTCGAGGACAAGCTGTTCGCGACCCTCGATTCGAAGCTCCGCCGCGGCTCGCTCGATCACGACGGCAGCGCCGTGGTCTTCTCCGACACCGTCGGTTTCATCCGCAAGCTGCCCCATCACCTGGTCGCCTCTTTCCGCTCGACCCTCGAAGAGATCACCCACGCCGACGTCGTCCTGCACGTGGTCGACCGTTCGAGCGATCATTGGCAGGAGCAGATGGAGGTCGCCGACGAGGTGCTGGAAGAGATCGGAGTCGAGCGCGACCGGGTGGTGACCGTGTTCAACAAGTCGGATCGCGTGGACGGCGAGGGGCCAAGCCAGGTCTCCGACGACCGACCCGCCGTCTGGGTCTCGGCGCTGACCGGTGCGGGCGTCGACGATCTCAAGAGCGAGATCCGGGCGCGGTTGAACGGTGACCGGCGCGCTCTCGCCTAGTCGCCGTCCGCTCTGACAGAATCAACGCTCATGAGACGCGCAACTCTGTCCGTCACGACCGCGCTGGTGCTGCTCGCGGCCGTCACCGCCGGGTGCGGCAACGTGAGTGAGCTCGAGAACAAGGTGGCGCAGCTCGAGCAGGAGCGCGACGAGCTGCAGCAGTACGTGAGCGATCAGGATCAGCATGCGATCGAGATCGCCAACGCCGTCGACGACGTGCTGACCCGGGTCACCGAGATCACCTCCCGCCAGGGCAAGCTGAGGGTCCAGGCCCACGAGGCCGAGGGCGGCTCGTCGGGCGAGATCTCGGCCGTCCGCCAGGAGATCCTCGACGAGATCGACTGGCTCGACAGCGAGCTGGCCGCGAACCGCGAGCGGCTCGCCGAGCTGACCGAGCAGGTGGCACAGCTCGAGGGGGCCGGGAGTCGCCAGGCGGCGCGCATCGTCCAGCTCGAGAAGATGATCGACACGCAGGAGCTGTTGATCGGGGACCTGCGCCTGGACGCCGATCGTCTCGAGCAGCGCGCCGCGATCCTCTTGGCCGAGAAGAGCCAGGTCGAGCACGAGAAGCAGGCTGCCGAGGCGGAGCTCGGCCAGCTCGCCGAAGCGCACGAAAACCTGCGCTCGCAGTACGACACCCTCGAGGCCGACGTCGGTCGCGGCTACGTCTTCATCGGCAACAAGAAGCGGATCAAGGAGCTCAAGAAGCTCGACATCCTCCAGGACCGGGGCAAGGTCGTAGTCGCCGGCTCGGCGCTCGAATCGTCCGCCGATGCGGACGAGCACTTCCAGGCGGTCTCGGTGGTCGCGCGCGAGATTCGCCTCGGCCCGGTCGGTGAGCGCATCGAGGTGCTGTCGCCCCACCGCGAGCAGGGCCAGAACTTCTGGTTCGAGCGCAAGGACGAAGACCTCTACCTGATGCTCCGCGATCCTGGCGTCTTCTGGAGCGCCTCGCACTACGTGGTGCTGCGAGAGCGGTAGCCGCCGCGGCCGGCGGCCCGGGCGCGCGGCACGGCGTCTTCACCGTGCGTATACTCGATCCGAGCGAGTATGTCGCCACGTCCTCTGAGCCAGCTCTGGGAATCGATCGCCGATCGAGGGCGCGAGATTCTCGCCGCCCGGCGCGGCGCTCACGAGGCGGCCAACGTCGAGCGCCTCTGCCATGAGCTCCTCTCGGAGCAGGGCGAAGCCGCCGGAACCGCGCTGGCGAGAGAGCTGGCCGAAAGCTACGGGTCGATGGACGGCGCCCAGCGGCTCGCCTTCTTCGAGCTGCTGCGCGCGCAGTACTCGCCCGACGTCGACGAGGTGCTGCGGGCGGCCGAGGCCTACCGAGCGAGCCCCAGCGCCGACGCTCTCATCGAGCTGACCCGGGCGGTAGAGCCGCCGCGACAGGAGCTCCTGCGCCGGATCAACATGGCGCCCGCGGGGACCGCCACCATCGTCGCGATGCGCGGCGAGATCCTCGGGCTGCTGAAGAAGCACCCGGAGCTGCGGACGGTCGAGGAGGACCTCCGCCATCTCCTCCGGTCCTGGTTCAATCGCGGCTTCCTGGTGCTCGAGCGCATCGACTGGCGCACCCCCGCCGCTACCCTCGAGAAGCTCATCGCCTACGAGGCGGTCCACGAGATCAAGGGCTGGGACGACATGCGCCGGCGCCTGGCCGCCGATCGGCGCTGCTTCGCCTTCTTCCATCCGGCGCTGCCGGAAGAGCCGGTGATCTTCGTCGAGGTCGCCCTGCTTCCGGAGTTGGCTGCAGCCGTCGGTCCGCTCCTCGATAGCAGCGGTCCGGTCGGCGACGCCCGCGACCGGAGCTGTGCGATCTTCTACTCGATCAACAACTGCCAGGCGGGTCTCAAGGGGATCTCGTTCGGCAGCTTCCTGATCAAACAGGTGGTCTCCGAGCTGGTCGACGAGGATCGGCGCGTGCGGCGCTTCGCCACGCTGTCGCCGGCACCCGGCTTTCGACCCTGGCTCGCCGGGCTCACCGGCGAGGAGCGCGCCGGGCTGGCCGAGGACGAGCAGACTGCCGTTGCCGCGATCGAAAAGCGCGGCTGGCATCGCGACGAGGAACGGGCCGAGCCCTTCCGGGAGCCGCTGCTCCGGCTCTGCGCCCGCTACCTGCTCACCGCCAAGTCATCGACCGGCGAGCCCGACGATGCCGTGGCCAGGTTCCATCTCGGCAACGGCGCCAGCATCGAGCGGCTCAACTGGCGAGCCGACCTGTCGGCGAAGGGCCTCCGCCAGTCCGCGGGCATCATGGTGAACTACGCCTACCGCCCGCATCGGATCGAGCGCAACCACGAGGCGTACGTCCATCACGGGCGGATTGCGGCCGCCGGCGCCGTCCGCTCGCTGGCTCGCAAGCCGCAGCGTTGATACTCTCCGCGCAATAAGACGACCCTGAGGCGCGGCAGTCGCGTCGACAGATCCAGGGCCGCCTCCCCCGGTGTCCGGCGGCGGCCCGCGGCAACCGGCTCTCGGTCACCCGCCGAGAGCGAACCCAGGAGATTCGCATGTCGAGAACCAGCCTGATCCTCGGAATTTCGATCGCACTACTCGCGGGCTGTGCCCCGCAGGCCCCGCCGACCGCGCAGGAGAGCGCCGAGCTCGCCGCCCTGGGCGAGCGGTGGATGGAAACCTTCGAAGCCGGTGACATGGACGGGCTGGTCGGCCTCTATACCGAGGACGCGATCTTCCTGCCCCCAAACGGCGAGCTGATCCGCGGAATTGACGGCGTCCGCGAGCATCTCCAGGCGCTGAAGGACACCGGGCTCAAGGGCGATCTCGAGACCCTCGAAGCGATGGTGGCGGGCGATCTGGGCTATCGCCTGGGCACCTTCACCCTCACGACGCCGGACGGCGAGGTGGCCGACCGGGGCAAGTACATCGAGATCTGGCGTCAGGTCGGCGGCGAGTGGAAGATCGCCAGCGACATCTACAACAGCGACCTCGCGGCCGGACCGGCCGGGACGTATCTGATCGGCGTCCACGAGGTCGGCGACGCCGATACCTGGCTGGCAGCGTGGAACCAGAGCACCGAGAGGCGCGAGCAGTTCGCGCGCCACGGCGTCGCCGGTGTCCGGACCTTCCAGGGCCCGGAGAGCGCCAACACTACCGGTCTGCTGATCGACGTCGTCGATATGGACGCCTTCCAGGCGTTCCTGGCCTCGGACGAGGGCGTGGCCGCGGCGGCGGCGGACACGGTGCAGATGGACACGCTGACCCTGGTCACCGAAGTCCGCTAGCGGGAGACAAAAAAGGGCGGCCCGAAAGGGCCGCCCCAGTTGGCACTTCGTTCGCGCCGGTCTATTCGATGTCCACCACGAACCGGATGTAGCCGACCGTGCCCGGCAGATCGTGGAGCACCTGGCTCATGCCGATCACGCCGCACGCGGTGCAGGTGGGCGGGTCTTCATCGAAGATGTTGTTGAAGCCCAGCACCGTCGACACCGAGTTGTTGTTGCCGTACGGCCAGGTGTAGATGAACCGCAGGTCGGTGAAGAAGACCGAGTCCAGCGGCTCGTCGTTGTTCTGGATGACCTCGTCGACCCAGCGCACGGTCATGCCGGCCTGGAACTGATTCCGGTACCAGTCGAAGGTGCCGAGCCACCTCAGCTCGGGGAAGCCGCGCATGAAGGTCTCGTCGGTGAGGGTACCGGTGCGGTCGACCACCGTCAGCGAGCCATCGGCGTTCTTGGTCAGCTCGAGGTACTCGTCGAGCCACGTGGCGTCGAAACCGACCGCGAACCTACCCGAGTCGGTCTCCTGGCTGGTCCAGCTGAAGGCGAGGTCCCAGCCCGAGGCCTCGATGCCGCCGATGTTCTGCAACTGATTGTCGACCAGATTGATCGCACCACTCGGGGCGCGCTCGACCAGGTCGCAGAAGAACGGATCGAGCGTCTCGACGCAGGCGTCGATCACGTCGGCCGGGTCCTGACCCTGGACGGCGTTGTCGATCTCGAGGTCGTAGAAGTCGAGCGACACCGACCACGGGCCGGGGCTGTAGACGGCGCCGAACGAGATGTTGTCCGACTCCTCGGGTGTGAGGGTCGCGTTACCGGCCGAGACCGCCGACAGCTGCGGGTTGCGCTGCGTGAAGTTGGTCGAGATGCCCAGGGACGCGCAGTTGTCGATGATGTTCTGCGGCTGCGGTTCGTCGCGGCCGCCGGCGTCCGAGCCGAACTGTCCGAGCACGTCGGCGCACGGATCGAGCTTGGTGAAGTCCTCCCGCGCGGCGCCGCCGAACAGCTCGCCGATGCCCGGTGCGCGCAGACCGGTGGAGATCGTGGCACGCAGCGACACCTTGTCGGTCGGCTGCCAGAGGGTGCCGATCTTGTAGGTGCTCTCGCCGCCGAAGGTCGAGTAATCGGAGTAGCGTCCGGCGACGTTGAGCTCCCAGTACTCGGCCATCGGCCGGTCGAACATCAGCGGGAAGTTGACTTCGGCGTAGAACTCGGTCACGTCGTAGCCGCCCGCGGTCGGGGCCGAGGGGATGCCCGCGGTCTCGCCGCTGGCCGCGATCGGATCGGGCTGGAACGAGCCCTCCAGCTCGCGGTACTCGGCGCCGACGGCGAACGCGATATTCGAGCCGTTCGGCATCTGCGCCAGATCGCCGGTGATGTTGCCCGCGAAGGTGACCATGTCCTGCTCGCTGAAGTCGCGCTGCGTGAAGGTAACGAAGTCGAGCATCGGCTGGGTGATCGAGCCGGTGCCGTTCGGGCCCTGGCCGCCGAAGAAGTTGAACGGCACGCAGTTGGGAACCTGAGCGCAGACGTCCGGGTCGCCGAGCGCGATCGCCAGCTTGGCGGCGTTGTGCGAGTTCCGCTTCTGCTGGAAGCCGCGGTTTTCACCGTAGTTGAACGAGACGTCCCAGAAGAAGCTGCGCGAGCCGCTGGTGAAGTTGCCGTCGAGGCCGATGCTGCCGAAGTAGGTGTCGACGTCCTGGTCGAACAGGCGCGGTCCCGATTCGAGCGGCCGCCGGCCGAAGAACTCGAGATTGCCGTTGGCGACCGACAGGTCCACCCCGAACGGGTTGTAGGGGTTGTCGCGGTGGATCAGGATGTTGTCGTTGATCCGGTTACCGCAGCCGGCGCCCAGACAGAGCGGCTCGGGCGCGGCCCGAGTCGAGGACTTGCGGTTGGTGTACGACAGCTTGACCCCGAGCCGGGTGTTGTCGGTGATCTCGCGGGTGAGGCCGGAATAGATGTTCAACCGCTTGCTCGGCGTGATCAGGAAGTTGAAGCCCTGACCGTTGTAGTTGAAGCGATTGGTGGCGTCGAAGGCGTTGAAGTCGCCACCGTTCGGGTCGTTCGGATCGAAGACCGGAATGTTGGCGCCGCCGTCGTTGAGAACCCCTTCGTTGAGCGTGCCGTCCCAGAAGTCGAAGTTGGGGCCCAGGATAAAGCGCCCCTGCGGCGTGAACGACGAGCAGAGTGTCCCCGGGACGTCGCAGGAGGTCGCGAACGGGTTCGGGAACGCCGACTGCGCGCGGTCGGAGGTCTTGATGTCGCCCTCGTCGTAGTAGGAGGCGCTGACGATGATGTGGGTCTTCTCGTCACCACCGCCCCACAGCGCGGAGAGCTCGGTCGAGTCGCCGTCGCCGTCGTCGAGGTACTCACCGGTCTGGACCGCGAACTGCATCCCCCGGTAGTCCTGCTTGGTGATGATGTTCACCACGCCGGCGATGGCGTCCGAGCCGTAGATCGCCGAAGCGCCGTCCTGCAGCACCTCGATCCGCTCGACCACGTTGGCCGGGATCGAGTTGATGTCGACCGCGATCGGCACGCCGGACGCCGAAGCGCCGGGGACCCACCGCTTGCCGTCGACCAGCACCAGGGTGCGCTTGGCGCCCAGGTTGCGCAGCGCCAGGTTGATCGCGCCGGCGCCGATGCCGTTGCCGTCCTGCGGGAAACCGGAGTTGCCCGGCACGTTGAATCGGGAGTTGATCGCCGATCCCGTCGACGGCAGCTGCTGGAGGGCGGTGCCCAGATTGGTCAGGCCCGAGCGCTGGATGTCCTCGGTGCTCAGCTCGACCACCGGAGCGCGCTGCGCCAGCGGGCTGGTCGGAGTGCGCGAGCCGGTGACGAAGATCACGTCATCGAACATTTCGGAGTCATCTTCCGACTCCTCGGCCTGTTCCTCGGCCTGCTCCTCCTCGTCCTCCTGAGCCACGGCCTGGTGAGGTAACGACCAAGCCGAGAAGGCTAAGCAGGCCACCAGGCCGAAACAGAATAGGTCAGGTCTTCTTGTCATCTTTCCGCCTTTCTGGTTGAGACGCGGCTCGAGTCATGACTCGACGCCCTCTCACGTTCTTGGTCGATGCCTCACGGGATGGAGGCAGTTCACGACGCTACAGATTGGACCGCGGCGGGGCGGTGCTCGAGACGGGAGGAGTGCGAGCTCCATCGCAGGGTGGAGCCTCGCCAGGCCTTCGGTCATGCCGAAAGCCGCGACGAGAATCGAGATGAGATGACCTCCCATTTCCGTGTGGCCCGTGGACCACATTCCCTCGAACGCTTCTGATTTCTAAGACGCTACCACAGAGCCGACTCGCTCTGCCCCGTCGCGACCGGTAGGGCCGCGAGTCGCTTCCGATCCACTCTGTCGTTATGAGGTGCTACGGGAAACCACCCGCCGGGGTTCCACCGCCGGGCTCGGCCGAGCCGATCCGTTGACACCCCGAGCGCGCCGGGGCTAGACTCCCGTTCTTGCCTGCGGGCCGTCCGGCCCGCTCCCAACAGTTCCCGTGGGGCCGTAGCTCAGTTGGGAGAGCGCTTGAATGGCATTCAAGAGGTCGTCGGTTCGATCCCGATCGGCTCCACCAGTAGAATCCCTTGGAATCAGAACATTGCACGTGTCTCATGGAGCAGGCTGAGCA
>CAMYOG010000024.1 GCA_947259925.1 Thermoanaerobaculia bacterium
CCACAGGTGGAACCCGAGGTTTCCGACCTCGGTCGCCGTCGTCCAGCGGAACTCCACCGTGCCCCCACCCGTCGCCTCGAACCCCGCCAACGTCACCGGCGTCCGGACGAGCGCCGCGTCCCAGAACCCGAAGTCCTGGTTGGTCACGTCGGACGCCACGATGGTCACCGGCTGGAGGCCGCCGGTCCCGGTCTGGGTGGTCTGGACCCAGTCCTCGGCGGTCGTTCCGTCCGGATCGACCGCGATCAGGTAGTCACCCGGCGGCAGGTTGTTGAACACGTAGTCGCCGTTGATGTCGGAGACGGTCGTCCGGATTCGCGGCTCGCCCCGATCGAGCATGCCGTTGCCGTTCTTGTCCTGGTAGAGGCTGAGGGTGGCACCCGGAACGACGCCTTCGCCGGGCTCGTCGTGGAGGCCGTCGCGATCGTCGTCCTCGAAGACCGTGCCGCTGATCGATCGGACGACGCCCATCGGGTCGGCGGCGAAGCCGAAGTCGGCGGCGACGTCGGACGGCGACCCGCCGGTCAGATTGACGATGCAGGGATCGACCTTGCTCAGGTCGTCGGCGCCCGGGCAGGCGAACGGCGCGCCGATCGGCGTCGGCACCATGCCCGCCAGGACGCCGCCCAGATCGGTGACAGTGACGAAGTAGTCGCTCATCGGCAGCGCGTCGAACTCGTACTCGCCGTTCTCGTCGGTGGTGATCGAGCGCAGCAGGTTGTCGTCGCCGGTGAACGGCTCGAACGTGCCGTCGCCGTCGTCGAGCCAGAGCTGGACCGTCACCCCCTGGATGCCGGACTCGTCGTCCGCGGTACCGGGGATGCCGTCGTCGCCGAGCGGCTCGAAGATTCCGTCCTGATCGACGTCGTTCCAGATCTGGCTGCCGATCGAGCCCAGGCCGTTCGACGGCGCGTAGCCGAAGTCGGCGGTGACGCTGTCCGGTGAGACCAACGTCAGGCTCACCGCGTACGGATCCGCCTGGCTGTTGTTGTCGGTGTCGACCAGCCCGGTGGTCTTGTTGGTGGTCAGCAGGTGCTCGTCGATGTCTGTGACGTCGATCAGATAGTCGCCCGGGAGCGGCAGGCCGGAGAATGTGTAGTTGCCCGACGCGTCGGTGCGAACGGTGTCCAGAATCGGCTCGCCCGGATCGATCACACCGTTGCCGTTGTCGTCACGGACCAGGTTGATCGTCACGCCCTCGACACCGATCTCGCCGGCGTCGACGTCGCCGTCACCGTTGTCGTCGAACCAGACGAAGCTGCCGATCGAGCCGGTCGTACCGCCGTTGAAGCCGAAGTCGAGATGGGTGAACAGGTCGTCGGCGGCGACCGTGATGTTGTAGGTGTCCTGGCCGCCGAGGTTGGTCGGCAGCGGCCCGTAGCCAGCCGGCAGGGTTGCCGGGTTGTAGGTCACCGAGTAGTCGCCCGGGGGCAGGCCGGTGCGCAGCCAGATGCCGTTGGGACCGGTCACCTCGGTGCACGGCGTGCAGACGCCGCTCAGGAAGATCTGGACCTCGACCCCCTCGATGCCGATCTCGCCCGGGTCCTGGAGGCCGTCGCCGTCGGTGTCGTACCAGACCCGGTCGCCGAGGACCGCCTGACCACTGACCGGGATGAAGCCGAAGTCGGCCTCGTTGTAGTCCTCGCCCTCGCTGATCGCGATCATGGCCGAGGGATCGACGCCCGCCGGGTAGGTGGTCTCGACCAGTCCGGCCGGCACGGTGGCGGTGTCGACCTCGACGAAGTAGCTGCCCGGGGCGAGGCCTGGGAACAGATACTCACCGTTGGCGTCGGTCACGGTCGTGCCCAGGAACATGTCGGTGCCGGTATCGAGGACCCCGTCGCCGTTGTCGAGCCAGAGGTCGACCGTGACACCCGAGAGCCCCGCCTCGGCCGCGCTCTGGATGCCGTCGCCGTTCTCGTCGAGCCACAGGGCATCACCGATCGAGGCGATCCCCTCGTCGCGGATATAGCCGAAGTCGATGTCGCTCAGGTCGGCACCCGCCACCGTGATCGGATACTCGTCGAGCCCGCTGGTCAGGAAGTAGCCGTCGAGCACCAGGAACTCGTCGGTGACCTGCACCTGGTAGTCGCCGTCTTCGAGCCCCTCGAAGCTGTAGTGGCCGTTGGCGTCCGAAGTGGTCGTCGCCACGACCACGTCGTCCGGGGTACCGAACAGGCCGTCGGGACCCGCGGTCACCAGATCCAGGGTGACGCCGGCGAAGCCCGGCTCGCCAGCCTCCTCGACGCCGTCGCGGTCGTTGTCCTGAAAGACCGTGCCGGAGACGGTCGAGAGGCTCGCATTCCGGTAGCCGAAGTCGAGCGTCAGGTCCGAGGTGCCGAGCGCCAGCGACGTCGTGCCCATGCCGTCGCAGACCG
Organism: Thermoanaerobaculia bacterium; assembly: GCA_947259925.1. GTDB lineage: Bacteria > Acidobacteriota > Thermoanaerobaculia > Multivoradales > JAHEKO01 > JAHEKO01. The sequence goes on from CAMYOG010000024.1 coordinate 2,379, forward strand.
CGCACGGACCGCCGGGCTCGCTGGGATCGCCGGTCTGCGTGTAGCCGGCCAGCACGCCACCGGCGTCGGTCACCACCACCTCGTACGAGCCCGGGGCCCGATTGATGAACTGGTAGGAGCCGTCCTCCGCGGAGGTGGTGGTGGAGATCACGAAGTCGTCGGCCGTGCCGAAGATCGAGTCCGGGCCCGGATCGATCAGGTCGACGGTCACTCCGCCGATACCCGGCTCGCCCGGATCCTGCAGGCCGTTGCCGTTGTCGTCGCTCCAGATCCGGTCGCCGATCAGTCCGGCCGCGTTGTAGCCGAAGTTGACACCGGTGACGTCGGCGCCGGCGACGGTGAAGGACAGCAGATCCACCAGAGCCGGTGGCGTCGTGCCGGTAAAGCCGACCAACTCGCCGGAGGTGTCGGTGATGACCAGGTCGTAGCTACCGTCGGGGAGTCCGGTGAACGAGACGTTGCCCTCGGCGTCGCTGATCGCGGTGGCGATCACCTCGCCGCTCGCGTTGTGCAGGCTGACGGTCACGCCGGGGATGCCCGGCTCGTCGATGTCTTGGACGCCGTCGCCGTCCAGGTCGAGCCAGACCCGATCGCGGACGGTGTGGAGGGCCGCGGGGCCGCTGCAGAAGTTGACCGCCTCCATCGCGCCCGCTTGCTCGAAGTTGGCGACGAACTGGCGCACGCCGGTCAGCCCGACCGCCAGGTTGACGTAGCCGTTGTCTCCCTGACTCGGGATCGGCAGGTTGGCGATCAGACCACCGCTGGCATCGAAGAAGTCGACCGAGTAGTTGGCGGTCTCGATGTCGAGGAACTCGAGGCTGTCGATCTCCACGTCGTGCGTGAAGCTGAAGGTCAGGGTGCCGCCGGCGTCGTTGTCGTCCGGATCGAGCGCGTCGCCGTCCTCGGAGATGATCAGCAGGTTGCCGAGCGCCGTGCAGTTCTCGCCCGGCTGGCCGAGCTCGCCGCCAACGCCGCTACCCGGTCCCGGTGGCGCGCAGGTCAGGTTGGGCGAGCCGAGATCGACGTCCGAGCCGGTCGGTGTCGACGAGTCGAAGATCATCGCCGGCCCGGTGCCCGGTGCGGTAGCCACGGCCGAGATCTGGAGGCCCCAGAGAGCGAACTCGTCGTCGATCGTCTGACCGAGCTCGAGCGGGTTGCCGAGCGCGTCGAGCTCGAAGTCGATCCGCGACAGACAGACCGCGGCGTAGCCGAAGTCGATGTCGCTGATCATCTCGCCCGCGATCACGGTCACCGGGTCGGTCGGGTCGGGCAGGCTCTGTGGGCCGAGCGTCTTGTTGTAGCCGGTCAGCACGCCGCCGACGTCGGTCACGTCGATCAGGTACTCACCCGGCGCGACGCCGGTGAAGAGGTAGGTCCCGTCAGGTCCGGTCGTGGTGGTCGCTTCGACCGTCTCGTCGCCGGTCCCGAAGACCCCGTCGGGCCCTGGCCCGATCAGATCGATGGTCACGCCGGCGATGCCGAGCTCACCCGGATCCTGAACGCCGTCCGCGTCGACGTCGGCCCACACCCGATCGCCGATGATCGCCGTGCCCGGATCGGCGTTGGTGTAGGGGAAGTCAACCTCGAAGAAGCTCTCGTTGGCGGTGATGACGATCGGGCTGACCGGATTGACCGATCCGGGCGAGATCGTCAGGCCGCCCGGCAGGGTGGTCTCGTCGACGAACACCTCGTAGGTTCCGGCGGGCAGGCCGGAGAAGAGATAGCGGCCGTCGGCGTCGGTGATCAGGGTCGGACAAGTGCTCGCCGGCACGCAGACGCCGTCGCGCAGCTCGACGGTGACGTTGGGGATGCCCGGCTCGCCGATGTCGTGCACGCCATCGCCGTCCAGATCGAGCCAGACCAGGTCGCCGATCGCGCCGCCGCTCGGGTCGGCCGGATCGGTGACCGAAGCGACGCCAGGCTCGATGTTCTCGAAGGCGTCGGCGGTGACCGTGTTGACGATCTCCGACACCAGGAGCGGTGAGTCGGCGACCACGTCGAAGGTCGCGGTCAGGGTCTCGCCGGGCGCCAGCGCGAACTCGTCCAGAGGCAGCACGAGTGCCGGCATGTTGCCGTCGACCAGCTGCGGAACGCTGACGCCGAAGTTGTCGCGGCCGACCGTACCGTGCTGGGCCGCTCGGATCGCGACGTTGTCGATGACGTAGCGCTCGCCCCCTTCCAGGGCGGCGCCGACGCGGAATCGGATGCTGGTGTTGGCCGAGATGAAGTCGGTGATGTCGTAGTTCCTGGTGCCGGTCGCGTCGTTGACCAGGTCACCGATCACGCTGAAGTTGACGCCGTCCCGCGAGGCTTCGATCTCGAGCCGATCCGCGTCTTCGAGACCGCTGATGTCGGTGAAATCGAAGCTGAAGATCGCGAACACGCTGCCGCTCAGGTCGACCGTCCGGGCCAACGAGTTGTCGACCGCACCGCCGATCTCGAGCTGTCCGGTGTCGACGGTGACCAGGCCGGCGGCCGGACCCGGACCTGACGGATCGTTCTCGACCCACGGGCCGGCCCAGCCGGAACCGCCGGCGAAATCGAGCGAGCTGAAGTCGTCCGCGGCGCTGGTGCTGTTGTCCGCCACCCGCACGTCGAGCTGGTCGACGTAGAAGAACTCCGAGCCGCCGTTGTAGTCGCCGGTCGCCAGCCGGAAGCGGATCGCGGTGGTCGCCGAGATGTGGGGCGAGATGTCGTAGCCGGCGGAGCCCGAGGCGGAGGGGTTGACGTCACCGTCGATGTCGGCGAGCTCGGGCAGGGTCGTGAACGGTCCGCCCAGACCGAAGGCCGAGGCCTCGACCTGCACGGCGTCGCCTTCGTCCACGCCGGTATCGACCTGGAAGTCGAACAACAGCGCGGCGAAGCCGCCGGCGTAGTTCGAGAGGTTGAGAACGCGACCCACGTCGGAGCCCTCGTCCTCCATGCGCAGGGCGCCGGCCGGGGCCGGCGTGACCAGAACGTCGCCAGCGGCCGGATCTTGCGGGGGACCAGCGGCGTCGGTCTCGACCCATGGCGCCAGCCATGGATGCGGCCCGTCATCGTTGGCGAAGGAGACGGTCTCGAACAGATCACGCGAGAAACGCTCGCGGGGGCCGTTCACTGCCGTGGTGCCGTTTACCGGCGTGGTCCCGGCCGGGGCCGGATCGGTCACCTGAATCCCCGTCAGACCGCCGTCCCCGGTGTTGGTGACGGTGACGGTATAGGTAATCGTCTGCCCCGGCTGCACGTACTGCCCGGCGGCGCTCGACTGCTTGGTGACCAGCAGCTCGCCCTGCTCGACCGGATTCGACTGGGAGTCGACGAAGGTCTCCGAGTCCGACTCGACCGTGACCGTGTTGATGACCTCGATCACGTCGTTGGTCAGCGGTGTGTAGGCGGCGATGAAGGTGATCAGGATCTCTTCGCCGGGGAGCAGCACGTCTGGAGCGACCACCAGCGGATAGCCGTTCGGGTGGCCGGCGTCCGCATCCAGAGGAAACGGCGTGTCCGGTGCGACGTCGTCGGCGATCGGCGAGCCGTCGATCTCGGTGGTGTCTGCGACGTAGGTGGTGTTGGGATCGAGGGTGTCGATCAGGTTGATGTCGGTGATCGGGATGATCCCGTTGTTGACGACCCGGATCGTGTAGAGGATCGTGTCGCCCGGATCGAGCCCGCCGTTCGAGTTGTTGTCGCCGAAGAGCGCGCCGTCCTTGAACGCCGTCAAGCTGGCGAAGGGCAGGACGGTGGTGCCCATGTCGAGCTGCTGCGGCTGACCCGAGCTCGAGAACTCCGGATCCTGACCCCAGGCGGCGGTGATCCGGGTGCCGTCACAGGTGAAGATCCGGGTACCGGTCTGATCGTTGTCGGGCTCGAACAGGCGGAGGGAGTCGAGGTTGCCGGCGCCCGCGAATTCCTGGTCGTACTGGAGGCCGGCGCAGAGCCCGGAGCCGATCGTGAACGGCCCGAGTCCGTCGCCTTCGTAGTCGACGTAGACGGTCGTCGTGGCCCCGCCGGTCAGGCCGACCGGGGTGATCCAGACCGGACTGGCGTTCTCGGACAGATCGGTGCTCCCCGGCGCCCAGCCGATCACGGCGGAGGGCGTGAGCGAGTTCTCCGGGATGAGCGTGAAGCCCCAGTCGTGGATGGTCTCGTTCCGGTCGATGGTGGCGATGGCGAAGAAGTCGCCGGCCGGGGCGGCTCCACCGAGGCAATCGGTGCCGTCACTCAGCAGCTCGGCGGCCGAGATCGGGCTGTTCACCGTCAGCGGCACCTCGACGAAGGTTCCGGCCGCGATCGCCACGTCGGTGCAGCCGCCGAGCTCGTCGACGGTCACCTCGATCGGATCGGTCGGACCGGGGTTGTAGATGTAGAGGTGGACGAGATCGCCGGTCACGGTCGAGCCGACCGGACTGAAGTAGCGGTTGCTCCAGTCGCTGATCGGGATCTGGCTGTACCAGCGCCCCTCGTAGGTGGTGCTCTCGTTGGCCGTCAGCAGGTTGAGCTGCACCTCGCTCGAGGCCGAGACCGTCGCCCCCGCCAGAACGTCGGTCACACCGACCGCGCCTACGAGGGTGCTCTCGCCCTGGTTGAGCACCAGGGCGACGTCGGGCGTACCGTCGGCGTCGAGGTCGACGTTGACCGAGGTACCGTCCTCCTCGGCCATGATCGACAGGCCGACGAGCTCGAACGCGGCCAGCACACCCTCGCCGACCGGGACCTCGTATTCGGTCCCCCATTTGCTCGTATCGAAGACCTCGACGGCGCCACCCAACTGCGCCTGGATGCCGGTCGAGGGCCAGGCGGCGCGCGTGACCGCGATCAGCTCGGTAGAGGCGAACTTGTCGCCGCCGTCGAAGAAGATGGAAGCGGGCACCCGCGGTAGGGGAACGTCGCTCTCGAGCACGAGGACGTCACCCGAATAGACGACGTCGAGGGCGTCGTCGACGCCCGGTGTACAGGTAGCGATGAGCGGCGTGAAGCCATTGGCGCAGTCGCGATCTCCCCAGACCTCGGTGGTGGCCAGGAGCGGCGTCGTGATGTCGGCCTCGAAGCCGTCTTCCCAGTGGTCGTAGTAGATGATCGTGTCGTCGGCGGTCGCGGTAATCGAGACGACCGAGTGGATCTCGGCGTTCTCCGGTAGGACCTGAATCGCATCGGCCCAGGTGCGCACCTGCTCCTCGGGATTCGGGACGAAGAACGTCTGCACCGGGGCCTGGGCCACGGCGGCACTCGCGGCCAGGAGGCCGAGCGCAACTACACCCAGGAACTGCCTTGACACTAAGTTCATTCTGCCTCCAGGCCAGCGCGGCTCCGATCGGAACCGCGACTGACCGCTCTGCTACCTGCTGGGAACCGCTGCGGTGCGCCCTACGGTGGGTCTTCGGTCAGCGCCCCGCCGCCGCTGTCGCCGGTTCCGGGCGTTCCACCCAGCGCAACCTCGGCAAGCTGGCCCCGATCGACGATTTCGGGCTTCTCGTAGCGCTGGCGCTGCGAGGGCTGACGGCCTGGGCGCTCGCCGTGCGGTTTGCCTGAGCTGGCAGATGTCATCGGCAGCTTTCTCTCCAGTATGTGGCGGATTGTACATGATCGCTCCCGACGGCAAAAAGCGGCGAAACACCCGTAAGCATTTTCGAAAATTTGGCCTCTCGAGACAGTGAACTAGGTCACAGACGAGGCTTTCGGGATTCCGCAAAGGCCGCCTCGATCGACCCCTTTAGAGGTCGAATCGGCTCCGCCAGACCTCCAGAGCCAGGCAGTTCCAGAGCACCACGTCGCCGGTCGGACCCGGGGATCGACTCAGGGCGGCGTCGACCCATTCGCTCCGGACGTACCGGGGCCAGAGTGCCGCCGGGCGGCGCAGCCACCTCGCCCAGCGGTCACCCGCCGGTCCGCGCAAGGCCCGCTCGAAGAGCGGGGTCAATCGGGTCGGGCCGGTTCGGTTGCGGACGCTCTCGGGCAGCCTACCGACCATCGCTCGGCGGGCGACGTCCTTTAGACGCCCTCCCCGGTAGAGCTCGTAGGCGGGCAGGGAGAGCACGAACTCGACCAGTCTCCGGTCGCGGTAGGGATGGCGTAGATCGACGCCGTGCCGGCAGGCGTGGGGGATCTCGAGCGAGACGCCGCGCGCCTGGCGGGAGCCGGCGACCGCTCGTGCGCGGGCCAACGCCGGAGCGGCCGAGGGCGCGCTCTCGGGCTCCAGCAGTCGACGCGCCCAGGGGGTCAACCACGGACATCTCTCCGGCGTAGGCTGGAAGGCGCGGCGCAGCTGTCCGAAGCCGGCGCGACTCAGACCGGTGCGGAGACCGAATCTCCGAATCTCGGCCAGGAGCTCGCCGAGAGCGGCCAGCGGCGCTCCCGCTCGACTCAGATCGACGAACCAGCGCTGGAAGCCGGCGTAGAAGGTGTCGGCGGAGCCGCCGCTCAGCAGCACCACCGAGCCCGAGCCCGACGCCTCGGCGTAGGCGCGGGCCTTGAGCCGCCGGTACGGGTTCTCCTCGGGACCGTTCGGATCGAGACAGAGCTCCTCGCCGTCCGGCAGCGGTCCGAGACCGTCGGCGACGAACTCGTGCCCCTCGAGACCACACTTCTCGACCACAGGACGGATGAAGGCCCGCTCGTCGCACTGATCGAGCGAGTCGAACACCCAGGAGATCGCGCGTACCGGACCTCTCGTGGACGGCTCCCCTGCCGACTCCGCCGCGAGCGCGGCGATCGAGGTGGAGTCGAGGCCGCCGCTCATGAGCACCGCGGCCGGCGCTGCCGAGCGGAGCCGAGAGCGCACCGAGCGCGCCAGCAGCTCTCGATACCGCTCGGAGACCTCATCCCGGTTACGCGCGCTCCTGGACTCGGGCGACGGTGGCGACCAGAACTCCGTGGCGATCAACGGACCGTCGGCGATCGCCGTGACCGTCGCCGGACGGACCTCGCTCACGCCGGCGAAGAACGACGATCCGTCTCCTGGAACACGAGCCGCGAAGTAGTGCGCCAGCCGGGTCTCGTCGAGCTCGGTCGAGAGCCCGGGATGCGCCAGGAGCGCCGCCTCCTCGGAGGCGATCGCGAGCTCCGGCCCGATCTCCGCGTAGAAGAGCGTGCGGTCGCCGAGGGCGTCTCGCGCCATCAGCCCTCGTCGTGCCGCCAGGTCGAAGAGGATGAACGCGAACGGGCCGATCAGCCGCTCGCAGAGCGAATCCCCCCAGCGTGAGTGGGCGGCCAGGACCAGCTCGGCGTCGGTCGGCTCACCGTCGGAGGCGGACAGGGCGAGTGTCCGGAGCAGCTCCCGGCGGTTGTCGAGGCGACCATCGAAGGCCAGCACGTATTCGCCCCGCCGCAACGGCTGTCGCTCGCCTCTCTCCTCAGGCGTCACCCAGTGGTGCTGATGGACGATGCCGAGCGGCCCATCGAAGAACATGTCGTGGCCGTCCGGTCCACGGTGCTCGAGGCGGGCGCCGAGAGCGCTGAGGGTCGGCTCCGATACCGGACCGCGGTCGCGTCGAAAGATGGCGGCGAGAGCACTCATCCGGCTCGGGTGGGCGGCCTTGGCCGCGCACGCTCGGACTCTATCGTCCTCGCGTAGACTGCCGGCGTGGACGAGGACGATCCGACCGTCTACGTAGCCTTCCCGCCGCTCGAGAGCGTCATCGGCCTGAGCCAGGCGCCACCCCCGGTGAGCGACCTTATCCACCGGCGTTGGCTGGCCGAGCCGGCACCTCCGGACGCCGGCTGTTCGTTCCTCCTGCACTGGCGTATCGACCGCGACGGCGGCGCGAGCCTCGATGACGCTCGGGACGTTCGCTGGCTGCCGGACGGCGAGCTCGGTTGGCTGCGGAACCGGAGCGGCCGGATAGCGGTTCGGCCGGACGCCGACGAATCGACGGTCGACCTCTATGCCAGTGCGCGGAGCGGCTCGGACTCCTTCGAGGCGCTGGTGGAGGCCGCGCTCGCGCACGCTTTGACCGCCCGCGGCGAGTGCTTTCTTCACGCTGCTGCCTTCGAGACCGCTGGCCGTCGACCGCTGGTGATCGGCGCCAGCGGCACCGGCAAGTCGACCCTGGCGTCGGCGGTTCTGGCCGCCGGCGGCCGGGTGATCTCGGACGACAGCCTGTTGCTCGGGGTCCACGAAGGGCGCCCGGTGCTGCGGGCCGCTCGGAGGAACGTCTGGCTGCGGCCGGGCTCGGAGGCGCTCCTTCCCGGGCTCCGCCAACGCGGGCTGTCGATGGAGAGCGCTGCCGACGGGAGGATCCGGCTCGATCGTGACGGCTCGCCGGAGGCGTTCGAGGGGATCAGCTACCCCGATTGCCTGGTGGTCCTGGAGTCCTCCGGACGGAGCGAGGTCGAGCACCGGCAGCGCCCTCTGAGCCAGGCCGAGGCGCTCGCAGCACTTCTCCACGGCACTTCCGCCCTCTACGTCACCGACGAGCGCTTCGTGCGGCGTCAGCGCGCCCTTCTCCGCCTGATGACCCAGTTCGCCGAAGCGTTGCCGGCGGTCGGACTCCGGGTCGGATCGTCCCTCCTCGAGTCGCCCGAGGAGTCTCTCGCAGCGGTCGCGGCGGCGCTGCCAGTATGATGACCGGGATGATTCGCCGGCGGGGTATCGGCCTACTCTGGCATCGACTGCACTTGCTGGTCGCTGCCTGGCGCCTGCACGCCCGGGCGGAGCGACTGGCCGCCGGAGCCTCGTGGGAAGAGACGCGGAGCCGACTCCTGAGCACGCGGTTTCTGCCCACCGGCTCCTCGCCGACCGACGCGGCGTGGGCGGCGACCTGGGCGGTACGGGTCGGCCGCCGGCTCCTGGGCCGTCGTGATACCTGCCTGCTGCGGGCTCTGGTCGCCGGCACGCTGGTGGCGGACCGACCGGACGTCACGGTGCGGGTCGGCGTGCACCGGCCGTGGTCCACCGGCGATCTTCTGGACGCCCACGCCTGGTTGACGGTCGCCGGCCGAGCGGTGGGGGTCGACCGGGATCGCGATCGGGTGGTCTTCGAAGAGGTGGCGGCCCTCCGACTCGAGCGCGTGGGATGAGGCCGATCGAGGAGTTGGCGGATCTGCTCTGCTCGGATCGCTACAGCCATCAGACCCTCGCCGACGGCAGCGGCGTGGTTCTCGACATGTCGGGCCTGCGGGTACTGAGCCTCAACCGTACCGGCATGCTGGTGCTCGACTCGATGGCTTCCGGGATCACCCAGATCGACCAGTTGACCAAGCGACTGACCGAGAGCTACGACGTCGACGGTGAGACCGCGACGCGCGATGTCGAAGAGCTGCTCCAGGAGCTCGATCGACTCCTGACCACCCCGAGCCGACCTCGATGAGACCGGTCCTGATTGCACTCTGCGTCGCCGGCGTCCTCGCCTCGTGGCTCGACTACCGGCACCAGGCGGCGGGTCGGGGCCGGGCGCTCGCCCGGGTCGCCGAGCACGGCCTGGACGATCGGCTTCCCGATCTCCGCACCGAGGTCAAGAGACGCTACGACCCGGTGCTCGCCGAGCTCCGCGTCGGGCTGGCGCTGCTCGACAGCGAGCTCGATCGCAGTTGGCTCACCGAGCTCCCCGAGCAACAGGCTCGCGCCGAGCTGGAGCGCGGACCGTCGCGCCTGGCGGACGCGGCGGCGATCGCCGAGACCGCCTGGCCTCGACGAGCCTCCTCGTGGGAAGCGGCAATGCTCCTGGGCGGCGCCACCTATCTACAGCTATACCGCGGCCGGGACCCCCGACTGATCGCGGAATCGGAGCTTTGGGAGGAGCCGCTGCTCGCGGCGCATCGCCTGGCACCCTCGCAGCACGGACCGATTCGCTTCCTGGCGGCGGCCTATCTTGGCAACTGGTCGTCGCTGCCGCGCGATCAGCGCCTCGCGACCACCGAGCTGCTGGAGCGCGCCTTCCGTGACGCCGGCACCTTCGAGCTTCTGATCCGGGATTGGCTCCGAGTGGCCCCATCGCGAGCACAAGCGCTGGCGCTGGTACCCGACCGCCCATGGGCCTGGCAGATCCTGCAGCAGATCTTCGCCACGAGTGGCGACTGGGAGCTGGTCATCCGCGCCCGCCAGACCTGGTACGGAACACTGGCGGCCGATTTGGATCGTTCTTTCGACCGGGTCCGGATTCAATTGAGTGGCGGCGACCGGGTGCGGGCCCGCCAGCGACTGCTCTACCTTCTGCCCCGCATTCCGATGACGCTCGACTTCGTACCGCGCCTGGTGCTCCTGCTGGAGCTTCTCCCCGCGGGTCCCGTGGGTGCCAACGCCGCGCAGACCTTCGGCGACTGGCTCGCCTGGTCCTTCGAGCTCTGTGGGATCGGCGAGTGCCCGATCGACGGCCCGATCATGAACCGGTTGGCCCGGCTCGCCGCCGACCCGCCCGCCTATCAACGCGCTGCTGCCTTCCTGCTCGACGGGGACCTGGCGCGGGCCGATTTGTTGGAGCGCCGGTTCGGTGAGAGCCGTGACGAAGGGTGGTCGATGTACCGCCTCTTCAAGGCGCGCCAGCTCACGAGCGACGGCCGGACGTCGCTGGCGAGCTCGAGCCTCGAGCTGGTGCCGTCGGCCTGGCGGACACGACCGCAGTACTGGACGACGTTGAGGAGCATCGCCGCCGCCGAGAATGACAACGAGGGGAGCGCCACCGCCGAGCGATCGCTCGAGCGCCTCCGGCGAACCCGTTGGGAGGCGAGAGCCTGGCAGCGGGTCGAGAACGACTTCCACCTCGATCTGCTGCCCCGCATCGAGGGGAGCGGCCTGTCGGTCGCGCTCGAGAACCGCTCGAGCACCGGTGCGGTCCTCGAAGTCTATTGGAACGGCCGACTCGTCGGCATGGAGCGGGTCTCGCGATCCCGAGAGACGCTCGCGCTCGAGCAACCGGTGTCGACAGAGCTGCACCGCCTGACGATCCGGCTGCACGCCGGCTCCGGGGTCCGACCGACCGACGTCGAGCTACTCTGACGCCGGCCCGTCGCCGGCAGCGGCGACGCCGACCACAAGGGCGAGGGTGAACGAGTTGGCCGGCAGGGTCAGGCCGAAATCGAGCAGCTCGTGAAACCCGACCGCTACGAGAGCTCCGAGGCCGCCCAGCGCCGCCGCCGCGGCCTCGTGGCTACGGCTGGTGAGTAGCGTCTCATGCAATCGCCTGAATAGGAAGACGACGCCGAGGATCGCCGCCGCCAGCGCCAGGACCCCACCGGTCGTCAGTAGCTCCAGCCAATCGTTGTGGGCGTGCTCCCAGCTGACCACCGCCATCTCCTCGGTCTCGACCAACGGGAAGGTGCTCTCGAAGCTCCCGAGCCCGGTGCCGGCGATCGGAAACTGCCGCCAGAGCTCGGAGGTGGCGCGCCAGACCTCGAGCCGGATGCTCGCGGTGACGCTGTAGACCGAGGTCCCCAACAACCGACCCAGCCCGCGCTCGAGGCCGGTCCATGCGACCAGGGCGACCCCCGCCCCGACCGCCACCAGACCGACCGGTAACAGGCGCCAGCGACGGTGATAGGCGGCCAGGATGATCCCCTGCGCCAGGGTGGCCAGCGCTGCCGCGAGCAGCGCGGCGCGGGAGCGGGTGAGTGCCAGCCCAGCGAAGAGCAGGAGCCAGAGCAGAACCGGACCGATCGAGAGCGCCAGGCGCCACTCCAGACCGCGCTCGCTCCGCCGCATCCTGCGGATCGTCCACCAGCCGAGGGCGAACACCACAGCCAACGTGATCTCGAGGTAGGGAGCCAGGTGCGCCGGGTTGACGAACGTGCCCCGCATCCGAGACGCGGCCCGACCCACCTCGACGCCCCAGACCGAGTTCGATCCCGCCGCCAGGTGCCGGAACCCGTACAGGAGTTGAAAGAGGGCCGCCAGCAGGAGGGCGCCCGCGAGCCAACGCCGGTCTCGCCGCGCACCACCCACGGTGGCCGCCGCCGCCAGCGTCGCGGCCACGGCAACGAACGTCAGCGCGGCGGAGAGCGATTGGGCCGGCGCCATGGAGAGCGCCACGGAGCCCACGTCTCCACCGGTTGCCAGGCCGGTCGCCTCCGAGGCCAGCTGCAGGCGCGTCGGCGACAACCAGCCGACCAGCCGGGCTGGGAGCGGCAGCGCCTGGACGACACCGATCGCGGCAATGATCAGCAAGCTCGCGACCGGAGTCGCCACGGTCCGGTAGCGCCCGGCACCCCGATCACTCCACAACGCCAGGCCCAGAGCCAAGAACCCGACGAGACGGAGGAGCAGGAGCGCATGGGGGGTGACGCTGGCATAGGGCAAGGGCGCCCACAGCAAGAGTAGCGCCAGCGCCACGGTTGCCGCGCTTGGCATTTGGCGAAAGAGCGATATCATGGCGACCTGCCAGAGGTCCTTGGCAGAGATTATCCCATGGACATGCATAGTTGTGGGGCAGCACGCTTGCTGATCGCGGGCCTTCTGTGTGCTGCGCCGGCGACCGCCCAGTTTCCGCAGTACACGGCGCCGGGCAGCCTCGCGATCCCCCAGACGCCGACGCAGGAGCGGGTCGAGACCGGCGCCGAGGAAGCACGTTGGAACTTCGGCGCGCTGCGAGTCGATCCCCGATTCTGGCTGCACAACATGGGCTACAACGACAACGTCTTCGGCGCCCCGGACGGGATGCCGAAGGTGTCCGACGTCTCGGCGAGTGTCGGCGCCGGTCTGGTCGCCTTCTCCCGGTTCGGATCGGACGTGATGATCTCGGCCTACATTCTGCCCGAGTACAACTGGTGGGCTGACCAGGACCAGCTGCGCGAGGAGAACTTCAACTTCGGCGCCGCTCTGTTCGGCTTCTACAACCGTCTTACGCTAGTGCTCGAGGCCCGTCGGGACGAGCGTCAGAGGTTCCTGAGCAGCGAGAGCCTGGTCCCCTACGACATTCGGGAGACCCGCGCCGGGATCCAGGCGGCGACCGAGCTCGCGGGCCGCTTCGAGCTCTTCGGCTCGCTGGAAGCGCGGGAGTACGAGCACAGTGGTGCCGCCGCCGAGCAGACCGGAGTCGATCTCGTGACGCTCGATCGCGAGGAGTCGATCGCGCGCCTCGGGGTGGCGTATCGCTTTCCGTCGGAGCTGCGCATCGGGATCGGCGCCGAGTACTCGGAGGCCGACTTCCCGGTCGATCCGGCTGGTCGCTCGAACACCACGTTCGGCCCGCTGCTCGAGATCGACTACGACACCGGCAGAGTCGACCTCACCGCTACGGCGGTCCTACGCAAGGTCGATTTCGACGCCGCCCGCTCCGACTCGCGCTCCGAGCTCACCGGCTCGATCCACGCCGGCTGGCAGCCCGGCCACCGTCTGCGCTTCGACGCCTACGGTGGTCGGACGATCGTCTACTCGGTTGTGCGCGCGGACCGCTTTTTCTCGGAAGAGCGGGTCGGGCTGGCGGTAGGAACCCCCTGGGGGCGCCGGCTACACGTGCGGGGCTTCGGCGAGACCGGGACCGACGACTACGATCGAGTCAACGAGCTGGCGGCTCCGCGCGAGGACGACGTCACGTCGTTCGGAGGCGAGGTCGACTTCGAGATCAACCGTCGCCTGCAGTTTTCGGTGGTCGTCGTGCAGACCGACTTCGACTCCAACGCCCCCGGCTTCGACCGATCCGTGACGGTCTTTCGGGCCGGCCTCGAGGTCGGAGGCGACTCCAGCCCCTGGTAGCACAGGCCATGTTGTGGAACTGGTCACAGAGAGACGCCGAAATTTCGGCTACTGTCGGCGGCGGAGCGATGGCGCGGACTTCGACCGGCCCGATCGTACTGGGCCTACTCGTCCTATTGGCCGGTTCCCTAGGGGCTCAGGAACCGTCCACGTCCGCTGCCTATCCGATCGGGCCGAAAGACCTGCTGGAGATTCGAGTCTTTGAAGAGTCGACGCTCAACGTGGAGCTCAAGGTCGCCGACGACGGCACGATCGATCTGCCTCTCGTTGGCCGCCTGCTGGTGCGCGGTCTCACCGAGGACCAGGCGGCAGCCCACATCAAGGAGGAGCTGGAGCGCTCCTACCTGCAGAGGGCCTCGGTGACCGTGCGCATCGTGGAGTATCGCTCGCAGCCGATCTCGGTGATCGGTGCAGTCAACTCGCCCGGCAATCTGGCGCTGTCCGGGCGGTGGACCCTGCTCGAGGCGCTCACCGCCGCCGGCGGCCTGGCAGACAATCACGGCAATCGCGTGCACGTTCTCCGCCGAGCCCAGAACGGGCTGTCGGATCAGATCACCATCGACCTCGACTCGGTCCTGGTGCGAGGCGACCGCCGGTACAACATCCCGATCTTCGCCGCCGACCTGATCAACGTGCCGGTGGCGGTGGAAGTGAGCGTCTTCTGCCTCGGCGAGGTGGCGCAGCCGGGCGCAGTGGTGTTCAAGAGCACCGACCACGTGACCCTGCTGGCGGTGATCGCCAAGGCGGGCGGACTGACCGAGCGTGCCGCGCAGAAGATCCGCATTCGACGACAGGGCCCCGACGGCGAGGTGGCGGAGATCCAGGTCAACTTCAAGCGCGTGCTGGCGGGCAAGGACCCGGACATCGAGATGCGCGACGGCGACGTGGTGGTGATCAAGGAGTCCTTCTTTTGAGCACCCACCAGCCACCAGGCAACGCTTACGAGACAACCGGTCCGACCGGGATCGAGCAGCCGATCGACTGGCACCACTACCTGCGGCTCCTCCGCCAGCGCTGGCGCTTGATCGGGGTCGTCTGCCTGCTCGCCTGGGTCGGGGCGTTCATCCACTATCTGATCACTCCCGAGAGCTACCGTGCGACGACCACGCTGCAGATCGAGCAGCGTAGCTCGATGGCGGCGACCACCGATCCGAATCCGTGGCTCGAGGCCTGGATCGGCATGAAGTACTACCCCACCCAGTACCGGCTGCTCGAGAGCCGTGGCCTGGCTGAGCGGGTCGTGCTCGACCTCGGCCTGATGGACGACCCCCGGTTCAACAGCACCCCGCGCCAGCTGCTCAAGAGCGGCGAGTCCGAGGGCGAGGTGAGCGAGGCGGCCGATGAGGCGGTGCTCGCCCAGCTCGCCAGTCGAGTGCTCGGCGGCCTGAGCGTCGAGCCGGTCAAGGAGACCGAGCTGGTCGAGGTGTCGTTCGTCAGCTCCAACGCCGAGATGGCCTCGCGGGTCGCCAACGGTATCGCCGACGCCTTCATCGACTGGGGGATCGAGACCCGATCGGCCACCGTCGGCCGCGCTTCCGACTTCCTGGTCAAGCAGATCGACACGCTCAAGGCCGAGATCAACGAGAAGGAGCAGCAGCTCCAGAGCTACGGACGCTCCACCGACATCCTCAACCTCGACCCCGAGTCCGACACGACGCTGCAGCAGCTCGATCGCTTGAACGCAGAGCACATCGCCGCGCTCGGAGACCGGCTCGAGAAGGAAGCCCGCTACAACGAGCTCAAGCGCTCGCCGGCGGATGCGCTGACCAGTCCCGACGCCGACGGGCTGGTGGCCGAGCTGGAGCGCGAGCTGATGCGGCTGGAAGCCGACTACGAGACCCGCCTCCGCACCTACAAGCCGGAGTGGCCCGAGATGGTCGACCTCAAGGCTCGGATCGACGAGAGCCGCGCTGACCTCGCTCGACTGGTCGAAGAGCGTGGCCGCAAGGCTCAGGGAACCGCCTACGCCGAATACCAGACCGCTCTGCGCCGCGAGCGCTCGATCCAGGCCGAGATCGAGCGGGTGAAGGCCAAAGTGATGGATCGCAACGCTTCGGCGGTCGAGTTCCGCAACCTCGAGATGGAGATCCAGAACCGCAGGCAGCTGCTCGACGAGATGCTGCGGCGACTGTCGGAGGCGGGCGTTCGCGCCCGGCTCCAGAGCGAGCGCGAAACCAACGTGCGCGTCATCGATCGCGCCCTCACTCCGGGCACACCGTTCCGCCCTTCGCTCGGCCGCAACATGATCGTCAGTCTGGCTCTCGGCTTCGGACTCGGTGTCGGTGTCGTGCTGCTGCTCAATCTGATGGATCGCACCGTCCGCGGGCCGGCCGAGCTGCAACAGCGGCTCGGGCTGCCGGTGCTGGCGGCGGTCCCCGACCTCGACTACAAGGGCGCCGCCGCCCGCTATGGCTACTACGCCTCGCGAGCCCGACCGACCGACGTCGCACAGCCCTCCGAGCCGACCCAGATCGAGCTGCTGCCCCAGGTGAGCCCGAAATCGGCCGTCTCCGAAGCCTATCGATCGCTCAGGACCGCCCTGATGCTGTCGAGCGCCGACGAGCTCCGGGTGATCGCGGTGACGTCGCCCGAGTCCAGCGACGGCAAGACCGCAACCGCGGTCAACCTGGCGGTGGTGATGGCCCAGCTCGGCCGCAGAACCCTGCTCGTCGACGCCGACCTGCGTCGGCCTCGCCTGAACCGGGTGTTCGACCGGGACAACTCGACCGGACTCGTGCACGCACTCGCCGGCGGCGAGGATCCGGCGTCGCTCTACCTGACGACCGGCATCGAGAACCTCTCGCTCTGCCCCTCGGGCCCGCACCCGCCGAATCCGTCCGAGCTGCTCGCGTCCGCACGGATGGCCGACTTCCTCGGTCGAGCGGCTCGCGATTTCGAAGTCGTGATCGTCGACACCCCGCCGGCCCTGGTGGTCACGGACGCGGTGGTCATCGGCTCGCTCTGTGACGGGATGATCCTCTGCCTGCACGCCAACAAGACCCTGCACGAGGACGCCGAGGGCTGCGCCGAGCGGCTCCGCCTCGCCGGTGTGCGACTGCTGGGGGCCGTGCTGAACCGCTTCCGGCCGGCGACGTCGGACAGCTATAGCCGCCGCTACTACTCCTACGAGGCGTACTCCGACGACCGGGAGTCCGCTCGAGGCTCCGCCGCTTGAGGACCGGGAGGAGAATCGGGTGCCGATAGCAACCAGAACGATCCTGGCTTGGGCGGTCCTCAGCCTAGCCATCTGGCCGGCCGCCGGACAGCGCAGCGATCCGTTCTACTCGGGACTCCTCGAAGAAGGAATCCGCTCGTATGAGCGGGGCGACCACGCGCGCGCCGGCGAGGACTTGCGGATCGCTTCGTTCGGGCTCCTGGAGAGCCCCGAGGAGCTCGCGCGGTCTCTCGCCTATCTGGCGCTCGCGCAGAGTGCCGGCGGTAACCAGACCGGCTTCGAGCGCTCCTACGAGAGGCTCGAAGACCTCGAGAGCCGCTTCGGCGCGCTCTCGGCCGCCGCCCTCGCCGACTCGGTTCGGAGCGACCTGGCGGCGGCAGCCGCGGCCGCTGGGCTGGTCGAGGCCGCCCAGGTCGAGACCCCGGTCGCGGTCGACCCGGCGGGGGCGAACGCGGAGCCCACCGTCGTCGTCTCGAAACCGGAGCTCTGCATCTCCTGGTCCGGCGACGACGACTGTCGGAAGGTGCCGAAGGCCCCGGCTGACTCCCCCACCGAGTCGCAGATCGTCGCAGCTCCCGGGGCCGAGGAGTTGGAGGCGTTCGAGCGCCTCGACCGGCTGGCATCGGACAAGGCCAACGACAAGCAGCTGCGGTGGGCATTCGAGGAGGCGAGCGCTCTCGCCGACCGCTACCCGGACTGGGTGGAGATGCAGCGGGTGGCGGCGGTTCTCGCTTCCCGGCGCGGTTCCTTCGCTGAGTCCCTGGACTACTACGAACGGGCGGGAGAGCAGGCGGGCAACGGTCCGGTGCAGCTCTTCTACCTGTCGGTAGCGCTGTTCGAGACCAACCAGCCAGAGGCGGCCGCCAGCGTGCTCCGACAGGCTCTGCCCGCCCTGGAGCAGAACCGAGAGGTCCGCAAGTACGTCCGGCGAATACTTCCCGAGGAGAGTACCGGCTGATCTACGCCGAGTGCGGAATACGCAATTGACGAAGGGGCACCCAGCCACAGTAGTCTTGTAGCCCGGGGAGCACTGGAGACATCCGATCGCATGAAATCAAGTCTTCTTCTTGTCTTGTTGGCGACTCTTGCGCCCGCCGCGGTCCTCGCGCAGGGCCCGGAGATCGAGGTGCTCGAGCCGCCCTGTCTTCCTAACGAGAACAATGCCGGGATCGAAGCGAGAGTCTCTCCGGAGGTGGGCGGCAGCACGGTGCGCCTCTACTTCCGCCGTCTCAACCCCGAGGGCACCTTCTACTACGACATGTTCTTCGCCCGCGGCGACGGCACCTACTGGAGCGTCTTCCCCAAGCCCGAAGATCGCGAGCAGATCGAGCTCGACGACGAGTGGTGGGAGGTGTTGCAGGCCCGCGACTGGATGGAAGGCCACGACCGGGAGTGGCTCGAGGAGCTGCTCGAGGACCGGGAGCACGAGCTCGCCGAGTACTACGTCGCCGTTCATGACGGCGCCGGAGAGCGCCTGGGGCGGACTCCGACCCGGTTGGTCGAGGTGCGCGACACCGACGACTGCGAGCTGGAGCTCGACGAGTTCGAGCTCGGCTGGTCGCAGAACCTGACCATCGGCGAGACGCACCAAGATCAGTACGGAGAACGCGTATATCACTGGCTCTGCGACGGAATCGTCACCCGCATCGACTGGAACGACGTGATTCGTGCCGACGAGTACTGCCGCGCCTGCGTCGTGGCTCTGCTGCCAGGTTGGCTCCTACCGACCGGAGGCGCGCTGGCCGGCGCCGCGGTCATGACCCAGATCGTCGATAACATGGACTCGCCGCCGGCCAGTCCTTCCAGGCCCTGAGGTCTCGCCTGCGCATGCAGGCTAGAGGCGAGTCGCTGCTCTCGAAGTCGACCACCGGCGTGCTGTGGCTCGGCGGCGGTCAGGCGAGCGGACTCGTCCTGCAGATCGCTGTCCGCCTAGTGCTGGCGCGGCTGCTCGCGCCCGACGATTTCGGCCTGGTGGCGATGGCCGTGGTCTTCACCGGCTTCTGCAGCCTGCTCACCGATCTCGGCCTCGGCCAGGCGCTGGTCCAGCGCAAGGAGATCGACGAGGAGCACAAGTCGACCGCCTTCTGGGCGGCGGGGCTGATCGGCGTCACGCTCTGCGGACTCTTCATCGTCAGCGCCCCGCTGGTCGGCGTCTTCTACGGCAACCAGGCGGTCGTCCCGGTCGTCCGGGCGCTCGGCTTTACCTTCGTGCTCGGTTTTCCGGAGAGCGTCTTCAGCTACCTCCTCGAGCGCCGGCTTTCGTTCCGACTGATCGGCTTACGGCGGCTGCTCGGAGTCGTGCTCGGCGGCAGTGCCGGCATCGCCCTGGCGCTCGGCGGTTTCGGTGTCTGGGCGCTCGTGGCCGAACAGCTGATCCGGAGTGCGGCCGGCTCGATCCTCTACTTCGCCTCGAGCGACTGGCGGCCCAAGCTCCTGTTTTCCAGAGCCGCGCTACTCGAGATGTGGAGCTACAGCCGGTCGATCGTCGGCGCGCGGGTGGTCAACTTCTTCAACCGGAACCTCGACAACCTGCTGATCGGCCGCTTCCTCGGCGCGACGCCGCTCGGTCTCTACAGCGTCGCCTATCAGGGAGTCCTGATGCCGCTCCAGCAGATCGCACGGCCGATCGCGAGTGTCGGCTTCCCCGCGTTCGCCACGATCCAGGACGACATACCGCGCTGTCGGAGCGCGTATCTGTCCGCTCTCCGAATCTCGCTGCTGGTCGCCACCCCCGTGCCGGTTCTGGTCATCTTCCTCAGCCCGACCGCCGTTCCGCTCCTGCTCGGCGAGCAGTGGGCCCTGGCCGTGCTGCCGCTGCAGATCCTGTCGGTCGTCGCTCTCTTCCAGATCGGCATGAGCCTCTCACCGCCACTCTTCCTCGCGCTCGGGCGCGCCGACCTCAGCCTCAAGTGGACCCTGATCGCTCTCGCCGCCAGCACCATCGGTATCGTGGTGGGCCTCCGCTGGGGCATCGTCGGTGTCGCCTGGGGATACCTCGCGGCGGTCGTCGTCACCAGTCCGATCCAGTTCGCCATGACCGGGCGGCTGCTCCAGATGCCGCTCACCGCCCTGGGGCCGATCTTCGGCCGGATGCTGCTCGCGCTGCTGGCGACCGCGATCGCGCCGGCCCTGCTCCTCTGGCAGATCGATCTGCCGCCGTTCGCCGAGCTGGCGGCCGCCGCCGTGGTCATCGTCCTCGGCTTCCTCGCTTTCACCCGGTTGCTCGCCGCCGAGGCCTGGGCGGTCCTACGGCGGTCGGCGGAGTCAATCGGCTAGACGATGAAAGACGAGCACGCGTACGTGGTAGGTCAACGGGCGGACCAGCAGGTCGAGCGCCGCGCGCAGTGCGCGCACGGGACGGGAGCGCCCGGTCAGCCGGGCGTCGAGCCAACGCCCGAAGCCTCCCAGCTCCTCGCACAGGCCGCTGACCCCCAGGATCTTGGATTTGCGAACGACCTCGAATCCGTGGCGCTCGAACTCCGCAACGACCGGATCGCCGCCGAGCGCGAACTGGTAGAAGCGCTCGAGGTCGGTGGCGGTGGGGCTCCAGCGCGGGTAGAGGCCGAGCCGGGCCTTCACTCGGCGCAGCCAGCTGAGCGACGGAAAGGTGAGGAAGAGATAGCCGCCCGGCCGCACGACCCGCCGCATCTCGTCCCTGATCGAGGCGTAGCCGTCGTAGAAGTGTTCGACCACGCCGAGCGACCAGTAGCCGTCGACGGAGGCCGCTGGCAAGGGCAACCGACCGACGTCGCCGACCACCAGGCCGACCTCCGGCGCGCTGCCGTGGACGTGATGGAGGGTGCGCTGCGCGTAGTCGAGCGCCACGGTGCGGTAGCCGAGCTGGCGCAGTCGCCAGCTGTCGACCGCCAGGCCGCAGCCCCCTTCGAGCACCAGACTGCCGGGCTCCAGGAAGCGTGCGGTCTCTCGAGCGACCAGGCTGCGAGCCGAGACCGGCCCCGAGTAGCTGGCGGCACCGCTCTCCAACCAGCGGCGATCCCAGAACTCGGCGTCCGCCGCCGCTCCCAGGTAGACCAGACGCCCCGCGTCGACGTCGAAGCGCTTCTCGAATCGGGAGCGACGGTGCTCGTAGCTGGATCGGTCTCGCTCTACCGCCATCGGTCGCATTCTCTCGCAGCCCGCCCGGGGCTCGAGGCCCGCGGAGGTCGGCGGTGAAGCCGCTCAAGGTCGCCTACCTGATCGACAGCCTGGGTGCCGGCGGCTCGGAGCGCTCGCTGGCCGAGACCCTGCCCCATCTGGTCGACGCCGGGATCGAGCCGCGGGTCTTCGTGCTGTCCGAGCCCGAGCATGGCTTCGCCCACCTGCTGCGAGACCACGGGATCGAGGTCTCGCTGATTCCGGAGTCGGGCTGGTGGGCTCGTCGCGTGTATCTGAGACGGCAGCTGCTGAGCTGGCGGCCCGACCTCCTGCACACCACCCTGTTCGACTCCGACATCCTCGGACGGCTGTCAGCCTGGGGGTCGGGAGTGCCGGTGGTGAGCAGTCTGGTCGGGGTCGGCTACGAGCCGGCGCGGTTCGCCGATCCGCGGATCAAGCGGTGGCGGCTCAAGACCGTGCAGTGGCTCGACAGCGTCACCGGGCGCCACCTGAACGCGCACTTCCACGCCGTCTCGCAGGCCGCCAAGGACTCGGCGATCCGTCGACTCGGCCTGGCGCCGGAAAGAGTGACCGTCGTGCGACGCGGACGCGACGTGGACCGATTCGCGGCACCCGATGCTGGACGGCGCGCAGCAGCTCGGCGCACCTGGCGGGTCGCCGACGACGAGATCCTGCTCGTGAACGTCGGCCGTCAGACGTTCCACAAAGCCCAGATCGTGCTGGTCGAGGCGCTCGACGGCCTGGTCCGCTCGGGCCTGCCGGTCCGGCTGGTCATCGCGGGGCATGAGGGACCGAGCTCGGCCGAGCTGGCCGCCTCCGTAGCCGCCCACGGTCTCGACTCCCACGTCCGGCTGCCGGGCCACGTCGAGGACGTGCCCGGCCTCCTCGCCGCGGCCGACATCTTCGTCTTCCCGTCCCGGCTGGAGGGCTTTCCGGGAGCCGTCCTCGAGGCGATGGCGATGGGGCTGCCGATCGTCGCAGCGGACATCCCGGCGACGCGCGAGATCCTCGGCAAGCTGCAGGACGTGCCCCTGGTCGCTCCGGAGTCGGCGACCGAGCTGGCCACGACGCTCGAACGACTGGCCACCGACCAGGGTCGGCGCGAGCGGCTCGGCGCCCGCAACCGAGAGATCTTCCTCCAGCGCTACGATGTCCGGAAGACTGTCCCCGAGCTCCTCGAGCTCTACCACCAGGTCGCCGGCAACGGGGCGAGCGAATGAGGATCGCCCTGATCAGCCCGAGGCCGCAGCGTCGCGGCGCCGAGGTCTTCGCCCGCGACCTCGCCGAGGAGCTCAGGCGCCGGCGGCACACGGTCCGGGAGATCTATCTCTATCCGGGGCCGACGACGGGCGGACTGCCGGAAAGCTGCGACGAATGGCGCCTCGATCTCCAGAGCCGAGGCTGGTCGGAGCGTCTGCTCGGCTGGAGCCGCACGACCGGTAGCCGCCTGCGCGAGGCGCTGGCGGCATTCGGGCCCGAAGTAGTTCAGGTCAGCGGCGGCAACAGCGTCAAGTACACCGCCGCGGCGGTCGGTCGCTTGCCCGGTCCGCCCCTCTTCGTCTACCGCAATATCGGCGAGCCGGGCCGCTGGGTGAACGGCTGGCGCCGCAGGCTTCTCTACCACCGCTACGTCTTTCCGCGCGTCGACGCCGCCGCCACCGTCGCCCGGGAGTTCGTACCGCAGGTCGAGCGCCTCTGCCCGCACGCTATGGTGCGCTTCATTCCGAGCGGCCTCGACACGGATCGCCTGGCACCGACCGCGTCGCCCGCCGAGGTGCGGCAGGAGGTGGACACAGGCACCGATGCACCGGTCGCACTCTTCGCCGGCCAGCTGAGCCCCGAGAAGCGAGTCGACCGCCTGCTGCGTGCGTTCGCCGAGGTGACTCGTTCCCTGCCCTCGGCCGTGCTCTGGATCGCCGGCCGCGGTCCGCTGACCGATGAGCTCGTCGCCCAGGCGACCGATCTCGGGATCGCCGACCGGGTTCGTTTCCTCGGTAACCGTCCCGATGTCGGCAACTTCATCGCCGCCGCCGACCTCGTCGCCCTGACCAGCGACACCGAGGGCCTGGCCGGCATCCTGAGCGAGGCCGCGGCGCTCGGTCGACCGGTGGTGGCCACCCGTGTCGGAGCGACCGCCGAGATCGTCGCCGACGGCGAGACCGGCTTGCTGGTCGATCCCGACGACGAAGCCGCCCTCACCGACGCGCTGCTCGCACTCCTCACCGATCCGCAGCGCACGACGGCGATGGGTGAGGCCGCCGCGCGCCGCTTCGGCACCGGCGGCACGCCGCTCGAGGAGACCGCCGAGGCCTATGAGAGCCTCTATCGCGACGGCCTGGAGCGGCTCCTTTCGGAGGCGCAATCGTGAGCGGCGTGGAGGTCGTCTTCCGCGAGGCCACCGAGGGGGACCTCGATCAGATCCAGGAACTCCTGCACTCCTCGCTCGGCCCGGGGAGCGTCCCCCGGACGCTCGAGTTTTGGCACTGGAAGCACGAGAAGAACCCGTTCGGCCGGTCGCCGGCGTGGGTGGCGGTCGCCGACGATCGGATCGTCGGCCTCAGAACCTTCCTGCGATGGCGCTGGCGCCATGGGGCGCAGGAGATCGCCGCCGTCCGCGCGGTAGATACCGCGACCCACCCCGACTGGCGGCGGCAGGGGATCTTCTGGAGACTCACCCGCGAATCGCTCGCGCGCCTCGACGCGGAAGGGTGCAGCTTCGTCTTCAACACGCCCAACAAGCGCAGCGGTGCCGGCTACCGCAAGCTGGGGTGGCGCTCGGCGCTCAAGCCGGCGCTCTACATTCGGGCGCTCAAGCCGTTGCGCATGGCGGGCGCGGCGCTGCGCGCCGATGAGTCGAGGTCGCCCGCCGACCTGAGCAGCTTGCCACCGGTCAGCGATCTATTGAAGTGGCGGGGCCTCGACTCGCTGCTCTCGGAGTACCATGCGGACTGGGGCGCGCGGCTCCACACCCCTCGGAGCCCCGCCTACCTCCGCTGGCGCTATGCCGAGATCCCTGGAGTCGACTATCGGAGCCTCTGGACGAGTGACGGTGACGACTCCCTGGCGATCGTCTTCCGCACCCGGTTGCGGCGGTCGATGCGGGAGGTGCTGCTGAGCGAGATTCTCGTTCGGGGCGATCGAGCGAGCCTGCCGCGCCTGCTCGAGCCGCTCCTCGAGCAGCTCGCCGAGCAGAGCGATGTCGACTACCTCGTGGCCGCGGCTCCGAGTCGCTCGCCCGAGGCCAGGGGACTGCGGGTGGCCGGCTTCCGCCACGCGCCGACGGGTCCGACGCTGATGGTACGGCCCCTCGACGGCAGCCGCCTGGGTGACGCGGAGCTCGCCAGCGACTTCTGGCAGCTCTCGATCGGCGATCTGGAGATCTTCTGAGGCGATGGACTACGATCTGGTCGGCTTCCTCCTGATCGGCGCGATCGTCCTGATCGTCGCGGCTACCGTCAGTGCCCGCCCCGGTTTTCCTTTCCCCCAGCGGCTGTTCATGGCCGCCATCGTGCTGCGGTTGATTGGCAGCACGGCGCGCTACGAGGTTCTCCATCGGCTCTATGACGGCGTCGGCGACGCCAGCGGCTACTACAAGGTCGGGTGGGCTCTGGCGCAACGCGTCTGGCAGCTCGATTTCAGCGTCCTGGCCGCCGAGCAGTGGTTTGGCGGACCCCGGCACTGGTGGGGCACCTCGGTTCTGCACAACCTCTCGGGGATCGTGCTGTCGTTCATCGGCCCGACCATGCGCGGGGAGTTTCTGGTCTTCTCGCTGCTGGCGTTCGCCGGCCTCTTCATGATGGCGCTCGCGGTCCACCGCCTCGCGGGCGCCCGAGCGGGCGTTCTGTTCGCCACCTTCGTCTGGCTCTGGCCTTCGCTCTGGTTCTGGCCGTCGAGCGTCGGCAAGGAGTCGGTGATCATCTTCGCCATCGGCCTGGTGGTGCTCGGGTTCGCCGGTGACGGCCGGCGGATGCGCTGGCTCCCCTATCTCGGCGGCCTGGGGCTCGCCTTCGCGGTCCGACCCCACATCGCACTCGCGCTCGCCGCCACCAGCGGTGCCGGTTCGTGGCTCGGAGCACAGCGGAAGATGACGATCTCGCGGCTCTTCCAGGCGCTCGCCCTGGCGGTCATTCTTTTGCTCACCTTCCGCGCTTTCAGCTCGGAGTTCGGTCTCATCGACGCCGATCTCGAGGGGGTCCAGGAGTTCGTCGCATACCGGGCGCAGCAGACGCTGCTCGGCGGCAGCTCCCTCGGAGCCGTGCCTTCCGGAGTGCTCGCCCTGCCGCTGGCATTCATCAACATCTGGCTCCGGCCCCTCCCCTGGGACGTTCACAACGCGATGGCACTCCTGACCGCGATCGAGGTCGCATTGCTGTGGGCACTGATCTTCTGGCGCCGGCGTGATCTCGGCCTGGGGCTGACCCGGTGGCGACACCACCGCCTGCTCCAGTTCGCGGTACCGTTCCTGTTCGGCTTCACGGCGATGATCGGTCTGACCTTCGGGAACCTCGGCATCATCGCCCGGCAGCGGAGCATTCTCTTCCCGTTCATGTTCCTGCTGCTCTGCTCGACCGCGCTGTTCCGTCAGACGGCGCGCGAGGAGGCCGAGCCGCCGGTACCGATCAGCGCCAGCGTCCCCGACGACGATCCTCTGCCGGGTGTGGCAGCCCTGGGCGACGATGGTCACCACGAAGGAGGTCGGCTCTGGGCACAACGCTAGATCGCTTCGGACGCGGCGCGCTGCGGGGCCTGAATCGGGCCGTTCCCGCGACCGGCGGCGGCGTCACCGTGCTCGCCTACCACCTCGCCGGAGCGGAGACCGGCGCCGCGGTCGATCTCCCGGCGGAGGCTTTCCGCGAGCAGCTCGACGAGCTCGCCGCGAGCGGCCGAGTGATCTCGTTGGCCGCGGCGGTCGAGCTGCTCGAGCGGCGTCAGGCCGCCCAAGATCAGAAGATCGTACTGACCTTCGACGACGCCTTTCGCAACTTCTACGAAATCGCCTGGCCACTGCTCGCAGAGCGAGGCTTGCCGGCCGAGCTGTACGTTCCGGTCGGTTTCATCGACGGCACCGCACCGGCGCCGCTCACCGGAGCCGAGCAGCTGCCGGCCATGACCTGGGATCAGATTCGGGAGGTGAGCACCGCGGGCCTCGTTGCCGTCGGCTCCCACACGATGAGTCATCCCGACCTGCGCACGCTCGCAGCTGCCGACTGCCGGAGTGAGCTCGAGAGCTCGCGCGAGCGCCTGGAGGACGAGATCGGCCGCTCGGTGCCGTCATTCTGTTATCCCAAGGGCCTCTGGAGCGCGAGTGTGCGCGATCTGGTGGCCGAACGGTTCGAGAGCGCCGTCGCCGCGGGCGGGCGCAGGAATCGGCCCGGGGAGTTCGACCGCTTCTCGATCTCCCGCCTGCCTCTGCGGAGCGACATGCCGCGCTCGTTGTCGCCGATCCTGGAGAAGGGCATCTGGCTCGAGGAGTGGGCCGCATCAGGTCTGCGGAGGCTGCGCCACCGATGAACGATCGGCCCCGGCTGGTCTACGTCGTCACCCACTCGATGACCGCGCGCCTGCTGTTGCGCGGCCAGCTCGATTGGATGCAGGAGCGCGGTTACGACGTCACCCTGGTGACGTCCGGAATCGAGGAGATCTCGAGCCTGGACGAGCATCCGCGCTACGACATCCGTAAGGTGTCGATGGCGCGAGAGATCTCTCCGGCCGCCGACGCGGTCTCCCTGTTCCGGCTGACCCGGGAGCTCCGCCGGCTCAGGCCGAGCATCGTCAACGCCAGCACGCCCAAGGCCGGACTGCTGGGGCTGGCGGCCGCCCGGATGGCGGGCGTCCCGGTGCGCATCTACACCCTGCGTGGGCTGCGCCTCGAGACCACGACCGGACTCCGCCGGCACGCGCTGACCGTAGCCGAGCGGCTCGCGTGCGCCAGCGCCCACCAGATCGTCTGCGTCAGCGACAGCCTGAAGCGACGGTGTGAAGAGCTCGAGATCTGCGCGAGCGGCCGAGCGACCGTGCTCGGCGACGGGTCTTCGAACGGTGTCGAGATCGATCGATTCGCCGGGGTCTCGCTGGCGCTCACCGAGCGGCTGCGGCAGACCCACGCCCTCGGCCAGGGGCCGGTGGTCGGCTTCGTGGGCCGACTCACTCGCGACAAGGGAGTCGAGGACCTGCGTCGCGCGTTCGCCGCGGTCGAGGCCGAGCTCCCAGAGGCCCAGCTCCTGCTGATCGGTAGAACCGAGCCCGGCGACCCGATCTCGGCCGCCACTCGCGAGTGGATCGCGCACGACGAGCGGGTGATCGATCTCGGCCAGATCGACGATACGACCCCCTACTACTCGCTGATGGACGTCCTGGCCCTCCCGTCGTACCGCGAGGGCATGCCCAACGCCCCTCTCGAGGCCGCCGCGGCGGGGGTACCGACGGTCGGCTACCGAGTGACCGGCACCGTCGATGCCGTCGACGACGGCACGACCGGCGTGCTGGTCGCACCCGGCGACGCGGTGGCGCTCGCCCAGGCTCTCCTGCGCTATCTTAGAGACGACGATCTGGCGCGGCGGCACGGCTGCGCGGCGCGCGACCGGGTCGCCGAGCGGTTCCGGCCCGAGCGCGTCTGGCAGGCGCTCGACGCCGAGTATTCCCGACTCCTGGAAGATCAGCGGATGGACGTCGTCAACTAGCCATGTCGACTCTCTACCGGAGCTTTGGGAAGCGCGTCCTCGATCTCGTCCTGGCTACGCTCGCGTTCGTGCTGACTCTGCCCGTGATGCTGCTCGCCGCGCTCCTGGTTCGGGTCAAGCTGGGGGCTCCGGTCCTCTTTCGCCACCGGCGTCCAGGTCGCTCCGGTGAGCTCTTCACCTTGCTCAAGCTCCGCACCATGACCGACGAGCGCGACGAGCGTGGCGAGCTCCTCGCCGACGAGATACGGCTGACGGGGCTGGGCCGGCTGCTGCGGCGTTGGTCGCTCGACGAGCTGCCCGAGCTCCTCAACGTCCTGCGCGGCGACATGAGCCTGGTCGGGCCGCGACCGCTCCTCGCCGAGTATCTCGAGCGCTACGATAGCGAGCAGGCACGGCGCCACGAGGTCCGACCCGGCATCACCGGCTGGGCCCAGATCAACGGGCGCAACGAGCTCAGCTGGCCGCAGCGACTGGAGATGGACGTCTGGTACGTCGATCGGGTGGGCCTCTGGCTCGACCTCAGAATCCTGATCTTGACCGTCTGGAGGATCGTGACCGGCGTAGGGATCAGCGCCGCCGGCCACGCGACCATGCCGAAGTTCCGCGGCGCGTCCGGAGACCACAGGTGAGCTCGGACACGGGCATCGCCCTCATCGGCGCTGGCGGGCACGGCAAGGTCGTCTTGAGCACCCTGCAGGTTGCCGAGATCCCGGTCGCCGGCCTCTTCGACCGCGACCGCGAGCTCTGGGGTCGGACCGTGCTCGGCGTCGAGGTGGTCGGCTCGACCGAGGAGATCGACCGCCTGGGGATCGCGCGCGCGGTGGTCGGGATCGGTGACAACCGGAGTCGCGCCAACCTGGTCGAGGAGCTGAGCGGTCTCGACTGGCAAGCGGCGGCCCATCCGGCGGCCTTCGTCCATCGAAGCGTCGAGCTCGGCGCCGGCAGCGTCGTCTTCGCCGGCGCCGTGGTCCAGCCCGACACCCGGATCGGTACCCACGCGATCGTCAACACCAGCGCCTCGGTCGACCACGACGGCAGGCTCGGCGACTTCGTCCACGTCGCGCCGGGCTGCCACCTGGCGGGCGGCGTGACGCTCGAGACCGGTGCCTTCCTGGGCGTCGGGTGCTCCGTCCTGCCCGGCCTCACCATCGGCGCCTGGGCGGTGGTCGGCGCCGGCGCCGCGGTGATTCGCGACGTCGCGCCCGGGGCGATCGTCAAGGGAGTGCCAGCCCGCTGACCGGCCCGGACAGTCCCCGTATCTATCTCTCGCCGCCGCACCTGGGGGGCGAAGAGCAGCGGCTGTTGAGCGACGCGGTCGCTTCGAACTGGATCGCGCCGGTCGGACCCGAGCTGGAAGCGTTCGAGCGCGAGCTGGCAACCACGGTCGACGTGCCGCACGCCCTGGCGCTGGCGTCCGGCACCGCCGGACTCCATCTGGCCCTCCGACTGCTCGGCGTCGCTCCCGGCGACGAGATCGTCTGCTCCGACCTGACCTTCGTCGCCACCGCCAACGTCGCGACCTACCTGGGCGCCCGGCCGGTCTTCGTCGATGCCGACCCCACCACCTGGAATCTCGATCCGCACCTGCTGCGCGAAGAGCTCGTGGAGGCGGCCAGCGCGGGCAGACGCCCCGCGGCGGTGATCGCCGTCGATCTCTACGGGCAGAGTGCCGACTACGACGCGATCGAGGCGGTCTGCGCCGAGTTCGACGTGCCGCTGATCGAGGACGCCGCCGAGGCCCTCGGCTCGAGCTACCGGGGCAGGCCGACGGGTGGCTTCGGCCGCTTCGGCGTCTTCTCGTTCAACGGCAACAAGATCATCACCACCTCCGGCGGCGGCGCTCTGGTGTCGGCCGACGGCGAGGCGATCGAGCGGGCTCGACACCTGGCGGCGCACGCAAAAGACCCGGCGCCGCACTACGAGCACTCCACCCTCGGCTACAACTACCGGCTCTCGAATCTGCTGGCGGCGGTCGGCCGGGGCCAGCTCCGGGTCCTGCCGGAGCGGGTGGAGGCGCGCCGCGCGATCGCCCGGCGCTACGCCGAGCTGCTCGCCGACCTCCCCGGCCTCGAGCTCATGCCCGAAGCCGACTACGGGCGCTCGAACCGATGGCTGACCTGCGTAACGATCGAGCCAGCCCGCTTCGGTGTCGACCGTGAGGCGGTTCGTCTGGCGCTCGAGGCGGAGAACATCGAGTCGAGGCCACTCTGGAAGCCGATGCATCTGCAGCCGCTCTACGCCGGCCATCGTGTCCGCGGCGGCGCGGTCGCGGAGCGACTGTTCGAGACCGGCCTCTGTCTCCCCAGCGGCTCGGCGCTCCGCGACCGGGATCTCGAGCGCATCGCCGCGATCGTGCGCAGCGCGTGTCGACCGCGGGGCTCGGCCTGAGCGGCCCGATGCGCGTCGACAGCTTCCGCTTCCGACCGCCGCCGTTCGAGCTGCCGGACGAGTTGCGCTGGGTGCTCGGCCGCGCCTTCGGACCGCTCCCCGACCGACCGGTCCCGGTCGAGCGCCCGGAGCTGGTGCTCCGTTGGGCGCGGGACCTCGTGCTCGCCGAGCGCATCGCCAGTCGGGTCCCGCGTCGTGACGTCGAGAGCGAGCTGCCGTCCGACGCGGTCCAGGTCCTCTGGCGCTCCCGCGACGCGTTGGCGGCCCGCGGACTCCTCCTGCGCGAGCTCCTGGGCCAGGTGGCCGGCTGCGCCGTAGAGATCGGCGCCCCGGTGATCGGGCTCAAGGGGATCGCGCTGCTCGAGTCGGGCATCAGCTCCTGGGGCGAGCGGCCGCTGCTCGATCTGGACCTGCTGGTCGACGCCCGGGAAGCGCCTCGCCTGTTCGAGGCGCTGACCGCCGCGGGATTGGAGCAGGTAGGCCGGGGAGAGCGTCAGCACTTGCCGCCGCTCGCCGACCGACGGCTGGGGCAGGTCGAGCTTCATCTCCACCTGCCGGGTGTCGTCGTGGCGGGCGGTCGACCGGCAGCCTCCGAGGCCCTCCGTCGCGCGAACCTCGTCCGGCCGTACGAGCGGTTCGAAGGCTTCGAGCTGCCGGTGCCGGACCTGCTCGCGGCCCACGCCTACGCCCACTGCCTGGATCAGCACGGCTTCAGTCCGACCGCCTGTCCGATCACCCGCCTGATCGCGGATCTCGTCGACCTGGACGGCTGCTTCGACGAGACGGTCACGGCCGGCTGGCTCGCCCCATCGGTGTCGGCTCGCGAGCAGGCGGCGGCGATCGCTCTCCGGACGGCGCTCTGCGCCGGCGAGCCATCCGAAGCGGGCGACGACGGCCTCGCCCTGCTCCGCCACACGGTGGCTGCGATCACCTCCGAGAGGTACCGGAATCGACAGCGCCTACGAGCGGCACTGCGGGCCCTCTGGCGGCGGCGGTGGTCGAAATTCCACAGTGAGGTCTCTCGCAGAGTGGCCGCCCTGCGCAGGCTAGAATAGGCCGCTGAGACGCCCGTGAGCGATCGCGACGACCGTGCGACCGACCTGAGTGGTCCGTTCTGGACCCGCCGCTTCCGCCGCCAGTTCCAACTGATTCTCGATCTGCTGGTCCTGTGCGCGGCGTTCGCCCTCGCCTACCTGCTGCGGTTCGACTTTGAGATTCCCGAGTCCTATCGGCTGCGGATGCTGATCCAGCTGCCGGGTGTGGTTCTGCTGCAGCTTCTGACCCTGGTCTTCACCGGTGTCTACCAGTTTGTCTGGCGCTACGTCGGCATGGCCGAAGTGCGCACGTTCCTGCGCGCGGCGATCTTCTCCGCGGTACCGCTGGTGCTCCTGCGACTCGGACTGCCCGAAAGCTACTCCCACTGGCGGGTGCCGCTGTCGGTCATCCTGATCAACACGGTCTGCGCGTTCGGTGGCCTGCTGGCGCTACGCGTCTCCTGGCGATCCCTCTACGAGCGCTTCGAGCGCCGGCGTCGGGCCGACCAGAGCGCCGCCAACGGCACCGACCGCACGCCGGTGCTGCTCGCCGGCGCCGGCAGGGCGGGCGTCCTCGCGGTCAAGGAGCTGGTGCTCGGTGGTAGTGACGTCGCACCGGTCGGTTTCGTCGACGACGATCCCCACAAGCAGGGGACGGTAATTCAGGGCGTGAAGGTGCTCGGTACGACCGCCGAGATCCCCGAGCTGGCCGAGAGGCTCCGGGTGAGCCAGGTCATCATCACGATCGCCGCCACCGACGCCGCCACCATTCGTCGCATCGTCGACACCTGCGAGCGCGCGGGGATCCACGTTCGGATCATCCCCGGGCTCTACGAGATTCTCACCGGCAACGTCTCGATCAGCCGTATTCGCGACCTCCAGATCGAGGATCTGCTCGGCAGGGAGCCGGTGCGCCTCGAACAGGCCGACCTGGAGCGCTTCCTGACCGGCAAGTCGGTGCTGGTGACCGGCGCCGGTGGCTCGATCGGCTCCGAGCTGAGCCGCCAGGTGGCCCGATTCAGCCCGCGCAAGCTCATCCTGGTGGAGCGCTCGGAAGGGGCGCTGTTCGAGAGCGACCGTCATCTGCGGGATCTCTGGCCGCACCTGCGCATCGACGCGTTGGTCGCCGACGTCACCGACGAGCCGCGGATGCGCAGGATTCTGAGCAGCTATCAGCCCGAGGTCGTGATCCACGCGGCGGCTCACAAACACGTCCCGCTGATGGAGCGCCACCCGGACGAGGCGGTCAAGAACAACGTGATCGCTGTCGATCGACTCGGCCGGCTGGCCGGCGAGTCCGGCGTCGAGGTCTTTCTGCTGATCTCGACCGACAAGGCCGTGCGCCCGAGCTCGGTGATGGGCGCGACCAAGCGGCTGGCCGAGCTGGTCTGCCAGGAGCTCGACACGCTCTACCCGGAGAGCCGGTTCCTGGCGGTGCGGTTCGGCAACGTCATGGGCTCGGCCGGCTCGGTGATTCCGATCTTCCGCGAGCAGATCTGGCGTGGCGGGCCGATCACCGTCACTCACCCCGAGGTCACGCGCTACTTCATGACCATCCCCGAGGCCGCCCAGCTGGTGCTTCAGGCCGGCGCCATCGGCGAAGGTGGCGAGATCCTGATTCTCGACATGGGTGAGCCGATCAAGATCCTCGACCTGGCGCGCGACATGATCTCGCTGTCGGGGAACGAGGAGATCCCGATCGTCTTCACCGGGCTCCGCCCGGGCGAGAAGCTGCACGAAGAGCTCGAGCTCAAGGGAGAGCAGTGCGACCGGACACGCCATCCGAAGATCTTCGTCGGCCGCCTGCAGCCGGCCGCCGCGGGCGAGCTCGAGCCCGCCCTGGCGCGGCTCGCCGCGCTCGCCGACGACGGCGCCAACGGCGAGATCCGGGTCTGCCTGAGCGAGGTCGTCCCCGAGGCGACCGTCGACCGGCGCGGCGTCCGTCGGCCGCCGACCGCGGAAGTCGCTTCCGGCGCCTCGGCCTAGACTGTCTCGCCGACCGCGTCCGACGCCTTCTCGGCATCGCGCCCGAGCGCTCGGCGTAGGCTGCTGCCGACCAGGTTCCGTGCATCGTCGAAGAACGTGTAGAAGACCGGTACCACCAGGAGAGTCAGGAGCGTCGAAGTGGTCAGACCACCGATCAGCGTCAAGCCGAAGCTCTTGTAGGAGAGACCGATGCTCGACGAGCCCTGGATGGTCAGCGGCACCATGCCGCCGATGGTCGTCAGGGCGGTCATCATGATCGGTCGAAAGCGGCGCTCGGCGGCGGTCAACAACGCCGAGGTGCGGTCGAGCCCGTCCTTGCGCAGCCGGGTCACGTAGTCGATCAGGACGATACCGTTGTTGACCACGACTCCTACCAACAGGATCAAGCCGACCACGCCCAGGAAGTCGATGTTGAGGCCCGTGACGAAGTGGCTCCAGTAGACGCCCAGGCTGGCGAGCGGAATGGTCAGAATGATCGACAGCGGCAGGATGAAGCTCTCGAACAGGAATCCCATCAGCAGGTAGATGAAGATGATCGAAACGGTACCGGCGAAGGCCATCGCCTCGAGGTCCTCGTTGAGGCTCTGCATGCGGTCCGAAGCGCCGAGCGTCACACCTTCGGGCAGGTCGAGGCCGGCGGTCAGCACGACCAGACGCTTGCGCGTGGTTTCGGCGTCCTCGGTATCGAGCTCGAGGGTGATCTCGCGCGACGTCCGCTTGTTGTTGCGGAAGATCCGGGTCGAAGAAGCCAGGTAGCGCGGCTCGGTGACCGACGACAGCGGCACGAAGCTGCCCTCCCCCGCCGGAACGGCGAAGTCCGAGAGCTCGGCCAGCGAATCCCGGTCCTCTTCGCGGAACCGGACCGTGACCGGGATCTCCTTGCCCCCGGCGTGGAACCTGGGGAGCCTCTGGCCGCGCAGAGCGTAGCCGACCACCGCCGACACGACCGTCGGATTGATGTTCTGGGCCTGGATCCGATCGCGGTCGAGCACCAGGGCCATCTCGCTCGGCGAGTCGTCGCCGGCCTTCTTGATACCGATCACGCCGGGCACCGCCGCGAACAGCTCTTCCAGATCCTCGGCGACCTCCTCGAGGATGTCCGAGTCGTCGCCCTCCAGTCGGATCGTGTGCAGCTGCTGGTTCTGCCCTTCCTCGGCCTGGCTGTCCTCACCGGTGTAGACCTTGACGCCGGCCTTCTCGGGCAGGAGATCCTGCACCCGCTTGACCGCATCCTGCGGGCTCACGTCGTTGGTGCGCGGGCTCCTGAACCACGCCTGCAGCTCTCCGAACGTCGAGCGGTGGAAGACGAACCAGCCCTCGAAGTCGAGCTCCTCGGCCAGGTCTTCGATCACTTTCTCGCCGGCCAGGAAGTACTCCTCCGCCTCCTCGAGAGTCGTGTTCTGGGCCAGCGTCACCCGCAGCTCGATGCCGCCGCGCTCCTCCTCTTGAGCCTGTACGAACTCGACCGTCTTGAACACCACGCCACTGATGGCGAAGATCGCGATCAGGACCAGCACCAGGTCGAGCCGCCGGCGCAGCGACCTCTCCAGGAGCCTCGCGTAGCCGTGGTTGAGCAGCCCGAAGCTCGCGTTGTAGGCCTTCTTCAGCCAGTCGAAGACCGGATGCGGGGTATCGCCGTTGCGCTTCTTCGGCAGGGTGACGTAGACCGACAGCGGGATGAAGATGAGAGCGACGAAGAGCGACCCGAGCAGCGCCACCGAGATCGGGATCGACAACCGGAGCAGGAAGAACTGTCCCATCCCTTCGACCAGCGACACGGGCAGGAAGACGATGATCGTCGTCAGGGTCGCCATGACGATCGCCAGCGCGATCTCACCGGCACCCTTGATGCACGCGTCGCGGCGCGACATGCCGTCGTTGTAGAGGCGGAAGATGTTTTCGCCGACGACGACCGAATTGTCGACCAGCAGCCCCACCGAGATCATCAGCGCGAGCAGGGTCAGGATGTTGAGCGACTCACCGACAAAGTACATGACCGTCAGCGCGACGATGATGCTGATCGGGATCGAGAGGGTGACGATCAAGGTCATTCGGAAGCGACGCAGGAAGAAGAAGAGCACCAGCAGCGCGACGATTCCACCGATGCGACCGGCGTTCAGCATCGTGCTCAGCGATTCCATGATCACTTCGCCCTGATCGAAGAGCGTCGCTACCTCCATGACCTGCAGTCGCGGATTGCCTCGCAGCTCTTCGACCACCGCGTCGACGCGCTTGGCCACCTCGAGCGCGTTGGCGTCGCCTTCCTTCATCACCGAGAGCGCTACCGCCGGCCGGCTCATCGCCCGTACCCGGTACTTCTTGTCCGGCAGGTCGTAGGTGACGGTCGCGATGTCGCGCAGCCGGATGTTGTCGCTCACCAGCCGGTTTTCGAGCTCTTCGATGTGGCTGTAACGAGCGACCGACCTGAGCAGAAGCTTGCGACCGCCGTGCAGCACGTTGCCGCTCGACATGGTGAAGTTGTCGTTCGACAACTGTTGGGCCAGCTCGTAGATGTTCAGCCCGGACGCTGCGGTGCGCTCGCGATCGAGCTCGATCAGGATCTCCTTCTCCTCGAGACCGTGCGGCTCGACGTTGGCGACCCCGTCGATGCGCGAGATCGGCAGGATCACCTCATCCTGGATCAGGTTGTAGACGTCGATCACCGCGGGATCGATCGCCAGACCGATGAAGTAGATCGGGATGCCGGAGGTGTCCTCCTTGAAGATGAACACCTGCTCGACGTCGTCCGGCATGACGATCCGCGCTCGCTCGACCCGGTCGCGCGTCTCGCGGTAGGCGACGTCCATGTCGGTGCCCTGCTTGAACATCAGCGACACCATGCCGAAGCCGGTGCGGGCGTAGGAGTTGATCTTGTTGATGCCGGGGACGGTCGAGATCTCCTCCTCGAGCGGTAGGACGATCTTGTCCAGCACCTCCTGCGCCGGAGCGTCCCGCCAGGGCACCTGGACCATGAGGTGGAGGCCCTGGAAGCCCGACGGGAAGAGCTCGAGCGGGATGCTGAAGGTCGCCACCGAGCCGAGGACGACGATCGTCACCAGGATCATCAGGACCGTGATCCGTCGATCGAGCGAGAAACGAGGGAGTCTGGACTCTCTCTCCGAGCCGGTGTCGTGAGCGCTCATCTCTTCTCCCCCTCCATTATCTCGAACGACTCATCGGGTCACTCCCGAGGGCAGGGCGTCACCTGCGAGATCGCCCTTGCCCGGCTCGGGCCCGAGCGTCTCCTGACCGGTGAGCCGACCCCGCAGCCGATCGACCAGCGAGTAGATGACCGGAATCACGAACAGCGTCAGCAGGGTCGAGACCACCAGGCCGCAGATCACCGCGATCGCCATCGGGGTGCGCAGCTCGGCGCCGTCGCCGAGGCCGAGCGCCATCGGCAGCAGACCGAGCGTGGTGGTCGCGGTGGTCATCAGGATCGGCCGCAGCCGGATGCCGCAGGCGGCAACCAACGCTTCGGCGGTCTCCAGCCCACGTCGCCGCAGGATGTTGATGTAGTCCACCAGCACGATCGCGTTGTTGACCACGATGCCGGCGAGCATGATCATGCCCAGAAAGACCACTATCGACATGCTGATGCCGAGCAGGTAGAGGCCAATGACGGTGCCGAAGAACGCCAGCGGGATCGAGAACAGGATCACCAGCGGGTGCCAGAGTGACTCGAACTGGGCCGCCATGATCACGTAGACGAGGAAGATCGACAGCGCCAGCGCGAGAT
Organism: Thermoanaerobaculia bacterium; assembly: GCA_947259925.1. GTDB lineage: Bacteria > Acidobacteriota > Thermoanaerobaculia > Multivoradales > JAHEKO01 > JAHEKO01. The sequence continues at coordinate 39,100 of CAMYOG010000024.1, forward strand.
AGAGGCTCCCCTTGCTGCGCTCCCACTCCTCGTTCTGGCCAGAGATGAAGAAGGTGGTACCGCTCGGCCAGTCGAGCGAGTTGAGCTCCCCCTTGATCGCCTCGACCGCACTGCCGAGCGATCCACTCCGAATGTTCGCGTAGACCAGGGCGACGCGGCGACCGTCCACGCGGCGAACCTCGCTCGGACCCTCGGCGAGCTCGACCGAGGCGACCGCCGACAGCGGAATCGCGCGCTCACCGCCCGGATTCACGATCAAACCCCGGACGTTCTCTACCGTCTCGCGATCGGGCATCTGGAGCCGAACGACGATCGGAATCTTCCGATCTTTCATGTTGAAGCGAGTCGCCTCGAAGCCGAGCACCTTGTCCCGCACCAGCCTCGCGACCTGGCCCGGATTGAGACCGTAGCGCGCCAGGAGATCGCGGTTGTAGACCACCTGCACTTCGGGGGCACCGCGCTGCAGGGTCGTCTCGACGTCCGCGAGCTGCGGCATCGCCGCCATCTGCCGCTTGACGACCTCGGCCTGCCGGCGCAGGAGCACCAGATCGTCGCCGTGCACCTCGACCTCGATCGGCGACTTGAAGCTGAACAGCACCGGTCGCGTGACCCGGGCGTCGAGGTCCGGAATCTGGGCGAAGCGCTCACGGAGGCGGCGGATCACCTGGTCTTCGATGCGCGGATCCGCCTGCTCGAGAAGCACCTTGAAGCGTGCCGTGTGCTCTCCCTCGTCAGACCGATTCGAGTTGGCGGCGTCGTAGCCGACCGTGAGCAGCAGCGAGGTGATGTGCTCACGCTCCTCCAGGATCGCGGTTTCGACCGGACCGACGATCGACTCCGTGGCCTCGATCGGGGTACCAACCGGCAGGGCGACCTCGACCGTGAACTCGCCCTGGCGGACCTCGGGGAGGAGCTCGTTGTCGAGCTCGCGCGCCGTCCACCCGGTGAGGAAGAAACAGATGCCGACGATCACCAGGATGGCGAGCGGGTTGCCGAGCGCCCTGCGGAGCGCGCGCGGATAGCCATCGTGCAGGCGGCCGAGGCTCCACTGCGTCGCCCGAATCGGCAGCGCCACGATCCAGCCGAAGAGAGCGGCCGCCACCGGCCGCAGGAACCGGCGGCCGATCCAGACGACGAACAGGAAGCTCGCCAGCAGGAGCTTGCCGACCAGCTCGAGGGCACTGCCCAGCAACAGCCGGATCGCGAAATAGACGAGGACGAAGGGATACGCGAGCAGTCGCCCGGCCTTGCCCAGAGCGCCGCGCGGGCGCTCGCCGGCCGCCCGGAAGGTGCTCCAGTCCCGACGGAGGGCTCGCCAGGTGGCATAGCGGAGAAACTCGACCTTGCGCGGCTTCGAGGCGCTCAGGCTCACGCCGCCGCGGCTGGCGAGCATCGGAATAAGGAAGAGCGCCACGATCAACGCCGCCAGGAGCGAGATCACGACCGCCAGGCCCAGGTCACCGAACGCCTGTCCCGCCACGCCCTCGACGAAGACCATCGGGAAGAAGACGGCGATCGTGGTCAGCGTCGAGGCGACCACCGCGCCCCGCACCTCCGAGGTGCCGCGATTGGCCGCTGACTTGAGGTCGTCGCCCTCCTCGCGACAGCGGAAGATCGACTCCAGGACCACGATCGACGAGTCGACCAGCATGCCGATGCCGAGCGCCAGGCCGCCGAGCGACATCACGTTGAGGCTGACGCCGAGTAGGTTGAGCGGCGCGAAGGTGACCAGCAGCGAGATCGGGATGCTGATCGCGATGATGGTCGTCGTGCGCAGGTCCTCTAGGAAGAAGAACAGGACCAGAATCGCCAGCAGACCGCCGAGGATCGCCGTGTTGCGCACCTCTTTGATGCTCGATTCTATGAACAGCGAGCGATCGGCGACCAGCGTCAGCTCGGCGCCTTCGGTCTTCCACATCCGCTCGCTCAGCCCGGGGGGCGGCTCGGGCCTACCGCGGCCACCGCCCCCGCCGCGCCAGCCACCGAAAGCCGACTTGGGCTCGTCCTTCTCCACCGGCTCGCCCGCTTCCCGTCTGGCGCGCTCTTGCTTGGCCTGCTCGAGGTCGAACTCTCCCAACTCGGTCTTGACCCGTTTGGCGAGCGCCACGATGTTGGCGTCGGCCTCCTTGAAGATGTCGATCTGGACGCTCTCCTGCGAGTTGGTCCGGGTCAGGATCTCCCGCTCCTTGTGACCCCGCTCCACCCGGCCGATCGCCCCGACTCGCACGTCGCGGCCCTCGAAACGCGTCACCACGGTCTCTTCGATCTGCTTGAGGTCCTCGTATTCGTTGAGGGTGCGCACCATGTACTCGGTGCGCCCCTCGGTCAGCGTGCCGCCGGCGAGGTTGATGTTCTCTTGCGCCAGGCGATCGATGACGGTCTGGATGTCGAGGCCGGTGCGCCGTAGCTCCTCCTCGTCGAGGAGCACGTGGATCTCCTCCTCGAGTCCACCGCGAACGCGCACCGCCGCCACGCCCTTGATCGGCTCGAGCGCTCGCTTGATCTGGAGGTCGGCGATCCGCCGGAGCCGGCGCAGGCCCTGCTCACCGGAGAAGCGATCGCCACCTCCCGCGAGGCTGAGCTCCATCACCGGGTCGAGCGACGGATCGAACCGCAGGATGAGCGGTCGCTCGGCCTCCTCCGGCAGCAGGATCAGATCGAGCTTCTCGAGCGAATCCTGGATCGCCTGGGACATCGGCGTGTCCCAGGTGAACTCCAGCACCACGTCGCTCACCCCGGCGCGACTGATGCTGCTCGCCCTGCGAAGACCCCCGACTACCCCGAGCGCCTCTTCGACCGGCCGGCTGATGTCGTTCTCGACCTCCTCCGGAGCCGCGCCCGGATACTCCGTGCGGACCGTGATCGTCGGATACGACATCTCCGGCATCAGCGTCACCGGCAGCCGGCCGTAGGAGAAGTAGCCGAACACCACCGCCGCCACGAACACCATGGTGATCGCGACCGGTCGGCTGGTGACGAAGCTCGAGATCGCCGACCGCTCCGAAGCCGGCTCGAGCTCGCTCTTCCCGGGACGCGCGCTCAAGATCGCTCTCCTAGTCCGCGGCGGCGACCGACTCCTCGTCGGCCGGCACCGCCGTCTCCTCGCTATCTGCCCCCACCAGCCGTACCAGCGAGCCCTCCTTCAGCCCCGCCTGTCCGGCGATCACGATCTGGTCGCCCTCCTCGACGACGCCGGCGGGCTCGATGTTGTCGCGGTCCTCGAGCACCGGGGTCAATAGCAGCCGCTCGACCCGCATCTCGTCTTCGCCCTCCTCGTTGGTGACGGTCTTGGGACGGAAGACGAAGATCTGATCGGCGTCGTAGACCAGCGCCTTCTTGGGGACCAGAAGTGCGTCGAGATCGACCGCCGTGATCAGCTCTACCGTCACGTACATGCCGGGCAGGAGCGCCTGATTCCGTGGAATCTTCACCGTGACCTTGACCGTGCCGCTGCGCGGATCGACCCGCGGAGCGATGCGGTCGACGGTTCCGGTCCGCGGCTCGTCGTCGCCGGCCGCCTGCGCGAAGATCCGCGCTTCCAACCCAGACTTGATCCGGTAGAGATCCTTCTCGGGAACGTAGATGCGCGCGACGATCGAGTCGAAGTCGACGATGTCGAACAGGTGCTGGTTGACGGTGATCTGATCGCCAACATTGACCAGCCTCGACGTCACGGTTCCCGCGATCGGCGCCCTGACCTGGGTGTAGCCGAGCTGGCGTTGGGCGTCGCGAAGCGACAGCTCCAGCTGCTCGAGGTTGTAGGTCGCATCGTTGAAGGTCTCCTCGCTGATCAATTGCTGCTCGAACAAGCTCGTCTGCCGCTCGTACTCGCGCTGCGCCTTCTTGAGCTGACTCTCGGCCCGGGCCAGCGCGGTCCGCTGCTCGTCGTCCTGGAGTCGGATCAGGACCTGCCCCCGGACCACCTCGCTCCCCTCCTCGACCAACAGCTGGCGGACCCTCCGCGCCGCTTCCGAGAAGACCTGGACCTCGCTCTCCGCCTCCAGGTTGGTGGAGAACTTCAGGACCGACTCGATCTTGCCGCGTGAGAGCTCGACCACCTCGATCGGCACGGCCTCCTCGCCGTTCTCGTCGTCCTCGGCATCCGAGTCGCCGCGCTGCCCTCCCCGGCGCTCCGAATCCGCCGTCTCGGAGCTCGCGTCGTCGTCCGCGCCCTCACCGCGCGAGCACGCCGAGCTCCCGGCGAGGACCAGCAGCAGCACCAGCAGTAGGGCACCTAGCCGACCGCCCTTCACATGCGTCATGAAATGCACTCTCCTCCTCGAACGCCCCGCCAGTCGGCACACATCCCCCCACTGTCCTCCCAGGGCCTACCTTTTCTACGGTCGAAGCGCGGGTTTGTTCCCACGACGGGCGACCGTTTTGTCCGTCGGATCTTACCCAACCCGGGGCTCGGCTACCCGAGGCCGGCGGCCATCAGGGCGACGGCGGTCGCCAGGCCCAGGTAATGCACCGCGAGCGGCGCCAGCAGGCTCCCCGAGCGCTCCCGACAGATTCCGAGCGCCGCCCCGAAGAGAAGCGCGCCCGCCACCGCCACCCAGGGAGGCAGCGACGGCCAGATCAGGCCCGCGGAGCCGAGCGGCGGATGCCAGAGCGGAATCGTCCAGAGGGCGTAGAAGATTGCCGAAAGAGCCACCGGCCAGGAGAGAAACCACCGCCCGAGCGAGCGTTGGGCGCTGAAACTGCCGAGCAGCAGACCGTGCGCGATGCCGCGGAAGGTCAACTCCGCGGCCAGGGGAAAGGCGAGCATCGCCGCCAGATCGACGCCCGTTGGCGCGACCCCCTCGCGCCACGCGAGCGGCGGCGCCCAGGCTCCACCCATCAGTGCGCCCCCGATCGCCACCGGCACCAGCCAGAGCCAGCCGACGCCGACCGGCAGCTGGAATCCGAACAGCCGCCGGCGCTGGGCTCGCGCCAGCCAACCCATCGCGATCAGGGCGACCGCGAGCGAGCCACCCGCGAAGGCGAGCGGTGAGCCCTGCCAGTGTGTGCGCGACCACGCCGGGAACGCCGCGCCCAGGCTCTCCATGAACCAGCCGGCGGCCATCGCTGCCGCGCTCACCAGGAACGCGAGGCCGATCGAGCCCAGCCGGCTGGCCAGTGACGGTCGGCGGTAGGCATGGCTGCAGGCGAGCGCGATCTGTGCCGGCGTGAGATCGGTGCCGCTCGATCGCGGAGAGCCACCGATCTCGCCCGAGCCACCCCAGCGGTTCGCCGACTTGGTGCGTTTGACCGCCGGATCGACCAGATTGAGCCGCCGGTACGCCGCCTCGAGCGTCACCGGCAGGAATGAGTCGACCTGGCGCAGGGTGTAGGTGCGCGGCTCCTTCTCGAGGACGATCAGCCCGAGGCGTTTGCCGTAGAGGCGCTTGAGAGACTTCTCCACCTCGTAGATGCCGTCCTCGCTGCGACAGACCACCACGATGCGGTCTTCGGTCAGCTCCTCGCGGGCCAGCTCCTCGACTCCCGGCAGCTCCTCGATGAAGCCGCGCGGGTAGACCAGCTGGTCGATCAGGCGCAGCTGGGCCATCGTTCCGGCCAGGACGTCGACGTGATCCTCCTCGGCCTCCATGACCGCGCCGGCCGAGCGTAGCCACTCGAGCTGACGGAAGGTCTCCTCGAGATGCTCCTTCGGAAAGCCGCTGAGCTCGAGGTACTCGAGGCCCTGGACGTCGATCAGACCCTCGAGCCGGACCAGCGGCAGGACGCTCGCCTTGATCGATTCCTCTTCCCGGTTCTGCAGATGAACCGAGTTGAGGAGGACCCAGATCGCCATGACGGTGTCCAGATCCGGCTCATTGGCGTAGATCGTCCACGGGCGCTCCCGCAAATCGAGACCGCGCAGCACCAGCACCATCGCCTGCTCGCACGCGGACATGGTGAAGCGGCGCTCGCAGCCTTCGTGGTGGTCGAGGTTGTAGACCTTGCGCTCGAGGTCGAGGAACGGCTCACTCTGGGCGGCACCGTCGAGGAAGATGGTGCCCGGCGGGTACTTGCGCGCCGCCCCGGCTGTGACCGAGAAGTCGCGCTGCATCCGGACCTTGACCTCCGGCATCTCGCCGCAGACGAGGTATCGCCCGTCCTCGTCCTCTTTGATGCTGTAGCGGTCCGGCAGCTGCGCGACCGACGAGCGATAGTCGTCCAGACGCACCGGCACCTTGCCGTCGCCGGAACCGGCAATAGAGACACGAGACCTGCGGGAATCGACTTCCATTGTCGGGTGAGGCCAGCCTGAGCTGAACGGTAAGTCTACCAGTTCGACCGGCCGCGCCGCTGCCCTTCGCGCAAGTTACTCAGAAGACTCGATTTCCGCCATGAGCGGCAGGCCGAAGACGTTCGTCCCCAGGTCGACCGAGAGGTGCACCAGCCTCGGGATCCAGAGCGAGCCGGAGGCTCGTCTAGTCCGAAAGGACGCGATCGAGCGCCGCCTGCCAGGCCGACTCGACCCGCTCGACCTGCTGCTGCGGAGCGCCCCAGGTAGCCAGCCAGAGCTGGACTTCGTCCGGATCGTCCGGTCCGGACGGGTGCCCCACCCCGACCCTGAACAGCGAATTGCCGATCTCGGCAACGGTAGCTCCGAGATCGGTCGGTACGAAGGCGACCAGGATCCGGCCGGCGAGCTCGATCCCTCCGGTCATGGTGAAGGCGTAGTCGGCGCCGACCTCGAGCGGCTCGATCCGGCCCTCCTCGAGCAGGCCGGTGCTGGACCAGAGCCGGTCCCACACCTGCGCGTTCGAAAGTCCCTCCATCGAGCGCCTCACCCGGGCGACGCTGCGCTCGACCCCGCGGTGATGTGCGAGATAGTGCTGCAGGCTCCTGAGCTCGTAGCTCCACCCCCTGCGCGTGCCGTCGAAGATGTCCTCCCACTCGTCGCCGACCGGAAAGCCGGAATGCACCAGCCGCAGCACCGTTCCACCTCCCCGTCGCGCCTCGATGTAGTAGTCGATCGCCACCGCGTTGGTCTCTCCCTGCTTGCCGTCCTCCGCGGTCCACGGCCAGCCGGTGCGGAGATGCCGCCCGGGCTCCCAGACCTGGATCTCGTGATCTCCCTCCCACGCGCCGTCCCACGAGAGGTGGATCTTGCCGCCGTCGCCGGGAGTCACCTCCGCTTGCAGCGGAAACCAGTTCGTCAGCTCCTCGGCGCGGGTCAGAGCGGCCCACACCGCGTCCGGCTCGGCCGCCAGCTCGATCTCGGCCTCGAGCGTCTGGCGGCTCTCTCCCCGCACGACCTCCAATTCGAATCGGTCAAGCGTCTCGGTCATCAGGGCTCCTTTCCTCCTTCAGGGTCGGATACGTGGCCAGCAGCAGCTCGTAGCTCCGGCCGTCGGGGTGGTGATACTCGGCGGTCAGACGCGCGACCTCGGCGGTCAGGCGGTCACTGAACTCAGCGAGCGCGGCCGGCGAGATGAACCTGGCACGGCTTTGCAGCCCGACGGTGGCCAGCCGCTGCCCGGCCGAGTCCGCTCGCCGCCGGAGCGCCGCCAGATCGCGAATCCCCTTGCCGAACAGGGCGACCAGGTACGACCACGAGAAGCGATCTCTGAGCGAGCGAGCGCGGCGGTCGGGCTCCGGCGGCGCCACCCTGCCAAGAGCCTCCGGGCCGATCAGATAGTGGCGCGCCGAGGTCTGGTAGAGGCGCTCGACACAGCCACGCTTCGGACGCTCTTCGACGCAGTGGATCAGACCCGCCTTCTCCAGCTCGCGGAGATGGTAGTTGAGGCGCTGCCGCGGCAAGCCGGTCGCGGCGGCCAGGCTGGTGGCCGATCCCGGCTCCGCCAGCCGCTCCAGGATGTCCAGACGCAGCGGCTTGAGCATCGCCGACGCCGCCGCCAGCTCGCCGACGACAGCCACGCCCGAGTCGCGCAACGGAGCGTCCGAGCGGGCTGGCGAGTCGAGAGTCGGATTCGGCATGGCATCTTGTCTACCATTGACAACAATTTTTGTCAATATTATCGATGCCCGGCTAAACTCGGTCGGAACCGGTGACCTCTGCGAACACGACCCACTATCGCGCCTGCAATCTATGCGAGGCGATGTGCGGCATCGAGGTCGAGGTGCGGAACAATCGCGTGGTCTCGATCCGAGGCGACGACGATGACCCGTTCAGCCGCGGCTACATCTGCCCCAAGGCGATCGCGCTGAGCGACCTCCAGGACGACCCGGATCGCCTGCGCCGGCCGATCCGTCGCACCCCTTCGGGAGACTGGACCGAGATCACCTGGAGCGAGGCGTTGGACCAGACCGCCGAGGGGATCCGTGCCGTCCGTGCAGAGCATGGGGCGGACTCGCTGGCGCTCTATCTGGGCAACCCGAACGTTCACAGTCTCGGCTCGCTCCTCTACGGTCCGCCCCTCCTGCGCGCGCTGCGTACGCGCAACCGGTTCTCGGCCACCTCGGTCGATCAGCTCCCCCACCACGTCGCCGCTCGCTTCATGTTCGGCCATCAGCTCCTGCTGCCGATTCCGGATATCGACCGGACCGAGCTCCTCCTGATGCTCGGCGCCAATCCGGTGGCTTCGAATGGCAGCCTGATGACCGCACCCGGCATGAAGCGGCGGCTGCGGGAGCTGCAGGCGCGTGGCGGCCGTCTGATCGTGGTCGATCCACGCCGCACCGAGACCGCCGAGCTCGCCGACCGGCACCTCTTCGTCCGGCCCGGGACCGACGCGCTCCTGCTGATGGCGCTCTTGCACGTGATCCTCGAGGAGCGGCTCGAACAGCCGGGCCGGCTCGCCGAGCTCGCTACCCCGATCGACGAAATGCGCACAATCGCCAGCGACTTTCCGCCCGAGCGGGTGGCTATGGCGACCGGCATCGAGGCGGGCGAGATCTTCACTCTCGCTCGCGACTTCGCGGCCGCACCGGCGGCGGTCTGCTACGGCCGCCTGGGAGTCTCGACCCAGGAGTTCGGCGGCCTCTGCCAGTGGCTGATCAACGTTCTCAACCTGGTCACCGGCAATCTGGATCGCGCCGGCGGCGCCCTCTTCACCCGCCCGGCGGTCGACGTGGTCCCCGCCTTCGGCCACGGGCAGCTCGGCCGATGGCGCTCGCGGGTGCGGGGCCTGCCCGAGTTCGGCGGCGAGCTGCCGGCCGCGATCCTGAGCGAGGAGATCCTGACTCCCGGCGACGGCCAGGTACGGGCACTGCTGACCGTGGCGGGCAATCCGGTCCTGTCGACACCTAACGGGCGTCAGCTGGAATCGGCGCTGCCCCGGCTCGACTTCATGGCCTCGGTCGACTTCTACCTGAACGAGACCACCCGCCACGCCCACATCATCCTGCCGCCCACAGCACCGCTCGAGCGCGATCACTACGACCTGATCTTCCACCTCCTGGCGGTACGCAACACCGCCAAGTTCTCCCCCGCCGCCCTGCGCCCCGAGCCGGGCGCCCGGCACGATTGGCAGATCCTCGCCCAGCTCCACCGGCGGCTCGAGAGACGATCGCTCGGCAAACGAGCGCTCGCGACCCTCAACCGGTGGGCGGGACCGCGCCGGCTGCTCGACCTCGGCCTGCGTATCGGCCCGTACGGATCACGGCTCAATCCGGTCGGCGCCGGTTTGACCCTGCGCAAGCTCTTGCGATCTCCGCACGGGATCGACCTCGGACCGCTCGAGCCGTGCCTACCCGATCGGCTCCGGACGGCCGATCGGAAGATCCACCTCGCTCCCGCCGAGCTGACCGCAGATGTCCCGCGCCTCGACCAGCGCCTCACCGCGCTGTCGACCGGAGCAGCCACCCATGGCCAGCTCCTTCTGATCGGCCGCCGGGATCTCCGCAGCAACAACTCCTGGATGCACAATGTGCCGCGCCTGGTGAGCGGCCGGCCGCGCTGCACGCTCTTGATGCACCCGGTCGACGCTGGCCGGCGTGGATTCGAGGATGGTCAAGCGATCGCGTTGATCTCGAGAGCCGGCCGGGTCGTCGCGCCCCTTCAGGTGAGCGACCAGATGATGCCCGGCGTGGTCAGCCTGCCGCACGGCTGGGGCCACGACCGCGGCGGCACACGAATGACGACCGCCAGTCGCCATCCCGGCGCCAGTCTGAACGACGTCACCGACGACCTCCAGGTCGATGCGCTCTGCGGCACCGCGGCGGTCAACGGCGTGCCCGTTCGAGTCGAAGCGGCTCTGCTAGAGTGACCCGCCCGCGCGCGGCTCGGACTCTGCGGGCGCTCTCTTCCTGGAGATCATCAGTTGGGGTTTCAGTGGATTCTCTTCGATGCCGACGGCACCCTGTTCGACTACGAGCGGGCCGAGGAGGCGGCACTCGATCGACTCTGGGACGAGCTCGGCCTCCGGCGGCATCCGGATCCGCTGACGATCTACCGCCAGGTCAACGCCGTCCTCTGGAAGCGGTTCGAGCTCGGCGAGGTGACCACCGCCGAGATCAAGGTCGAGCGCTTCCGGCGACTCGCGGGCGAGCTCGAGCTGACCGCCGATCCCGAACTGCTGAGCGCCCGCTACCTCGCGCAGCTGGCGCGGCAGACTCAGCTGCTCGACGGCGCCGAGCGTCTCCTCCAGTCGATCAACGGCACGCGCCGGATGGGCTTGATCACCAACGGCCTCGCCGAGGTCCAGCGGCCACGACTCGAGCGCTCGTCGATCGGCCACCACTTCGAGTTCCTGGTCATCTCGGAAGAGGTGGGGAGCGCCAAGCCCGCTCGCCGTATCTTCGAGCGCGCGCACGACCAGATGGGGCAGCCGGACAAGCGTGAGGTCCTGATGGTCGGCGACAACCTGATCGCCGATATCGAGGGTGCCGACCGTTTCGGACTCGCCACCTGCTGGCTCAATCAGCACGGCCTGGAGTCGAGCGGCGACGTTCGACCGACGTTCGAGATCCATCACCTGGATCAGCTCGCACAGCTGCTGGAGGAATGACCCCCTGGCTGAACGCATGAGACGACCTCGCTGGGCCGCCGCCAGCCCTCTCATCCTCGCTCTCCACGCCTTGCTGGCCTGCGGGGCTGTACCCGAGAGCAGCGACGACTGGCCGCAGTTCCGCGGACCGGGTGGTGTCGGATTGATCGCGGCGACCGGCCTGCCGGAGCGCTGGAGCGCCGATTCGGAGAATGTCCGCTGGCGGACCTCGATCCCGGGCAGCGGGAACTCGTCACCGATCGTCGCCGGCGGGCGCGTCTACCTGACCACCGCGATGAAGCGGGGCGAGAGTGTCGAGCGCTCGGTGGTGGCGATCGACGCGGCGACCGGTGAGCAGCTCTGGCAGGCGGTGGTCGCCGACCAGCCGCTCGAGGCCACCCATCGGCTCAACACCTACGCCGCCCCGACGCCGGTGACCGACGGCGATGTCGTCTTCGCGTTCTTCGGCGCTACGCTCGCCGCCGTCGATCGCGATGGCGCCGTTCTCTGGCAAGAAACCGTCGATCCCGACTATCGCCAACTATCGCACTACGGCGCCGCCAGCTCGGCCGTCCTGACCGAGCGAGCGGTCGTGGTCGCCCGCGACCGTGAGGACGCCAAGCACGGCTCGGGCTGGCTGGGAGCGTTCGATCGAAAGACCGGCACCGAGCTCTGGCGGCGCACCTGGGTCGACACCTGCTGCTCGTACGCGACGCCGCTGGTGCTCGAACGCGCAGGCGGTCAGGAGATCCTGTTCACCCACGCGGCGCGCGTGACCAGCTACCACCCGGAGACCGGTGAGACCCTCTGGTCGCAGCCGCTCCAGCAGAATCAGCCGGTAACCAGCCCGACCGTGGAGGGTGACCTGCTGGCGGTCTTCACCGGTGCCGATCGGGTGCGGAACGGAGCGATGCTCCGGCTGTCCGGTAGCGGCTCCGAGACCCAGGTCGAGGTTCTCTGGCAGACCAAGAAGATGATCCCCCAGGTCGCCTCGCCAGTCTTCTACGACGGCTCGCTCTACACCGTGGCCGACAACGGCGTCATGGTCAGCTACGACCCGTTGACCGGTGACGTCAGATGGCAGAAGCGGCTCAAGGGGACCGGGTTCCGCCCCTCGCTCCTCGCCGGTGAAGGCAAGATCTACGCCCACGACTCGTACGGCAGGACCTCCGTCGTCGCCGCGGGCCCGAAGTTCGAGCTGATCGCCGAGAACAGCATCGACGAGGCGGGTAACGCCTCTCCGGCCTACGGCGCCGGCTGCCTGCTGCTGCGCACCGGCGCCGAGCTGTTCTGCATCGAGCGCCAGGCGTCCGAGCCGTCGTAAGCGCGATCCCGGCAGCACCGAACCCTCCGGCGGTCCGGGCCGTCATACTCTATTGAAGGGAGCGGTTCGAGCTTGTCAGACCTGGACAGACTGGTTGCACGCTGCCGGCAGGGGGACGACCTCGCCTGGGAAGCGCTGGTTCGAGAGTGCCAGGGCCGGGTATTCGCGATCGCCGTGCACTACCTACGCGACCGCGAGGAAGCCCGCGATGCGGCTCAGGAGGCGTTCATCAAAGTCTACCGGGGACTCGACAGCCTGCGACCGGAAGCGCCCTTCCTGCCCTGGCTCCTGCGGCTCTCCCGTAACTGCTGCATCGACCGTCTGCGCCGTCTGAAGGTGCGCACTCCCGAGCGGCCGGTCTCCGTGAACGAGGCTCTGGATGCGGCCTCCGGCGAGCCGACGCCCGAGGAGTCGTGGCTCTCCGGCGCGACCCGCGCCCTGGTCCACCGGGCGATGGGCGCCCTGACCGACAAGAACCGCGAGATCCTCCTGCTGCACGACATCCAGCAGCTCAAGCTCGAGGAGATCGCCGACCTGCTGCAGATCCCGATCGGCACCGTCAAGTCGCGCAGCAATCGGGCCCGGATCGAGCTCGCCAAGGCGGTGCGTCGGATCGACCCTTCGTACGGAGTCAGCTCGTGAACTGCCGCGATTTCGAGCAGATTCTCGAGTCCTACCTGGCTGGCGAGCTCGGCTCGGGCGATCTCGACTCGGCGGATCGCCACCTGCGCAACTGCGATATCTGCACCGATCTGCTCGCGCTGGCCCGGATCGCCCACGAGCCGAGCGATCGCGCTACCGCCCGACCGCCGCGGGAGCTGCTCATCGAGGTGCTTCGGCAGACCACGGGCTCGAGCTGCACCGCCGCCGAGCGCATGCTCTGTGACTACGCCGATCGACGGCTGGCGGACGAGCTCGCCGAGTTGGTCGCCGGACACCTGGACGGATGCGACGAGTGCCGCGGGCTCGCCGGTGCGCTCACCGCGCTCTCGGTCGATCTCCCCCGGCTGGCCGAGATCCAGCCCGACTCGGGGTTCGTCGACTCGGTCCTTGCCGCAACCCTGCCTCTCCAGGTGCGGCTGCGGCGCTGGTGGCAGCGCTCCTGGCCGCGCTGGGTCGAGCGTCCCCGCTTCGCGGCCGAAGCCGCCTACGTCACCACACTCGTTCTGGTGCTGATCTTCTCCGTGCCGGGCTCGCCGCTCGAGGCGATGCCCCGGCAGGCGGTGGAGATGGCCCGCCGGACGGCGCCGACGACGACCGTCGGCGATCCCTGGGGACGGCTGGAGGCGGCTATTCTGCCCAAGCTCCGCACTCTCAAGGAGGCCGAGGGCACACGCGCGGTCTTCGACAGCTGGCGCACTACCGTCGAGCTCGGCTCGCGCGGCGTCGATCGCTCGCTCGAGATCGGCGGCGAAGCGCTCAGCTGGGCTTCGACGGAAATCCGAACCTTATGGGACGCCCTTGCGTCCGTGTTGGAGAGGGCCGACGAAACACCTTCATCGGCCGACCAAGACCCCGACGAGGAGACCTCATGAATCAGCCTGAGCAGTTTGCCAATACCACCCCGCCGCCGCCGCCGGCTTCCGAGAGAGCACCGACCGCTCCGCCCCAGCTGGGCGCCAGCGATCCGCGCATCAAGTCGCCGGTGATCGCCGGAGCCCTTTCGCTCATGCCCGGTCTCGGGCAGGTCTACGTCGGCTACTACCAGCGCGGCTTCGTGCACATCCTGGTCATCGCCGGCCTCGTCGCCCTGATGGCCTCCGACACCCTCGGGCCGCTGCTGCCGCTGGCGGGCCTCTTCTTCGCCTTCTTCTGGCTCTACAACGTGATCGACGCCGCGCGGCGGGCGTCGCTCTACAACCAGGCGCTCGCGGGCGGCGAGGACATCGAGCTGCCAGCGGACTTCAAGGCGCCGACCTTCGGCGGCTCGATCGCCGGCGGCCTGGCGTTCGTTGCGGCCGGCGCGATCCTGCTCGCCAACACCCGCTTCGGGATGTCGCTCGAGTGGATCGAGGACTGGTGGCCGGCCGCGCTGATCCTCTTCGGTGGCTACCTGATCTACAAAGCCACTCAGGACCGCACCCGGACCGAGGGGGAGAGCTCGGACTCCGAGTCGTTCGGCGACTAGCCTGAGCGCCAGGTCCCGCGTCCGATCGGACGATCGCGCCGGCCTCGCGGCCGGCGCTTTTCTTTCTGAAGCAAGCCGACCGGGGAGTGGGGAGTTCTTCCCTAGTCGCACGGCCGCCTCGCAGCGCGGCTCGCGCCGGCATTCCGCGCCCGAGCGGCCGCTCCGCTCGCTGGCACCACGCTTGCTGACCAGCTCTCTACCCGTCACGTGAACCCCGATAGGGAGAGAGGAGAGTGGCAAAGTGGGTACACGAGCAGTTCTATCGTTCCTGAGTAGTCTGGCGCTGGCGCTTCTGTTGGCCGTTCCCGCGGTCCGCGCCGAGGACCAGGAGCCGATCAACCTGACCGGCTGCCTGAACGTGCACGAGGTCGAGGACTGGTATGTCCTGACCGACGAGACCAGCGGCCAGGAGATCCGGGTCCGTGGCATCCCGAACCTGGCCGACTACGCCCAGAACCAGCGCGTCACGGTCACCGGTAGGTGGGTGGAGAGCGAGGACGCCGACGAGGAGGTCTTCGAAGCGATGGAGATCGAACGACTCGGGGCCTGCGCCTAGCGGTCGGGCCCGCAGCCGCAAAAACGGCTGACTTCGAGTGATCAATGCCGCTGCGAGGGGGTCGGCTTCCGGCCAAAGCTCCGTGCCACGAGAGTGAGCAAGGTGAGTAAGACGCCGATGAGACGCCATCGTCTCCGGCGCACGGACGTCGACACCCGAGAAGCACCTACCTCCGCGCACCAGGCGCGGGCGGCGGCGCTCGAGCGCACCTACCAGCGGGCGACCGCGATGCGCACGGCCCGTTCGGCCGGCGAGCGGAGCCGCCTGTCGACTCCGCCGCCGGCCAGTCCGGGCACCCAGCCTCCGCTCGCGGTCCAAGCCTGGAATCGACTCGCGTTCGGACCCGCGCCCGGCGACCTGGCGGCGTTCGACGGCCTCGGGCCGGACGACGACGTGCGTCTGACCGCGCTGGTCGATCAGCAGCTCGATCCGGGGTCGATCTCCGATACAGCTTGTGACGCCAAGATCGCCGCGTCAGGCTACACGACCCTGAACAAGTCGCTGTCGCAGCTCTGGGCGGACCATGTGGTGGCCGACGTCGAGTGGTCCGATCGCATCCGGCCGCTGGTCGAGACCATCTTCGTCACGCTGCTGCGGGGGGTGCACAGCCGCCGGCAGCTGTTCGAGGTGCTGGCCGACTTCTGGCACAACCACTTCTCCATCTACGGATGGGGTTTCTACGAGGCGCCGACCTGGGTCCACTACGACCGGGACGTCATTCGAGCCAACGCGCTCGGCAATTTCCGGACGCTGCTCGAGGCGGTCGCCAAGAGCACACCGATGCTGATCTACCTCGACAACTACCTGAGCTCCGACGACGGCCCGAACGAAAACTACGCCCGCGAGCTGATGGAGCTGCACGCCCTGGGGGACGAGAACTACTACGGCACGATTCCCCGCAGCCAGGTCCCGGTAGACGGCAACGGCCTGCAGGTCGGCTTTGTCGACGAGGACGTCTTCGCCGTGACCCGCGCCCTGACCGGCTGGTCGCTCGACGCCGACCCGTGGTGGGACCTCGAGACCGGCAACGGCGGCTACTACTACCGTCACGACTGGCACGACACCGGCGAGAAGAACGTGCTCGGCCAGATCCTGCCCGCGGGCCAGGCGCCCGAGAAGGACGGGCTGGACGTGCTCGACATCCTCGCTTCCCACCCGGGGACCGCCAAGTTCGTCTGCCGCAAGCTCTGCCGGCGCCTGATCGGTGATTTCCCTCCCGAGACGGTGGTCGACGCCGCGGCCCAGACCTTCCTGGCCAATACGGCAGCGTCCGATCAGATCGCTCGGGTCGTACGCACCATCCTGCTGTCGAGCGAGTTCCGGAGCTCGTGGGCCGCCAAGATCAAGCGGCCGTTCGACATCATCGTCAGCTCCCTGCGCGCGGCGAACGCCGACCTGCCGTTCATCGAGGACCACCCGGAGAGCGAGAGCCTCGACTGGCGCTTCTACCAGACCGGTCACTACAGCTTCGCCTGGCACCCCCCGAACGGCTATCCGGACTTCGCCGAGGCGTGGGTCAGCTCCGGTCCGCGGGTGATGACCTGGCGTCTGACCAACTGGCTGGTGGACTACAACTGGACGGACGACGAGTACCGCATCGACCTGCGGGCCGAGACACCCGCCGGAGTGCGCTCGGCCAACGCCCTGGTCGACTACTGGCTCGATCGGGTGCTCGGCCGAACCATCTCGGACAGCGATCGAACGCGCATCGTCGAGTTCATGGCGCAGGGGCACAACCCCGACCTCGACCTGCCGCTCGACACCGACGACGACGTCCAATCACGGCTGCAGTCGATGGTCGGGCTGCTCTTCATGTCACCGGAGTTCCAATGGCGCTAGGCCTGGGAGTAGCCGATGTGTGAGATCTCGAGACGCGGGTTCATGGTCGGCTGCTCGGCGGCGATCGCCGGCCTGGCCGGCTCGCGCTTCAACAGCCTCGCCTTCGGGGCGCCCGGCGATCAGGACGTCCTCCTGGTCGTCTTCCTGCGCGGCGGCATGGACGGCCTGAACCTGATGCCGCCGATCGCCGGCGCCGACCGCGGCTACTACGAAGCGGCGCGACCCGACCTCCAGGTTCCGGTCTCGGGGCAAGGAGCAGCGTTGCCGCTCAACTCGCAGTTCGGCTGGAGCCCCGACGCCTCGCCGCTGCTCGACCTCTACCAGAACGGCAGCCTGTCGTTGGTCGTCGCTACCGGCATGGACGAGCCGAACCGGAGCCACTTCGAGTCGATGGAGTTCATGGAGACCGGTACTCCGGGGGTCGCACACACACCCACGGGATGGCTCACCCGGCATCTGCAGTCGTCGGTCGAGATCCCCGAAGAGGTGATCATGCCGTCGCTGTCGATGGGCGACCTCCAGCCGACCTCGCTACGCGGCGATCGAGAGACCGTCAACATCAACGATCCGAGCACCTTCTCGCTCGATACCGGTCCGTGGCTCTGGCGTGGCCCGCAGCGCGCCGCAGTGCGCAGCCTCTACCAGGCCGATAGCACCCTGGTGCACGTCACCGGCAATCAAGCGCTCGACGCCGTCGACATCATCGAGCTCTACGCCACCGGCGAGTACACGCCGTCCAACGGCGCGGTCTATCCCGACAGTGATTTCGGCGATCACCTGCAGGTCATCGCCCAGATGATCAAGCTCGATCTGGGGCTCCAGGTCGCCACCCTCGATCTTGGCGGCTGGGACACGCACGAGGGCCAGTCGTGGGTGCTGTCGTCTCTACTGGCCGACCTGTCGAGCGGGCTGATGGCTCTCTATACCGACCTCGACGGCGGCGGTGCCCAGAACTTCACCCAGAAGCTGACGCTCGTAGTGCAGTCCGAGTTCGGCCGCCGATTCGCCGAGAACGCGGACAACGGTACCGATCACGGCCACGGCAATCTGATGATGGTCCTGAGTGGCAACGCCGCCGGGGGCATTCACGGCGCCTGGCCCGGGCTCGCCCCCGGGCAGCTCTTCGAGGGCTACGACCTAGCAGTCACCACCGACTACCGGCGAGTGCTGAGCGAGATCCTGATCCGCCGTCTGGGCAACAACAAGCTCGGCCTCGTCTTTCCTGGTTACACCGGCTATCAACCCCTCGGCGTCGTCTCCGGCACCGACCTGACGCCCGACTACAAGGGAGGCCCCGGCTCGACCATCTTCGCGGACGGATTCGAATCGGGGGACACCTCGGCGTGGAGCGGCTGATCCGTCCTTCGTGCCTCCCGACGCTGGCGCTCGCCTCTGCTGGGGCTCGCCGGCGGAGCTCCCGGCAGCGGGTGCCGAAGTGACCACCCAGGCCGCGGCGGAGGGCGTCTACGGCCTCCGGGTGGACTTCGGACCCGACTGCCCGCTCGCTCACTTTTTGGTGCTCGACGCCGACGACGGTCCGCTCCAGGGTCTGTACGAGGCGTGCCGCACCATCTCCGCGGAGGCGGTCGCGGTGCAGGGCATCGGCGCGACGATGCGAGCCGGTGATTTGATCTCGTTCGGTGAGGGCTTTCACGTGGTGAGCGGCACCGACCTGAGCGTAGAGCTGGACGCTACGCTCACCGGCGGACCGACCTACGTCGAGGACCGAGGCCCGATCGAGGAGAGCGTCTACAGCGCCCGCTTTTCCGCGCGCCTGGACAGTCTGGTGCTCGGCGGCGGTGAGACCGTCGGCGTGCTGATCGCCTACTCCGCGCTCTGGGAGGAGATCTTCCGGCTGGTGATCCAGCCCGCCGGTGGCAGCGGGTTCGAGCTAACGCTCGAAGCGCGCCAGGACGGCGGCGGCATGGTCCAGACGCCACCGGGGCAGGAGATCTCGGTGCCGGCGGGGTGGAACCTGGTCGAGGTCGAGTGGCTGGCGGGAGCCGGCGACGGCGCCTTCCAGGTGGCGATCAACGGCGGGACGCTCGCCGGTCTGACGGCGCTCGACAACGCCGCCTGGGCGATCGAGGCGATCCGCTGGGGCGCGGTCGACGGCGCGCTCTTCACGGCTACGGGGTCGATCGAGCTCGACACCTTCTCGTCGAACCGCTGAGCCGACGTGAGGCCGCGGCCGGTCTGATACCGTCGCGGCGGTCGATGCTGCGGACTCGCCTTTCCTGCGCGCTCGTCGGTGCGCTGATCGCGGCCGGTGCCCTGGCGCAGGCCGAGGAACGGACCGAGAGCGGCCCGGCCGGCGACTTCTCGATCACCTTCCCGAGCTCGTGGCGCTCCGTCCCGAGCAGCGTAGGCGACTACAGTCAGCTGGCACTCTACGCCGACCGACCGTTCGACATCTCGATCGTCATCGGCTCGAGGCCGCTCGATCAGATCGAGCGAGCGCTCGACCGCCGCCGGCTCCTCGACCGCATGATCGAGCAGACCATGATCACCACCGCCAGGCTCGGTAACGAGATCGTCCAGGTCGGCCGCGTCGACTCAGTCCTCGACGACTGGCCTGCGTTTGCCGCCGTGGTGACCAACGGCGACCGGAGCAAGATCATGACCACCCTGCGCACGTTCGTCGCCGATCGCTCCTACTTCGTCGCCACGATGACCGACAACCAGCAGGCCGGCACCGAGCTCGGCGCCCTGGTTACCCAGGTGGTCCGATCGCTGACCCTTCATCCTCCAGAGCCGGAATCGGCAAGGAGCCTGGATGCGCCTCGCAGGCAAGCGAGCTCTTGTCACTGGTGGTAGCTCCGGCATCGGCCGGGCGATCGCCCTCGGCTTCGCCCGCGAGGGGGCCGACGTCGCCCTCACCTACGCCTCCAGAGAGGCCGAGGCGGGCGAGGTTGCCGAGGAGATCTCCCGCCTCGGGCACACGGGCATCGCGATCGAGGCCCACCTCGAGCGCTCCCCCACTCTCTCGCACCTGTACGACTCCGCCCGCGACCGTCTCGGTGCGCTCGACGTGCTGGTCAACAACGCCGCGGAGATCACCCGCACGCCGTTCGAGCAACTGACGCTCGAAGAGCTCGAGCGGGTGATGAGCGTCAACTTCACCGCGCCGTTCGTTCTGATGCAGCTTTTCTGCCGCGACCGCCTGGCTCACGGCCGACCGGGCAGCGTCGTCAACATCTCGTCGATCAGCGCCGAGCGCGCGATCAGCCGCATGGCGCACTACCAGTCGAGCAAGGCGGCGCTGACGATGCTCGGCAAGAGCGTCGCCTACGAGCTGGCGCCACACGGCATCCGGGTCAACACCATCTCGCCGGGGCTGACCCGCACCGGCGCCAATCGCGACCAGTGGGAGGGCGACCCGGAGCTCTGGAAGAGCCGCGCTCGGCACATACCCGCTGGGCGCGCCGGGGCTCCGGACGACCACGTCGGGGCCGCGATCTACCTGGCGTCGGACGAGTCGTCCTGGGTAACCGGCGCCAACATCGTCATTGACGGCGGCCAGTCAACCGTCTAGTTACGCCAGCAGAACGTCGGACCAGGCGTCCTCGTTGAAACCGACGAGGGTCGTCTTACCGGCCCTCACGGTCGGCGCGCGCAGGTTTCCGGTGCTGCCGAGAAAGAGGTCGAGCACCGCGTCGTCGACCTTGCCTCCGGTCTCGAGATCGTTCAGCCGGCGGCCCTTGGCTACGATCACCCGCGACGACGCCGCGAGGATCCGGCGTGCGTCCTCCCGCTGCAGCTTCTTCGAGGCGGAGACCCGCTCGCTGGGCTCGAGCCCGTAGGCGTCCATGAACTTGGACGCTTTCGAACAGCTCGTTCAGCCGCCTCGGTGGTAGTACCAGTCGATCGCTCGGGGCATGGCAGGGCGGCAGGATACCGGCGGCCGATCCGCGAGGCAACACCCAGGCGGATTGCCCGGCGCCGAGCGCGGCTGCTACCCTCGACGCCCGCTATCGATGAGCCTGGCCGACTTTCCACGTCACCCGCTCCTCTTCGGCCCCTCGCCGATCCATCCGCTGCCCCGGCTGACCGAGCACCTCGGCGGTAAGGTCCAGCTGTGGGCCAAGCGAGAGGACTGTAACTCCGGCATCGCCTTCGGCGGCAACAAGGTCCGCAAGCTCGAGTACCTGATTCCGGACGCCCTCGCCAAGGGTGCCGACACGCTGGTCTCGATAGGCGGCGTCCAGTCCAACCACACCCGGGCGGTCGCTGGCGTCGCCGCCCATCTCGGCCTGAAAGCCGTCACGGTCCAGGAGGCGTGGGTCGACTGGGACGATCCGATCTACGACCGGGTCGGAAACCTGCAGTTGTCACGCATCCTCGGCAGCGACGTTCGCGTCGACCCGGCCGGCTTCGACATCGGCATCCGCGACAGCTGGCGCGCGGCCCTCGATTCGGTGCGGGAGGCGGGCGGAGCTCCGTACGCCATCCCGGCCGGAGCGTCCGATCACCCGCTCGGCGGTCTCGGCTTCGCCAACTGGGCGACCGAGGTCGAGCACCAGGAGCGCGGTCTGGGGATCTTCTTCGACACGGTCGTCGTCTGCTCGGTCACCGGCTCGACCCAGGCGGGGATGATCGCCGGCTTCGCCGCCCAGGACCGGCCCCGCAGCGTGCTCGGAGTCGACGCTTCGGCGACGATCGACAAGACCCGGGCGCAGATCGCGCGGATCGCCCGTTTCACCTCCGAGGCGATCGGCCTCGGGCGCGAGCTGACCGACGACGAGATCGTGCTGATCGACGGCTACAGCGCCGGAACCTACGGCATTCCGGACCAGACCACACTCGACGCGATCCGTACCTGCGCCCGGCTCGAGGGAATGCTCACCGACCCGGTCTACGAGGGCAAGTCGATGGCCGGATTGATCGGCCTCGTGACCAGCGGCCGGATCGAGCCGGGCTCCAACGTCCTCTACGCCCACCTCGGCGGCCAGCCCGCGCTCAGCGCCTACGCCCGCATCCTCTAGAGCTCGCGGAGGGAAAAAGGGCTGTCCGGCCGGGAGAGACCGAACAGCCCGTGACTGAGCTGGAGAGCCAGCTCGTACCTAGCGATTCCAGTTGAAGTCGTACTTGATCCGCGCGTACCAGGAGGCACCGTTGAAGCCGAACGGCGAGAACTGGCTGTAGAGGTTGCCGACGCCGGAGCGCGCTCCGGTGTTGACGTCGGGAAACTCATCCAGGATGTTGTGGCCGCCGATCGTGAACGTAACGCTGTCGTTGAGCGTGTACGCCGCCTCGGCGTCGAACAGGTGCTTGCCGCCGTAGACCGCGACGTCCTCCGAGTCGAACCAGTCGTCGAAGTAGCTCAGCCGCGCCAGCACGCGCCACTTCTCGGCGAACCGCTGGTTCCAGCTCAGCATGTAGCGCTGCTCCGGCAGGGCCTCCTGCAGCTCACGAATCCGGGTCTGGTCCAGGGTCGCAGGGTTGAACCGGGTGACTTCCGTGTCCGTCTGGTTGAAGAGGAAGCTGAAGGTGGTATCGCCGTTGTACCTCGCCGGCGTCCAGGTAGCGACGATGTCGACGCCCTGGGTCTCGGTGTCGAAGTCGTTGGTGAAGAACCGGAAGTTCTGCAGGTTACCGGCGCTGGTGATGCCCTCCATGATGAGTTGCTCGACCTCTTCGTCCGTCAGCTCGAAGAGCTGGGTCTGGGTGATTCGGTCGTCCAGCTCGATCTGGAAGAAGTCCACGGTGAGCAGGAAGTTGCCGTTTTCGTAGACCCCGCCGAGAGCGTAGTTGGTCGATTCCTCTGGCTGGAGCGGCTGGCCGCCGCGCAGCTGCGCCACCCTGGAGTTGGGCGGGATCGTGCCGTTGTTGACCAGGTCCATCAGCACCAGGTCGAACTCGGTCGACACGTTGAACGCATTCGACTGGCCCGGCGTCGGCGCCCGGAAGCCGGTGCTGGCCGCGGCGCGCATCTGGAAGTTCTCGTTGAAGCGATAGCGACCCGAGAGCTTGCCGTTGGTGGTGCTGCCGAAGTCGTCGAAGTCCTCGTAGCGAAGCGCCACGCCGACGGTCCAGGTTTCATCCGCGCTGGAGCGCTCGAGGTCGCCGTAGATCGCCCAGTTACTGCGGCTCCAGCTACCGGCCGCGATCGGGCCGAAGCCGGGGAAGCCGTTGGATGCGGCGCTGAACCCCTGATCGACGAGCGGCCCGAGCTGATACGACTCGACCTGGCCGATGCCGATGGTGAACTCCTCATCCCGCCACTCGAGGCCGCCGGCGACGTTGGTCCGGTCGTTCACCGGATAGGTGACGTCGAAGTTGAAGTTCAGGTCCTCCTGCTCATAGAGGCCGGGGTCGAACGACGTCGGGGTATTCGGACCGAGCGACGCGTTGACGGTGTTGAAGATGAAGAAATCGACCTCGTTCGTGCCCTGGCTGATGCTGACGTCCCAGCCCATGCCGCTGGCGAGCGCACCACGGACGCCGGCGGTCACCGCGATGTCCTCGACATCGCCGCCGAAGTTCGGCGTGAAGCCGCCCGGGAAGATCTCCTGGAAGGAGAAGCAGTCGGGATCGGCGAACACCTGGTCCAACGCGGTCGGATCCGGCACGTCGTTGACCACCGGCACCACCGGGCAATTGCCCGAGCCGTCACCGGTCAGGTCGCCGATCAGCAGGGACTCGCCGCCGTCGCCGCTGAACACGGCGCTGCGGGTGTTCGGATTTCGGAAGAAGAACCCGCCGGTCACCGTCTTGGTGACGTAGTTGGCGTGGGCGTAGAGCTGCTTCCCACCGCCAGTGACGTAGCCGAAGTTGCCCCAGAACTTGAGGTCGTCTTCGATCTCGGGCGAGCCCCAGATCTGCGCCGGATTGCGGACGAAGCTGTTGCCGGCCGCGGTGAGGGCCGCGGCGTCGTCACGCTGGACGCTGCGATCGGTCGGATCGCTGGCGCCGTACTCGAGGCTCAAGTTGGCGAAGCCGGTGTCGCCGAGCGGCAGGCCGATGTTGCCCGCGATCGACCACATGTCGCCGTCACCCGCGGTGTAGCCGCCGGTGCGGACCTCGAAGCTGCCCCCGTCGCTGGCGTCCTTGAGCATGAAGTTCATGACGCCGGCGATGGCGTCCGATCCGTACTGCGCGGACGCGCCGTCCCGCAGCACCTCGACCTGTCGCAGCGCGATCGACGGAATGGCCGAGATGTCCGGACCCTGGGCGCCGTCGGCGACGCCGTTGCCGAGCCAGTAGATCACCGCGGCGCGATGACGCCGCTTGCCGTTGACCAACACCAGCGTGTGGTCGGGCGCCAGGTTGCGGAGGTTCGCCGGGCGGACGACGGTCGCCGCGTCACTGATCGGCTGCGTGTTGACGTTGTACGACGGCGCCAGCGTCCTGAGCAGGGTGCTGACGTCGGTATCCCCCTGGTTGACGAAGTCCTCGGCGTCCAGCACGTCGACCGGCACCATCGATTCGGTCGCCGACCGGCCCTCGGTGCGGGTCCCGGTGACCACGATGACGTCCGAGAACTGATCTTCCTGTACTTCGGTCTCTTCGCCCTCACCCTGGTCCGCCGCCTCGTCGTCCTGCGCAACGACCTGTTGCGCGAAGCCGGTCGACAGCAGCGCCACCAACACCAGTATGAAGACTGCGAATGCGGAGCTTCGGTTCATGTTCTGGCCTCCTTAAGGGTTCGCATCATCATGAGCAGCAGAGCGCGCTCCCGGAAACCGGGAACATCACTCGAATCGCCGAGCGGATCGCCTGCCAAGGAGCTGATTCTCTCGCTAACGTGCGAACTTACCAAGGAGCACACGAACAGGTCAATTCGCGTCTCGCCCGTCGAGAGGGCGGCGTCAGGTGCCCGAGTCCCCGTCTCCGGGCTCGGCGACGACGATCTCCGCCCGATGGTACGAGGTGAGCCGGCTCAACTCGTCGCGGACGCCGACCGCGATCAGGTGGGTACCCGCCTCGAGCGACACGGTCACCACCACCTCGTGCACGTCGGAGCCCGCGGTGTGACTCGCGTCGATCGGGATCAGTCGTTCGCGCATCGGCGTTCGCCGGCTCTGCCCGTCCTCGGCCATGATCAGCACCCGCAGGAGCTGCTTGCGGTCGAGCGACTCGGAGAGCGAGGCGAGCGTCTCCAACGGCACCGAGATCGTCAGCGGGACCTGCCACACACCCGTCTCGAGCGCCGTCTGGTCGCCGACGCGCAATTCGGTGCCGAGCTCGTTGCGCTCCTGTCCGAGGACCAGGGTCGCCAGGGTGCTCTCCGCCATCCGCTCCTCCTCGGGCACGGCGGCATACCGGCGGCGATGGCGCAGGCGCGCGCCCCGGCCGGCCTTGTCGACCAGCTCGACGTGGAGGAAGTGGGTCTCGCCGTCCCACCCGAAGGTCGGCTGGAAGCCGAGCGAGTAGTAATCGGTGAAGTCCTGGGAGACCCGCTCGAGCTCTTCGTCCGGGAAGTTGGCGTCGAAGAACGCCTGGCCACCGGTCTCGTTGGCCATCATGAACATCGAGCTCTGGAGGTTCGACACCTTGAGGAAGTCGTTGCGCGCCAGCGGCGCGAACTTCTTGCTCGCGAGCTCGACCGAGGAGTTGGAGTCGCTCTTCAGGCCGGCGGTCTCGAGCGGGTAGAAGGTCACCCGGTGGGCGTTGGCGAACGCGGTCAGCTCCAGGATCCCGGGGGTGCCGTCCCAGCGGTTCGAGTGGGCGAAGAGCTCGCGCTCACGATCGGCGCAGAGCCCGCCCAGGTAGTCGTACAGATCCGCCCCGGGCTGCTGCTCGAAGCCGTCGCTCAGATAGAGCACCGACTTGCGCCCCGGGATGCCGCCCAACGACCGTGCCAGGCTGGTCAGGCCGCTCTGCGCCTTGGAGATCCGGCTGCCGATCGCCTGCGCGTAGCCGTCGACCACCCCGAGCAGCTGCCCCCAGCCGAACTCACACGGATCGTAGCGGCGGGAACGGACTCCGACGCCGGCCGGCGCCGTCGCCGCATCCCGTCCCGGCCCCTTGGCCTCGGCGTACATGCGGAAGATCTGCTCGACCGAGTCGGCCGCGACCCGCTTCTCGGTAAGCGCGAACAGTCCGTTGGCGGGCATGGCGGCGACCTGATCCAGAGCCGCTTCGATGGTCGCCAGGTCGGAGGTCAAGGGCGCCAGGATCTCGAGCCCCGGATCGTACGCCGCGACCATGAACCGGGTGCCCCGGGCCATCTCACGAGCCGTGAAGTCCTTGATGTTCCCCAACACCCGGTTGCGATGTGCCTGGATCAGGCTCGAGTTGTCGATGTAGATCACGACCACGAGCTCGTCCCCGATCGGCGTGCCGGGCAGCTCCTCCTCGGCGCCGGCGGTCGGCTCGGCGCCGCTTTCCGAGCTGGCGCTGCGGCTCTCGACCGCGCCGGTCAAACGGCTGAAATTGGTGATCTCCACTTCGCGACCATCCTCGTAGAGGACGAAGTCCTCGCGCGTCAGCCCGGTGATCGGGCGGCCCTTCTTGTCGGTCACGTAGACGTCGACGTTGACCACCCGAACGTCGACCGCCTCCTCGAAGCCGCCCTGGGGCTCCTGGGCACGGAGTGAGTGGGCCTGCAGCAGGAGTGGTACCAGGGCGAGAGACAGGAACCTCGTGCGGCCTTTCAGACAGTCCTCCGGAGTGCCTCGGGGTCGACCTGCGGGCAGTATACGACGTGGCCGTCGGAGCGCTCAGCCGGCGAGCTCGACCACACCCTGCCGGATCAGCTCGTCGACCAGGTACTCGGCGAAGACGCGTTGGCCGAACGAGGTCAGGTGGACCCAGTCCCACCAGAGGAAACCATCATCGTGGCGCTCCTGCAGATGGGTCTGCATATCGACCACCGGCACCTCCATCCGCCGACCGTAGTCGAGGGTCATCTTGTGGAGCTGGAGTAGCCGCTTGCCGCGGCGCTCGATCGAATTCGGCTCGAGGACCAGGACCGGCCGCATTCCCGCCGCCCGCGCCGTGTCGACGACCGTGCGCTGGGCCTCCAGCCAGCTCTCCCTCGGTGTTCCCTGGTCGTTGTTGCCCACGTTCAAGATCACGACGTCGGGATTCCAGTCGACCCAGCGCTCCGCGAAGTCGCGCGCCATCTGCGCGATTCGATAGCCCCGCACGGCGCCGTTCAGGCACTCGAAGCGGCGTTCGCTCGCCTGCTTGTTCAGCAGCCGCTCGGTCCAGCGAACAAGTGTCTGCTCCGGGGTGGAGGCGCCCGAGCCGCGCGTCTGTGAGGAGCCGAGGAACAGTATTCGCACGACGCCGGGTGGTGGCTCGATCGAGTGCTCGCTCTCGATCCGGGCGACCATCTTCTCGGTGCCGGTCTCGATGTGGGCCGCCTCGAATCTCCTGAGCTTCTCGGTCGCGTTCGGGTAGTACTTCTTCTGATGCCAGCTGATCCCCTGCCACATGCCGCCCAGGACGAGCAGAAGGAGGGTGAACATCAGGAAGTAGAACAGCAGGTACTTCTCGCTGATCGGCAGGAGCCGACGCAGCAGCAGGCAGAGCGCCAGGCCCACGAGCGGCACGCCGGCGACCCCGGCCAGCTTGGCGACGCGCCAGTTGGCGGGACGGCTGAAGTCGTCGAAGAGGACGCTGCCGTCCCGCGAGACGATCCGGACGTTGTCGACATAGGTACCGGCAAAGCTGCCGCGGAATCCGATTCTCTGTGGCCGTACGACACCCATACGGAAGGTCCGCACCCGGTGACCGTCGCAGAAGACCACCACCCCTCTGTCGTCCCCCAGCTCGACGCGCAGGCGCCGCCATCTCGGCTCGGCCGTGGTCGGCAGCTCGTCGAAGGGGCGTTTCTTGAGGAAGCGCCCTTCCGCCGTCCCCTGAACGAGCACGGGTGGGAACAGCTCCGAGGCGCTCAACCGGATCCCGGCAAAGCGCCGGTCGGTGCGGTTGAACTGGAAGGTGAGGTGCCCCTTGTTCTTGAGCAGGTAGTCGAACTCGATGACCGCCGGGTCTACCTGCGGGTTGAGTACCACCTCCTGGTGGCCGTGCCAGGCGCTCAGCCCCAGTCGCTCGGCTGCCAGCGCTTGCAGATTGAAGTAGTAGTTGAACGCGCCCATGATGTCCCCCGCCAGGGTCGTCTTGGTGGGCGTCCAGTTGCCGTTGTTGTAGAGGGAGTTGTGCGAAGAGATATAGATCCCTGCCGCGAGCAGTCCCAGCCACACCTGCAGTGCCAGGACGACTGCCATCAGTCCCCAGTGGTTCGCGCGCTTCGCTTCTGTCATCGGGTTCGCGGCCGCCCGTGGACCGGGCCGGTGGGCGAGTATACGAGTGAGCCGACTTGTCCGAGCCGCGAGCGGCGGATAACGTCCGACGCATGCGATCCGACAGCCCCAGACATCGCCTGTCCCTCCTGACGCTTCTCGCCCTGCTCCTGATCTCCGCCGGCCCGGGAGCCTCTGACGGGGCCGCCGAGCTCGCTCCGTTCGGGTATCTGGTCGGCGGCAGCTGGTCGTTGGGCGACGACTTCTATCAGACCTTTGAGTGGACGGTCGGCAAGAAAGCGGTCCGCGCGCTCGGCTACGCCATCGTCGCCGGCGAAGCCCGGCTGGTGTCCGAGGGGATGTGGTTCTGGCACCCGGGCGAAGAGAAGATCAAGGGCTACTTCTTCAATGAAGGCATGCCCGACGACTTCATGGACTTCACGACCCGCTTCGAGGGCGACAGGATGGTGAGCGAGATCCTCGCTCACAATCCCGCGGGCAAGGTCACCGCCTACAGCGAGGTCGTGGACCTCGTCGGCGGCGATCGCTACGAGTGGGCGGTGTATGCGCGTGAGGCGGCGAGCGCCGAGCCGATGATGCGTGGTACCTTCACCCGCAGCACCGACTAGCCGCCCGAGGCAGCGTAGGCTCTGACTAGGCGACCCGGTCTTCGGCCGCGGCGTCCTGCTCGCCTTCCCTGGCGACCGCTTCGGGCGCCCTGCCGTCCTCATCTTCGGCGGGCTCTTCGGGCTCGGTGTCGGATTCCCCGTCGAAAGGCTGCTCGTAGAAGGCCGGCTCGTGCTCGTCGCCCAGGAGCTTTCCGAACGGCTTGGCGATCGCCGCCCAGAGGCCCGACTCCTTCTGTTCCTCTGAGCTCTCCTCGATCAGGGGCTCCTCGAAGCGCTCTTCGATCGGCTGCGGCTCGGCGGTTGCTTCTACGGGTTCTTCCCTCGGGGCCTCTTCCTCCGAGGTCTCTTCCTCCAGGTCCTCTTCCTCGCCGACCTCGTCCTGGGCGACCGCCTCCTCGGCACCGCCTTCCTCGGCCACCTCGACCGACGCCTCGCTCGGCTCGGCCGCTGACTCGGACCCGGCCTCCCCGCGCTCCTCGACCTGCTCGCCCTCGGCGCCCGCCTGAGCCTCCTGGATCTCCTCGACCGCCGCTTGGGCCTCCGCCAGATCCTCCTGGAGCTTGGCGTGCTCGGCGCGTACGCGCTCGGAGACCTTCGTCGCCCGTTTGGCGACCTTGCGCTGGGCGATGAGCTCGGCCTCCATGGCGTCGCGCTCGCCCTGGGATCTTTCGGTCTGGGCGCGCGCCTCGGAGCTCTCGGACTCGAGGCCTTGGATCCGCTCCTCGGACGCGGCCAGCTTGGCCTCCAACGAGCTCATCTCCCGCTCGAGCTCGAGCGTTCTGGTCTCCGACTCCTCGAAGCGAGTGCGGACGTCGTCGAGCTCCTTCTGTCCGTTCTCCAGACCCTCGCTCATCTCGGCGCTGCTCTTCTCCAGCTCTTCGAGCTCGGAGCGCAGCTTCGACTCCCGCTCCACCCCCTCGAGCTCGATCTGCTCGACCCGCGACCGCGCCTCGGCCAGCTCCTTCTGGAGCGCTTCTTCGGAGGACTTGGCCTCGGCGAGTGAGCTCTTCACGACCTCGAGCTCGCCCGCCGACTCCTCGACCTTCTTGTTCTCTTCCTCCAGCCGAGTGATCTCGGCCTGGGCCTGTTCGAGCTTCTCGGCCGCCGCCTTCCGAGCCGACTCGAGGCGATGCTGGTCGGCCATCGCGTACTTGCCCTGCTCCTGGAAGCGAGCGATGTCCGCGGCTTGCACTGCCACCTGCTGCTCGTACTCGGCAGCCTTCGTGCGGAACATCTCGAGCTCTTCGAAGAGGGTCTGCTTCTCGCCTTCGAGACGGTCGCGCTCGGTGGCAGAGTTGGCCGAGAGCTGCGACTGATGCGCGATCTCCGAGGCCTGCTCCTCGAGCTGCTGAACGAGCTTTGCCCGGTCACTCTCGAGCTGCTTGATCCGCGGATCGTCGACCTGCTCGACCTGTTCGAGCTTCTTCACCCGATTGGCCAGCTCGTCACGCGCCTTGGCGACCGACTCGAGCTCCGCCTGCCAGCGCTCCCGCTCTTCGTCGCGCTCCTGCTTGAGGGTCTCGAGTTGAGCCCGGAGGAGATCTGCGGTGCTCTCCTCGTTGCCGGGACTCGGAGCCTCGGGCTTGCTCTGGCGCTCGATGTCGAAGATCTCGCGTCCGCCCTTCGTGCGGATGTCGACGATGCGCTCGATCAGGCTCAGGCTCTCCGCATCCAGATCCAGAAAGCGAATCCCCATACCGTCCGCCTCGGAGTCGTCGTCGCCGCCGACCCACGCGACCTCGCCGACACCCTGGATGAGGGTATCGCCGCCTTCGAGCCCGAGACTGAAGTCGATCTCACTCCCCGGCGCTTCGGTCTCGCTCGCTTCCACGAACATCCCGCCCTGCGAGATGTTCCCCGAGAAGTCGTTGATGAACGTTCGGAAGTCCTTGAACTCGAGCTTGATCGAAGCGTGCTTCTCTTGCGGTGTGCCTGCCATGACACCAAAGGCTAGCTCTCATCGACGAATCTCGATGTTAAGCACTTCGCAGTCGGGCCCCGTGTTCGACCGGGCTAGCGGGCGAGCGCGGCCCGGGAACGGGGCAGCCACCGGACAGGGTGAGCCCGTCGCGCCCAACCCACTCCGGCCAGAGGCCACCACCAGCCGGCACCACCCTGTTCGCCGACACGCTCAGCGGCCTGCCGGGCCGCGCGACCTCGGGGGAACCGAGTCTCCCGCCACCGGGGGTCACCTCAACGGTCACAATCGGGCTCTCCGCTCGGAAAGATTCGGCGGAAAACACCGAAATCTTGGCGTGCGGCGCCCCGACTCAGCCCCGAGAGTCCTTAGAAATGTGGCATTTCGTCAATACGAGACACGGCACGGCCTTTGCTGTAGGAATAGTCCGACACAGAGGGGAAGTGGTGACGGAACGATCGAAATCAACCGACCTGGAAGACTTGGCCGCCGCGACGACGGGGGCTCTGCGCATCGTCGAGCCAGCCGACGAGCCGGCGGCCGACAACGCTCCACTGCAGCGGACCGGTTGGAGCATCCGCACCAAGATCCTGTCGCTGGTCGTCCTCTCGGCCCTGCTCCCGGCGGCACTGGTCGGCGTCGTCTCGTATCTCACCGCGCGCAGCATCCAGGACGAGGAGCTCTCGGAGCAGCTCTCGACCCGGATCGAGGTGCTGGAGGAGCAGGCGGACCGCTACTTCGACGCCCGCGTCGACGACGCCGAGGTGTTCGCCAACTCGTTCGTCATCTCGGAAAGCCTCGACGTATGGCGGGCGGCGCCGGCGGGCAGTGACAGCCGGCTCGCACTCGAGGCCGGAGAGCGGATCGGCGCCTACCTCGCCGAAGTCCGGGATCGGTATCCGCTCTACCGGGAGCTGTCCGTCTACGACACGTCGGGCGCACTGGTAGCCGGGGCGGGCTCGACAGGCCAGGCCGAAGCAGCCCCGGCTCCGCTCGTCCAACCGAGCACCGAGGTCGAGGCCGAGCTCGAGCGTGTGGCCGGCGAGCCGCTCTTCTACGTCGTCCAGAAGGTGCGCAACCGCACCGACGACTGGGTGGGGAGCCTGGTGACGGCCAGTACCCTGGACGGGTTGTGGCTCGACCTGGCCAACGCCCAGCAGCAGGCCCGCGGCCGGATCGTGGTCCTGGATGGTGACGGCCGGGCGCTCTTCTCGAGTGACCTCTACCCCGGCACGGCGGCGGCCGAGATCGACTCCGAAGGCGCGCGGCTGGCGCTCGCCGGTGGCTTCGGGATTGCCGAGTACCCCGACCAGAGCGGCGAGCAGATGGTCGGCGCGTACCTGGCGGGCAAAAACCTTGGGATCGGCTTCCTGATCGAGATCGCCAGCGACGAGGCGTTCGCCGTCAGTCATCGCCTGCGCGACTTCACTCTGCTGTCGAGCCTCTTGGCGGCCGGCCTGATCGCGGGCCTCGGCTTCTGGGTGGTCGTCGGTCTGACCCGGCCGATCGCCGCGCTCACCTCGGGCGCCAGCGAGGCCTCGGCAGGCAACCTGACGGTGCAGATCCCGGTCAGCTCGAACGACGAGATCGGCCACCTCAGCCGGGTCTTCAACCGGATGGTGTCCTCGCTCCACGAGTCGCGGGTCGAGCTACAGCGGCTCTCCAACACCGACGAGCTCACCGGCCTTCACAACCGGCGGCAGCTGGCGCGGCTGTTCGAGATCGAGATCGAGCGATCGCGGCGGACCGGCCGGCCGCTCTCGGTGCTGATGATCGACATCGATCACTTCAAGTCCTTCAACGACACCTTCGGCCACCTCGAGGGCGACGCTCTCCTCCGCCGCCTCGGGTCGTTCCTGACGCAAGAGCTGCGGGCCACCGACGTGCTCGCCCGCTACGGTGGCGAGGAATTCATCGTCCTGCTCCCCGACACCGCGAACAAGGACGCTGAGCAGCTCGCCGAGCGATTGCGGCAGGAGTTCATCGACCAGCGACGGGCATCGGCCGATCCGGAAGTGACACTCAGCATCGGCATCGCCACCGGCCCGGGCGACGGCAAGACGCGCGATCAGCTGGTAGCGGCCGCGGACTCGGCGCTCTACGATGCCAAGCGCGACGGCCGCAACCGCGTGTGCGTCGCGGTCTAGCTCCCTACTCCACCAGCCGGCCGAGAATCCACGCCTCGAGGCCCGACTCGGTCTCGACCCGGAACCAAGCTCCCGAGCGGGCGGTGGCCAGGACCGTCTCGCCCTGCTTGACGCCGCCGACCCGCGGGTGGTCGGTACCCGGCCCACGTCGCAGGTTGGAGTTGGCGACCACCGTCATGGCGCGTGGCGGCACCACCGGGATGATCGGTCCGACCTCGCCGGTCGTGGTCCGGCGCACCTCGGCGACCGCTCCCGCCTGCCGCACGAGCTCGCTCGCCCGCTCGGCGAGGTAGAGGGCACCACCGAAGCTCTCCGCCTCGAGTTCCTGGTCGGCCCGGGTCAGGAAGTCCTCGGCGCGCCCGAGACGGGCGGACACCTCCGGGTCGCTCGAGCCCGGCACCGATCCGAGCTGCACGCGGACCTCCGAGATCCTGGACGTCGCCAGGGCTCGGCTCTGCACGCCACGTAGGCTGGCCTTGGAGCGCAGAACCTCTTCCAGGGTGCTCGAGAGCTCGGCCTCGAGCGCCGCGTAGCGCTCCTCGAGCGAGGTCAGCTCCGCGCTCTTCGTCGCGAGCTCGGCGCGCAGCTCCTCGTTGTCACTCCGTACGTCGCTCAGGAGCTGCCGCTCGCGCTCCAGCTCACCCTCGAGCGCGTCGAGGTCGCTCTGGGTCGGCGCGGGTGCCGCGCCGGGCTCGCTCTCGACCTCGGGTACCGGCGCCACGGGGCGACCGCCCGAGCTACAGCCCGCGATCACCAGCGTGGATAGCAGGGCAACCCCTGCCCCTGTTCTCAATCCCACACCGCTCCAGACAAGTCCCCCCGCGACCTGCGGGCGACACGATATCAGATCCATCGGTGGACGCTAGTGCGGCGGCGTCTGCCGCGCCGGGCCTCCTCCGGAAGAGGACCCGAGCGTCGCTACGGTCGGGTCACGCTCCAGGGTTCCGGCCGCGCGGCGGCCCGAGAAGAGGTTGTACTTGAGGATGCAGTAGATGGCTCGGATGCCGTCCTTCCAGCCGATCTTCTTGCCCTCGTCGTAGGTCCGGCCGTGGTAGGAGACGCCCACCTCGTAGATCCGCACGTCGAGCCTCGCGACCTTGGCCGTCACTTCCGGCTCGAAGCCGAAGCGGTCCTCCTCGAGCGTGATGCTCTCGAGCGCATCGCGGCGAAAGACCTTGTAGCAGACCTCCATGTCGCTCAGATTGATGTTGGTCAACATGTTCGACAGCGTGGTCAGGAAACGGTTGCCCAGGTAGTGCCAGTAGTAGACGACCCGGTGCGGGCCGGCGCCATGGAAGCGCGAGCCGTAGACCACGTCGGCGCGGTCTTCGAGGATCGGGCGGAGCAGGGCCTGATAGTCGTCCGGCTCGTACTCGAGATCGGCGTCTTGCACCAGGATGACGTCGCCCTTCGCCCATTCGAAGCCGCTCCGTAGCGAGGCGCCCTTGCCGCGGTTCGACTCGTGCCGGACGGCGAACACCTCCGCGAACTCGGCCGCGAGCGCGTCGGTCTCGACTCCGGTACCGTCGGTGGAGCCGTCGTCAACGACCACGATCTCCTTCCGCACCCCGGGGATCTCGACTCTGCGGACCGTCTCGACGACCTGACGGATCGTCGACGCCTCGTTGTACGCCGGAATGACGATCGAGAGCAGCTTCGTTTCGGGCATCAGCCGTGAGAGCACTGTACTACGTCGGTGCTACGCTCCTCACTCTTGAAGCCGACGCAGCGATTCTGGGCTCTTCTGGTCGCGTTCGGACGACGGCGCTGGCTCGCCCTCGTCGCGACCATTCTCGCCGTGACCGGCCTCTACGTCTGGACCGATCGCCCCGGGCTCAGAGCCAGCTACATCTCGCACATGGGCGATCGCCCGGTGCTCGAGCGCATCGACGACTCGCTGGCGACAGATATCGGCCTGGCGTCCAACATCTTCCACTACCCGCGGATCTTCACGGTCCGCCTGCGCGGCTGGATCCTCATCGAGAGTCCGGGCAGATACGGCTTCCGGATCACTTCGAGCGGTCCGACTCGGCTGGCGATCGATGGCGACCAGCTGATCTCGAAGGAGGTCGACCGTCACCGGAAGCGAGGTCAGATCATCCTCGAGTCGGGCCTCTACCCCCTGGAGATCGACTTCGATCACTCGGGCATGCAGATTGTGTTCGGCACCGAGATGCGCGGCCTCGGCGGTGGCTGGGGCCCGGTCCCTCCGGCGCTGCTGTTTGCCGAACGGCCGGGTCCGCTTCGGCGCCTGGTGCGACGAGCGCTGGGCGAGGCCAATCGGGTCGGGCGCAACCTCTCGGCGACCACGCTCTTCATGATGGCGATGCTGGAGTTCAGGCCAGCGCCTGGTTGATGAACAATCACCGGATGTTCGGCTACCAGCCGACCTGCCAGAGGATCGTGAGCGTCTATCTGCGGCGACCCGACG
>CAMYOG010000025.1 GCA_947259925.1 Thermoanaerobaculia bacterium
GCCGAGACCGTGAGGCTCGCGCCGGAGACGAGAGTGCCAACGAGGCTGTTCGCCGCCAGGTCGCTGGACGGCTACTCGGGTTTCGTTTCCGGAGGAGGCTCGATCGTCCAGAACATGGCTCTTGAGACTGTGAAGGGCTCGGATGGCAAGGAGTACCGGAGGATCAAGCAGCCGATGGAGGTCGAGAGCCTGGTCATTGCCCTCGAATCGATCGCCATTCCTGCCAGCGAGGTGACTGGAGATCTGATTGTGAGTGGATCAGAAGGCGCAACGCTCAAGAAAGAGGGCCAGGGATTTCGGCTGGTGGAGGGTGAAGCCCACCTCCTCAAGCGGCGCGGCTAGAAGGAGCAGCGCGAGGAGCAACGAAGAATCGGTTCAGACTGAACGGAACCGTGGAGGTAGACGACGATGAGTATTGGATTGCTGGTAGGAGTGGGTTTCACACCGACCCCACGTGAATTCGAGGCACTGCTCGCGTCCGGGGCCCTCGACGCGAGTGGTCGCCAATACGTGACGCTCGAACTGACCGCCAAGGAGGCCTCGAACAGAGCGTACTTACGCTCTCTCTTTCAGGGCGCCTGTGCACAACAGAACTGGCCGCAGGGGGTGTCCTTGGTGGATCACCTGGAGGTCAATGAAGAAACGAGAGACGGAAAGAAGTTCCTGATCGCCCAGCCTGCGAGCACGGAAAGCTCGGACAAGGACCCAATCGCTTCTACCAGGCCGGGTAGGCGCTTCAGCGTGGCGGGGATTATCGTCGGTGTCCTGCTGCTTCTCCTAGCCATTCCGGCCCTGGTGCCATCCGGAGATCCTACATTGGCGCCAACGGGTCTAGTCAGCGGTATTCTGCTTCTGGCACGCTCGTTCCTGCTGCCCCTTCGGTTCTGGCAGGGTCTACTGACTGTGCTGGGTGGATTCTTCATCGGGGGCTTCTTCGGAGCTTTGCTCCTTCGAACCTCCGTGGGGCTGAGCTTCGAGCCAGGGTCTCTCGTGCTGTTGGCGCTCGGCGCTGTTCTCGCATGGGCTGGATTCAGGCATGCGTCGAGGGCTCCTCAGCAGAGAAGTCCCAAGACAGCCTAGATAGAGCAAGCCAAGAGCGGTTGGACCGGGCCGTCCGAGCCGAGGGCGCGTCAGCCAACACGTTGGGAACGCGCTGGTCCAAATCCCGGGAGTCTCGGCCGCCTACCCACCCACACTCAGGCCGAGCGCATAGAAGGCGGCGAGCAGGAAGAGCCACGCCAGAAACAGGGCTAGAAGGGGTCCGGGTTGCACGATCAGGGGTCGGTTCATCGGTCTATCCGTCCTCACCCTGGTAAGCGCCAACGGACCTGGGATGCCGCAACACGGCATGCAACTTGTGAGTCCGGGCTACTGGCGCTGGGGGTGCGGGTCGGGTGGCTGGGCTCTGATCAGCTCGATCAGCCCGCCTCACCCGGACCCAGCATCTCTACCGCCCTGCTCATTAGAGCTCGCGAGCTGTCCAGGCTGATCGCGTAGTCGACCACTCGCCCTTGGTCGTCGACGAGAATCGTTCGCGGCACGGACGGCGCCTGGTACGCCCGGAAAACCTCCGGGTCGCCGGTGATCGCCGAGGGGTAGGTGAGGTCGCGCTTCTCGAGGAACTTCCGGGCCTTCTCGAAGTCGCTCCGGCGCTTCTCGTCGTCGTCGGGGTTGTCGTACGGAGTCACCGCGACGACGCGCAGCCCGCGGTCCCTGTGCTGTCGATAGAGGCTCTCGAGCTCCGGCATCTCCTTCTCACACGGCGTACACCAGCGTGCCCAGAAGGTGACGACCGTCGCCGGAGCGGTGAGCGAGGCCGACGCATCCCAGTCGGCCTGGTCGGTGTTGATCGGCTGAAGGCCGGTGAGAGCGGGCACGGTCTGGCCGCGCATCTCGGCGAGAACCCGGTCACGCCCGGCGATCAGACTCTGCTCGACGACGTGGCGCTGATAGGTCCAGCCGCCGGCGACGATCGCGACACCCAGGAGAAGGGCGCCCGCTCGCAGCGGTATCGCTTGCCGCGGCTGGTCACGCCAGAGCGACAGGAGGCCGAGCAGCAGACAGACGGCCGCGAAGATCAACGGAAACAGGACGACCGAGTTGAAGAGACCGAAGCCGGTCAGCACACCCACCGTGGCGCAGGCGAGAGCGAGCGGGATCGGCGGCTGCAATCTGGGCATGGGTACAGTGAGCAGTGAACCTCGACCGGGAGTGTAGCGGACCGGAATCGCCGGTGGTCCCTAGCGCCTTGGTCTGCTGAGAGAGGGACAGGTACAAAGCTCCTGCTACAAAGCTCCTACAGACTGAACGAGGGACAGGTACAAGATGCGCTCCTATTCTGTACCTGTCCCGGCTTCCACCCACTTCGGAGATAGGTGCCCGGGGGCGTCGCTCCAAGCGCTCGCTCTGCAGGGTCGACTCCGAAACGGGTGGCACCTGCTTGGGCCTGGAACGCCTCGACGCGCCGCTCGGCGCCATCGCGGCGAACGATCAGCCGTCACGGGTTGCAGCAGACTTCGCAGTCTCTCACCATCTCGCCCATCACGTCGCCCTCGATCAGCAGCTCGACCGGTTCCCCGCAATAGGGGCAGTCGAGCAGCACCATGGCGGTGAGATCGGCGTTCATCATGCGATCCTACGGGGTCGTGGTCCGGAAGGGGCCAGCCCACCCCGTCCGGGGCTGGCTCGCAGTCCAGAAGTCGAGCCATGGAGGATACCTAGCCTGCTAGGGGTCCAGGTAGTACTCGAGGACCCGTTCGAGAATCTGGGTCCGCCCCTTGTAGGGGCCCATGTTCATCAGGACGGCTCCGGCCACCCCGCGGTCCGGGAAGTACTCGACAATGCCGGTCGCGCCGCTGCCGCCGCCGGTGCGGTAGACGATCCGCCGGCTGTTCTCGACCACCACGTTCCAGCCGAGCGCCTGCGACGACGCGATCTCGGGATCGGGCTCGGTGAACATCCGACGGGCGGTGTCGGCCTCGAGCAGCTCGCCGCGCTCGAGGGCCAGGAATAGGCGCACCAGGTCGGTCGGCGTCGACACCACGCCGCTCGAGCCGTACTTGCCGCTCAGGTTCGAGATCTCCTCGAACTCGCGGTGGCGCCCCATCCAGAGGCCGTAGAGCTTGGCGGTCCCCGGTAGCCGGGCGCCGGCCACGTCGAGGCCGGAGTGGGTCATGCCCGCGGGCCCGAAGATCGACTCCGCCAGCACGGCGCCGAAGCCCTCGCCTCTGGCGCTCTCGATCGCGCCGGTGAGCATGTTGAAGCCGAACGAGGTGTAGAGGTAGTCGGTGCCGGGCTCGAAGGCGAGCGGATCGTCCCTGAAGACGACCAGCGACTCGGCCAGGGTCGGATACTCGACCGTCGAGGAGATCTCGCCCGCGTTGGGCTTGTAGTGGCGAATGCCGGAGGTGTGCGTCAGCAGGTGTGACAGGCGCACCGGCCAGCGCTTTTCGGGGAAGGCCGGCAGGTGGGTGCGGATGTCGTCGTCGAGGCTCAGCCGGCCTTGCTCGACCAGCTGCATGACGGCGACGGCGGTGATCCCTTTCGAGATCGAGTAGGTCCGGTAGGGCGTCGCGGGTGTCGCCGGCACCCGGTCGGCGACGTCGGCCAGGCCGACCGCTTCGGCCAGGACGATCTCGCCGTCCACGCCGACCGCGATAGAGATGGAGGGCGGCCCACCCGGCGCGTCGATGTAGGCGCGCAGGTAGTCGCGAATACCGGCGGGCCCGTCGAAGGAGACCTCGGGAATCGGCTGCTCGGCCGCGCAGGCGGCCATGAGCGCCAGCTGCGCGAGGAGGACGATCCAGGGGCGGGCCGACATGGAGCCGAAGCCTAGCAGCGGCCCGCGGCTCCGTCTTGGACGGAACCAACCCGGGCGCTGAGAGACGCCGGTCAGGCCATGCCGCAGCAGTGCATCGTGTTGACCGGCTGGACCGTCGGCGGGCCGGCGAGCGACGGTACCCAGTCTGCCGGCGCATCTCCTGGAGCTGGAGCTGAGCGAGCGCGTCCTGCTCGAGGCGACTCCCGAGGCGAAGCAGTTGCTACGCGAGCTTCACGACCGCGTCGGAGTAGGCATCTCGCTCGACAACTTCGGACGAGGTTTCTCGTCGCTCGAAAGTCTCTTCCGGCTGCCGATCGACAAGCTCAAGGTGGATCGACTCTTCGTCAACCTCCTCGACGAGGACTCCAATGGCATGGCGATCGTCCGCGCCATGATCGCACTCGGCAAGAACCTCGAGAAGGTCCTGGTGGCGGAGGGGGTCGAGACACAGAGCCAGCTCGACTTCCTGCGCGCCCAAGGGTGCGAGCAGGCCCAGGGCTACTTCTTCAGCGAGCAGCTCTCCTCGCCGAGCGTCGGCAAGCTCCTGGCCGATGGGGGAGCGCTGAATCCGTTGGAGCCCGCGGCCGGCTCGATCTCGGGCTCCCGGTAGCCCTGCAGAGCGAGCCGTCGGAGCGCCTAGACGGTAGCCTAGGAGTCAAGTTAGAGTGTTGCAAACTCGTATGCTCATACTGTGTGGTTCCCAGCCGATTGGGCACCATCCTGTCCGCTGCATGGGGGACGTGTAGATGAAGATCAACACCGCTCGGGAGGAGAAGCAAAGGCTAACCCTGTGGGCCACTCGCCAGGTCGGAGAGGCCAGGAGTCTGGCCGTACCCAAAGCTGCCAAGAGCGCGAAGCGGAAGACAGTTGACAGCAGAGTCACGCATCCAGTGGCGGCCTTCGGAGTCGCCCCTACGTCTCGCAAGAAGGACTTCAAACTGGCGGTTCGCCTCTATGCCGGGCAAGACGCTCTGCGTGAGAAGCTCGAAACGAGATTACGTCGCTTCAAGAGTGAGGTCGAGCTTGTCTCCGGAGTGAGGTACGAGCCCCGGGGGATCACGCTCTACCCGGGTGTTTCTTGCGGGCACTACAGGATCACCGCGGGGACGCTGGGAGGGTTTGTCGAGGACGAGGACGGCTACTACATCTTGAGTAATAACCATGTGCTCGCCAACAGCAACTTCGCCTTTGGGGGTGACCCGGTCCTACATCCCGGCCCCTTGGACATCGAAGCAGACTACAAAGTGATCGCGCACCTCGACCGATGGATCCCTTTGACGACCGCGAACCGGGAGGGTTTGGACGCCGCGCTGGCGCTCCTCGACGAGGAGGCCGAGCACTTCTACCCGTGGACCTACAAGAAAGTCGGGGAGATGAAGAGGAGCCCGGTCCACGACCGGTATCGCGTTCGTGAGGTCGTCAAGCTGGGGAGGACGACCGGCGTCACAGTAGGGACTGTCTCCGCCTATGAGCTCGATGGCGTTGCGCTAGACTACGCTCCCAAACAAGACGAAGAGCGCGTTGTTGTGTTCGACAATCAGATTGAGATCATAGGGAGCGACCCTGAAGAGCCCTTCAGCCAGGGTGGAGACAGCGGTTCGTTCATCCTGGACCGGCCGTCTCTGAAGCCCTATGCGCTCCTATATGGAGGAGGCTTGGACGCCGACGGCATCGACCGAACAATTGCTCATTTCATGGGCGAGGTGTTGGACGCTCTAGACGTGGAGATCGTCCAATGAGGACCGCGGCCAACAAAGACTCGGACCTCGAGGCGCTCAAGAAGGCGAAGGGGGCGCTCAAGCAGGAGCTGCAAAGACGGTTCGGGATAACGTCCGTCGGCATCGGGACTGGGCCGAAGGGACTCCGGCTCCGGATCAACGTCGACCCGAACGCCGGTATCGACGAGGCGGAACTGCCGACCCGATATCGCGGTTTCGAGGTGGAAGTGGTCCATATCGGTCGCTATAACCTGCGGCCGGCCTGAGCCATCCGGCACCATCGGATTCTCTCCCTCATGAGCCTCAGCGAGGTGAGAGATCCTCAGTTGCCTCGAGCCTGTCGCGTGTCTGTCTTCAGGTTCTCAGTTGGAACTTGGCGAGGATCGCCGTCCGTTGACCTGTAGGGCGTAGTTCCCCAGGGCGTAGACAGGTCCTTTCGCTACGTCGTCGAAGTACGGTTCCCCCGAGCCGATACGATCGCCCTTTCCAACCTTCTCGGCCTCCCGACCGTCTCTATATCGCAGGCGGCGACAGCGAATGGGCGTATCTACCCGGAACCAGGAGCTGGATCTGCTTCTTCCCCGTTGCCGCCGGGGTGACGACGAGGCGTTCATGGAGGTCTACCGGTTGATCGGCAACTCGCTCTACGGCACGGCGCTCAGGATTCTGGGGCGCGAGGCCGAGGCCGAGGACGTGGTCCAGGAGACCTTCGTCAAGTTCTTCCGCAAGGCGAGCTCAATCGGGAGGGGTGCGGTGTCGAGCTGGCTCCACCGGGTCACGGTCAACCGGTGCCTCGATCGCCTCCGGGCGCGCAAGCGGGCGGCCGAGGACGAGTTGGACGAGTCGGCGGAGGTCCTGGACGGACCGGGGGCCGGCACTCTGACCGCCTCGCCCGTCGAGCGCCTGGACCTCGAGCGCGCGGTCGCGCGACTCCCGGAGCGCGCCCGCCTCGTCTTCCTCCTGCACGACGTCGAGGGCTACCGCCACCGGGAGGTCGGCGAGGCGCTCGGGATCACCGAGGGGACCAGCAAGGGACAGCTCTTCCGGGCTCGACAGATGCTGCGCTCCTGGCTCGAGCCCGAGCGGGAGGCTGCCGGATGAGCTGCGCCGAGTTCGAGCTGCTGATCGTCTCCGACGATCCGGCCGACCGTGAGCGGGCCGCGCGGCACGCCCTCGAGTGTGAGCTCTGCGCCGCGACGCTCGCGGCCCACGATCGGCTGTCCGAGCGGGCCTTCGAGTGGCGCGAAGCGGTCCGGGCGCCGCGAGGCCTGGAGCGCCGGGTCCGCAGGGCACTGGCCGAGGAGCCGGTGCCTCTGATCCAACGCCAAGAGGCAGAGACCGCGGCCGCCGGCTCCTGGCGCCGCTGGCGCATGCCGGCGGCACTCGCGGCCAGCCTGTTGGTCGGATTGGCCCTCGGGTGGCTGCCGTTCCGATCGGAACCGGCGCCCGAGTTGGCGGGCCGCCTGCTGGTGGTCGAAGCGCTCGAAGAGGCGAAGGCGGCCGAGCGGGAGCACGCCCGGGCGATCGCTCGGCTGGAGCAGGCCGCGGCGCCGCTCCTGGGACGAGCTCGCGACCCCGAGACCCGGTCGGCCGACGCGAGGCGTCTGCTCGCCTATGCCGATCGCCTGGCGTTTCTCGATTCGACGATCGCCGAGGTCGCGGCATTCGTCGATGAGAACCCGGGCCATTCGCACTCGCGGGTGACGCTGCTGGCGGCGTACAAAGA
The DNA here is from genome assembly GCA_947259925.1 of Thermoanaerobaculia bacterium. Taxonomy (GTDB): domain Bacteria; phylum Acidobacteriota; class Thermoanaerobaculia; order Multivoradales; family JAHEKO01; genus JAHEKO01. The sequence continues at coordinate 7,265 of CAMYOG010000025.1, forward strand.
GAAAACAGAGATTCTGCGCGAGGTTCTCGCGCTGGGAGAGACGTCATGAAGAAAGCTCAGATCGTCTGGCTGCCGATCGCGGCCCTGGTCGCGGCTCTCGTGCTGCCCGCTACGGCTGCGGCCGACCGCGCCTCGGTGCGGAGCCGTACCAAGCGGGTCGAGAAGCGTATCGAGGTCAAGGGTCGTGAGGTCTCGCTCGAGACCATCGCCGCCCACATCGTCGCCCGCCCGACCGAGGGAGACGAGCTGGTGCTGGTCGCCGACCTCGAGTTCTGGTCGAGCGACGAGGACTGGATGGACGAGGTGGAGCGGACCTTCGACATCGAGGTCCGGGAATCGTCGATGGGTATCGACCTTCGCCTCGCCACCATGCCCGAAGACGAAGGTAGCTGGCTCAAGAAGATGTTCAGAAAGCGCAGGGTCCAGTACTCGCTCGACGTGACGCTCGAGGTCCCGGCGGGGACCGCCCTCGACTTCGAGAACAGCTACGGCGACGTCGATGTCGCCGGGATCGGCGGCGCGCTCGAGATCCGGAACACCTCGGGCAGGGTCGAGGCGTCCGATATCGCGGACCGGGCCGAGATCGAGAATCGCTACGGCGACGTGATGATCGAGCACGTCGCCGGTGACCTCGAGCTCACGGTCTCGAGCGGCAGGGTCGAGGCGGCCGAGATCACCGGCGGGGCCGAGATCTCGAATCAGTACGGCGATGGGGTCGTGAGCGACGTGGGCGGCGATCTCGGGCTCGACAGCACCAGCGGTGGGCTCACGGTCGAGGGAGTGGGTGGGCGGGCGCGGATCGCCGGTTCCTACGGGGACACCTCGGTGATCGGAGTCGACGGCCCGGTCGACATCGAGATCTCCTCGGGCAACATCACGCTCCGCGACGCCGGCTCGACCGCTGACGTCAAGGGGTCTTACGGCACGATCGAGATCGCAGGGGTCGGCGATCGGCTGGAGGTCGTCTCGACGTCGGGCTCGGCCCGGATCGAGCGCGTGAGAGGCTCGGCGCGCGTCGAGAACTCGTACGGCGACGTCGAGCTGCGCGACATCGGCGGCGATGTCGATGTGCGCAATCCGAGTGGCGGTGTGACCCTGGAGCAGGTGACCGGCGACGCTTCGGTCAGCTCGAGCTACTCGGCGGTGCGGGTCAGGGGGCTGAGCGGCGCCCTCAAGGTGTCCGCCCAGAGCGCCGGCGTGACCGCCGAGGGGATCGGCGGCGGCGTCGAGGTCGTGACCAGCTACTCGGGAGTGGTCGTCGACGGGGCCGGTGGGCCGGTCGATGTCCGGAACCAGAGTGGCCGCGTTCAGGTCGGCGGCCTTGTCGGCGCCGCGCTGGGCGCCCAGCATCGGGTGGAGACGACCTACTCCGACGTCGACTTCAGCTGGCCCGCCGCCGCCGCGATGGCGTTTTCGATCGACTCGACCTACGGCGGCATCGACCTCGAGTTTCCCGGGTCGGTCGAAGAGAGCGGGTCGCGCAGGAACGCCGAAGGCCGTGTCGGCTCCGCGGGAGATTCAGGGGCCGCCACCGTGACCATCTCGGTCCGCAGTGGCAGCGTGCGGCTGCGCAAGAGATAGGCGAGGCGCGCGAGCGCCAGGGCCGTTCGCTATGTAGCTATGTAGTTGTGCTCCGGCCGCCTGCAACACCTTGCGGCGCCTCTACTGCGTCGAAGAGGTGCCGTAGCTTGGCGAGTCGAGGGGAGGGCGGCGCGGTGTCCCGCGCCGCCCCCGACCCCCAGTCCATCTCCTTCCCCCTAACTGCAAACGCCCTCGTCGTTCGATCCGATCCCAGCCGCGCCGACGGCGATCTCCCTCTTACTACTCCGGAACGGGGCCAAAGTTGGTGTGGATGCGAGGTCTGGCGGGAGCCGGCACGCTCTCCAACGCCGCGACCGCTTTCGGGGTGCTCAGCGAGGGCCTTTCGATCGGCCAGGGAGCCGTCCTCACGGTGCTCCTGGAGCCGCTCTTTCTGTGAGGCCGATTCAGTCCTTCCGGCGGTCTTTACCACTCCGGCGCTCGTCGCCGCTGCGGCGATTCATGAAGAGCGAGAACGGGAAGAGATTGCGGATTCCCCCTTCGCTCTTGCGCCGGTCTTCGCCGGTGCGCCGGTCGTCTCCTCGTCGTTCCTGGGTGGGAGCTTCATCGGTCGGTTCGTCGGACATCTCGAGAGACCTCCTTGGCGACCCAGCCCGCTCCCATCGCCACCGTCGCCCCGAGAAGCGTGGCGACGGCCACGACGGGCGCGCCTCGACTGCTGTTCGTGCGGTCGCCTGTTGTGGGCAGCTTACGTCCGCAGTTAAGACGACGCAAGCCGACGCGAGGTCCAGCCGGGTGCGCTGGAAGCCGTAGATCGGGCCGGGCCCGGAGCCTGTGAGCCGGTCCGAAACCGGGAGGCCGGTCCGTCTAAGGACGTAGACCAACCCTCTTCAAAGGAGATCTCATGCGTTGTTCGATCCTTTCGATTCTGCTGGTCTTGACGCTCGCAGCTCCCGTGGTCGCCACCGATTACGCACTCGACCTGGCCGACGGCGACGCCAGGATCCTCGTCCGCGCCGGTACCGAGCTGACGGTGACCCTGGTTCATAGGCTTCCCGGCGAGAGCTACTCGGTCGCGGTGAAACGGGGCGGTCTGCTGCCGCCGCTCCGACCGCTCGCCGAGCTGAGAGAGAGCGCGGAGGCGGCGGCGAAGAAAGCGCTGGACGACGCGTGCAAGCAGCTTCTGAACGACATCGCCGGCGCCAGCTCGGAGGCGAGTCTGCGATCCGAGCTCCTCAAAGCCAAGGCCAAGTCGCCGGATGACGCCTGCACGAAGCGCATCACGACCTACGAGGAGGGGACGCGGGCGAAGCTGGCCGACGGCGTCGCGATCAACCAGGGACAGACGATCACCTACACTGTTTCGCGCGGCGAGGGTACGAGCGCGAAGAGCTGGGAGTTCGAGTTCACGACCGGCGAGCGCCGCACCTGGCTGATCCACTACGGCTTCTCGTTCCTGCCCGACGAGGACGAGGAGTACTTCACCAAGGCGTCGGACGACGGCGAGAGCTTCGTGATCACGAGGGCTCGGGACGGCTCGGGCTCCGAATTCGAGCCGACGATCGGGTTCACCTATCTGCCCAGGCTCGCGGAAGGGAGACCGACGGTACCCAAGTTCACGGCGGGGCTCGGCGCCGACATCGACGAGCGTCTCGTCTTCGCCGGCCTATCGTGGGTCATCGGCGACAACGTGAGCCTCTTCGTAGGTGCGGCGGGTCACGAGCAGACGAGGCTCAAGGGGATCTACACCGAAGGTCAGGAGGTGAAGGAGTCCCTCACGGGCGATCAGCTGGTCGATGAGACGTTCGACCTCAACGCCATCGTGGGAGTCGGTTTCCGATTCGGCAGCAATCCGTTCAAGAAGGCCGAGGCCGCCACGCCCACTGGCGGCGGCGGCGCGGGAGGGGACGGCGGATCGGGCGCGGCCACCGGCAACCAGGGCAACCAAGGGAACCAAGGGAACCAGGGCAATCAGGGCAACCAGGGGAATCAGGGGAACCAGGGCAATGAGGGTGACCCGGAGACGCCACCTGGAGCCGAGACACCGTCGGCGCCCGACGAGACATCGGACGCGGCCGAAGACTCGGGAGACGGCGGCCGATGATGACCAGATCCACAATTGATGGCCACCCGGGTCTCATCGGTCCCGTCGACCGACCCCTCGGGCCGCCCGGTCTCGAGCGCTCGATGCCGCGCGAGATCTTCGGCGATGACGACCGGCAGCGAATCGGAGATACGAGCGGCTACCCGTGGCGCGCGGTCTGCGCGCTGCGGATTACCGCCGGTAACGGAGCCACCCTGCTCGGCAGTGGCTGGCTGGCCGGGCGGCTGCTGGTCATTACCGCCGGTCACTGTGTCTTCGACCACGATCGGGGCGGCTGGGTGCAGTCGATAGAAGTGTCTCCCGGCCGCAACGGTGGCTCCCGACCGTTCGGCCCGTTCGTGAGCACGACCTTCCGCAGTGTCGAGGCCTGGAGCGAGAGGGGCGATCCGGAGCACGACTACGGTGCGATCTTCCTGCCCGCGCCGGCTGCCGGAGAGCCGGCCCCCGGTGACGCGGTCGGCTGGTTCGGCTGGGGGTCCGCTTCCGCCTCCGAGCTGCAGGATGGTGAGGTCAATCTCGCCGGTTACCCGAAGGACAAACCCGAGGGCACGCTCTGGTGGCACTCCCGCCGCATCGACCAGGTGCGGACGAGCTCCCTGGGCTACACGATCGATACGAAGGGCGGCCAGAGCGGATCGCCGGTCTGGCGGCTCGCCAACGAGGTGCGCCAGGTCGTGGGCATCCACGCGGGCATGCTCCACGGGGCGAATCAAGCCGTGCGGATCAACGCCGACGTCATGGGACACATAACGTCCTGGAGCGGCCAGGCGGGCTGAGCTAGCCGACCTCCAGAACCGCCGAGCCCTCGATCCGGCCGTCCCTGAGATCGGCGAGGGCCTGGTTGGCGTGTTCCAGGGGATAGGCGGCGACGGTCGTCCGGATCGGCACTCGTGGCGCCAGCTCGAGGAACTCGATCGCATCCTGGCGGGTCAGGTTGGCGACTGAGCAAACCTGCCGCTCGCCCCAGAGAATCGAGTAGGGGAAGCTCGGGATGTCGCTCATGTGGATCCCGGCGCAGACGACGACGCCCCCTTTGCGCACCGCCCGGAGTGCGGCTGGAACCAGCGAGCCGACCGGAGCGAAGATGATCGCGGCGTCGAGCTCCACTGGGGGCCGCTCGCCCGAGCCTCCCGCCCAGATCGCACCGAGCTCGCGTGCGAACGACTGCGACGCCTCGTCACCCGAGCGCGTGAACGCGTAGAGCGCCCGGTCTCGGGCGACGACCACCTGCGCCAGGATGTGCGCCGCCGAGCCGAAGCCGTAGAAGCCGATCGACGAGAACTCCCCAGCCATCCGCAGGGCGCGGTAGCCGATTAGACCGCCACAGAGGAGCGGCGCGACGTCCAGGTCCCGCGCGGCCTCCGGGAGCGCGAACGCGTAGCGGGCGTCCGCGACCGCGTACTCGGCGTAGCCGCCGTCGATGTCGTGCCCCGTGAAGCGTGCGCTCTCGCACAGGTTCTCGCGCTCCGCCCGGCAGTGCGAGCAGGTGCCGCAAGTCCAGCCGAGCCAGGGGACGCCGACGCGCTCGCCGACCGCGAATCGATCGACGCCCGAGCCGATCTCCTCGACCCGCCCGACGATCTGATGGCCGGGGACGATCGGCGGCTCGGCGTCGGGCAGCTCGCCGTCGACCAGATGCAGGTCGGTCCGGCAGACGCCGCAGGCCGCGACCCGAATCAGCAGCTGACCGGCGCCGGCCTCGGGCCGCTCTCTCTCGACCAGTCGGAGCGGCTGGCCGGTCCGCTCGAGCACCATCGCCCGCATGGGGTCATTGTAGAGAAGCGGGCGACCACCGGCCCACACGTCCGGGGGTTGAATCGAGGCCTGGCGTCGGCTGAGCGCCGCTACTGGAGGACGAGCTCCGGGTTGTCACCTGGACCGAGGGTGACCGGCGTCTGCCAGACGCGCCCGTCCGGGGCCTCGACGATGACGGTCCAGCTGCCCGGGGAGAGCCCGGTGACCAGGCCCTTGCCGTCCGCGAGCGGCCACTCGGCGCGGGTCCAA
>CAMYOG010000026.1:0-18912 GCA_947259925.1 Thermoanaerobaculia bacterium
TCGTCGAGCATCGGCCATCCCGCATGTGAGATGTAGACGCGTAGCGTCGGATGCCTGACGAGCACCTCTTCAAGCAGCAGCGCACTGTGCAGGCGCGCCCGGTAGCCCGCCGCGCCCAGGTACGCGACTCCGGGCGGCCCGGTACCGATGTGTATTCCAACCGGCAGATCGAGCTCGCTAGCGAGCGCCCAGAGCGGCTCCAGACGCTCATCGTCGGGAGCTATGCCGGAGTACTGTGTCGTCACCTCCCCAATCACCTGCAAGCGCCCTTCGGCGTGAAGGGAGCGCAATGAGTCGATCGACTCGCGCTCCGCCACATTAGGGCCTCCCAGCACCAGGGCCTGCACGATACGGTCGGGGGCCGTGTCCTTGTAGGCCTTGACCAGATCCTCGGGCCCGCTCGTCACTCCAATGACATTGTGCTTTTCCAGCATCGCAATCGAAGCCGCCATCAGCTCTTGATCCGATGTCGGCGACCATGCAGGGTCATCGCAAGGTGGGTTCTTCAGCAGGCTGATCCACTGTTCAGCGTAGGGAGTCACTGGATCCGAAGTCGGTGTTCCGCGAAGAGGCGTGCACATCCCGACAGGGGGAGGCCCTTGGCTATCGACGCGCACTGCGTGAAAGTGCATGTCTATGATGGGCAAGCCCGGCTCCTCAGCCAATGCCCCACAACTGGCCAGCACGAGCGTCAACAGCACTACCGTTCTCGATCGCAAAACACGACTCCTAGAGCAATCCCTGGGTCTGCGAGGAGGCTCATTGTAGTCGAGCGCGGTTCGTCACCGCGAAATCGAAGCCAGGCGCGAGATGGCGGAAGCCCATGGGATCGAACCCACCCACCCCGTGGATCCCACGCGGCGCTGGCGGTTTTGAAGGTTGGCGGAATCCAACTGACGACAACTGTCGGCAATTGGTAACCACTGCCGAGACGGGCAACTATGCGGAGCTCACTTGTTGCTCGCTGTTGAGCACCACAGTCAAGAGTTGCCGTCTACTGCACCAACAGTGCACCACGAAATGCCGGTCTTGCCGCGCGAGACGCTGCCGGCATTGATCGATACCCGACAAGACAACAGCACGTCGCGCCCCCCTGATTGCGCTAATCGACGACCGGATCCTCCGCCTCAATGGGGCGCGCGAAGGTGTGCCTCTCTGATGACAAAGTCGCTGATCATCAATTGAGCGAATTGTCAAACCGCTGGTTTCGAAGCTGTTGAGAACACCAGGATCGAAAATAGAATCTCGATCAATCCGCCTAGCCCTGCGGCGAAGGCCGGCGGGGTCGATGAGGAAAAAGTGAGATACGCAGCGACAATAAGACTCCCTCCAAACGTCCAGAAGATGAATCTGCCGTAGAGAGTTGCAAAGACAAGGTAGCGGCTGCCAATCGTTGCCATCATCGCCGGAAAGAACAGCTCTGGCTTCGAAAGGTAAAGTCCGTAGGCCATTGCGCAGCAGAGGATGAGCCAAATTGTCGATGCCCACGCAAGTTGATCCAGTGCGTTGGCTTTGCTCGTTTTCGCGGGTCGTCCCACAGCCTTTTCGACAATTGAGCTGATCGGAAAAATCAGAGCACCGCCTATGAACAGAGTCCATACGGCTTTGTGCATCCCAAGCTGGTAGCACACGAGGGCGGCCGTACTCCAAACGAGGCCGGATACCAGGATTCCCGGAGCCCCGTCATAGTAGGCGTGACGCATCTCGCGTTGGTGCTCTTCGGTCGGAGATAAGTTCATGTGAGTAGGAACCCCGTGATGTGCTTCTGCGGCATGGATCTGAGACTGTCAGCCCTACGATATGCGAGCACCGGTTGCCATGGGAATCGCTCCAAGCAGCGTCGCCCACGGCGGCGCTGCGCCCGCCGATGACCATGCGCTTCGGCCAGCCGGAGCGAAGCGAAGGATGGCGGAAGCGCATGGTCATCGAACCCACCCACCCGTGGCATCCCACGCGGCGCAGACGGTTTTGAAGATTGGCGGGATCCAACTGACGACAACTGTCGCCAACCAGTAACCACTGAGACAGGAGGTAGTTGCGAGCGGCCTCCTTGTTGAGCTCTGTTGTCGAGAGCGGTCAGGAGTTGCGGTCTACTGTGCCATCAGTGCACCACGAAAGTGGCACCTGCCCCCGGAAGGCGCTGGGCTACACTCTTCTCACCGACTCGAAGGACCGACTCTTCGAGCTGGTCTGCTTTGCTTCGAATCATGCTTCTCGGCCTCGCCGTAGTCTCAGCAGCAGTTCTGCTTCACGCCCTTGGAACCGCGTGGTGGCTGGGTCGGTTGCGGGCTCGCCAACAAGGCGGGCAGCCCGTCCGTGTCTTCGTCGAAACGGCTGAGCAGATCGGTGGCTGGGACAACAAGTACCTGCGGTTCGGTCGATTCCTCGATGTGGTCACGGAACGAGCGACAGCGGACATCGAGCAGCGCTGGATAGACCGCCTCGCTGGCGTGGACGTCTTTGCTGAAGACCGAATCCGGACCGCGCTGGTCCATGTGCGCTGGGACGACTGAGGCGAGTACCGATGAAAGCAGCTTGGTACGAGCGACAGGGACCGGCTCGGGAGGTTTTCGAAATCGGTGCAATAGACGATCCCGAACCGAAGGCAGGTGAGATCAGCATCAGGGTCGCCGTCTCGGGAGTTCACCCCGGCGACGTCAAGAAACGAGACGACTCCTTCGGAACCGGGATGCGCTTCTCACGGGTCGTACCCCACAGCGACGGTGCGGGCTGGGTCGACGCGGTCGGAGAAGACATCGACCCGGTCTGGGTCGGTAAACGAGTCTGGTGCTGGGGAGCCCAGAGCGGCCGGCCCCTTGGCACGGCCGCTGAGCTAGTGACGGTGCCCGTAGAGCGCGTCAGCGAGCTTGCCGACGACGCGCCCCTCGAAGAAGCCGCCTCGATCGGGATCCCCGGAATCACCGCCCACCGAGCGGTGGACCTGGCCGGCGAGCTCGAAGGAAAGAGCGTCCTGGTGCAGGGCGCCGCGGGCGCCGTCGGGGCCTGCGCCGTCCACCTCGCTCGAAGGCGGAAGGCGAGAGTGCTCGCGACCGTACGCAGGCCGGAGCAGCAGGCGGTAGCGCGACGAGCGGGTGCGCACGAGGTCGTGCTCGCAGGCGACGGCCTCGAAGCTCGGCTCCGCGCTGTTGCTTCCGACGGGGTAGATCACGTGATCGAGGTCGCCTTCGCTGCCAATGTCGAGATCGACCTGGCGCTGTTGCGAACCGGAGGCAGTATCGCAACCTATGCGACCAACGTCCCCCGGCCCGAGATCCCGTTCTGGCCGCTGGTGTTCGACAACGTGCGCATCGACTTCCTGGGCAGCGACGACTTCCCTTCCGAGGCCAAAGCCCGTGCCGAGCGCGAGCTCTCCGCCTCGCTGGCCGAGGGCTGGCGCCCATTCGGCCGCTTCGATCGCTATCCTCTCGCCGCCATCGCCGAGGCCCACGAACAGGTCGAGCGCGGTCAGCCGAATGGCAAGGTGATCATTGTCGTCGCTGAGTAAGACCGTTCCCGGGCCTCGAGCTCGTTCTCGTGTCGGTGGCGCGGTAGACCTCGCCCATCCCGCCGGCTCCGATCGCGGCAGTGATGCGGTAGTGGGAGAGGGTGGTGCCAATCATCGTTCGAGCGCTCACCCTACCGACAACCCCATCTTCTCGAGCAAGAGGCGCCAGCGGGGGTCGCCATGGAGGTTGGCGAGAAGAGGGCTTGTCCTCAGGCCGGTGATGCCAGGGTCCCGATGGGCGTAGGCTCTTTCAAGCCACTCGAAGGCTGTGTCCACGTCCCCCCGGAAGGAGCGAATCTCGGCAAGCTGGAACAGCGCATATTCGCCGTACTGTCGCTTCAATTCTGCGACAGCTGCATCTGCGTCCGCTTGACGTTGCAAGGCGTGATTGGCTAGGGCCAAGCCATATAAGCGCCACATGGGTGACCGCTCCTGTCGGAATTGCGCGAGGGCTTCATCAGGTCTTGACTGCAGGAGTCTCACGAGGCCTAGCTGCAGGCGAACGCGATCGCGAGTCGGTTGCAGCTCCAGCATTTTCTGAAAAGCCGACTCTGCTTCGGGCAAGCGGCCGGTTGCCGTCAGCTGAGAACCGAGTTCGTGGTAGGCCGGAAGACTCAGCGGGTCGAGCTCGACGGCGTGACTTGCGAAAGCGACGGCCTGATCGTGCCTGCCGAGGGCACCAAACAAGCTCGCTGCAAGGGATAGAACGTCTACGTTGCCCGGAGCCAAGGCTAGCGCCTTCTGACACGCCATTTCCGACCTCTCCCAGTCGAAGTCGTGAGCACCCCAAATCTCTCCCATGGCAGCCCAGCCAACCGCCAGGGTGTCGTCTAGCTCGAGGGCCTGAGCTGCTGCCATACGGGCTTGTTGAAACCCGGATTCGAATGGCAAGTACGCGGAATAACTCTGCAAGATCCGGGCTCGGGCTAGACCCGCCCAAGAGGGCGCATGGTTGGGCGCAAGTTCTAACGATTGTTCAAAGTAGCCGACGGCCATTTCCAGGTCCTCTTTGCCGCCTAGCTTCCGAAAATGCTGTCCCTGCAGGTAGTAGTTGTATGCCTCCACGTTCTGAGCGGACCCGCCGGAGAGCTCACCACGGCCACCGAGTAACGTAACCTGCAGTGCTTCGGCGACGGACAGGGCGATGTCCTCTTGGACCGCGAAGATATCCTCAAGGGTTCTGTCGTAGGTATCCGACCACAGGTGGAATCCGTCGGCTGTGTTGATTAGCTGGGCGGTGATCCGTATCTGCCCACCCGCCTTGCGCACACTGCCCTCGAGCAGGGTGGCTACATTCAGCTTCTCTCCGATCACTCGCAGATCCTCAGTCCGGTTCTTGAACTGGAACGAAGAGGTGCGGCCGGCTACCTTGAGCTCGCGGATCTGAGCCAAAACGTTCAAGAGCTCCTCCGAGAGGCCGTCGGTGAAGTACTCTTGATCCTTCTCCGCGCTCAAGTCGACAAAGGGCAGAACCGCGATCGAGGCTCTCGCCGGCACGCGCGCGACCGACATTGACGCTTCCCGAGATTCTCCCGCTTCGCCCCGGGGGTCGGCGGCCTTCCCAATCCACACCGCGGCAGCGATGGCCACCGCCAGGGCCACCGCGGCAAGCCCGATCCAGAATCCGCGACGTGCGGGCACCGCTGTCGATTCAATGGCGGTGGAGGCCTGAGCGGAGGTGGTGTCCCGCTGAAGCCTGTTGAGGTCGATCTTGAGATCTCGCGCCGATTGGTAGCGCAGCGTTTTGTCTTTCTCGAGCGCTTTGTTCAAGATACGTTCGAGCTCGCCGGGCAGGTCCGGATTGAGGCGTACCGTGGCCAGCGGGGTCCGGTTCAGAATCAGGTCGAAGATCACTCCCGCCGTCTTTCCCTCGAACGGCTGCCTCCCCGTCGCCATCTCGTAGAGCACGACACCCAGCGAGAAGAGATCGGTACGCTCGTCGAGTTCCTCGCCGCGCACCTGCTCGGGCGACATGTAGGCAACCGTTCCCATTGCGGCCCCCGGGGTCGTCAGCTGCTCGGGGGCCAGCGCGGTCTCGGCTTCCGCTGCACCCGCCCCGCTCGACAACTTGCGCGCCTGATCTTCGGTCACTTTCGCCAGACCAAAATCGAGCACCTTGGCGTCGCCGCGGGCGGTGACGAAGAGATTCGCGGGTTTTAGATCTCGGTGGACAATTCCCGCCTCGTGGGCCGCCGCAAGCGCGTCCGCGACTTGCGCGCCAAGCCGTACGATCTCTTCGGTCGGCAGCGGCTTCCCGCCGATCCGATACTTGAGCGTCTGGCCGTCCATTAGCTCCATCACGATGAAGGAGCGGCTCTCCTCCTCACCCAGCTCGTGAATCGTGCAGATGTGCGGGTGGTTCAGGGCAGACGCGGCCCGAGCTTCGCGCTTGAATCGCGCCAGCGCTTCGGGATTCTCGGCCAACTCATCCGGCAGGAACTTGAGCGCCACCAGCCGGCCCAGGGTCAGATCCTCGGCCCGGTACACGACTCCCATGCCACCACCCCCGAGCTGGTCGAGGATCTTGTAGTGAGAGACGGTAGTACCGATCATGGGAGGCACCTGCCAGAAGAGCCATCTGCTACACGCAGCGTGGCCTGATTCTAGCGGCTCTGACTTCTTTGAAGCTGATGGCGGAAGGGCATGGGAATCGCTCCTGAGCGGCCGAGCCAAAGGCGAGGACGCGACGACCGTCCCGATACGTTCTAGAGCCCCTAGTCCCTTCTAGCATGATATCCGTGCTACCATGTCTTGATGATCCGCTCCTTCGCGGATGCCGGAACCGAGGCCGTCTTCAATGGGCGCAACACAAGAGCCGCGAGGCGAAGCTGCCCTAGGAACTTCTGGTCCGTGGCAGTGCGGAAGCTGGAGCAGCTCGACTCTGCTGAGAGTCTCGATGACCTACGGGTGCCGCCCGGCAACCGACTCGAGGCCCTCGCAGGGAATCGGAAGGGGCAGTTCAGCGTTAGGATCAACAGTCAATACCGAATCTGTTTCGCCTGGACCGAATCGGGTCCGGAGGAAGTCGAAATCGATTACCACTAGAGACTAGTCATCATGGTCCGGGTCCCTACCCATCGCACACCCACTCATCCGGGAGAGATGCTCCTCGAGGAGTTCCTCAAGCCGATGAAGATGACGCAGAGCGAGCTCGCCCAGAAGATCCGCGTCCCCTACCAGCGGGTCAACGAGCTCGTGAACGGGAAGCGCGGCATCACGCCGGCCACGGCTCTTCGGCTAGCGAAGTTCTTCGGGATGTCGGCCGGCTTCTGGATGAACCTCCAGCTCCGGTGGGACCTGTTTCACGCGCAGCGAGCCGACGCTGAGGAGCTGAAGAGAATTCGAAAGATGCGCCGGCCCGTCGGGACACCCGTTTAGTAAGACGTCTACCGAAGCCGTCTCCGATCGCGAGGAGTACGCCAAGGAGCACGGCTAAACCTTTCCCATTGCTGACAGGTGGGAGGAGCGGTACATGGCCGCCTACAAGGTCGAGGATCATGCCAAGGCGGAGCGGACTCTCACCGAGCACTTGCTGTTTCTCAACTCGGACGAGCAGCTGATTTTCAGCCACGGCCACTACGTCTTGAGCTACCTGGCACTAGGCACTGACGGTGAGTATCCAGCCGCAGACAGCCTCACCGGCTGGTGGTACAACCGCAACCTGCGGATTTACAGCAACATCTTGCGAGTGATGGAACCTCGGGATCGTCTGCTCCTGCTGATCGGCGCTGGACACGTGCCCATCATCCAGCACGCGGCGCAGGCCTCGCCCGAGATCGACCTGATCGACCTGGCAGAGGTCCTCGAGTGAGCTCGAGACCCACGAATCTCCGGTCTGAGACACTCATGGTCGCAGTACTCCGACTCCCAGCGGTAATAGATCAGCTCCGAGATCCCGTGCCATCGGATGGCCTCTGATTCTCCCGCCGACTCCACCTGCTGGAGCGCCCGGATTATCTTCTCCCCCGCATACCGGCTCTCCCACACTCCTCCGGAAGCACATGAGAATCGGGCGGCGCGTCGCTTCAGCCGGCTGGCTCCAGCCGAGTGATCGAGCCGCAGGCGAGGGTACGACGACAGCGTGTCAGGCGCTCCTGTCGTTTCGCGCAGAGCGCGGATGACGGAAGCGCATGGGAATCGAACCCACCCACCCCGTGGATCCCACGCGGCGCAGACGGTTTTGAAGATTGCGGCTATCCAACTGACGACAACTGTCGGCAACTGGCAACCACTGACCAAGCAACTAGTTGCGACGTGCTGACTTGTTGAGCGTTGTTGGGCAGAGCGGTCAAGAGTTGGCGTCTACTGCACCACCAGTGCACCACGGAAGACTAGTTCTCGAGCAGCCTGCAAGAGTACGCCAGCTGGCCTCTGCTCCACGAAGCTCACACGGGGTCACTGTAGGCCGGCCTGCTGCAATGCACCCATCATGCGTCGATCCACATCCGGCCCCATCGCGCCCAGCACGCGGCGCACCATCTCGAGCGACACCTCCGGCACGAGTTCGCGCGCTTCGCGGATCGCGGCCTGCGCCACTTCGAGCTTCCCGAGTCCAATCGCGTTCATGGCGCACCAGAGCTGCCCGAAGTAATACTCTGGCCACAGCGCGATGAGCCGCCGGCTCGCGTACAGGCCCTCGTCGAAACGCCCGGCGTTGAAGTAGGCACCGGCGAGGACGTCATGAAAGAGCCATTCGGTCGGATCCCGCGGGCTGAGCTTCATCGCCCGATGCACCAGCTCGATGCTGTCTTCTGGGGGATGACCGGTCATGTGCCAGAAGTAGGCGTGGAAGAGCAACGCCATGGGCTGGCTCGGGTTGAGCTCCATGCCCCGTCGCGACTCCTCAATCGCGGCGTTGGCGTCCCCCGCCGTCATCAGCGCGAACGCCAGCTCGGCATGCGCTTCCGGATTCCGAGGATCCAGATCGACGGCGCGGCGGGCGTGAGTGAGGGCCAGTTCGATGGTCTCGTCGGGGGATTCGGTCCAGCCGTGCAGAACCTGCCAGATTCGCACCTCGGCCAAACGCGCCCAGGCTGTGGAGAACTGCGGCTCGAGCTCGGTGGCGCGCTCGAGCAGGGCCTGCCCCTCTTCGAAGTTCTCGCGCGTGAACCGATAGAAGAAGCCGAGGGCGCGTTGGTAGAGCCCCCAAGCCTCGAGGCTCTCGGGCGTACGGTGCTGGACCTGCTCGTGCTCGGCGTGCTGCAGATCCACCACCAGCGAGGCCGCGATCTCCTCGCTGATCTCGTCCTGCACGGCGAACACGTCGGTCAGCTCGCGATCGTAGGTCTGCGCCCAGACGTTCTGCCCGGTGACCGTGTCGACGAGCTGCGCGACGATGCGCACCCGGCTGCCCGCTTTGCGTACGCTGCCCTCGACCACGTAGCGGACACCGAGCCCGGCCGAGACCTCTTTCAGGTCGACGTTCTTGCCCTTGTACGAGAAGCTCGAGTTGCGCGCGATCACTGGGAACGCGCGCCACAAGGACAGGCGGGTGATGAGGTCCTCGGCGAGACCGTCGGCGAAATACTCCTGCTCGGGGTCTCCTGAGCGGTTCTCGAACGGCAAGACCGCGAGGACAGGCCGCCCGCCAAAGCCGGGCACGGTCGGAGTTTCGGCATCGACCAGTGCCTCGCGCACCTCCCGTGCCGACGGAAAACGGTCCGCGGCCTCCTTCTGCAGGCAGCGGTCGATCACCTGGGCCAACCCGCTCGGTAGGGCACTTCGCAGGTCTCGAGGTGGCCGCGGTGTATCCCTCAGGATCGCGGCGGCGAGCTCGGCCGATGTGTCCCCCTGGAAGGGCCGCGCCCCGGTCGCCACCTCGTAGAGGATGATGCCCAGGGAGAAGATGTCGGTCCGGTGGTCCATCGCACGACCCAGGATCTGCTCCGGCGACATGTACGGCACCGTCCCCATCACGATGCCCTCTTGCGTTAGCAGCTCTGTCGGTTGCTCCGAGGCACCTGGTACCTCCACGTGCGCCTCGCTCATCCGCGCGAGGCCGAAGTCGAGGACCTTCACGCGCCCGTCCTTCGTGACCATGACGTTGGCGGGTTTCAAGTCGCGGTGAACGATGCCCTTCTCGTGCGCGGTTACGAGAGCTTCGGCGAGTGCGGTGGCGATCTCGAGGATCTGCTCGACCGGGAGCCCACTCTCGGGAATCAGCTTGTCCAACGACTGTCCTTCGACGAGCTGCATCGTCAGGAAATGGACGCCGCCCGATTCCTCGACGGAGTACACGCCGACGATGCCTGGGTGGTCGAGCGCGGCGAGCGCCTTCGCCTCACGCTGGAAGCGCTCGAGCCGCTCCGGGCTCGAAGCCATCTCGGTCGGCAGCACCTTGAGCGCCACATCGCGGCCGAGCTTTGTGTCGGTGGCGCGGTAGACCTCGCCCATTCCGCCGGCTCCGATCGCGGCAGTGATGCGGTAATGGGAGAGAGTGGTGCCAATCATCGGAGCCGCTCGTCGGCAGGCTGGGTGCTAAGGAGAGAAACCTCCTCTTGGTTTGGGTGCGAGGAGTCTATCGGAGCAGGCAGCTGCCGCTCGGGGACTTTCTCGATAGCCGCGCGTCGGCCACGCCGGCAGGTACACCTGGCTCGTCAAGCGATCTGGCGGAAGCGCATGGGAATCGCTCCAAGCAGCGCCACCCGTGGCGGCAGTGCGCCCGCCGAGTTCCCATGCGCTTGCGACAGTCGAAGCGAAGCGTAGGTTGGCGGAAGCGCATGGGAATCGAACCCACCCACCCCGTGGATCCCACGCGGCGCTGGCGGTTTTGAAGGTTGGCGGAATCCAACTGACGACAACTGTCGGCAATTGGTAACCACAGACACGGCAGCGGATTGCGACGTGTTGTCGTGTTGAGTGTTGATGGTGAGAGTGGTCAAGAGTTGTCTTCCACTGCACCACCAGTGCACCACGAGAACCACACCGAAAGCGTCTTCCGGTCGAGGAGATAGCGCCCGCCGCCACGAGCAGCGCCCGCCAGTCAAGCCAGATTCTGGAGGCGGCTAAGCCGTGAAAGCGGTGCCCGGCCAGCTATTCAGAAGTTGTAGCGGAGGCCGACTGTGAGGCTGACCGCCGAGTAGTCGACCTCTATTCGCTGTCCGCCGACGGCCGGCGCTGTACCGAAGTCGCCCTCTGCAGTGGCGTAGTAGCGCAAGCTGAAGTCGACGATCCAGTGCTCGTCGACGTCGATCCCCACGCCGGCGAGGATCTGCCACGCGAACAGGGTGTCCTCTGCACTGACGATCTCGGGGTTTTCGTCGGTGCCGAAGTCTGTCAGCTCGATCTCCGCCCAACCGATCCCGGCGCCAACGTAGGGGGAAACTCGCTTGTCCTTGTTGAAGTCGTACACGATGTTGCCCATGCCGGCTTCCGATTGAACATCACCGCGTGATCCGGCCTGATCGACTCCGTTGAGACGGTGTACATCGACGTCGGTTTCGCGGGGAGTGTCGAGCTCGCCGTCGAGGCGAAAATATTTGAACCGGTACCCGCCCCCGATGCTCCAGACGTACCCGTCGTCGAGCGATGTCTCGATGGCGCCGGCATCGACGTCGAACTCGATATCGTCCGCGAAGTTTGCCCCGACGAAGGCCTGCACGTACCAACCACCGGCGGCGGCGGGAGCTGCCGCGAGGGTCAACAATGCAAAAACTGCCGATCGCACTCGTCGCATGCGTTTCCTCCGCCTATTGCGTGTCGCGTTTACGAGCTCAAAAAGATGCGCGGCAGAGTCTATAGCAAGTCACTGACCTGCGAACCAGCTCCAAAACGACAGGTGATCCTGGTCCTTGACCAGCACGCCTCCGTCGATGGGAACGAGATGGGTCCAGGTTGGGCTCTCCGCGACCGTATAGCGCGCAAGTTCGTCGTAGCTTTTGCCGTTGTCGCTCAGCACGATCAGTTCGGCCGAACCCGTGAGGGCGAGGATCGCCCCATCCACGACAAGGAGCGACGCGTAGTTTCCTGTTCGCCCGGGGCCGGTCCACAGGATCTCGCCACTTGCCGCGTCCAGGCTGAAGATGCGGCCCTTGTCTTGGTGCGAAAGACCGAAGATACGGCCATCGCTCTGAACCGGTGAGCTCATGTCCATCGCCAGCGAGTCGATCTGCCACGCCGGTTCGACCGACCACCCGTCGGCTCCGCTCGAGGCCCGCAGCGCGATGATCCCGCGGCCCTTGCCGCTGATCACCACCAGGTCGCCGACGGACAGCGGGGTCACGATGTTGTGATGCACCATCGACTGCGGGAAGGTGTAGCGCCAGCCGGGCTGGCCCGTTTGTACATCGAAGCTGACGACCGCCTCTGCGCTGATCGTCACGACCTGCTGCGAGCCACCGAAAGCGGTGACGATCGCGGAGGCATAGCTCGCCCCGTCGCTCGAGCTCGCCCAGACCTCGTCGCCCGTTTCGACGTCGAACGCCATCACGGCACCGTCCTTGCCGCCGAAGTTGGAAACTACCCGCGAGCCGTTCACCAGTGGAGATGCCGCCGCGCCGAAGTGTGGCAGTGTCTTCTTGAAGCGATCCGCGAAGTCTTCCCGCCACAACAGCTCTCCGCTGTCGGCGGCCCAGGCCGAGAGCACGCCGGTGATGCTGGTCGTGAACAGCCTCTCACCGTCGTACGCGGGGCTGGCCTTGGGACCCGGCCCATGGCGACCCGAACCCATCCTGGGGCTGAACGGCACGGCGTAGCGCTGGTTCCACAGGACCTCGCCACTGGCCAGCTCCAGGGCGCGTACCACCTCGTGCCCATCCTCACGGGACTGGACGAAAACCCTGCCTCCGGCAACCACCGGGGCGGAGTAACCCGAACCGACGCGGACCCTCCAGCGCCGCTGGAGCTCCTCGGGCCAGACTTCCGGTACCGCGAACCCCAGAGCGGTTCCGTCGCGTTCGGGGCCGCGCCATCCGGGCCAATCCGCGGCCCCGACCAGGCTCCGTTCTTCGCCATGCGCGAAAGAGGACGCAAGAAGCACCATCACTGCGGTGATCGCCCAGATAGTCGATCTGCGGGTCGTGGGCCTCATCTGTATCAGTGCTTCAGCGCCAGCTCTCACCGCCATCGTCGTCTTCGCTCATTCGTTGCTCGCGGATACTACCGCCTTGCGGTGCCACTACCGCGTCCCATGCGGTCGGGAAGGCACCGAAGGCCTCCAGCCGAAGGCAGCGACAGCACTAGGGAATCGCTCCTGAGTGACCGAGCAGTAGGCGAGGACGCGACGACCGAGTCCAGACGTTTCCGGCCAGCAGCCCGTTGGGCAACTGGCGGAAGCGCATGGGAATCGAACCCACCCACCCCGTGGATCCCACGCGGCGCTGACGGTTTTGAAGATTGGCGGGATCCAACTGACGACAACTGTCGGCAACTCGTAACCACTGATGGAGCAGATGGTTGCGAGCCGCAGCTTTGTTGGGCGCTGTTGACGACAGTCGTCGGGAGTTGCTGTCCACTGCACCACCAGTGCACCACGCAGAGGGGACGGACTCGCTGCCTGGCGGCTCATACGCAGGATAGGCTTAGCCTTCCCATGGGGGCGCTGGATTACGGGAAGTACACATGTGGCGGCATGAGTGCTCTCACGATGCTGCTAGCACTCGGTGGCTGCGGCATCTTCGCCGAACCGCTTGAACGTTCGAGTGAGCACTTCCGGTTCTCCGCCACCTCGGCCACGAGCTCGGAGAGTGAGATGCAGGAGGGGATCGACCGGGCCGAAGCGCTGTATGCCGCGATCGCCCGCATCCTCCCTCCGGACGTCCGACTCGACCCGGTGATCGACGTTCGACTCAACGGCAACCTTCGGAGGCAGGTCCCGCACGTCGACGAGAACGGCACGATACAGCTCTGGCGATACTCCGCGGAGGAGGGCGGCTACTGGGCCCTCCTCGCCCATGAGCTCGTGCACGCGATCACCTTCGACGCCGGCGTCGAGGTCGGGGCGCTGGAGTGGGAATCGCTCGGTTTCTACAACGAGGCCTGGGCGGAGTATGTCGGGCAGCTCATCGACCCGGGGAGGACCGGCTTCCCGTTCTACGGGTTCGACGAAGACGTCGTCGTGGGCCACTGGGTGTCGCAGGGCGGCCTGACGCTGGCGATGCTCCGTGAGTCTCACGGCGCGCTGAACGAGTGCTGGCACCAGGCCTACCCGATGCGAGCGTCGTGGTATCGCTACGTCGACGAGACCTATGGTCGACAGTCCGCATTGGACATCTTCTACGGTGGTCGCGAGATGACACCTGCCGTCGTCGAGGAGATCCTCGACGACTCACTGGCGGTGGTCGACGCCGACTGGCGTACCTGGGTGCTTGCGCGCTATGACGCACATCCGGGAGCGGATGTTCAGACGGCTGCCTACCGAGCCAGGATCGGGCAGTATCGGCCGTGCGGGTAGCTGCAGACCGTCAGGCCCTGGCGAGCGAACACTCGAGCTACCGGGCTTTCTCTACGAGGTCCTTCCCCAGGATGTTGCCGACGAGCTCGATCAATGGCTGATACGCCCCAAGGAAACTCGATGCGGAGTCCTTGCCTCCAAGGCTGTAGAACAACTCCACCGCGCAAGGCCGCATATACCGACGCCAACCGAAGGGAACGGTGACGGTGTTGGCTCAAGCTCTACGGACGCTCCAGGAGAAACCCGATCTCTTCGAATTGGAGAAGCTTGAGAGCGACTGGAGAGTCATCAAGATGTGGCGGAAGCGCATGGGAATCGAACCCACCCACCCCGTGGATCCCACGCGGCGCAGACGGTTTTGAAGATTGGCGCAATCCAACTCGCCACAACTGTCGGCAACTCGTAACCACTGACAGAGCACACCGTTGCGGCGTGTCGCTTTGTTGGGCTTTGTTGCCGGAAGTGGTCAGAAGTTGCCGTCTACTGCACCACTGGTGCACCACGAACGGGCGGCTCTTACACCCGAGAGCACTGAGGCGCGATGGAAGCTCGCCTCAGTGCGCGTGGCAGATGAAGTAGAGTGCGCTGCGCGACGGACAACATTTCGATCACAAGACCAGGAAGGGTCTAGATGCCTACGAACATAGAGATCGTCAAGCGCTTCGTAAGCGAGGTAGTCAATCAAGGGCGCGTGAAAACGATTGCCGAGGTCATCCATCCTCGCTACCGGTACCACGGACCGGGTGGCGTCGAGGCCGAGGGGCGCGCTGGCGCGCAGAGCATCATCGACGAGTTTCGGGCGGCCTTCTCTGATCTGCACGCCGAGATTACCGCCGAGATCGCGCAAGGCGACCTGGTGGCTCTGACGATGGTCACCACTGGCACGCACGACGGAGACCTGATGGGCTTGGCCCCGACAGGTGCCAAGATCGAATTGCCGATGGCAATCTTCAGTCGTTTCGAGGACGGACAGATCGTAGAAGAGTGGGAGTACTACGACTCCGCAACGATGATGAGTCAGCTGGGTCTCGACACGGCCTAGAACCTCCGCCCAGTCACGACAAGAACAGCCCAAGGTGGAATTGCCCCGGTTCCGTAGACACCTGACCAAGCCCGATAATGGGCTGGGAGGTGTCGATGGGATCGACGCGTAGGAGTTTCAGCCGGGAGTTCAAACAGGAAGCGGTGCGGATGGTCACCGAGGGCGGGCACAGTCTGGCCCAGGTGGCCCGGGATCTGGACATTCGTCCGGACATGCTGCGCCGCTGGCGTCGTCAGTTCGAGCAGGATCCTGAGCAAGCGTTTCCCGGAGTCGGACAGCGCAAGGCCCGGGACGAGGAGATGTGGCAGCTGCGCCGCAAGCTCGATCGAGTGACGACGGAGCGCGACATCCTAAAAAGAGCGCTCGGCATCGTCTCGGACCGCCGGCGATGAGGTTCGCCTTCATCCGCCGGCACGCTGGGGGGTTTCCGGTGGCCTGAATGTGCCAGGTTCTCGATGTTTCCCTAAGCGGCTACTCCGCTTGGCTCCACCGTCCGGAGAGTCGACGTAGCCGGGACGATCGCCGTCTACTGATCGAGATCCGGGCGATTCATCGCCAGAGTCGCCGCGCCTACGGCAGCCCTCGGATCTACCGCGAGCTGCGGGAGCGCAAGTTTCAGTGCGGTCGGCACCGGGTGGCCCGACTCATGCGCCAGGACGGCCTCGAGGGCACACACCGCCGCAAGTTCCGGGTGACGACGGACTCCGACCACAAGTGGCCGGTGGCGCCGAATCGACTGGAGCGGTGCTTCGAGGTCGAGACACCCGACACCGTCTGGGCCGGCGACATCACCTACATCCGGACCCGCGAGGGCTGGATGTATCTCGCCGTGCTGCTGGATCTGTGCTCGCGACGGATCGTCGGCTGGGCCACGAGCTCACGGCTGACCCGACGCCTGCCGCTCGCTGCTCTCGAGATGGCGCTCGGTCGACGTCGGCCCGGTGCTGCGGTCCTTCATCACACGGACCGCGGCAGCCAGTACGCCTCGAACGACTACCGCGACGCGCTCTCGGAAGCCGGCTTCGTGGTCAGCATGAGCCGCCGACGCGATTGCTACGATAACGCTCCCGTCGAGAGCTTCTTTGCGACCCTGAAGAAGGAGCTGGTCGCGAGCGAGGTCTTCTACACCCGTGCCCAGGCCCACCGCGAGATCGTCGACTACATCGAGGGGTTCTACAATTGCTGGCGCCGCCATTCGTCGCTCGGGTACCTCAGCCCCCAGGCCTTCGAGGAGCAAGCGGCATGAGCGCGGCGCCCCAGGGTTTCCGCAGGACCCTGTTGCTGGAGAGATCGATAGCTGGACTCTCTTCTCGAGATCCAGCCTTAACTAACCGTCTACGGGATCGGGGCAGCTCCGGAGTGCACCTTGAAGGATCGCTCCGTGTGGGCTGGACCGCACATCTCTCAAGGTCGTTGACCCGTGATCCGTTACAGGTTTCGCACGCTGGGTGATCGTCGGTTTCAAGCACCGGGGATTGAAGAGGTTCTTCGAGTCCAGCGAGATGGACTCCGGCGCCGTCATCCGTGAGAATCGGGCCTCAACCATGACTAGAAACCGCGGCGCGCGTCGCTGTCAGCAAGACGCGAACCGTCGGCCAAGACGGCTGACGAAACCAAGAGAGAGCTAGGGAGCAAGCGAAGAGATGAACAGCGCGGAAGGCAGCACTCCGGCCGCCGACAGGCTCGAGCCGGACTGGGTTCTGCTCTTTTTGGCCTGGCTGATCACCTCGGTCGCGACCGCAGGCAGTCTCTTCTTCAGCTACGTCATGGGCTTTGCTCCGTGCGTACTCTGCTGGTATCAGAGGATCTTTCTCTTTCCCCTGGTCGTCGTGCTCGCCAGAGGCCTCTTCCCGCTGGATCGGGCTGTGGTCAAGTACGCGCTGCCCCTGGCCGCACTGGGTTGGCTGGTGGCCGGCTATCACAACCTTCTGTATGCCGGGATCATCCCGGAACGACTGCAGCCCTGCACCCAGGGCGTGTCGTGTACCGAGGAATACATCGAGCTCTTTGGATTCCTGTCCATCCCGATGCTCTCCTGGCTCGGGTTCACGGTCGTGACCGGAATCCTCGTCGTCGTCCAATGGAGAAATCCCGAATGAAGCGCAATCTCTTCGTCGTCACCTGTCTGATTCTGGTTCTCGGTTTCTGGTTCGGCGCTTCGCAGCTCAAGAAGCGGCGCGCCGAAAAGCTCGGTTTTCTGGCTCGGGAAGAGGCCTCGACCTTCGTTCGGCCCCACTCGCCCACCCTCGGCGCCGAGGATGCCAGGGTCTACCTCGTCGAGTTCACCGATCCCGCGTGTGAGACCTGCGCCGCCTTCTCGCCGTTCGTGAAGCAGATCATGAACCGTCACCCGGGAAAGATCCGGTTCGTGATCCGATACGCCCCGTTCCACGAAGGTTCGAGCGATGTGGTCCGGATCCTGGAAGCGGCACGGATGCAGGGCAGATACTGGGAGACTCTCGACCTTCTCTACCGCTCGCAGAGCTATTGGACCCAGAACCATCAGGTGAGGCTCGACCAGGTCTGGCGACTCCTGCCTACCCTCGAGCTCGACCTCGAGCGTTTGAGAGAGGACATGAACGATCCGAGCGTCGCGGCGATCATCGAGCAGGATCTCGCCGACGCCCGGACTCTGGGGGTCCGCCTGACGCCGGGCTTTTTCGTCAACGGAAGGCCCCTGGAGCCGTTCGGGCTCGAGCCTCTCACCGCGCTCCTCGGCTCGGAGCTGAGCAAGAACTACCCCGGCTGAGCGTGCTCGAAGGCTCTTGATCCGGCGCCGCGTCGGCCGTCCCAGCCACCGAGTAACGGCAGCGGTTTCTGGGATGGCGGATTTCGCGTTCGGCCTACACGAGCGCTTCGCCGGCATGGCGGCGGCGGCAGCCAGGAAATGGGAAGCGGGGGAGGCCCATTTCGAGAACGCACTCGACCTCGCCGAGACCCTCCCTCACCGCGTCGACCAGGCGAGACTTCGCTACTGGTATGCGCGCAGCCTGCTCGACCGCGGTCAGCAGGGAGATTGCGATCGAGCGCACGAACTGCTGGCCAAGGCTCGTGAGCTAAGCGAGTCGATGGGCATGAACGGCCTCATCCAGAGGATCGACGAGCAGCTCGGGCCCTAAAAAGATCTGGCGGAAGCGCATGGGAATCGAACCCACCCACCCCGTGGATCCCACGCGGCGCAAACGGTTTTGAAGATTGGCGGGATCCAACTGACCACAACTGTCGCCAACTGGTAACCACTGACCGAGCAGTTGGTTGCAGGGTGCGGTCTTGTTGGGCGCTGTTGGCGAGAGTGGGCGTGAGTTGTCTTCCACTGCACCACCAGTGCACTACGAAAACCGTTGTTTGGGACGCTAGAATCAGCCCGACTTGATCGGCAAACGGATCGCACACTACGAGATCACCGCCAAACTGGGCGAAGGCGGCATGGGTGAGGTGTGGCGCGCAACCGACGCCAAGCTCAACCGTGAAGTAGCGGTGAAGGTGCTGCCGGCCGAAATGGCGGCCGACCCCGAGCGGCTGGAGCGGTTCAAGCGCGAGGCGCAGGCGGTCGCCGCCCTCAACCATCCCAACATCGTCACCATCTACTCGGTAGAAGAGGCCGAGGGGCTGCATCTCCTGACGATGGAGCTGATCGAGGGTCGGAGTCTCGATCACCTACTGCCCGCCCGAGGGCTGGAGATCGATCGCCTCTTTCCACTCGCGCTGCAGATGGCGCACGCGCTGGCGAAGGCGCATGGCAAGGGTGTGATCCACCGAGACCTGAAGCCCGCCAACGTGATGGTCGACGAGGACGGCCGGGTGAAGATCCTCGACTTCGGCCTCGCCAAGCTGGCCGGGCAGGACGAGGCGGTAGGCGACGAGACCGAGCTCCTCACCCAGGCGGGGATGATCCTGGGCACGGTCCCCTACATGTCGCCCGAGCAGGTCCGGGCGAAGCCCGTCGACCACCGCTCGGACATCTTCTCCCTCGGG
>CAMYOG010000026.1:18930-143806 GCA_947259925.1 Thermoanaerobaculia bacterium
GATCTCGGCGGTGTTGAAAGACCACCCACCCCTGGTCAACGAGCTCAAGGCCGATCTGCCGAATCACCTGGGACGCATCGTGCGCCGGTGTCTCGAAAAAGACCCCGATCTCCGCTACCAGTCGGCACGGAACCTCCACCACGAGCTCGAGACCTTGTACGGCGAGATCAAGGCCGTCCAGAGCACGCCGAGGCAGCTGCTTCCGCCCGAGCAGAGCCCGCCGGCGGCCGCGGCGCAGTCAGGCGACGCGGTCCCGCCGAGACCCGACTCGGTCACCTTCACGCTCGGCAGGAAGATGCTCTGGCCGGTGGCCGCTGTCGCCGCGGTGGCCGCGGTCGCCCTCGGCTGGTGGCTTCTACCCGCTCGGGATTCCCAACGCTCGGCCGAGCCGCTCGAGATCAGGCCCTTCACCAACGACGGCGGCTGGAAGGAGTGGCCCCAGCTGTCGCCGGACGGGGAGAAGGTCGCCTACGTGTGGTATCGGCAGGGTGCCGAAAGCGGAAATCTATACGTCAAGCCGCTCGGTCTCGGTACCCGGCCCCTGCCGCTGACGGAGACTCCCGCACGGGAGATGTCGCCCGTCTGGTCGCCCGACGGCAAGGAGATCGCTTTTGCCCGCGCCGGCGAGGAGGGAGCGGCGATCTTCCTCGTGCCGGCTCTCGGGGGCCAGGAGCGGAAGCTGGTGGATCTCGTGGGCCCCCTGGCCGTCAGCTACGACTATCACCTACCCGCGTTGAGTTGGTCTCCGGACGGCAAGTGGCTGGCGTTGGCCGAGAAGAGTTCGGTAGACGAACCGGCGCACATCGTACGCGTCTCGCTGGACTCGCGGGAGAAGACCAGACTCACGTCACCGCCGGAGAACGTGCTGGGCGATTTCTTCCCCGCTATCTCGCCCGACGGCAACTACCTGGCGTTCATGCGTTCCGGCTCGGCCAGCTGGGGGTCCCTCGACGTCTGGGTCCAACCGCTCGAGGGAGGCCAGGCTCGGCGTCTCACGTTCGGCAGGTTCGACAGCTCGGCATCTCTTTTCTGGACGCCGGAAGGCGACGAAATCATCTACACGACCGCCTTCGCGGATCGTGGAGCGATCTACCGGGTCCGTCTCGAGGGCGGGGAGCCGAGGATGATTCCCGGGATCGGTGGGAACACCGGGTATTTTTCGGTCAGGGGAAGCCGCGCCATCTATCAACAACGAAACCAACAGTTACTGAGTATCTGGCGCGTGCCCGGTCGCATGGCCTCCGCCGGCGACCGGATACCGCAACCGTTCGTCGATTCGACCTGGTACGACGGAAACCCTGCCTTCTCGCCGGACGGTCGCAAGGTGGCCTTCAGCTCCTGGCGCGGTGGCCAGTCCAACATCTGGCTCTGTGAGCGGGACGGATCGAATCCGGTACAGCTGACCCGCTTCGGGAGCCATACGGGGACGCCCCGCTGGTCGCTGGATGGCCGCCGCATCGTCTTCGACTCCCTGGAGTCGGGGAACCAGGACATCTGGATCATGGACGTCGAGGGCGGCGTTCCTCGCCAGTTGACGGTGGATCCGGCCGAGGACGCCACTCCGTTCTGGTCCCGCGACGGCCGGTGGATCTATTTCCACTCGAGCCGCAGCGGCCGGCCCGAGATCTGGAGACTACCCGCCGAGGGAGGCGAGCCGAGCCGGATCACCGACGATGGCGGCTTCTACGCCGAGGAATCGTGGGATGGCGAGACGCTTTACTACGTCAAGTCCTGGACCGGTGAAGGGATCTGGGCGAAGGCGCTCGAAGGAGGCGGCGCGGACCGGCAGGTCGCTCCCGAGCCCGTGAGGTGGTACGACTGGACAGTGGCCAAGACGGGCATCTACTTCATCCAGCAGGACGTGAAGACCCCGTTGCTGACGAGCTATCGGATCCACTTCTTCGACTTCGCCAGCGGCGAGGTGACCGAAGTATTTCGACGAGATGGCCCGTTCGCTTACGAATGGCTCGCCGCCTCGCCGGACGAGGAGTGGCTGCTGTTCGGAGCGAACCAGGCCGGACAAGCCGAGCTGATGCTGGCGGAGAACTTTCGTTGAGCGCCGAGCTCCCCTCCCGGACTCGGATGCACGTCGCTTCAGACCACGACCCCGGCGCGCTTCAGCCCTCTGCAACGACGGGGAGCCAAGGCGGCAACGGCACCAGGGAATCGCCCCGAGTAGCGCCGGTCGAAGGGTGAGGCTACGAGCACCGAGTTCCCATGCGATTCTGCCTACAGCAACGTAGCCGAACCGCAGGGGAATCGATCCTGAGCGATCGAGCCGAAGGCGAGAGCGCGACGACCGCATGCCCAGGCGGTTCCGTCCATCTCCTCGCGGTGCGAGGAGATGGCGGAAGCGCATGGGAATCGAACCCACCCACCCCGTGGATCCCACGCGGCGCAAACGGTTTTGAAGACCGCGGGAGGCACCAGCCCCCGAGCGCTTCCGAGGGCAGACGTTATCAGGCGAATTGGGTGTATTCTGACGTCGACCTTGACTGTGGACAGACAAGAGCTCCTGAGGGGACTGCCCAAGGTCGACCGACTGATGGACGGCGAGCTCGCTGGACTGACGAACGAATACCCACGCCAGCAGGTACTCTCGGAGCTACGCGACCTCCGCGAGGAGATCAATTCCGGACAGGGGCATGAACGGGACCTGACAGCCGAAGCGATCCGCGACCGGGTCGCTGCCGGCCTGGCTCGGGCCTCGCTCCCCTACTACCGGCGGGTGATCAACGCCACCGGCGTCATCCTGCACACCGGCCTCGGCCGAGCGCCGCTCGCGCCCGAGGCGGCCGAAGCCGTTGCCGAGCTGGCGGTCCACCCTCAGCGGGTGGAGATCGATCTCGAGAGCGGCGACCGGGGCGGACGGGACCGGGGCTGCGCCGAGCTCATGCGCGAGCTGACCGGTTGCGAAGACGCCACGGTGGTCAACAACAACGCCGCCGCAACGCTGGTGATCCTGGCGGCGGTTGCGCGTGGCCGGCGAGTGCTGGTGTCGCGCGGCGAGCTGGTCGAGATTGGCGGCTCGTACCGGATTCCCGACATCATGAGGGAAAGCGGCGCGGTGCTCGCCGAGGTCGGCACGACCAATCGGACCCACCTGCGTGATTTCGAGCAGGCGATCGACGATCAGACCGGCCTGATTCTCAAGGTCCACACCTCGAACTACCGGGTCGTCGGCTTCACCGCCGAGGTCGACATCCGAGCGCTGGTCGGAGTCGGCCGCAAGCGGGGGGTCCCGGTGGTCTACGACCTCGGCTCGGGCTGCATGGTCGACCTGGCGGCGCGCGGGCGGGTCGGCGACGAATCGGTCCAGGAGCTGATCGCTGCCGGGGTCGATCTGGTCTGCTTCAGCGGCGACAAGCTCCTCGGCGGACCGCAGGCCGGCATCATCGCCGGCAAGACCGAAGCGGTCGACGCCTGCCGCCGGCATCCGCTCTTTCGGGCCACGCGGCCCGGACGCCTCGTCTACACCGCCCTCGAAGCCACCTTGCGCCTCTATCGAGGGGGTGACGACGTCGCGCTGGCCCGGATCCCGGCGCTCCGGCGACTCACCGCGCCTGCCGCGGAGCTCGAGGACGCCGCCGAGAGCTGGGCGGCGGAGCTGGCTCGGATCCCCGGCCTCGAGGTCGAGGCGGTCTCCTGCGCCTCGCAGGCGGGTAGCGGCTCGCTGCCGACGCACGAGCTGCCGAGCTGGGGCGTCTCGCTTGCCCCCTCGTGGTGCTCACTCGACTCGCTGGCAGCCGAGCTCCGCCGCGGCGAGCCGGCGATCCTGGCCCGGACCCACGACGAACGGCTGATCTTCGATTTGAGGACGCTCGATCCGGACGAGCTCGAGGCGATCCGGGAGCGACTGGCGACCCTGGCGTCCGAGCCCAGCGAGTCGTAGCTCAGGCTCTCGGACGCGTACCGCGCCGCTCGCTCGAGGAATTGGCGATGATACGCGCCCCCCGTCCCCGCGTCAGGAAACTGTACGCCCACTGGAAGCCGACCAGCACCCGGTTGGCGAAGCCGACCAGGTAGAGGATGTGGATGAAGATCCAGAGCAGCCAGGCGAAGTAGCCGGAGAACTTGAGCGAGCCGAGGTCGGCGACCGCGGCCGCCCGCCCGATCACCGCGAGATTGCCTCGATTCGAGTACCGGAACCGCTTGCCGGGCTTGCCCGCCAGGCGGCGGGCGATCGAGTCGGCCGCGAACCGGCCCTGCTGCATCGCCACCGGCGCAACCCCCGGCAGGGGCTGGCCCGATTCGTCTTCGAGATGGATCATGTCGCCGAGAGCGAGGATCTCCGGGTGGCCGGGCAGGGTCAGATCGGGCTCGACCAGAATGCGGCCCGCGCGATCGGTCTCGGCGCCGGTCGCCCGCGCCAGCAGGGCCGCGAGGGGCGACGCCTGCACGCCAGCCGCCCAGAGAGCCGTGGCGCAGGGCACGAGCCAGCGCTCGTCTCCGCTGCGCAAGGTGACGGAGTGCTCGCCGATCTCTTCCACCCGGGTGTCGAGGAGGACTTCGACCCCCAACCGCTCGAGCGACCGCTGGGCCGCCGCCGACAGACGCGGCACGTACGGCGGCAGGACCCGATCGGTCCCCTCCACCAAGAGCACCCGGGCGCTGTCGGGCGCGAACCTGCGGAACTCGCGGCGCAGCGTGTAGCGGGCGAGCTCGCCGATCGCTCCCGCCAGCTCCACCCCGGTCGCCCCGGCTCCGACGATCACGAAAGTCAGAAGCTCCCGGCGCCGGTCCGGATCGTCGGTCAGCTCGGCGCGCTCGAAGGCTCGCAGGATCCGGCTGCGGATCTCGGTGGCGTCTTCGACGTCCTTGAGGCCCGGCGCCATTGCCTCCCACTTCGGGTTGCCGAAATAATGATGGCGGACTCCCGCCGCGACCACCAACGTGTCGTACTCCAGCCGTCCATCGGCGAGCTCGACCGTACGGGCCTCGACGTCGAACCCGCCGACCTCGCTCAGCAGCACCGTGGCGTTGGCCTGGCGCTTGAGCACCTCGCGCAAGGGAGCGCACAGGTCGGCTGGTGACAGCCCGCCGGTCGCGACCTGGTACAGGAGCGGCTGAAAGAGATGGAAGTTACGACGGTCGACCAGGGTCAGATCGACCGGTCGCCGGGCCAGCCCGCGCGCGGCGTTCAGGCCCGCGAAGCCGCCGCCGACGATGACCACCCGATGCTTCACCGGCGGTAGGATACTGCCAAGATGATCGAAAGCACGAACCCCGCGACCGGTGAAACGATTCAGCAGTACTCGGAGATGTCGGCCACCGAGGTGGACGGGATCCTGGATCGAGTCGCGGCGGCTGCCGCTGCCTGGAGACTGACCGATTTCGCGCCCCGCTCCGCCGGCCTGCTCAAGGCGGCCGAGCTCCTCCGCCAGGGCCGTGACGAGTACGCCGAGCTCATGGCCCGGGAGATGGGCAAGCCGCTCGAGCAGGGCCGCTCCGAAGTCGACAAGTGCGCCTGGGTGTGCGAGTACTACACGCAGAACGCCGCCGACTTTCTCGAGGACGAGCATGTCGACCTCGCGGGCGACGCCGAGAGGAGCTTCGTCAGCTTCCAGCCGCTCGGTGTGGTGCTGGCGGTCATGCCCTGGAACTTCCCGTTCTGGCAGGTCTTCCGGTTCGCCGCGCCCAGCCTCATGGCCGGCAACGGCGCCGTCCTCAAGCATGCGAGCAACGTGCCCGGCTGTGCCCTGGCGATCGAGGACATCTTCGGGAAAGCGGGTCTCCCGAGCGACCTCTTTCGCACGCTCCTGATCCCGTCCGGAGGTGTCGCCCGCGTGATCGAGCATCCGGCGGTCCGGGCGGTCACCCTGACCGGGTCGACGCCGGCGGGCAAAGCGGTGGCCGCGGCGGCCGGCGCGGCGCTCAAGAAGTCCGTGCTCGAGCTCGGCGGCAGCGACCCGTACGTGGTGCTCGCGGACGCCGATCTCGACGGCGCGGTCGACGCCTGCGTGACCAGCCGGTTGATCAACAGCGGCCAGAGCTGCATCGCGGCCAAGCGCTTCATCGTGGTCGAGAGCGTGCGCGAGGAGTTCGAGCGGCGGTTCACCGAGGCGATGAAGACCAAACGAGTGGGTGACCCCGGCGATCCGCGCACCGACGTCGGTCCCCAGGCTCGGACCGACCTGCGCAACGAGCTCCACGCCCAGGTCGAGCGCAGTATCGCCGCCGGCGCCCGCTGTCTGCTCGGCGGTGAGCTGCCCGACTCGACCGGCGCCTACTACCCGATCACCGTCCTGACGGACGTCGGGCCGGGGATGCCCGCCTACGACGAGGAACTCTTCGGCCCGGTCGCCGCGATCATCCCGGTGGCCGGCGAGGAGGAAGCGATCGCGACGGCCAACGACTCGCCGTTCGGCCTCGGCGCGGCGGTCTTTTCCGGTGACGTCGATCACGCCGAGGAGCTGGCGCGCGACCATCTGGAAGCGGGCTCGTGCTTCGTCAACGGCTTCGTCCGCTCGGATCCCAGGCTGCCGTTCGGCGGCATCAAGGAGTCGGGCTACGGCCGCGAGCTCGGGCCGTTCGGGATCCGGGAGTTCGTGAACGTCAAGACGGTCTGGGTCGAGTGATGATCGGAGAAAGGGAGGTGTCGGAGAAAGGGAGTGCCCTTCCTTTTCATACCCTCCATCAGACCTTTTGGAGGAGGGTATGCCCTCCTTTCTCGCAGCCTCCCTTCTAGCACTGAGGGAAACGAGCAGCCTCTCCTTCTCGCGTCTTCCGTCGGAAACAGTTACCCGTAGGAGCTCCCAGTCGGCCGCCGTTTGCGGGCGTGGGTCGCGAACCGTGCGCCGGGGTGGTGCCCGGACGCCCCTCCCCGGGTAGCGTGGCACCGTTCGAAGGCGCTTCGGCCAGACCAACAGACGGAGGTGCAGGGATGAGCGGTGACAAGCAGGCGGACCTCGCCGGTCCGGGCATCGGCAACTACGACGACCTGGAGAAGATCCTGCCGAGCGACTACCAGTCGCTGCTGAGTCCGCGCGAGACCCAGGAGGCGCTCTACGCCGTCAAGAGCTACATCGAAGAGAACCTCTGCCGCGAGCTCAACCTGATCATGGTCTCGGTACCGCTGCTGGTTACCGAGGAGAGCGGCATCAACGACATGCTCGATCGTGACGGATCGCGCACTCCTGTGTCGTTCCGGATCGAGAACGACTACGGCCAGAACCCGGTCAACGCCCAGCTCGTCCAGGCGGCCACCAAGTGGAAGCGGATGGCGCTCCGGCAGTTCGACTGCAAGGTCGGTGAGGGCATCTGCACCGACATGCGTGCCGTGCGCAAGGACTACTTCCTCGATCACGACCACAGCGCCTACGTCGACCAGTGGGACTGGGAGCTGGCGATCACCGCGGAGCAGCGCAACCTCGAGTTCCTGACCGAGGTCGTCCAGAAGCTCTGGAAGGTGATCCGGGGTGCCGACAAACACGTCCACACCCTCTATCCCAAGCTCGGCGAGGGCGGCTATCCGGACCTCCCGGACGAGCTGACCTTCCTGCACGCCGAGGAGATCCTGGAGCGCTTTCCCGACATGCCTCGCAAGGAGCGCGAGACCGCCATCCTGCAGGAGTACCCGGCGATCTTCATCTACGGCATCGGTTGGCCGCTGGAGGACGGCTACCCGCACGAGATGCGCGCCGCGGACTACGACGACTGGTCGACCGAGGGCGTCTCCGCGGACGGCCGTCCCGTCCACGGCCTGAACGGCGACATCCTGGTCTGGAATCCGGTCACCCGCCGGCGGCACGAGCTGACCTCCATGGGAGTCCGGGTCGACGCCGAGTCGCTCCGCAGGCAGCTCGAGATGAGCGATCAGCTCGACAGTCTCGAGTTCCCCTACCATCGGGCGATCGTCGACAACGAGATTCCGCTCTCGATCGGCGGTGGGATCGGCCAATCACGTACCTACATGGCGATCCTCAAGAAGGCCCACCTCGGGGAAGTGAGCGTCACCGTCTGGCCGGAGATTCTCAAGGAGATGTGCCGCCGGAAGAACATCCACGTTCTCGAATAGCCTGCCCTTCTCACCGGCTTCCGTTGCGAGCTGGCGTAGGCGCCTGAAGATGCGCGACTTACCGAGCGAGGGCGCCACAGGCGTACTGAAGTACGTCGAGGACGCCCGACCGAGGCAAGTCGTGCAGATTCAGGTGCCTACGTCAGCGCAGTAGGAAGCTGGTGAGAAGGGCAGGCTAGGGCGATCGAGCGGCAGCCGCGCGCGGTGGCGGCCTGCTAGGCTCGGACCTCCAATCAGGTCTAAGGAGGTAGGTATGCTGCGCAACATCCTGGGGGCGGTGGTGGGCTACGTCTCGATGGTCGTGGTGGTGATGATCGGAATCGGCTTGGCCTGGCTGGTGGTCGGCGGCGGCTCGGGCGCCTTCGACGGCGAGAGTCCTCGGCCGTCGACGATCTGGATCGCGTTCAACATCGTCTTCGGCTTCGTGGCAGCCCTGGTCGGCGGCTCCATAGCGCGCAGGATCGGGCGCTCGATGACCGCGGTGAAGATCCTGGTGGCCGTACTGCTGGTGCTGGGCGCCTTCTTTGCCATCACCGCCGAGAGCACCTATGCCAAGCGCGAGCCGGTCGACAAGACGGTCGCGGAGATGAGCTTCACCGAGGCGGGTCAGCACGCCCGCAATCCGACCTGGTACCTGTTCTCGATTCCGCTGGTCGGCGTCGCCGGGGCGCTCGTCGGCGCCCGCGCCTGGGTCCCGGACGGGGTCGACTGAACCGATATGATCGTGTGACCCGGTAGCTCCATGATCGGTCGGACCATCGCCCACTACAAGATCCTCGAGAAGCTCGGCGAGGGGGGCATGGGCCACGTCTACCTGGCCGAGGACACCGAGCTGGGCCGCCGGGTCGCTCTCAAGGTGCTGCGCGCGGACACCGCCTCCGACGAGGAGATGCTCGGTCGCTTCCGGCGCGAGGCGCGGGCGGTCGCGGCCCTCAATCACCCGAATATCGTCACCATCCATTCGGTAGAGGCGGCCAGCTTCGAGCACGGCGAGGACCAGGAGCCGGTGCACTTCCTGACCATGGAGCTGGTCGAAGGCGTCGGACTCGACCACAAGATCCCGGCCGAAGGGCTGCCGCAAGACCGGATCTTCGAGCTCGCGATTCCGCTCGCCGACGCGCTCAGTGCCGCCCACAAGGAAGGCATCACCCACCGCGATCTGAAACCGGCCAACGTCATGCTGACCACCGACGATCGCGTGAAGATCCTCGACTTCGGCCTCGCGAAGCTCGCCAAGGACGACGCCTCGGATCAGGACACCACACAAGCCCTGACCCAGGCGGGTATGGTGATCGGCACCGTCCCCTACATGTCGCCCGAGCAGGTGAGCGGCCGGCCGGTCGATCATCGCACCGACATCTTCGCGCTGGGGGTGATCCTGTACGAGATGGCCACCGGGCGGCGGCCGTTCGCGGGCGAGAGCTCGGGATTGCTGATCTCGTCGATCTTGCGCGACGACCCGCCGTCGGTAACCGAGCTCCGCCAGGAGCTGCCCTTTCACCTCGGACGGATCGTTCGCAGATGCCTGGAGAAAGAACCCGATCGGCGGTACCAGGCGGCCCTCGACGTTCGCAACGAGCTCGAGGCACTCAGAGAAGAGTTGCGCTCGGGGGTCGTCTCGGCGGTCAGCGAGGCCGTGCCGGCTGCCACTCCCCCACCCGCAAAGCGGCCGGCCTGGCTGATCGCGGGAGTGCCGATCGTGCTCGTCGTGGTCGCCACCCTCGCCTGGCTCGGGCTTCGGACCCGCGATGACGCCCCTGTAGGCCGGGGGGAGCCGGCCGCGGCCGCCGCCGTCAACAGCGTCGTCGTGCTGCCGTTCGAGAACCTCGGTCCGCCCGAAGACGAGTACTTCGCGGCCGGGATCACCGACGAGATCACCAACCGGCTGGCGACGATCGAGGGCATGCGCGTGATCTCGCGCAACAGCGCCTCGCGCTACGCCAAGAGCGACAAGAGCCTGCAGCAGATCGGCACCGAGCTCGGGGTGGGGCACGTCCTCGAGGGGAGCGTCCGTTGGGCGAAGGGCGACGACAGCAGCCGGGTCCGCATCACCCCGCGATTGACTCGGGTCGAGGACGACGCCCAGATCTGGTCGCAGTCGTACGACCGGGTCTTCGAGGACGTCTTCGAGGTCGAGTCGGAGATCGCCGACAGCGTGACCCAGAACCTGGGCTTGACCCTGCTCGAGCCGTCCGAGGAGGAGCGACCCACCCAGAGCGCCGAGGCGTACCAGGCGTACCTCAAGGCGCTCGACCATCGCGGCGGCGGCACCGTCGACGAGCGGCAGCTGTCGATCGACATGTTCGTCCGCGCCACCGAGCTCGACCCCGAGTTCGCCGAGGCCTGGGCCTATCTCGCCTGGACCTACGCGCAGCGCTACTTCAACGGCGACTTCCGCCAGGACTGGGGTCCGATGGCGGAGGAAGCGATCACCCAAGCCCGCACCCTCGATCCCGACAACCCGCTGGTCCAGCTCGCCGACGGCTTCTACTGGTACTACATGCACCGCGAGTTCGATCGCGCGCTCGAAATCTTCCGGCAGGTCGTGCGCGCGAACCCGAACGACGTCGACGCCCTGTCGGCGGTCGCTTACATCCATCGTCGCCAGGGGCGATTCGAGGAGACGATCCAGGAGCTCGAGAAGGCCTCGGCGCTCGATCCGCAGAACATCGACTTTCGTACCGCTATCGCGGAGACCTACGGTGCGATGAGGCGGTTCGACGAGGCGATCGAGGGACTCGACCGGGCGCTCGCGATCGCGCCCGATCGAGCCGACCTCTACTTCATGAAGTCGTCCGCCCTGATCACCTCGACCGGCGCCACGGCCGAGGCGCGCGCGGTTCTCGAGCGAGCGCCCGGCAGTCCCGATATCTACCAGCCCTGGATCGTGCTCGACTGGCTCGATCGCGACTTCGATGGGGCTCTGGAGCGCCTCGAGGCGCAGCAGCCCAAGAACGCCTTCGACCAGCTCAACATCCCGATCCAGATCGGTTTCAGCCTCCTGCTCAAGGGCGACGATGAGGCGGCGCGGCCCTACCTGGAGCAGTCCCTCGCTGCTCTCGAAGCGGTAGGCGACACCGGACAGGACTCGAGCGTTCGATCCGCTCGCGCGGTCCTGTACGCCGCCCTCGGCCAGCCGGAGGCGGCCCTCGAGGAGATCGACCAGGCGATCGAGCTGACTGCCAGCGACCGATTCTCGGGACCCCAGGCGGTGGAGAGCAAGGCCCTCGTCCACGCGATGGTCGGTCAATCCGACGCCGCGATCGACCTCCTCGAACAACTCCTGGAGCAGAGCTACTTGGAACCCATAACGCGTGCCGCTCTGCGCACACTCCCCTTCTGGGACCCGCTCCGCTCCAATCCGAGGTTCGAGGCACTGCTGCAGGAGAGCTGAGTCCGGCGGGCTTCACAGGCCCGACGAGGACCGTCGCAGGGTTGTAACATCGTTGCCATACGCTGGCCATGGGAGAGCGGCACGCTGGTCTTCGCCCACTGGAACGGGTGGGAGAGGCAACCGTGCGCTGGCGTGTACGGCCGGGAGGAAGCGGCTGCTACGTTTCAGCCATCGGGAGTGAAGACCCGGCACGGGCGTCGACGGGGCGCAGCGTGCTCCAACCAGAAGGAGGCTCGATTTGAGAAACCGACTCGCACTCGGCGTGGTTGTGCTGTTGGTGCTCGCCTGTGGCAGGCCGTCCGGAGAGCGCGGCGGTCGCGCCCTGATCCAGAACAAGGGCTCGGACACCCTGGTCAACGTTGCCCAGGCGTGGGCCGAAGCGTACAAGGAAGTGAATCCGAACGTCGGCATCGCGGTCACCGGCGGCGGCTCCGGGACCGGCATCTCGGCGATGATCAACGGCACGGTCGATCTTGCCAACGCCAGCCGCAAGATGAAGGACAAGGAGCTCGAGGCGGCTCGCGCCAACGGGATCGAGCCGGTCGAGTTCGTAGTCGGCTTCGACGCCCTGGCGGTGTTCGTTCATCCCGACAACCCGGTGGAGGGTTTCACGCGGGCGCAGCTGGCGGAGATCTACGGTGAGGGAGGCTCGGTCGAGGGCTGGGATCAGCTCGGCCTGGCGATACCCGGCTGCGACAGCAACGAGATCGTCCGGGTCAGTCGGCAGAACAACTCCGGCACCTACGTCTACTTCCAGGAAGCGGTGCTGGGCAAGGAGCGCGACTTCAAGCTGGGCTCGCGCGACATGCACGGCTCCAAGGACGTGGTCGATCTGGTCGAGAACACCCCGTGCGCGATCGGCTACAGCGGACTCGCCTACGCCAACGAGCACGTGAAGATGCCGTGCGTCTCGACCAGCGACAACGGCACCTGCGTCTTCCCGTCCTCGGAGACCGCCATCGACGGCAGCTATCCCATCGCCCGGCCGCTGCTCATGTACAGTGCCGGCCAGCCTCAGGGGATCGTGAAGGTGTACCTGGACTGGATTCTGAGCGACGCCGCGCAGTGCATCATTCAGGACAAGGGTTACGCGCCCGTACGGGCGGTGAGCTGCGGCTGATGTGAAAGTGCCAACCTTGGGCCGGCGGTCGGCCGGGTGGCGGTCGCCAGCCGGTCCTCGAGCAGCAGGCAGGAGAGGCCGATGAGTCACTACGAAGAGCGCCTGGAACAGGATCTGAACACGATTCGGAGCCGTGTTCGCGAGGTCGGCAAGCAGATCGAGACCGCGCTCGAGCGCGCCGTGCACGCACTGCTGACCCACAACACGGCGTTGGCTGCCGAGGTCGTTCTGGGCGACCTCCCGATCAACCGGGAGGTGCGCGCCATAGACGCTCTCTGCCACGCGTTCGTCGCACGCCACCTGCCGAGTGCCGGTCACCTTCGGTTCGTCTCGTCGGTCCTGCGGCTGAACATCGAGCTCGAGCGGATCGGCGACTATGCCGTCGCGATCGCGCGCGAGGTGCAGCAGCTCTCTCAAGCTCCTCCCGATACCGTGCTGCGTGACATCGACCTGATCGCGGACCAGGCCAAGCTGATCCTCCACCAGGCGCTCCAGGCGTTCGACGAATCGAACGCCGACATGGCCCGGGCGACGAAGGCCATGGGCAAGCAGGTCGAGAGCACGTTCCAGAACGTCCTCTCCGATCTGCTGGACGAGGGCGAGAAGAGAGAACGGCCGCTGATGGACCTCTTCGCTCTGTTGGTGGTGATCAACCGGCTCGGGCGGGTCAGCGACCAGGCGAAGAACCTGTGTGAAGAGACGATCTTCGCGGTGACCGGCGAAACCAAGGAGCCCAAGATCTACCGGCTGCTGTTCGTCGACGAGACCAACGACTGCTACAGCCAGATGGCCGAGGCGTTCGCGCGCAAGGTCTTCCCCGAAAGCGGCCGCTACGCGAGCGCCGGTTGGCAGCCGGTGGACGCCCTCCATCCGGGCTGCGCGCGGTTTCTCGACCGGAACGGGCTCGACGCGAGCGATCTGGCGCCGAGTCTCTTCG
This sequence comes from Thermoanaerobaculia bacterium, assembly GCA_947259925.1. Lineage (GTDB taxonomy): Bacteria > Acidobacteriota > Thermoanaerobaculia > Multivoradales > JAHEKO01 > JAHEKO01. The sequence continues at coordinate 32,399 of CAMYOG010000026.1, forward strand.
ACCTGCCGACCGAGGAGTTGGCCGACTATCACGTGGTCGTCAACCTCGAGCACGGAGAGGAGCCGAAACTGCCCCCGATCCCGTTCCATACGGTGCTCCTCAACTGGGACGTCGGGCCCTCTCCGGCCGGACTCGACCAGCAGCGGGCGGACGCCCTGATCGAGGAGGCCTACAAGGAGATCTCGACCCGGGTTCGCGATCTCATGGAGCAGCTGCGCGGCGAGGGGGCCGGCTAGTGCCGCAAGCCTCGCCTCGAGGCGGCGACGCGATCGATCGCCGCAACCTGGACTGGTACATCGACAAGGGTGTCCAGGTCCTGGTCTTCATCGGCGGCGTGTCGGGCATCCTGTTCGTGATCAGCATCTTCGTGTTTATCACCAAGGAAGGCCTCGGGTTCCTCACCGAGCAGTTCAGCATCGGCGAGTTCTTCGGCTCGCCGCGCTGGGCCCCGACGTCGAGCCACAACCCGACCTACGGCGCCCTGGCCCTGATCGCCGGAACGGCGAGCGTGACCGGGCTGGCGATGGTCATCGCGGTTCCGTTCTCGCTGGGAGCCGCCATCTTCATCGGTGAGTTCGCGACCGGCAAGCCGCGCGAGTATCTGAAGGTCCTGGTCGAGCTTCTCGCCGCGATCCCTTCGGTGGTCTGGGGGTTTATCGGCCTGAGCATCATGAACCCCCTGATCATCAAGCTGTTCAATGTCCCGGTCGGGCTGAACGTGCTCAACTCGGGCTTCATTCTCGGCCTGATGGCGGCGCCGATCATGACCACCATCGCCGAAGACGCCCTCAAGGCGGTTCCGGATACCTATCGCGAAGCGGCGGAGGCGCTGGGTGCCACCCGCTGGCAGGTCATCCTCAGGGTGGTCATCCCGGCGGCCAAGCCCGGGCTGCTCGCCGCCGTGCTCCTGGGCGTCGGCAGGGGCTTCGGCGAGACCATGGCGGTCTTGATGGCGAGCGGCCACTCGATCAACCTGCCGACCAGCGTCTTCGACTCGGTGCGTGCGCTGACCGCGACCATCGCCGCCGAGCTGGGTGAGACGGCGGTCGGCTCCGATCACTACCGCGCCCTGTTCACCCTCGGCATCTTCCTCTTCGTCGTCACGTTCGTCATCAATTTGACCGCCGACCTAGTCGTCCGCGGGATCCGCAGGAAGTAGAGCCATGTTCGAAGCCTCGGATCTCAACGAGAGGAATCGGCGGGTCGAGCGCCTGTGGCGCCTGCTCTTCCTGGTGATGACCGTGCTCCTGATCGTGCCGGTCGTCGTCATCCTGTCGGTCCTGATCCACAAGGGCGGCCCGGTCTTGTCGATCGATTTCCTCTTTACCGAGCCGGTCCAGGGGATGACGGCGGGCGGGATCTTTCCGGCTCTGGTCGGCACCGTCTGGCTGGTCACGGTCGCGCTGCTGGCGTCCGTCCCGATCGGCGTCGCCGCGGCTCTGTACCTGAGCGAGTACGCCCCCGACAACTGGCTCACCCGCGCCATCAACCTGGCGATCATCAACCTCGCGGGCGTGCCGTCGATCGTCCACGCCCTCTTCGGCGTCGGCGCGTTCGTCCTCTTCTTCAGGTTCGGCACCAGCATCCTGGCGGCGAGCCTCACCCTCGCGATCATGACCCTGCCAGTGGTGATCGTCGCCACGCGCGAGTCGCTCCAGGCCGTGCCACAGGCATTCCGCGAGGCCTGCTGGAACATGGGCGCGACCCGCTGGCAGACCATCCGTCGCGTGGTCCTTCCCAACTCGATCAGCGGGATTCTGACCGGAGTGATCCTGGAGGTCTCGCGCACCGCTGGCGAGACCGCCCCGATCATGTTCACCGGTGCCGCGTTCTTCCTACCCTTTCTTCCGCAGAGCGTCTACGACCAGACCATGGCGATGTCGCTCCATCTGTTCGTCATTTCGACGCAGGTCCCCGGCGTTCCCGAGGCGTTGCCGTTCGGGGTCGCGCTGGTGCTGATCTCCATGGTCCTGGCGATGAACGCCATCTCGATCGCCTTCCGCATGCATCTGCGAAGTAAGAAGAAGTGGTAGCCGCCGAGCCCCAGGCACGACCCCTGCTGGAAGTTCGGGATCTTGCGATCCGCTATGGCGACACGCTCGCCCTCAGCGGCGTCACCCTCGAGGTCCAGAAGCACGAGATCTTCGGCATCATCGGTCCCGCCGGGAGCGGCAAGACCTCCTTTCTCCGCACTCTCAATCGGATGGACCAGTTCACGCCGTCGATGTCGGTGGACGGTGAGATCCGCTTCAACGGCCGCGACATTCGCCGCTGGCGCAACGTCTACTCGCTCCGCCGCAAGATCGGAGTCGTATTCCCGCTGCCAGTCGGCCTGCCGCTGAGCGTCTACGACAACGTCGCTCTCTCGCCTCGGCTGGGCGGCATCAAGAAGAAGGCCGATCTCGACGTGATCGTCGAGCGCTGCCTGCGCCGAGCCGCCCTCTGGGACGAGGTCAAGGACCGGCTCGACTCGCTGGGGAGTCTCCTGTCGGGTGGTCAACAGCAGCGTCTGACCATCGCCCGGGCGCTCTCCCAGGGCCCGGAGCTCCTGCTGCTCGACGAGTTCTCGATCGCGGTCGACCCGGTGACCACCATGCGGATCGAGGACGTGCTCAAGGAGCTGCGCCAGGAGATCACCATCGTCCTGGTCACCAACCTGGTGCAGCAGGCGCGCCGGCTGGCCGACCGGACCGCCTTCTTCCTGACCGGCGAGTGCGTCGAGATCGCCGAGACCGAGCGCATGTTCACCCGTGAGGTTCAGGACGAGCGCACGCGTGACTACGTGGAGGGTCGGTTTGGCTAGCGCCGAGGCCGTCTCCGACATCGCGATCGAGACCCGGCAGGTCAACCTCTGGTACGGGACGTTCCAGGCGCTGTTCGACGTCGATCTCCAGATCCCGCGCGGCAGGATCACCTCGATGATCGGCCCGTCGGGGTGCGGTAAGACAACTTTCTTGCGCAGCGTGAATCGGATCAACGAACGGCTCGGCTATGTGCGCACGACCGGCTCGATCGAGGTGCTGGGCTACGACATCTACGCACCTGACGTCGAGCTGGTGCAGGTGCGCAAGCGGATCGGTATGGTCTTCCAGCGGCCGAACCCACTCCCTCTTTCAATCCGCGACAATGTGGTGTTCGGCTATCGGGTCCATTCGGGTCGCAGGAAGATCCCGCAAACGGAGCTGGACGAGCTGGTCGAGTCGGCGCTCCGTCAAGTGCTCTTGTGGGACACGGTGAAGGACCGCCTGGACCGGCAGGCTACCGAGCTGTCGCTCGAGGAGCAGCAGAAGCTGTGCATCGCCCGCCTCCTGCCGGTGAAGCCGGCTGTGCTCCTGATGGACGAGCCGTGCTCGGCTCTCGACCCGAAGGGCACCGAGGCGGTCGAGGAGTTGATTTGGCAGCTCAGGGGCGACTACACGATCCTCATTGTGACGCACAACATGGCGCAGGCGCGGCGAGCGAGCGAAGAATGTATCTTCATGTTGCTGGGCAAGGTCGTCGAGCACGCTCCGACCGACGAGATCTTCGTGACCCCGCGCAACCAGGAGACCGCCGACTACATCGAGGGCCGCTACGGGTAGAGTCGATCACGATGCCTACGTCGAGGGCTGGCCGAGGGAGGGGCGCATGACCGAACCCAGACTGACCGACGTTCCTGGCGTGGGAGAGGCGACCGCGAAGGCCCTCGCCGCGGTGGGGATCGGTAACGCCGGCGATCTGGCCCGGGCCTCGACGGCCACGTTGACGGCGGTGCGGGGGCTCGGTCCCTCGAGAGCCGCCTCGATTCGAACGGCTGCCCGCTCGCTCCTCGAGACCGACTCGGACGGGTCCCACCCCGGACTCGACACGGTCCCAAGCAAGAAGAAGAAGAGAGACAAGAAGAAGGACAAGAAAAAGGACAAGCGGAAGCGCAAGAAGAAGCGCAAGGACAAGCGAAAGAAGAAGGACAAGAAGGGCGGGAAAGGCAAGAAGGACAAGAAGCGAGGCAAGGGAAAGAAGAAGAGGAAGAAGAACAAGAAGTAGCGATTCGCGCTACCCTACGGCATGCTCGAAGCGCTCGATCTCAGCAAGAGCCTGGCCAAATCGGTCTACAAGCAGCAGCTACCCGCCCTCCAGATGCGGCTGCATCGCCTCCAGAGAGCGTGCTGGGAGGCGAAGGTGGCGACGGTGGTCGTCTTCGAAGGCTGGGATGCCGCCGGCAAGGGCACCACGATCCGCAAGCTCACCCAGCGCCTGGAGCCACGTGGCTTCTCCCTCTACGCCATCCAGGAGCCGAGGACGTTCGAGCGGCAGCTGCCCTGGATGTGGCGCTTCTGGGTCAACCTGCCGGAATGGGGAGAGATCGCTATCTTCGACCGCAGCTGGTACGGCCGGGTCTTGATCGAGCGCGTCGAGGCTCTGACCGAGGAAGAGCACTGGCGCAAGGCCTACGGAGACATCGTCTCCTTCGAGCGGGGCCTGGCGGACGACCGGTACCTAATCATCAAGTTCTTCTTCCACATCTCCAGGGAGGAGCAAGAGGCGCGCTTCCAGCAGCTCGAGAGCGACCCAGCGACCGCCTGGCAGGTCGAGCCGGAGGACTGGGAGCATCACCGGAACTACGACCAGTACCTGGTCGCCATCGAGGAGATGCTCGAGCGCTCGGAGAGCGAGTGGGGGCCGTGGACGCTGGTCGAGGCGACCGACCACAGATGGGCTCGGGTCAAGGTGTTCGAGAAGCTCATCCAGCGGATGGAGGCGGGGCTGACCCACCACGGCTTGGCCGTGCCCGAGCCGCTGGAGGCCGAGCTGTTCTCGAGCGAGGAGGAGGACGAGGATTAGGATGCTCTCCACCGTCGATCTCACTCTCAACCTGGACCGCGCTGACTACAAGAAGCAGCTGCTCGAGTGTCAGCTGGAGCTACGCAAGCTGGCGCTCGAGCTCTACCAGCAGAAGCGTTCGCTGGTGGTGGTGGCCGAGGGTTGGGACGCCGCCGGCAAGGGGGGCTCGATCCGCCGGGTTACGGAGAAGATCGACCCGCGTGGATACCAGGTCTACGCGATCAGTGCCCCGGGAGCCGAGGGCAAGAGCCATCACTACCTCTGGCGCTTCTGGCGACGGTTGAAGGCGCCGGTCGAAAAGCAGATTCTGATCTTCGACCGCTCCTGGTACGGCCGCGTCCTGGTCGAGCGGGTCGAGGGCTTCGCCACCGAAGAGGAGTGGCGGCGTGCCTACCGCGAAATCAACGAGTTCGAGCGCCAGCTGACCGATCATGGGATGACCCTGGTCAAGCTCTGGTATCACATCAGTAAGGACGAGCAGCTGCGCCGGTTCGAAGCCCGGAGAGAGACGCCCCACAAGGCCTGGAAGCTGACCGACGAAGATTGGCGCAATCGAGACAAGTGGGAAGCCTACGAGGCGGCGGTCGACGACATGCTGGTCAAGACCTCGACCCTGACCGCCCCCTGGACCGTGATCGAGGGGAACGACAAGCTCTGGGCTCGCATCAAGACCCAGAGGACGTTGATAGAGGCGCTCACAGAGGCTCTTGCGTGAGTCGCTTGTCGGCCCCCGCGATCAACGGGCCCGGTCGATTCGTCGTGCTACAGTTTTTTACTCTCGCATGAGCTCTCCCCTGCCGATCGGCTCACCGCGGCCATGACAGGCAAGCACGAAGCTCCCAGCACCAGCGACGACAAGGGCCGGCGGCGGCAGCTCATGGTGGTCTGCACCGGAGGCCTCCGGCAGCGCTTCCTGCGCGGAATGATCACCCGAGACCTGGTGCTGCGCGGCCTCGGTTTCGAGGACGCCTACGCCGTGGCGCGGGCGATTCGGGACGAGCTCTCAGACCGCGAGGAGGTGACGACCGACGAGATCCAGGATCTCATCTCCGCCCGGTTGGAGATGATGTTCGGCAGCGACATCCCGGATCGGCTCACCTTCCCCGGTCGGCCTCTCTCGGAGATCCGTGTCGTCTACGAGGGGCAGGAGCAGCCGTTCTCACGCGGCCTGCTCGCCCGCAGCGTCTATGCGGCGGGCATCGATCTGGACCGTGCCTACGGACTGCTGACCGAGCTCGAAGCCGAGCTTCGCCAGGAGGGGGTCGACCGGCTGGCCTCGGGCGAGATAGCCCGCCGGGTCGCCGATCTGTTGGAGCGCAAGGAGGGACCGGAAGCGGCTCGGCGATACCGTACCGTGCGCCGGATCGGTCGGCTGGCGAAGCCTCTGATCATCTACATCGGCGGTGCCAGCGGCACCGGCAAGTCGACCCTGGCGCTCGAGCTCGCACCGCTCCTCCGGATCTACCGGATCAACGCCACCGACACCATCCGCCAGGTCATGCGAATGGTCTTCACGCCGTCGATCTTGCCGGCTATTCACACCTCCAGCTTCGAGGTCGCGCACCTTCCCGAGCCCGCCTCCGGCCCGCCCGGCCCGACGAGGCCCGGTGATCCGGACTTCGGCTCCCGGGTCATTCAGAGCTACGAGGAGCAGACCATCCGGGTGATCGTCGGGATCCGGGCGGTCGTCGAGCGCGCGATCGCCGAGAACCTGAGCCTGATCGTCGAAGGGGTGCATGTCCATCCGGGGCTGGTACCGTTCGCGGACTTGCAGGGCTCGGCCCACCAGGTCGCTCTGGTCCTCGCGACCCTGCACGAGGAGGACCACCGGGCGCGCTTCCTCGCCCGGTCGCGCGCCGGTGGCCGCAAGGCGGAGCGCTATCTAGAGAGCTTCGGGGCGATCCGCGAGATCCACGATCACATCCTGCAGGAGGCGGAGCGGCGTGAGGTGCCGCTCCTGGACAACCCGGCGGGAGAGTCCCCGGTCGGACCTACTCTGGGCCTGATCACCAGCATGCTGGAGCACACGACGCCCAGCCTCGGCCTGGGCGAATGGCCCGACCTGGCCCCCTCGGCCGCGACGCTGCTGCTGATCGTCGACGGGTTGGCCGATCGGCCGATCCGCGCACTCGGTGGACGGACGCCGCTGCAGGCCGCCGACACGCCGACGCTCGACCGACTGGCGAAGGATGGCCAGTGCGGCCTGGCCGATCCGATCGCCCCGGGCGTGGTCGCCGACACCGCCGCGGGCTGTCTGGCACTCTTCGGACAGTCGCCGATGAGTCTCAAGCGGGGTCCGACCGAAGCGCTCGGAGCGAGCCTGCCGATGAGTCCCGGAGATGTCGCGCTGCGCGGCAACTTCGCCACCCTCGGCGAGAACGGGCAGATCATCGACCGCCGGGCCGGCCGGATCCGCGAAGGGGCCGCGGAACTGGCCGCAGCGATCGACCATCTGGCCCTGCCCGGCGGCCTCTCGCGCGAGGTCGAGGTCCGCGTGCGGGCGGGAACCGAGCACCGCCTGGGCGTCGTTCTCCGGGGCACCACCCTCTCACCCGCCATCCAGGGCAGCGACCCGGGCGAGGGAGCGCTGCCCAGCCCACCCCTGGTTCCGCGACCGGACGACCCCGATGACGCCCTGGCGGTCTACACCGCCAACGTCCTGGCGGTGTTCGAGCAGGAGGCTCGACGGGTGCTGGCGAATCACAAGATCAATCGCAAGCGCAAGAAGGACGGGCTCCCCCAGGCCAACGCCGTCCTGACCCGTGGTGCCGGGCGGATCCACAGCCTGCTGCCGCTCGAGGAGGCGGGCGTTCCCCTACGGGTCTGCTGTATCAGCGGCGATCAGACCGTGTTGGGACTGGCCCGCTGGTCGGGAGCCAGGACCCGAACCACTCCGGAGATGACCGCCAACCTCGACACCGATCTGCGGCAGAAATTCGACATCGCCCGCGAGGAGCTCGAGCGGAGCGACCTGGTGCTGCTGCACGTCAAGGGAGCCGATATCGCCGCCCACGACCAGCGCCCCGACCTCAAGGCGTCGTTCATCGAGCAGATAGACAAGAACCTGAATCGCATGTTGAAGCGCGTCACCGGGCCGGTACGCATCGCGGTCGCGTCGGATCACGCCACCCTCTCGGAGAGCGGTCAGCACGCCGCCGATCCGCTGCCAGTCTTGATCTGGGGAGAGGGCGTCGAGGCCGACGAGATCGAGACCTTCGACGAGCAGTCGGCCGGCGGCGGCAAGCTCGAGCGGTTTCCGCTCCAACTGCTGCTCAGCCGGCTCTACCGGCTCTCCTGAGCAGCCCCGCCGCGCGCAAAGCGCGCCAGCGTCTTCGGCGTGCACAGCCACACCAGGGTACCGATCCCGAACTTGGCTTCCGACCACCGATCGATCGGTAGGTCGACGCGCGCTGTGGCCGCAGTGACCATCCTGACCTCGGCACAGCCGATCAGCCGCCCCACGCTCTCGGACCAGACCGGTTCGTGACCGGCCAGCATCAGCCGTTCGATCGCGTCGTCCGCACCCTGGACAGCAGTCAGCAGCTCCTCGGGAGAGCCACCGTAGAGGCGATCGACGACCTCGACGTCGCACGACCAGCTCCCCGCGTCGGCTGCGAGCTCGACCGTCGAGCGAGCTCGCACCGCCGGCGAGGTGAAGACCGCGTCCGGAGCCTGACCGATCGCCCCCAGGAATCTACCGATGGTCGCCGCGGCCCGGCGCCCGCGCGGGGCGAGCCGTCGCTCGCGGTCGCTCGCGAACTCGCCCGACCAGTCGGATTTGGCGTGTCTCAGGAGGTAGAGGTGTCGCATCGATCACTGAGGCGGCGGGACCACCGCCGGTATACTAAAGCTTCCAATCGCGGAGGTCACACTGGCTACACTCGAAGATCGTTCGGCACCGCTCGAAGACCAGGCGCTCGACCTGGGCGACAAGGCGTACTACATCAATCGGGAGCTCAGCTGGCTCGCCTTCAACGCGCGCGTTCTGGAGGAAGCCCTCGACGAGGAGAACCCACTCCTCGAGCGCGTCAAGTTCCTGTCGATCTTCAGCAGCAACCTCGACGAGTTCTTCATGATCCGGGTGGCGGGGCTGCGCCGGCAGCTCGAGGTCGGCGCCCTCGAGGCACCTCCCGACGGCATGACGCCCGCCGAGCAGCTGGCGGCGATTCGCGAGACCCTGATGCCGATGCTCAAGCAGCGGTTCCGCTGTTGGCAGGACGACCTCAAGCCGAAGCTCGAGGAGCAGGGCATCCGGGTGCTCGACTACTCCGACCTCAAGCGCAAGCAGCGCAAGCTGCTCCGGCGCCACTTCGAGCGCGAGATCTTTCCGGTCCTGACGCCGCTCGCCTTCGACCCCGGGCACCCGTTTCCCCACATTTCGAACCTGAGCATCAACCTCGCGGTCGAGATCAACGATCCGGGTCACGGCGAGCGCTTCGCGCGGCTCAAGGTTCCGAACGCCCTCGACCGGCTCCTGCGCATCCCGAGTGAGGAGAAGGCCGGCCGCTACGAGCATCTCGGTCTGGTCGGACCGAAGAGCAGCCACTTCGTCTGGCTCGAGGAAGTGGTCGCGGCCAATCTGGACCTGCTGTTCCCCGGGCTCGAGATCGTCACCGCGCATCCGTTCCGCATCACCCGGGACGTCGATCTCGAGATCGAGGAGGACGAAGCGGCCGATCTGATCACCACTATGCAGGACTTCGTGGCCCAACGGCACTTCGGCTCGGCGATCCGGCTCGAGGTGGACGCCGGGATGCCGGAGCGCATCCGCTCGATTCTGAGTCGGAATCTGCGCCTGTCGCCCTACCAGGTCTACGAGGTGGAGGGCCCCCTCGGTCTTTCGGACATGATGGAGCTGACCAGCATCGATCGTCCGGAGCTGAAGGACCCGCCCTTCCTGCCGCAGTCGCCGCCCGAGCTCACGGGTGAAGAGAGCATCTTCTCGGTGCTGCGCGACCGCGACGTGCTCCTCTATCACCCCTACGACAGCTTCGCTTCGGTGGTCGACCTGATCCGCAAGGCGGCTCGCGATCCGAACGTGGTCGCCATCAAGCAGACGCTCTATCGCACCGGCCCCAACTCACCGATCGTGAAGGCCCTGCGCGAAGCGCGTGAGCAGGGCAAGCAGGTCGCGGCCATGGTCGAGCTCAAGGCGCGGTTCGACGAGGAGAACAACATCGTCTGGGCTCGGGCTCTGGAAGAGGCTGGCGTCCACGTCGTCTACGGCCTGGTCGGCCTCAAGGTGCACTGCAAGATCTGCCTGGTCGTCCGGCGCGAGGCCCACGGCATCCAGAGCTACGTTCATCTCGGAACCGGCAACTACAATCCGGTCACGGCACGGCTCTACACCGACCTGGGCTACTTCACCACCGATCCGGAGCTCGCGGCCGACGTCTCCGACCTGTTCAACGCCCTGACCGGCTACTCGAAGAAGACCCACTATCGCAAGCTGCTGGTTTCACCCCACTCGATGCGCGAGCAGCTGCTCGAGCGCATCGATCGCGAGATCTCGGCCCATCTGGAGGACGGCCAGGGCCATCTCGCCTTCAAGATGAACTCCCTGGTCGACAAGCGCTGCATCCGAAAGCTCTACGAGGCGTCGCAAGCCGGCGTCAAGGTCGAGCTGCAGGTCCGTGGCATCTGCTGCCTGCAGCCGGGGGTCAGCGGCGTCAGCGACAACATCCGGGTCACTTCTGTAGTCGGCCGGTTCCTCGAGCACTCCCGGATCTACTACTTCCGCAACGGCGGCGACGAGGAGATCCTCCTCGGCAGCGCCGACCTGATGCCGCGCAACCTCGGCGGCAGGGTCGAGCTCCTGTTCCCGGTGCGCGACCCCGAGCTCCTGGCGTCGCTGCGCGACGACATCCTGTTCCTGCACCTGCGCGACAACGTCCGCTCCCGCGAGCTGCAAGCCGATGGCACCTACAAGCGGGTGCAGCCGGCCGGCGGCGAGGAAGTCGTCGACTCGCAGGCGTACCGCCTGGAGCATCGCGGCTCCTGGCACCCGGAAGACTAGCCTGGCCTTCTCACCAGCTTCCTACTGCGCCGCCGTATGTTGGCTCGCTACGAAAGCCGGCGAGAAGGTCAGGCTAGCCCGCCGGTACCCGCTCGCGAATCTCGGCCCAGAGCTGCTCGTAGGCCTTGGCCGGCGCGCTCCAACTCGCGAATCGGTTCACCGGCGCCCGGTTGAGGGCCATCTTCTCGACCAGACTCGAGTAGGGCACCGACGTCTGGAGAAACTCGGGCTGCACTCCGACCCCGGCGGTGATCTCCCGATGGAGCTTCTTTCGACAGTCGACCATGCAGAAGAACGGCAGGATCCGCGCGCGGCGGAACCGCCGACGTTTGACCAGGTGGCGCTCGAGCCGGTCGAGCATCCGAAGTGACAGGGTGGTCGGTATGGTCGGCACGAGCAGCGCGTCGGCGGCCACGAAGACACTCTCCGACAGCAGCGAGATGCTCGGGGCGCAGTCCAGAAAGACCTCGTCGTACTCGTCGTCGAGCGCCTGCAGAAGCGACGCCAGCCGCCGTGCCGGCTTTTTCATGTCGGCCAGCGCCAGGTCCAGCTTCCGGTACGAGAAGTCGGCCGGAAGCAGGTCGAGGTCCTCGAAATCGGTACCTTTGATCACCGCTTCGAGCCTCCGCCCGCCTTCGAGCAGCTTGCGGGCCCCGCCCTTGACCTTCGGCTTGACGCGGAACATGAAAGTCGCCGCCCCCTGCGGGTCGAGGTCCCAGAGCAGGGTTCGGCGGCCCTCCCGCGCGGCGAGATAGGCGAGGTTGGCCGCCGACGACGTCTTACCGACGCCGCCCTTGATGTTGTAGAGCGCCAGAACCCTCACTCGCTCCCCCCGTCCACGAACATCACTCGGAATCGTTCGACGGTCTTGGCGGAGCTGAACTTCCCGAACGCTTCGGCGAACCTGCTGCGCTCTCGCGCCTCACCCTGTTCGAGCTCACCGACGAGCCGTCCCAGGGCCATCACCGCCGTGGTCCCTCCCGAGTCCGCGTCGATCAGCTCCTCGGCCAGGCCAACCAGCATCCGCTTCTGGATTCCGTAGTCGTTGAAGGCGCCCAGATTGTCCTGCAGTCGCTTGAGTGCCCGCACCGGGCGATCGATCTCCTCCGGCGGGTAGAGCGTCCGGAACAGCTCGAGGGCGTAGCGGAGCTTCTTACAGTCGATCCGCAGACGATGAAGATCCTCCGGCGGACTGTCGTCGCTGATCTTCCGGCCCCGCTTCAGCACCTTGCGATGGGCTTTCCGGATCAGGCGGCTCGCAACCGTACCGATCGGCTCCCTGGCCGCCTCGGGTCGTTCTTCGTCGGCCGGCGGATGTTCCAGGAACGCGCGCCAGGCCTCGATCAGCTCTCGATACCGGGCGCTCTCGAGCTCTGTCGCCATCCGGCGCTGCGCGCCCTGCTGTCTCGCCTCCAAGAGCTCGCGCAATGGCTCCAGGTCCCGACGGACCGACTCGGCCAGCTTTGCCGTCGACCCCGGTAGCTCGAGCAGGTAGACGTCGAGATCACGAGTCGGACCGGTCAGCTTACCGAGCCACGAGAACTCCCGGCGGAGAGGCTCGATCCGTGCCTCCGGCCAGAGCTTCCTGGTCAGACTGAGCGCCGAGCGCGTACGTCGCACCGCTACCCGGAAGTCATGGAGAAATTCGCTGTCCAGGTCGGCCACAGTGCCGGCGTGGTTCTTTTCGATCGCCCCGAGCAGGGCCCTCAACACCTGGCGGACCGCCTCGTCGGCAGGTGTCGCGACATCGAGCGGTACGTTCGGCTTCGAAGTGTACTCACCCGCTCGCCCGAAACCCCCCAGGGCCGAGCCCGCCTCGAACTCGTCCGCGTCCCACTCCTCGAGGCCGAGCTCCTTTCCCAGGAACCGGACCAGCTTGCGGAAGTCGTCCGGGTAGCCCCGGACTCCTCTGACAATCAGGATCGGGGCGAGCGGCCTCCTCCGCTGCCGCGATCCCGGAGCCCGAGCGGCGGGAACTTCCGCGACCAGACGCACGACGGTCTTGCGGCGGCGGTCGAGAACCCGTAGAAGCCGTCCTTCGGCCTTCACCTCCACGATCGGCAGCAGGCGACGCATCGTGATGACCGACGCGAGCTTCTGCCGGAAGGGGCTCGCCGGCAGGTCGGCCGCAAACCCGATCGTCTGGAGGTCGTCGGAGCGGAGATCCAGGCGCTCGGCCCGCGCCCGGCCTTCCGACTGCCATCTCAACTGAGGCCCGCTGGCCGAGGGCTGCAGCCAGAGTCGCGACTTCCTACGCCACAGGCGCCAGTCGAAGGTGTCGAAGTAGGTTCGCTGCCGCACCGCCTTCTCGCTCTCGAGGGCGTACCGATCGCCGAGCGCCTCGACCACACGGTCGAGACCGGCTTCGTCGGCGACGGTGAAGGCGACCTCGGTCTGGACCATGGCGCGCCAGTATAGCCACCGGCACCGTCATTCCTCAGCCCAGTCCGTCACAAGCAGACAGACGGGCACCCATAGCCAGCAGGACCGGCCGGTCTCGGCGTCGGTAGCTCCTATGGAGAAGGCTCCGGCGCCGAATCTGCAGCCCGCCGGGTGGAGCTCGGCGGCGAGCGCCTCGGCAAGCTGCACCCGGACCTCCTGCGGGCAGGCCGGCGCGCCGTCACTGGCATCGCCCAACGCCGCCACCGTACCCGGGGCCGGCCACGGCTGCACGGTCAGGACCGCCCGGACGGCGGTCCGAGCGAGCGTCCTCACGCCGGCCGGATGCTCCAGCTGGCGCAGGCCGACCGTCGAGATCTCGTAGCTCGCTCTGGTCCACTCGCCTGCCGGCTCGCAGAGGGAGCACGGTTCTCGAGCGATCTCGACCGGCGCCTCGACCTGAGCCCGACTCGAGCGCGTCCAGTCCTCCAGGCGAGTCAGTCCGAACGAGAGGTCCAGTTCCTCGGGCTCGGCGCCCGCGAGCAGCCGGGCAGCGGCGAGAGCGAGTCCGGACTCGGCGGCATTCAACGCTTGCAGGGTCTCGTGATCGACGGTTCCGAGCCGCCTTTCGGACAACGCCATCTCCGAGATCACGATACCGAGACCGGTCAAGACCAGGATCACCGCGAGCGCCAACAGATAGGCGCTGCCTCGCTGCGTCGAGCCCCCCGGCCTGCGCACCGTGCTCATCGACTCCGGACCGCGATCTGGGCGCTCGACCGCGCCCGTAGGAAGGAGCGGCCCACCGACGTGGCGGCACCCACCTCTCCGTACCACCTGTCCTCGATGCGAGCCAGCGGCGGTGAGACGTAGTGGCGCAGCGGGCGCGCGCCCCGCAGCAGAATCGACAGACCTACGAGCTCGAGCGGACCCTCCGGCGGAACCGGCGCCACCGGCAGCTCGGGACCACCGAAGTGCCAGCGGCGAGCCCCGGGATCGTCCGGTTGCGAAAAGGCCAGCGCGACCTGGAGGTCGAGCGCGTTGTCGACCAGCGGCACTCCGGCGCGGGGAGCCTCGGCGTGCGGCCGTTCCGACCCCGGATAGAACCGCGAACGAGCGAGCTGATGGCGCGCCCAACCACCGGGCTGCCGCTCATCGCTGCGCACGAAGTACCGCATTTCTACGAGGACGCCGACGTAGCGCATCCAGTCCGAGCCGCGCGCACGAGTACACGCCGCGCTCAGCCTCCGGTAGCCGTCGGCCAACGCGGTACCACTCGTCCGGTATTCGACGGCCAGCTCCGTCACCTCACCCGAGACCCCACGCCCCCTCGCTACAGCGCTCACCAGCTCGACGATCGAGCAGCTCGCCGACCCTCGCGCGCCGGTCACCAGCAGAGCTTCTCCGGGAACGTCTCCGGCGGCGGCTAGCAGGCCCTCGAGCGGCTGCTCCGCGCCTCCCTCCGTGCGGCGCGAGAGGATCAGCGTCTCGGGCGCGAGCGCCGAGATCTCGAGCATCGAGCCCTCGACCACCCCACGCACGATCAGGACGTCGGTCTCCGGAACCACGGCCGGGCTCCGGGGGTCACCGATACGCTCTCCGGGAGCGGCATTGTTGCGAACCTCGATCGCCAGGCTGGCAGGGAGGCCACCCCACCCTGCCACGCGACAGGCGCGGGTCAGCGCATGCCGGGCGATGCGGAGCGACTGTTCCAGGTCTACGGTGAGCGACTGCCGCCGGGTGACCCCGGAGTGGGTCTCGAAGAGCACCAGCAGTCCGACCAGCAGACTGGTCGCCAGTGCCATCGCGACCATCAGCTCCAGCAGCGAGAAGCCCCTAGCGCGTCTCATCGTCGGATCCACTCCAGGCGTACCAGGTGTGCGATCGGGCGCTCTCCGAGGCCCGTCGACACGCTGATCTCGACCGCGCGCAGACCGATCCCGGGGATCTCGTCATCGGTCGGCACCGCTTCGGCGGCGCCGAGCCACCCGTCGTCGACGGCGCTCAGCGGGTAGTATCGAACACTCGTCCGGCGGAGCCAGCCGGCCGGGGAGGACGGCTCCGGCGGGCCCTCTGCCCAGCGCCCATCTCCGAGCGCACGGTGCTCGATCCGCGGAGCTCCAGCGAAGCCCTCCAGTCCGTTCTGTGCGTGAACCGCCGCTCGGGAGCGGAGCGCCCCGGTCCGAACGTCTCGGACAGCCCGCGCGAACAGGGCGGCCGTGACCAGGAGCACCACCCCGAGAATCGTCGCAGCGAGCAGTAGCTCGAGCAGCGAGAAGCCGCTCGCTCTCGGGGCGGCCCGGCGCGCGTCCGAAGCTATCCAGGCAGTAGTCATCGTTCCCGTCTAGGGGTGACGGGAACGCCCGCTCGGGTCTTTCGCAACGTTCGGGCCGACGTCACGAACCCGAGCGCCAGCTAGCCATATAGCCGCGCCGAGATCTCGCGTAGACTAGGTAGGGCGGATCGTCTAGAATCCGCTTAGGGATTCAAACCCAGTGGCTTGAATCGAGTATGGTTTGGGGGAGGCGCCCGCTCGCCATACTTATCCCATCCCTCTCTTAGGAGAGATAAAAGCATCACCCGCTTTCTCCATCCGCATTCCGCTCTTACAGCGGTAAACCGATGATGCCCAACCGCGTTCGGAGCCTCCCCCACACCACCAAACGCACACTCAGGCTGCCGCTATAGAACATGTTGCCGGTCGCCATCGATTTCTGACACCAGTACTCCCGCGTCTTCTCCCATGTACAGCCGCGAGCCAGCGACCCTTACCCGCGACGTGGAGGTCGTCCAGATCCCGGACGGCCTGCCCGCTGTGCTCGCCAAGGGCTCCCGCGTGATGATCACCCAGGAGTTGGGCGGTACGTTCACGGTGATGAACGACTACGGCGCGATGTTCCGCATCGACGAGGAGAATGCGGACGCCCTCGGCAAGGAGGCGACCACCGCTGACGACGCCCTCGACGAGGATGCTCCTCTGGAGGAGCGCGTCTGGGCGCAGCTGCGCAGGTGCTACGACCCCGAGATCCCGGTCAACATCGTCGACCTCGGGCTGATCTACGACTGCACGATCGACGAGCAGCCGGCTGACGGCGCCCGGGTGCAGGTCAAGATGACGCTCACGGCGCCCGGCTGCGGGATGGGACCGGTGCTCGCCGACGACGTCAAGCGTCGGGTCGAGTCGCTGGCCGCAGTGGCAGAGACCGAGGTCGAGATCGTGTTCGACCCACCGTGGGGTCCGAACATGATGACCGAGGCCGCCAAGCTCGAGCTCGGCTTGATGTAGCCGGCGCGGCTAGAAGATCTGCGGGAACCGACCGGGCTCGCGCTCGCGCGCCAGCTCGTACACCGCGCGGAAGATCGACTCGCGATTCGGCTTCGACGAGTAGTCGCCGTCCGAGCCGTAGGCCGGGCGATGCTCTCTGGAGGTCACGGTCACCGGCGGCGCGTCCAACCAGGCGAAGGCTCCCTGCCCTTCCACCACCTGCTGCGCCATGAAAGCCGAGGTGCCGCCCGGCACGTCTTCGTCGACGAACACGACCCTGTTGGTCTTCTTGATCGAGTCGGTAATTCGCCCGCCGAGATCGAACGGCAGCAGGGTCTGGACATCGATCACCTCGACGTTAATCCCAACGGCCGCCAGAAGCTCTGCCGCCTGCAGGCTGATCTTGCAGAGAGCGCCGTAGGTGACCAGGGTGACGTCGTCGCCGGGGCGCAATACCTCGGGCACACCGAGCGGAACGGTCAGCTCGCCGATGTTCGACGGCAACCGCTCCTTGGCCCGGTATCCGTTGAGCACCTCGATCACCAGCCCCGCGTCGTCGGAGGCGAGCAACGTGTTGTAGAAGCCGGCCGCTCGGGTCATGTCGCGGGGGACGCAGACGTAGATACCGCGGAGCAGGTGGATCAAGCCGCCGAGCAGCGATCCGGCGTGCCAGACGCCCTCGAGGCGATGGCCCCGGGTCCGGATGATCACCGGCGCCTTCTGTCCGCCGACCGATCGCCACCGCAGGGTAGCCAGATCGTCCGACATGATCTGCAGGCAGTAGAGCAGGTAGTCGAGGTACTGGACCTCGGCGATCGGGCGCCAGCCACGCAGGGCCATGCCGATCGCCTGACCGACGATGGTCGCCTCCCGGATGCCGGTATCCGAGACCCGCAGGTCGCCGTACTTCTCCTGCAGGCCGGAGAAGCCCTGATTGACGTCGCCCAGCCGCCCAACGTCCTCGCCGAACGCGATCAGATTGGGGGCGCGGGCCAGCGCCCGATCGAAGCAGGCGTTGAGCACCTCGAAGCCGGGCACTTCGGGAGCGTCGGCGTCGAAGCGCGGCGGCACCACCGGCACCGTCAGCGCGGACTCGTCGGTCTCACTGTAGAGGTGCGTCCCGTAGCGTTCTTCCTGCTCTCCCTCGAGCGAGCGCAGCCAGCTTTGCAGTCGCTCCCTCGGCTGGTGTGATTCGTCACGGATCGCGACCAGGATCTCGGCCGCGGTCGCTTGCAGGTCCCGGCGCAAGGGGTGCGGCAGCTTGGCGAGCTTCTGGCGTCGCTCGCCGATCTCCGCGCGCGCCGCCGACTCGCGCTCGACCTCCTCCAGGATCTCGAGCAGCTGCGATCGGTCGTCGTCAAGCTCGCGCCGGAAGTCGCTCCAGGCCTCGCGCTGCATCAGGCGAACGTACTCGCGGTCCTCCGCCTCCGCGGCGTCCAGCTCGTCGCCCTCGGCGATCCCCTGGCGCTCCATCCACGCCCGCATCCGCGAGATGCAGTCGTGCTCGGCCTCCCAGGCCAGCCGATCGGCCGTCTTGTAGCGCTCGTGACTTCCGGAGGTGGAATGTCCCTGCGGTTGGGTCACCTCTTGCACGTGGATGATCGCCGGCACGTGCTCGATGCGCACGATCTCGGACGCCGTCAGGTAGGTCTCGCACAGGCCCGGGTAGTCCCAGCCCTTGGCGGTGTAGATGTCGTAACCCCGCCTGTCGCCGGGCTGCCGCTG
The DNA here is from genome assembly GCA_947259925.1 of Thermoanaerobaculia bacterium. Lineage (GTDB taxonomy): Bacteria > Acidobacteriota > Thermoanaerobaculia > Multivoradales > JAHEKO01 > JAHEKO01. The sequence continues at coordinate 50,605 of CAMYOG010000026.1, forward strand.
AAAGCCGCGCACCAGCTGCGAGATGTCCCCCTTGGTCACCTGATACTCGGTCGGCACCGAGATGCCGAAACCGTCGTCCCAGATCGACAGCAGCATCGGGGCGCCCAGAACGCCGGCGGCGTTGACCGACTCCCAGAACAGGCCCTCCGCGCAACTGGCGTCACCGATGGTGCCGAACGCGATCTCGTTGCCGTTGCGCGAGAACGGGCCGAGCTCCTCCAGCCCGTCGAGCTCGCGGTAGAGACGCGACGCGTAGGCCAGCCCGACCAGCTTGGGCATCTGGGATCCGGTGGGCGAGAGATCGGCAGCCACATTGAAGCGATCGTGCTGACTTCGCCAGCCGCCCTCCTCGTCCAACAGCCGGGTGGCGAAGTGAGCGGTCATCTGGCGCCCCCCGGAGGCCGGCTCGCGCTCGAGATCGGAGTCGGCGTAGAGCTGGGCGAAGAACTCCTTCACGGTCAGCAGGTCGAGCGCGAACATGAAGGTCTGGTCGCGGTAGTAGCCGGCCCGGTAGTCACCTTCTCGGAACGAGCGCGCCATGGCGACCTGTGCCACCTCCTTGCCGTCGCCGAAGATGCCGAACTTGGCCTTCCCGGTCAGTACCTCACGCCGTCCGAGCAGGCTCACCTCCCGGCTCTGGAAGGCGATCCGGTAGTCGCGCAGGATCGTCTCCCGCGTGAACTGGAGCTGACTCTTCTCGGTACCGCTCCGCACTACCCCGCCCTCCCACTGATCGTGATCTTCAGCGCGTCGCCATCGGAGATCTCCAGTCCGGCGGCGCGGCAGTCCCACGACTCCCCCACCGCCGGCCGAATCGTCCGCTTGCCGCCCCCCGTCTGGTTCTTGCAGATCACCTTGGCGCCAGTAACGCCCTGGAGCGTGCCACCGGCCTCCGCGGCGGCGCCCGCCTCGGCGGTCAGCTGGATCTTGAGACGATCGCCGCCGATGGCGCTCATCCCGGCGGCCGTGCAGCTCCAGGCGTCCGCTCCGGAGAGGCGCGAGGTCACCTTCTGTCGCGGCCTCGTGCCGCGGTTACGGCAGACCATCTTCTTGAGCGCCATACCGCTCACCTCGCCGGAGACGCCGTCGCCGCAGGCCGGCAGCACCGAGCGGATCGCACCGTAGCCGTACACCCCGTTCGGTATCTCCGAGCCGGGGCCACCACAGCTCTGATCGGCCGTGACCGGCAGCGCCGTGCCGGTGATGTGCCGCTCGATGGCATCGACGTTGCCTCGCAGGCAGCTACCGGACGAGATCAGCAGCGCCGCGAGGCCGGCGACATGAGGCGCCGCCATGCTGGTGCCGTTGAAGCTCTCGTAGTGTCCGCCGCGTACGCTCGACCGGATCCGGAAGCCCGGCGCCGCCACGTCGGGCTTGAGCCGGCCGCTGCCGTCGACCGAGACCGGCCCACGACTCGAGAAACCGGTGATGCCGTCGCTCAAGGTCGTCGCCCCGACCGTGAACGAGGCGTCGTAGATGCCGGCGGGAGCGTCGATCGTCTCGCACTCCGGGCCCTCGTTGCCGGCCGAGACCACCACCAGGATGCCCGCGCGACGGGTGTTCTCGACCACCGTGCGCAGGACGTTCGGATCGGTGCAGCCCTCGGAGGCCGGGCACGACCACGAGTTGTTGATGATGTCCGGCGCTTTGGCCGGATCGGCGTTCCGGTCTTCGAGATCGGTCGGCGCGATGAACCACTGGAAGCATTCGGCGTAGCTCGCCGGGGTGCCGATACCACCGTCCATGTTCCGACATCCGATCCAGGTCGCGCCCGGCGCCATCCCGATCCGATTGCCGCCACCGTCGTCCCCCACCATCGTCCCCATGGTGTGGGTGCCGTGGTCGTCGTCGTCACAAGGCTCGGGCGAATCCGCGCCGCAGAAACCGCGACTCTCGTGGATCGCGTCGTGCCAGTTGTAGTTGTGGTCGACGCCACCGCCAGCGGCGCCACGGTACTTCGAGCGCAGCGCCGGGTGGTCCCAGTCGTAGCCGGTGTCCTGCCCGCCGATGACCACCCCACGGCCGTCGAAGCCCCGCGCCCAGAAGACATCCGGCGCGAGCGTGTGCTCGAGGCTCGGCTCCACTGCCCGGTCGCCGCCGCCACGCGCGGTCAGGTCCCGCTCGGGGCGGTCGAGCTCGACGCGCGGATTCGCGTGGATGCGCGCCACGTCATGACGCCCGGCCAGCTCGGCCACCAGCTCGGAGGTGCCCCGTACCCAGATCATGTTGGCGGCCCAGAACGGGCGATGCTCGACGCCCTCGGCGCGCAGGCGCGCGAGCACCGGACCCTGAGTAGCCATCGCCACCCGTCTCAGCTGCTCGTAGACGTACCGGCCCTTCGCTTCCTTCGTCGCCAGGTGCTCGGCGGCAGCCAGATCCGCCTGCGCCGTCAAGAGGACGAGGAACTCCCCCTCGGTCCGCTCCGCCGTCTCTCTCAGCACCCAGGAATCGACCTTCGCCTGCCAGTCACGAGACTCCTGCCCGGCGGCGAGGCTCGAAAGAGCCGCCATCAAACAGAGCGGGACGATCCACCGGCTAGCGCGCATGCCGGCCAAGGATACCAGCGTCGGGCGTGCCGATCAGGAGCCTCGAGCGGGCTATCTGATGCCCGACTCGCGGGTGATTCGCCAGCCGTCGTCTTCGCGGATCAGGTCGAATCTCTTGCGCACCCGATCCGAGAGACTGTCAGAAACGTAGGTCTGCTCGAACACCGCACTGGCCGAAGTGTCCGAGTCGAGCTCGATCTCGAGGTCGCTGACTCGGACCGAGACGTCGCCGGGCTTTACGATCCGCGCTTGTCGCTGCTGACGCCAGTCTTGGCCCGACAGTCCGTCCTCGGAGACGAAGGCGGACGAGTAGTGTGCGGCATAACGCTCCACATCCTTTTCCGACCAGGCCTTCGCCCAGCTCAGGACCATGTTCCGGATCTCCGCCCGCGCCGCTTCGGCCGGCGAGACCGCGACCACCGGCTCAACCGGCTCGAGCCGGGGTGCGACCTGGTCGTCGCGCGGATCGAACATGTAGAGCATGAGCCCTGCCAGCAGACCGGCCGCCCAGATGAGTCCGTGACTCGCCACTCGTTTCAGCTTGGACCGCTCTCGCCGCGGCCAGGGCTCCTCCAGGCCCCCTTCCTCGTCCTTGACCGAAGCGGCCTCGAACAGGCGCGCCAGACGCTTGCGGTTGCTCTCGGACTCGGCCAGTGCGTCCTCCAGCTCGCCCAGCTTGACCTCCGCCAGCTCGCTCTTCTGCTCGGCTGTGTTGACCGCCTTGCGCAAGCGCACGACTTCGCCCTTGGCCTTGCGGACGCTCTTCTCGAGAATCGCGCGCACCTCCTCGAGCTCTTCGAGTCGCCGCTCGGTGTCCTCCGGCGTTTCGCCGGCCTTCTCCGCGGCGCGCTTGACCCGGCGCAGCTTGAACTCGGCGCTGACCACCAGCTCGGAGGCGGGCCAGCTCAGCTCGGACGGCGAGATCTTCGGTCGACCGAGGAAGAAACCCTGGCAGTAGTCGATCCCGGCGGCGCTCACCGCCTCGAGCTCCTCGGGGTTCTCGACCCCCTCGGCGACGACCCGTGCGTTCACCTCGCTACAGAGACGCGCAATGGAGCGCAGGAGCTCGTACTGATGGCCGTCCATGGTGCAACCGGCAACCAGCTCCCGATCCAGCTTGACAATGTCGGGTGCCAGGTCCGCGATGTACTTGAGGTTGGAGTAGCCGGCCCCCAGGTCGTCGATCGCCAGGCGCGCTCCCTTGCGCCGCAGCTCGGCCAGCACGCTGTGACACTGCTCGAAGAAGACCAGCGGCACCGACTCGGTGATCTCGACGTATACCGGCTTGCGATGACCGAAGATCGCGTCGTCCGGTCGCACCAGGTAGCTCTCGTCGAATTCGTTGGGCGAGATGTTGACAAAAATCGGCCAGTCCGGACAGTTTCTGGAAGCCAGGGACCGCTGCAAGCGCCCGAGCTCGCCGATCCTGCCGGCGGCCGTCGCAGCCTCGATCAGCGCCGGAGGATTGTCGAATTGCGGGACCCGGCTGCGACAGAGCGCTTCGTAGGCGAAGATCTGACCGGTCTTCATGTCCACAATCGGCTGAAAAACCATGCTGATCAGGCACTGGTCGATCACCCGATGGACAATCTCAGAGGCGTCCGCGCTCCGGCTGGTCTGCGCCAGCTCCAGGACCCTGGCCAGATTGCTGTTCGCCTCGTTCTCTAACCCGCTCGACATGCCAGACGCCTCCCGTGCGTCTGCTTGTGCAAGGCATGGGCCGATTGCATATGGCGATATGTCTATGTGAATTTGCTGCAATCGATTACGGATTTCGCAAGTCGAAGGGCAATAGAAATGGCGTGCAGCGGAAGAATCGGTGCCCGTGCCGCCACTTTTTCGGGGTGATTCTCCCCAACTGCGCGGCCGGTCACCAATCGTCGCCGGGGGCCGCGTTCTCTTCCAGCACCCGCCGGAGGATCGAGATGTTGTCGCGATGGCCGGTGAGACGGGCCGTCACCTTGCCCCGAATCGGGAAGCCGAGCAGGTAGAGATCGCCGATGATGTCCAGGATCTTGTGGCGCACGAATTCGTCCGGAAAGCGCAGCGCCGTGTTGATCACGTTGTCCTCGCCGACCAGGATGCAGTTGTCGAGCCGCCCACCGGAGCCGAGACCCAGCTCCGACATCATCTTGAGGTCGCGCATGAAGCCGAAGGTGCGGGCGGGCGCGATCTGCTCCTTGTAGGCCGCGAAGTTCGACAGCCTGAACTCGTACCGCTGCTCGCCGATCGGCGACGGGTAGCGCAAGAGATAGGAGACCGCGAAGCCGTCGTCCGGCTCGAGGGTCAGTCGCTTCTCGCCGTCGCCCACTTCGTAACGGCGGTCGATCACGACTTCGCGCCGGCGCTCCGGCTGCAGGTCGACTCCGACCTCCTCCAGCGTCTTGCAGAACTCGAGCGCCGACCCGTCGAGAACCGGCAGCTCGCCGTGCACCTTGATCAGCAGGTTGGTGATCCCGAGCGCGTGTACCGCGGAGAGGAAATGCTCGACCGTCTGGATGCTCTCGCCGTTGTTGGCCAGGGTGGTCGCATAGTCGGTCTCGGCCACCGCGCCGACATGGGCCGCGACATGGGTGTTGGTCGGCAGGATCATGAAGTGAATGCCGGTATCCGCCGGCAGCGGCTGGATCGCCATGCCGGTTCTACTGCCCGAGTGCAGACCGAGTCCGTAGATCACCGCGCTTTCGGCGATCGTCTTCTGCGGGTGATCAGTCCGCTCGACCAGGCCGAACGTCGGCGGTCCGCTCAGATCCGGAGGGGTCTCGAGCCGGTCCTTGGTCTTCTCCAGCGATGTGAGTAGCGCGCGGTCGGACGCCACCGACCGCCGGTACTCGAGCGCCCCTTCGACGGCTTCCACCGTCCGGCTGTACGAGAGCGGCTTCTCGACGTAGTCGTAGGCGCCCATCTTGATCGCCTTGACCGCCGTCGAGGCGGTGCCGTGACCCGACATCATGATGACCGCCGCGGTCGGGTCGACCTCACGCAGTGCCTGGAGGGTTTCGAGACCGTCGTGGTCGGGCAGCCAGACGTCGAGCAGCACCACGTCCGGCCGGTTGCTCCCGTACAGATCGAGCGCCTCGCCGCCGCTGCCGGTGCAGACCGTCGCATAGCCCTCGTCCGAGAGCACTCCGGACAGGGTGCTCAGAATGCCCGGCTCATCGTCGACGATCAGTACCAGTTTCTTGTCCGCCATACTCCCTTCCAGACCCCGGTAGCCTACCCTAGAACCGCCGGAGCGCATGCTAGACTTCGCCCCGTCGTGCCCACGGTGGTCTTGCCCTCTCCGCTCCTCCGTCACACCGACGGCGCGGACCGGATCGGCGTCGAGGGGACCACCGCACTGGACGCGATCCGGGCGCTAGAAGCTCGTCGACCGAGTCTCAAGGGCTGGGTGCTGGACGAGCGTGGGCACCTGCGCGAGCACGTCAGCCTGTTCGTCAACGACGAGAGCGCCGCGCTCGATCGACCGCTGGTCGATGGCGACGAACTCTACATCGTACATGCCATCTCCGGAGGCGCGCCCGAGACCGAGATCCTGGTGGCGACCCGCAAGGGTCTGTTCGTCCTGCGCGGCGACACCGACACCGGCTTCGCGGTGAGCCAGCGCCACTTCGCCGGCGAAGCAGCGGAGTTCGCGATCCGTGATACCCGCAGCGGCCGCTACTTCACTGGTGTCACCCACGGCCAGTTCGGCCCCAGACTCTGCTGGACCGACGATCTGTCGCAAGAGTGGCAGCAGGCGGACGGCCCGATCTTCCCCGAGGGGACCGAGGCGGCGGTCGACCGCATCTGGGTGATTCAACCGGGCGAGGCTGACGGTGAGATCTGGGCGGGTGTCGCGCCCGCGGCGCTCTTCCACAGCACCGACAACGGCGAAAGTTGGAGCCTGAGTCGGGCGCTCTGGGACCAGCCCAGCCGTCCCGAGTGGCAGGGCGGCATGGGCGGGCTCTGTCTGCACTCGATCTGCCCCTGGCCGGGCGATCCGAACCGTCTCACCGTGGCCGTTTCGGCGGCGGGTGTCTGGCACACCACGGACGGCGGAGCCAGCTGGTCGCACGGCGTCGACGGCCTGGTCCCGAGATACCTGCCCGAGGAGGTCCGAGCCGACACCCACCAGCATTGCGTCCACCACGTCGAGCGCTCACCCGTCGAGCCGACGACGCTCTACCTCCAGTTTCACGGCGGCGTCTACCGCTCCGACGACGGCGGTTCCACCTGGATCGACATCGGTGCCGGACTACCGTCCGACTTCGGTTTTCCTCTGGTCGCCGACCCGTCCGATCCGGACCGCGCCTGGGTCATCCCGCTGGTGGCCGACGTCGATCGGGTCACTCCCGAGGGCCGAATCACCGTCTACGAGACGCGCGACCGGGGAGCCACCTGGGCCGCCCGGACCGATGGCCTGCCCGCCAGCGCCTACGCGACGGTGCTCCGCCAGGCGTTCGCGCACGACGGCCGCCAGCCCTTGGGCCTCTATTTCGGCAGCGAGCAGGGTGCCGTCTACGCGTCGCCCGACAGCGGTGCAAGCTGGGTGACCGCGGCCGAGAACCTGCCGCCCGTCCTGGCGCTACGCGTCAGCTGAGCGCGTGGCCACCGCCGTCGATCTTCTTCTCCCGCGGCCCCGAGAGGCTCGCGTTCTCGAGGGCGAGCTGGAGCTCGCTCGGAGCTGCCGGATCGTCTCGTCGACCGCCGCGGCCGATGCCGCCGAGGGACTTCGCCGAGGCCTGGAGCGGCTCGGTATGGAGCCGTCGCTCGGGGCGAGCGGTGTCGGCCGCGCCCTGCTCAGGCTGGCTCTCGACGCCGAGGAGCCGCTCGGAGCACAGGGCTACCGCCTGAGCATCGAGTCTGACGGCGTCGACCTGGTGGCAGCCGACGCCGCCGGCCTGTTCTACGGTGCAGTGACCCTGCTCCAATGGCTGTCGCTCGCCGGCCGCCGCGCCGGCGACGAGCTGCACGCACCTTGCGTCGAGATCGCGGACGCTCCCGACCTGGCGGTCCGCGGCTTCATGCTCGATATCAGTCGCAACCGCGTACCTCGGCTCGACACCCTGTTCGAGCTGGTCGACCTGCTCGCGGCCCTCAAGTTCAATCAGCTTCAGCTCTATACCGAACATACCTTCGCCTACCGCGGCCACGAGGCCGTCTGGCGCGACGCCAGCCCGATGACCGAGAGCGAGATTCGCGAGCTCGACGCCTTCTGTCGCAGGCGGTTCATCGAGCTGGTGCCGAATCAGAACAGCTTCGGACACTTCCACCGCTGGCTGATCCACGATGCCTATCGGCCGCTCGCCGAGTGCCCCGAGGGCATCGACCACCCGTTCAGCTCCGGTAAGGAGCCGTTCAGCCTCTGTCCGGTCGATCCGAGAAGCCTACAGCTACTCGAGGATCTCTTCGACCAGCTGCTGCCCAACTTCAACAGCCAGCAGGTGAACGTCGGCCTCGACGAGACCTGGGATCTCGGCTCGGGCCGCTCGGCCGACGCCTGTGCCGCCAGCAGTCGCGAGGAGGTCTACCTCGACTTCCTGACCCGGATTCACGGCCTGGTCGACGCCTGGGGCCATCGCATGCAGTTCTGGGGTGACATCATTCTGCGCCGACCCGATCTGATCGGCCGGCTGCCGAGCGACGTCATCGCCCTCGACTGGGGCTACGAGGCCGATCACCCGTTCGACGAAGAGGCGACGGCGTTCGCCGACGCCGGAGTCGAGTTCTACCTCTGCCCGGGCACCAGCAGCTGGCGGAGCCTGGGCGGCAGGGTCGACAACGCGCTCGCCAACCTCGCGAACGCAGCCCGGGCCGCCCGGCGCCACGGCGCGACCGGTTACCTGGTCACCGATTGGGGCGATTCGGGCCACCTACAGCCGTTGCCGATCAGCTACGTCGGGATCGTCGCCGGCGCGGCGTTCTCGTGGAATACCGCCCAGGCGAGCGATCCGTCCGAGCTCCCGCTTCGCGATCTACTCCGCCACCACGTGCCAGAGCTCTCGGACCCAGCGCTGGTCGCGGCGACCTTGACCGTCGGCGAGGCACATCACGAGACCGGTGTCGAGCTCAAGAACTCGACCGTCCTCTTCCACCTGCTCTTCGGCGCGGAGGGGACTCTCGACCACGAGCGCTACGACGGCCTCGATCGCGAGGGGCTGGAGCGAGCCTTCGATCGCCTGGAGAGCATCGATCTCCCGCGGGCGGAAAGCCGCTCACTGGTCACTCGGGAGCTGGCGTGGGTGCGGCAGGCGCTCGAGCTCGCGTGCCGCCTGGGCATCGAGCGCCTCGAGGCGGGCCGAGAGCGCCGGGCGACCCAGCTACCGGCCACCGCGCGCCGCGCGCTGGTAGAGCCGCTCGAGGCTCTGATCGAAGCGTTGCCGGAGCTCTGGCTCGCCCGCAGCCGTCCGGGAGGACTCGAGGACTCACGCGCCTATCTGATCCGGCTGCGTGATCTCTTGACGAGGGGACACAAACCCTAATTCGGTTGGAGAAGTGCTCGAACTCAGTACCTCTCCAGCTGAATTGCGTCTTGCGTCCCCCCAACCAGCCTACTGCTCGCGGAGCGCCGCCGAGATCGGTAGCCGCGCGGCCCGGATCGCCGGGAACAGGCCTCCGATCAGTCCAAGCAGCGCCGCGTAGAGCACTCCTTGCAGCATCAGGCCGGGGGTCACGTCGAACGCGAACGCGATCTGGCTGAAGCTCGAGTAGTTGATCGTCGCCGCCCGAAAGCCATCGAACGCCAGGTACGCCAGACCGCCCCCCACCAGGCCGCCGACGAGCGCCAGGACCATCGATTCGCAGAGCACCGAGAGCACCACCGGTCCGCCCCGGAATCCGAGCGCCCGCAGGGTGGCGATCTCGCGGGTCCGGCTCGAGACCGCGTTGTACATCGTGTTGAGTGCACCGAACACCGCCCCGAGCCCCATCAGGATCGCGATCACGGTGCCGATCCCGGTGATCAGAGTGGTCAGCATCTGGGACTGCCCCTGGTAGAACTCGGCCTCCCGGACCACTCGGACGTTGAGCCGCGGGTCGGTCGTCAGTGCGTCCTTGAAGCCTTGAAAGGAGCCGGCGGTCTCGAGCTTGGTGTAGACCGCCTGGTAGCTGTTGCCCCGGCGGTAGGCCGATTGGAGAATCGCCGCGTCCGCCCACACCTCGGACTCCGCGATACCGCCACCGGCCTCGAACAGACCGACCACCGGCCACTGCTCCCCCGCCACCTCGATCGTCTCGCCGACCGCGAGCCCAGCGAACTCCTCGGAGGCGCCGCGTCCGACGATCACCTCGTTGAGTCCCCACTCGAACGACCGGCCTTCGACGATCTCGAAGCGGTCACGTACGTGAAACGCAGCCGGCGCCACCCCGCGGAGCGGCACGTTGGCGTCGGTTCCGGTCGAGCGCTTGGGCAGATTGATGATCAGGAAGAGCTCGGGCGACGAGGCCGGGCCGTCGTCGAACCGCCGGATGCCCGGGGCCTCGGCGATGACCTCGGTGTCGGTGCCGGCAAGTCCGCTCACCAGCTCGCTGCTCGAGCCGCTGCGCAGGACGACCGCGTTCTCCGGCACGGACGACTGCTTGACCATGTAGAGAATCCCCTGCGAGATCGACAGCACACCGACCATCACCGCCACCACACCGGCGATGCCAAACGCCGCGGAAGCCGACGAGCCGAGCCGCTCGGGGATCGTCTTGAGACTGAAACGCGTGACCGAAACGACCTGCTCGATCCAATTGACCAGTCCAAGCATCTCTTATCTCCTCATCGCGTCGGCGATGCGAAGCCGCTGTGCCTGCCACGCCGGCCAGGTGCCGGCGATCACGCCCAGGAGCAGCGCCACGACGACGCCGAGCAGCCGGTCTTTCGGCGAGAAGTAGAAGAACGGCAGCATGCCGCCGGACGGATCACCCTTGGAGATCAGGAACCAGGCGAGACCGAGTCCCAGCAGCCCCCCGAGCAGGGTGATCAGCAGCGACTCCCCGAGCACCAGCATCGAGACGCCTCGATGGGTGAAGCCGAGCGCTTTGAGCGTGCCGAGCTCCTCGGTCCGCTCTCGCACCGCCTGGGCCATGGTGTTGCCGGCAACCAGCAGGATGGTGAAGAAGACCGCGGCCAGAATCGCGGTGATGATGGCGCCGACGTTGCCTGCTTGATTCGCGAAGCCCTGCGCGAAGGCGCCCTCAGGCTCGGTCTTGGTCTCGGCCGGCGAGTTCGCGAACTCCTCATCGACAAGCTGGGCGATCTCGGCGGCCCGCTCCGGCTCGGCGATCTGCACCCAGTACCAGCCGACCGATCCGGTGCCGTACCGGCGACTCTCGTGGAAGTAGTCGTGCCGGAAGAACATCTGCGTCGTGTCGGTGTTCTTTTCGGCGCCCTCGTAGATGCCGACGATGTCGAACTCCCACGCCCCTTCGCCGTCCTTGAGCCGCCAGATGTCGGGCTCGATCGGAATCCGGTCTCCGATCTGCCAGCCGAAGCGGTCCGCGAGCGCCCGCCCGACGACCGCGCCGGTCCGGGTCTCCCCCCAGGCGGCCCGCTCCTCGTCGGTGAGGACGTACTCCGGAAACATGGCGAGGAACTCCTCGGGCTTGACCGGCATCTTGGCGAAGAAGTTGCGTGGATCCTGGTAGGTGCCGCCGAACCAGGTGGCGAAGGTGGCGTCCTCGACCCCTTCGATCCGCTCCATCCGCTCCTCGTAGGCCTCGGGCAGGAGCTGGATGATCGACACCTTGTGACGGACCACGAGCCGATCGAGCCCCGCCAGCTCGACGCCCTGGCTGAACGCCATCCTGAGGGCCGCCATATAGCCGAAGAGCACGAAGGCGACGAAGATCGACAGGACCGTCAGGACGGTCCGCAACTTCTTGCGCTTCAGGTTGCTCCAGATCAGGCCGAGGTACTTCATGCCACTGGCTCCGTCGTCAGCTGCCCCTTGTCGAGATAGAGCGTACGGGTTGCGCGGGCCGCGGCGTGCGGATCGTGGGTCACCATGACGATCGTCTTGCCCTGTACCCGGTTGAGGGTATCGAGCAGGTCGAGCACCCCGTCGCTCGACTTACGGTCGAGGTCACCGGTCGGCTCGTCGCACAGCAAGAGCGTCGGATCGGTGACCAGCGCCCGGGCGATCCCGACCCGCTGCTGCTCTCCACCCGAGAGCTGGCGCGGATAGTGCCGGCTGCGATCGGTCAGCCCGACCACCGACAGGGCGGTGTCGACGTGCTTGCGGCGCTCCTTCTTGGACAGCCGGGTCAGCAGGAGCGGTAGCTCGACGTTGCGCGCCGCGTTGAGCACCGGCAGCAGGTTGTAGAACTGGAAGACCAGGCCGACGTGACGCGCGCGCCAGGCCGCCAGCTTGCGCTCCGAGAGACCGTCGATGCGCTGCCCTCCGACCTCGACCGTCCCCTTGGTCGGCCGATCCAGACCCCCGATCAGGTTGAGCAGCGTGCTCTTACCCGACCCCGACGGACCCATCAGCGCCAGAAACTCACTCTGGGGCACGGTCAGGTCGAGGCCGCCGAGGACGTGAATCTTCTCGGATCCACGCTTGAACACCTTGTCGACCCCGCGCACCTGAACGAGCGCTCCGTTGTCCGAGCTCATGAGATCACCTTCACTTCGTCACCCTCCTGCAGAGTTTCAGGCGCGTTCACCACGACCTGCTCACCCGGACGGACTCCCGCCGAGAGCAGTGCTTCCTGGCCGCGCACCTCTTCGACCACGACCGCCCGGCGCTCGATCGTGTCGCCGGCCACGACCCAGACGACGTCGGCGCCGTCGTTCCAGAGCGCTCCGGCCGGCACCGCGACGCGGGTCTGCGCCGCGTCGGCAACCGTCGTCTCCTGGAACCCGACCTTGACGCCCATGTCGGGCAGGATCCGGGGATCGAGCTCGTCAAAGCCGACCCTGACGCGCACGGTAGCTCGCTGGCGATCGGCGGTCGGCACGATCGCGATCACCCGGGCTGGGATCTTCCAATCGGGATAGGCATCGAGGGTCGCCACCACCGGCTGGCCGGCGGCCACGCGGTTGATGTACGCCTCGTTGACGTCGACCTCGATCTCGAGCGAACTCATGTCCACGACTGTGCAGATCCCGGTGCGGGTGAAGCCACCGCCCGCGGACACCGGCGAGATCATCTCTCCCGGCTGGGCGTTCTTCGAGACCACGACGCCGTCGAACGGGGCGCGGATGATCCGGTCCTCCATCTCCTGGCGCCAGAAGGCCACCTGGCGCTCGGCGACCGCCGCCTCGTCCGCCTGGCGTGCCAGGCGCGCCTCGAACGAGTCGCGCTGCGCTTCGGCGCGGTCGAGATCCGCCTGGCTGGCGACCTGATTCGCCACCAGGTCACGGGTCCGCTGCAGCTCGAGCTCCGACTCGTGCACACGGACTCGGGTCTCATCGAGGGCGGTCCTGGCGGCATCGCGTTGGGCCTCGGCCAGCCGCAGACTGACGTTGGTGTTGGAGAGGTCGAGCCGCGCCAACACCTGCCCCTCCTCGACGATCATCCCCTCCTCGATCCGGACCTCGACGACCTTGCCGGTCACCTTGGAAGAGACCGTCGCCTGCCGACGGGCGGTCACGTAGCCCGAGGCGTTGAGGACCGTCTGCTGGCCGCCGACCTCCAGCTCGCGGGCGACCGCGGTCTGCACCTCGGCGGCCCCCGGCCGGGAGAGCCACCACCCGGAGAGAGCCAGTAGCAGCAGGATCGCGATGGCTATCGGTAGCCACTTCGGCAACCGTGCGGCCGGCTCGTCATCCCGGTCGATGCGCAGGCCGTCCAGCTTCGATTGCAGATCGCTCATCCGCCCTCCATGGAGTGCGCTTGCACGGTCATCCTCGCGCAGATCCTGACACGACGTCTTTCGTCCACGCTCCCGAGTCCGTTGCGCCTAGGGTATCCGGTCATCGTCGCCAGCTTACGGAGAGTGAGACCCGAAGCAATACCTCGGTCGGCCAACGGCGGCGCACGGTCGGTGAGTGGCGGTAACATCCTCTCGCTGGATGTCCGAAACCCCCTCCACTGCGATCGGGCGACCCGCTCGCCTCCGATTCGGGGCTGGTGCGCTTGCCACCGAGAAGCTGCTGCTCGAGGAGATCTCGAGCCACCTCGAAAGACTCGGACCGGAGGTCCTCGAGCGGCCGATTCGGCTGGTCGTCCCCTCCGGGAGCCTGCGCGCTCACCTGCTGGCGCGACTGGTCGAGGCTAGGGGCCGCGCCGTGGCCGGGCTGCAGTGCACCACCCTTTTCGGCCTGGCGATGGCTATCGTCGAGCGGTGTGACGGCCCTCCGAATCTGCACGACGAGCTCTCTCTCCTCTTCGCCCGGAGATACGCTCAGGACGAGCCGACGTTGCAGCGGGCGCTCGCGCACCTGCGAGACGGATTCCACGCCGTCGACGGCACCGTCCGAGATCTGCGCGAAGCGGGTCTCGATCCCGCGCACGTCGAGGCGTTCGAAGAGGCGCTGGCGGTCGACGGCAAGGAGAGTGACGCCTCGCCGGCCGAGATCGAGCGCGCGCAGGCCCTGGTGCGGGTCACCGGGCGCACGCTGACCGCGCTCGGTCGGCTCGACGTGCTCTCGACTTCCGGCCTGCTGCAACGCGCGACTGAGCTCGTGCGCGACCTATCCGACGAGGTACTGCCCACGTCCTGGCTCGCCGTCTACGGGTTCAGCGATGCGATCGGCGTCGCTACCGACCTGCTGATGGCGCTCCTCCAGCGTCATGGCGGTGTCGTGTTCGTCGATCGCCCTCCGGATCCGGCGGCGCCCGAGCAGCCGGACGCCGGCAACGTCTTCTCGGCCCGCTTTACCGAGCGGATCTCGGACGTCGCGCGCGCCGACGAAGCGGTCGCCAGGAGCGATCCCGCCCGGCTCTCGATCTTCCAGGCGGTCGGCGGCGAGGCGGAGGCGCGCGAGGTCGCGGCCCGGATCCGTGAGCTGATCGACCGGAGTGTCCGGCCCGAGCGGATCGCGATCGTCGCCCGACACCTCGACGCGCATCGCACCGCTCTGCGCACCCACCTGCGCCGGTTGGCGGTGCCGTTCTCCTCGGTCGGGGCACCCGGCCCTCCGGGCCCGGACGGCCGCAAGGCGCAGGCGCTCCTCCACCTGCTCGAGCGCCGGGGCGCGGCTCCGGTCGAGCGCTGGCTCGACGCCCGCGCGGAGCCTTTTCCACAGATCAACGACTTCGATCTGCATCTGGCGCTCTCGGCCGTCGGCGCGGGTCGGCTCGAGGAGATCCCGGGGCGGCCGCTCGAGGACGTCGCCTACAAGGGACGATATGCCCTGCCGGTCCGGCGAGGCTTCGCAGGAGCGGACGAGGAGGTCTACGCCCACCGCCGCCAGGTGCCGCTGTCGGCGCTCAAGAGCGCTACCGACGCGGCCCAGAGGCTGTGTGACCACTTCGCCGTCTGGCGGAAGGAAGTCGGGCTCGGGCGCCACGCCGCCCGCTTGCGCGAGCTGCTCCGCCGGGATCTGGCCTGGAGCCCGTCGAGCGATCTCGGCCGCCAGGTCGCCGCGATTCTGGATGAGCTGTCGCGCGGCGTTCGGCTCGAGCTCGAGGTGACGTTCGACGAGTTCGTCGACCTGATTCGTAGCCCCCTCGAACGGGTCTGCGAGACCCGCTTCGGCGGGCGCGGCGCCGGCATCCGCATCCTGGACGTGATCGAGGCACGCGGACTGACCTTCGAGCACCTGTTCGTGATCGGCCTCAATCGTGGCGTCTTTCCGCGGGTCGTGAACGAGGACCCGCTACTCCCCGACGCCTTGCGAGCGGTGCTCTCACGGCGCGGATTCGGCGTCCTCCAGGACCTGCCACAGAAGCTGGCTGGCTACGACGAAGAGCGCTACCTCTTCAGCCAGCTCCTGTCGGCCGCCGCCGAAGTCACGCTCTCGTGGCAGGACGTCGACGAGGACAACCACCAGCAGACCGCCTCGCCGCTGGTCGAGCGGCTGCGCTGGGCGCCGCTCGAGCGGCTCTCCGCCTGGCGTGAGCCGCCAACCGCGCGCCATCTCTACTCGGCCGCCACCGCGCAGATCGAGCGGCCGGGCTGGCGCCACCGGCCGGTCCACGAGGCCGCGGTGCTGGCGGGAATCCACGGCGACCGAGCGCACTTCGGCAAGATCATGGCGGTCGCGTGTGAGTCGACCGGAGCCGGAGACGCACCGCCCAGGCTACCGCGCGGCCTGCACACGGCACGCCTGCGCGTCCTGGACGAGATCGATCCGGAGCGCGGCCGGGTGCGGGGAGAGCGCACGCGAGCCCGCCTGGGACCCTACTACGGCTTCATCGGACCGATCGCGGCTGAGGGCGATCCGAGAGGTCGCGATCGGCTCTTCGTGACCACGCTCGAGGCCGTCAGCGCGTGCTCCTGGCGCGCGTTCCTCGAACGGATCCTGCGCCTCCAGCCGATCCCAGACCCGCTCGAGGCGCTGCCGGCGGTCGAGCCGCTGTTCATAGGCAACCTGGTCCATCGGGTCCTCGAGCGGATCGTCAAGGGCCAGCTGCGGACTCCCGCGGAGACTCTCGATCAGGCGCGCGAGCGGACGTCCCGCGTCCTCTGGCCCGACGAGGGCGAGCTCGCCCGGATGCTCGACGAGGAAGCGACCACACTGGTCCTGAAGGAAGGCTTCGCCTTCCCCGGCTTCGCACGGCTGATGGCCGAGGTCGTCGGCCCCTATCTGACCACGGCGCGCGAGGTCGAGTGGCACGAGACCCTCGCCCTCTCGTCGTCGGCGACCGAGCTGTTCGGCAGCGTCGAGGTCGCGGGTCCGTCGGGCGAGCCACGCGAGATCTGGCTCAAGGCCGATCGAGTCGACGGCGGCGCCGAGCTCACGCTGACCGACTACAAGACCGGTCGCCCGATCAGCGACAAGAAGACCGAGGCGACACGCCGCAAGCGCTTCCTCGACAGCGTCCGGGCGGGTCAGAACCTGCAGGCGGTCGCCTACGCCCTGGCCGGAGGCGAGCCCGCGGACGTCGGACGGTACATCTATCTCCGCCCGGAGATCGGCATCGAGCTCCAGCACCGGACCGCCGAGGTCGCGGCGGGTGACGAGGACTTCGCCGAGGCGTTCCGGACGGCGGTTCGTGCCGGTCTGGCAGCGTGGGATCAGGGCACCTTCCTCCCCCGGCTGATCGAGCCGGCCGGTGACCGGGAGTTCAGATTCTGCGCCAGCTGTCGCGTCGCCGAAGCGTGCCTGCGCGGCGACTCGGGATCGCGCGGGCGGCTCCGCGAGTGGATCGACTCGCGCGCCGCGAGTCCGACCGTCGATCCGCACGAGCGGGCGCTCCTGGGTGTCTGGCGCCTGCGCGAGGAGCGCACTGAAGACGAGCCGAAGAGGTTCTCCCGATGAGCTCTCAGGCCGATCGAGCCGATCCGCTCGCCCGGGACCGGAGCGCGCGGCTCGCCGCCCAGACCGAGTTCGTCTCCCCGGTCGTCCTGGAAGCGGGTGCGGGCACCGGCAAAACCACGACCCTGGTCGCCCGGGTTCTGGCCTGGGCGCTCTCGTCCGGCTGGGAAACAGCCGTCAAGGAGCTCGCGAGCCGCGAACCGGAGCAGCCGCCCACGCCGGAGCGGATCGCGGTCAACGTCCTGGAGGGGATCGTCTCGATCACGTTCACCGAGGCCGCGGCCGCGGAGATGGAGGCCCGGATCGCCGAGGCGCTGTCGCGGGTCGCCGCCGGTGAGGCGGACGAGATCGTCGGCTTCCAGCTCCCGGAGATCGAGACCGAAGACTCCGGGGCCGAGCTCCGATCGCGCGCGCACGCGCTCCTCGCCGGCCTCGATCATCTGACCGTACGGACCATCCACGCCTACTGCCTCAGCCTGCTCAAGCGCTACCCGCTCGAGGCCGGGCTGCACCCGGAACTGGTCGTCGACGCCGACGGGCGGATCCTCGAAGAGCTGGTCGCCGAGGTGGTCGAGAGCGGCCTGCGGGGCGCCTATACCGCCGACGGCCAGGGCCCTTTGATCCATCTCGCCCGCCATCGCATCGGACCGAGGCTGATCGCCGAAGCGCTGCGCAATCTCGTCGAGCGCGGCGTCTCGTCGCGGCAGCTCGAGATGGATCCCTTCCGGCCCGAGGTCGTGACCGGGATGTTCCAGCGGCTGCGTGGGCCGCTCGAGCGATTCCAGCAGCTGGTCGGTGACCGTTTCGATCGCCTGCCCCGCAACCAGAACGCTCCGAAGATCGCGCTTGCGGTCGCCGCTACGCTCCAGGGACTGGACGAGCTCGAGCGCGCCGAGAGCTCAGACCTCGAGGCCCTGGCCGGATTGCGCGCCCTTCTGGAGCCGATCTGGCCCCAGAACCTGGTGCGCGCTCACCTCGGCAAGTGGAAGCGTGGCGACCTGAGCAAGGCCGAGCTGGGCGCCCTCGGCGACGCCGACCGGCTGCGGCCGATCGCCGAGGAGCTGAGAGCGACCCTGCGGCAGCTGCAGAAGCTGGAGCCGCGCCTGCTCGATCAGGCCCGGCGGGCGCTGGCGGGGCTGCTGGCCGAGATCGAGCGCGAGATGAGGGCTCGTGGGGTCATCACCTTCTTCGGCCTGCTCTACGAGGCCCGTGAGCTCCTCGCCAACAACCCTGCGGTCCGTCGGCGTGAGCGCAGCCGCCTGCGACAGCTGCTGGTGGACGAGTTCCAGGACACCGATCGACTGCAGTGCGAGCTCGTACGCTTGCTGGCGCTGAGCGGCCCGATCGACGCCCGGCCCGGCCTGTTCGTGGTCGGCGACCCGAAGCAGTCAATCTACGGCTGGCGCAACGCCGACCTGGTGGCGTACGAGACCTTCCTCGCCAGCGCCGCCGCCGAAGGTGGCCGGCGCTACTCGCTGGTGCAGAACTTCCGCTCGGCGGCCCCGATCCTGACCGAGGTCGACCGCGCCGTGTCGCCGGTCATGCGGCAAAGGACCGGCCTCCAACCCGTCTACGAGCGACTGCTCCCGAGCGCGGCCCTCGCCGACCAACGAGGATTCGATCAGGTCGGACGGGCGGCGATCGAGTACTGGGTCTCCTGGGAGCCGCCCGGAGGCCATGAGCCGTCGGAGGACCAGACGCACGTCGACGTGGCGGCGAGGTTGGAGGCAGAGGCGGTCGCTAGCGACATCTTCGATCTCCAGCGTCAGGCGGGCGCCGCCTGGAGCGACTTCGCCGTCCTCCTGCGCAGCAGCAACCGACTCGACACCTTCCTGAGCGCCTTCCGGGACGCCGGCGTCCCGTTCGCGGTGGCGCGGGACAAGAGCTACTTCCGGCGCCGTGAGGTGATCGAGGCCGCGGCACTGGTGCGCACCGTGGTGAATCCGGTCGATCACCTGGCACTGCTCACCTTCCTGCGCTCACCGGCCGTCGGTCTACCCGACGCGGCGATCATCCCGCTCTGGAGCCGCCAGTTCCCGGACCTGATGAGCGAGAGCGATCGGCCGACCAAGGAGGTTCTGGCGAGTATGCGTCAGATCGTCCGCTCGGTCGCCACCGAGCTGCCCACGGACATCCCGGGCATAGGAGCGATCAAGGGATGGGAGAGGAGCCTGCTCGCGGGTATCGAGGTCCTGCTCCACCTGCGCGCCTCGTTCGCAAGCGATCCCGCCGACCGGTTCATCGAGCACATCCGGTCCTGGCTGCTGCTCGAGGCGACCGAGGCCGCCAGATACCTCGGCTCGTTCCGCGTGGCGAACCTCGAACGCTTCCTGCGCAACCTCGAGACCGCCCTCGACCGGAGCGGCGGCGACGTGCAGGCTGTCCTACGGTCGTTGCGGCGCAGCGTCGCCCAGGCCCGAGAGGCCGAGGAGGCGGTGCCCAAGGAGGCGGCTCTGGACGCGGTGCAGATCCTGACCATCCACGCCGCGAAGGGGCTCGAGTTCAAGCACGTCTATCTCGCTCAGCTCCACGCCGGCTCGCGCGACTCGGACGACGCACTCATCGACACCGATGAGCGCTGGGCACCGGACGAGCCGTTCGAGTTCCGGCTGTTCGGTGCTCCGACCCCGAGCTTCGATCGGGTGCTCGAGCGCCGACGCCGGATCGAACAAGCCGAGCGGGTGCGCCTGCTCTACGTGGCCATGACCCGTGCTCGAGAGCGGCTCGTCCTGCTGGGCAAATGGCCTGCCCGGCCGGGACCGGTCCACGAGGAGCGGCAGCGGACATTCATCGACCTGCTCGGGTCGAGAAACCCCCTGCCGCCGTCGGTGCTCGAGCTGGCGCCGCAACCCGGTGACGACCTGGACGGGGCGGCCGCTGCCGAAGCGCTCTGGCGATTCCCGGGTTACGAGCCGTCCGCCCGAGACGTCCGAGCCGCCGCGGAGATCCCGGCCTGGCTGTCGACTCCCGACTCGGTGCGGTCCTCGGCGCACCACCTGCGCGAGCTGGGCGAGGCCTCCGACCAACGAATGAGCCGGCCGTTCCACCTGGCCGCCACCCACGAGGCGGGACTGCGGCTCGATTCCCTGGCCCGCGAGTCCGGTCTGCGACAGGGGGCGCCGGCCGGGGCCCGTGAGACCGCGATGCAGGTCGGGACCGCGGTCCACCGTCTGTTCGAGACCTGGCGCCTGGACGCCGACCCGGACGCCGAGCTCGCCCGCCAGCGTGCTCGGATCGACGACTACCTGCGGGCGTCCCTCGCCGCTCAGTTTCACGAGGACGCGCTGGCGAGAGCCCACGAGCTGCTCGACCGGATCGAGTCCGGAGAGCTGCTCCAGAGGTTCCTCGGCCTGCGGCAGCGGATCGTCGCCCGCGAGCTCGCGGTGGCGCTGCCACCGACCGGCGACGACGACGGCCCGGTCGGTTTTCTCTCCGGCGCGATCGACCTCGTCTACCGGACCGAGGCCGGCGAGCTGGTGGTCGTCGACTACAAGACCGACGCCCTCGGCATGGAGCTCGAGATCGAGACCCGGGCCAGCGAGTACGCCGCCCAGGAGCTGATCTATGCGCGTGCGGTCCGGTCCGCTCTCGACCTGCCGAGCCTCCCCGCCTGCGAGCTCTGGTTTCTGTGGCCCGACCACCTGCATCGGGTCCGCACCGAGGGGCCGTAGGATGGAGCTCGCGATGGAGACCCTGCCGACCCCCGCTCTGCTCCTCGACCTCGATCGGGCGGAGCGCAACATCCGGCGCATGGCGGAACGGGCACGATCCCTGCGCGTCGCCCTGCGTCCGCACATCAAGACCCACAAGTGCCTCGAGCTGGGGAGGCTGCAGCTCGAAGCGGGCGCGGTCGGAGTCACCGTGTCGACGCTCGACGAGGCACGTGTCTTCGCCGACGCCGGCTTCGAGGATCTGACCTGGGCGTTCCCGGTGATCCCCTCGCGCCTTCCCGAGTGTGTCGACCTGGGGCGCCGGGTCACGTTGCGCCTGGTCGTCGACTCGGACGTAGCCGTCGACGCGGTCGCGTCGACCGGAGTGGCCTTTCCCCTCCTGCTCAAAGTCGACTGCGGCTATCACCGGGCCGGTGTCGATCCCACCGACCCCGCCTCGATCCGCCTGGTCGAGCGGATCGTCGACTCCCCCACCCTGGAGTTCGACGGTCTTCTGAGCCACTCCGGACACGCCTACCGGTGCGCTTCGATCGAAGAGGTTCGAGCCGTGGCGGCCGAGGAGTGTGCCGCGACCGCCGGCTTCGCCGACCTTGTGCGCTCGCGCGGCATCGAGGTGCCGACGGTGTCGATCGGGTCGACACCCGCCTGCTCCGTTGCCGAAGAGCTCCCCGGTGCGACCGAGATCCGGCCCGGCAACTACGCCTTCTTCGACTACTCGCAGGTGGTCTTCGGAGCGTGTGCCGTGACCGAGACCGCGGTCAGTGTCGCGGCCGAGGTGGTCTCGAGCCGCCCCGACCTCGGCCACTCGGTCGTCGACGCCGGGGCACTCGCGCTCTCCAGAGATCCCGGTCCGGAGCAGGCGCCCCAATCGACGATGGGCGAGGTGTTCGAGAGCTACGACGCCGGCAGCTTGAGCTCGGACCTCCGTCTCGTCTCGCTGTCGCAAGAGCACGGGATCCTGAGTCGGGCCCTGCCGGTCGGCGAGCGGATCCGGATTTTGCCCAACCACTCCTGCCTTACCGTCGCATGCTTCGACGAGTATCAGGTCGTGCGCGGCGATCGGGTGGTCGACCGCTGGCGCATCCACCGCGTCAGGAGCTGACTACGGCTCAGTACGACCGCCGGACTTCCCGCGCCCGGAACCCGGACCGGAGCACTTCCACCTCCACGGCCGGCATCTCGAGATCGATCGGGCCGGCCGGTTGGTAGACCAGGAGATACTGGGCGCGCAGCTCCGCCTCGATCTGACGGTAGACGTCCGGGAGTCTTTGCGGACCCTCGACCCGGAAGGCACGGCCGCCCGTGGTCGCCGCCAGGCGCTCCAGGCCGGCGACTCCCTCCTCTTCGAAACGCCCGAGCGAGATCGGGTAGACGGCAACGCCCGCCCGGACCGCGAAGCGAGAGACCTGCTCGAGCGGGAAGTCGCTGCCGACGTCGGCGCCGTCCGAGAGCACGATCAGGGCGCGCCGGCTGGTCCGCCCGGTGAACTGGAAGAGCGCGTAGGCCATCGCGTCGTGTAGCCGGGTCGCACCCCACGCCCTGAGGCCGGTGGCACCGTAGCGCAGCGCCTCCGAGTCGCCGCTGAACGGCACCAGCAGGTGGAGATCGTGGTTGAACGCGAGCAGGCTGGCGACGTCGCCTTCGTTCAAGACTCGCTCGAAGAAGTCCTGGGCGCTGTCGGCCGCGACCTTCAGTCCCCGCCCCATCGAGCTCGAGATGTCCATGAGCACGGCGACATTGAGGGGCAGCTTGTCGACCGGCTCGACCCGGACGACCGGCCGCTCCTCGCCCCCTTCCCAGACCCGCAGGTCGGCCAGCCCGAGGCCACGAGCCGGCCGGCCGTTACGATCGAGGATCGACAGGTAGAGCTCGGCGAGCTGCACCTCCACCTGCTCCGGCACGCGCGAGCCCAGGAAGAGCACGTCCTCGTGCAAATCGCCGCCCGCCAGCACGACCCTCGCCGTCAGGTAGTCCGCTCCGGGGCCGGCGGCCGCGGGCAGCGGACAGTCGAACGGCGGTTGCGTCGCCGTGTGGATCAGGCGGCGACCGTGCCGACATTCGAGGCCCGCGATCCGCTCGCCCTTGGGCAGGCTGACGACCACCCGGACTCTGCCGCCCCCATCCCGGACCCGGTCGAACCGCACGTCGAACGGGCGATCTGGAGGCTCTAGCGTGCGCTGGTCCTCGGCCAGGCTGCGATGCCCCGGATCGAGCGCTACGGCGACCAGAGACGCGGCCTCGACCACCGGATCCATCTCCAGCACGTAGGGTGGCGCGTCGTCGATCTCGACGCTCGCACCGTCGAGGCGGAAGTCGACCGCCGCGATCGGCCCCCCGGTGGTGATCGCCCGGATCACCATCCGGCCGCTCGCGTTCAGCGACGGCGGCAGCAGCTCCACGCTCGGGAATGTATTCAGCTGGACCAGCTCGGACCGCGTCAGGCGGGACAGGCCCTCGGAGTGCCCGGCCGGCTCCGGAGCCGGCTCCGCGAGCTCGGGAACCTCGATCTCGAGCTCCTCGCGCAAGAGCGCGACTCCGTTACGGTCCGCGACCCGGAGCATCAACCGGTGATGTCCGGGTAACAGACGCCGGTAGAGATCGAGCTTGACGCTCTCGCCGGGAGCCGCGCCGGCCACGTGGTGGACGATCTCGAACGAGTCCGCGAGCCGGCCGCGATGGTAGGCGTCGCCGGTCAGCGTGACCCGATCGAAGATCTGCCCCGGCATCAGCTGGCTCAAGCGCGCCGTGGGGACCTCGATCCGGCCGTGCAGGATGCTGTAGCGGGTGAACGCCCCGGGGAAGGCCAGCTCCAACGAAGCGTGTCGGCCGGCACGCGATCCACCGCCGTCTCGGAGCTCGTGTAACCACGCCGATCCCGGCTCCGGCCAGGGGGTCAACCCGCGCAACTGGTCGAACGAGATCGCTTGCTCGAGCGCGTAGCGCAGTCGACCGAGCGCTCCGCCGTCGATACAGGTGGTCGCTTCGAGCGCTTCGGTCAGACCGTCCAACGTCGAGTAGCGCACCTGGCCCCGGAGCAACCCTTCGACGTCGCCCGGGGTCCAGGGCTCGAACGAGCTCATCTTGAGCGTGGTCGCCTCGACGAAGAGGAGGTAGAGGGACTCCGTCGACCGGGCGCTCTGTTGGCGCACGTGCCAGGGGTCCCACCGCCAGATCTCGAGCCTCCGGAGCGGGCCGCAGCGCTGTACGGCGTCGATCGAGCCCGGTTTGCCGGCCAGTCGCACCACCAGCTCGCGCGCCCGCGAGCGTGAACGCAGGCGGCGGGCGTCCTCGGAGTTGCGCCGCCATCGCTCCTGGGCGTCGGGGCCGCGGCTCTGCCAGAACGCCTCGAGGAACGCCTCGCGCGACCGATCGTCCTCGAGAATCCCGAAGTAGAGCCGCTCCTCCTCGCTCAGCAACGGCCCGGTCCGCTCGAGCCAGCCCTTCCAGAACTCCGAGAGCCGCGGTCCGGGCGGAGCGGGCTGCGCCCAGAGCGAGCCCCCGTCGAGGAGCACCCCGAGCGCCAGCGCGCCCGCCAACAGGATCTGATGCCGGTTCACCTGCCCCGATCTAAGCATTTCCAATGCCACGGAGGCGCCAGCGCGCGCTTCATCCACCTGGGAGACGGCCGTCGCACGCGCCGGACCCCGTCCTCCACCGGTGACGAGGCCGGTCAGTCGATGTACCCGAGCGCCCGGAGGGCGTCGAGGTCCTCGTCGGTCAGGTTGGGCGGCGGCAGATCGTCGGCGACGGCCAGCCCGCTCCGGACCGTCTCCAGCCACTCCTGGAGCTCGGCCGACGGCCGCGCATTCTGCGCCGAAACGTCGCGTTTCTCCGCCGGGTCGGCCTCCAGGTCGAACAACCAGTGACGGTCGTTGACCACCCTGTGGACCTCCTTGCGAGCGTCGGCGACCCGCCCGACCTCCAGCAGGCCACGGGCCCTGAGCCGAGTCTGCTCCTCCTGAGCCCCAACCGAGCTCCGGTGCGCTTGATGCAGGGTGACGCGCCCGGCCGGGCCGTCCTCGCCCCGCAGCAGCACTCCGGTCCAGTCGAAGCCCTCGATGAAATCGGGCGGCTCGATGCCGACCAGGCCGAGCACCGTCGGACCGATGTCGCCGATCAGCGCCGGCTCGTCCACGACCCGCGGCTCGATGGTCCCCGACCAGGTAATGCCGAGAGGTATGCGCAGCGAGAACTCGTAGAGGTGCCGACCGTGCCCCCAGTAGCCGTGCTCGCCGAGACTCTCACCGTGGTCCGAGAAGAAGACCACGACAATCTGCTCGCGCGGGACACGCTCGTAGACCTCCGAGAGCAGCCGACCGACGCGATCGTCGGCGAAGGCGATCTCCGAGTCGTAGCGCCTGGTCGGCGACAGCAGCGAGCCGGCGCGCTTGACCCCGATCTGTTTCAGATAGGCGCCACGCAGACGGTACGGGGCATGGGGCTCGATCATGTGCACCCACATCAGAAACGGCTTGTCACTCGCGCCGAGGTGGGCATCGAGCCACGACAGCGACAGGTCGACCAGGTCGTCGGCGGTCGCCTCGCTCTTGGCGAGTCCAAACCAGCGCTTGCGATTGAGGAGGACCTCGTAGGTGTCGAAGTGCTCGGCGAGGCCCGAGAGCTTGTCCTTGAGGGTCCAGTTGCCGAGAAACGCGCCGGTGGCATAGCCGCGGCGGCCGAGCGCCTTGGTGAAGGAGAACAGGTTGGGGCGGACACGCAGGCCGTTGCGGGTCGAGCCATGCTCGTGCGGATGGAGCGACGTCAGCATCGACGCCAGCGCGGGCGCCGTCAGCGGCTCCACCGTACGCGCGTCGTCGAACTTCGCCCCAGCCGCCAGCAGCTCGTCGAGGTGTGGACTGGTATCTCGCCGGTAACCGTAGCTGCCCATGTTCATCGTCCGCAGCGTGTCGATCGAGATCAGGAGCACGTGCGGCGGCGAGGATGCGGCACGCGGCGATCCTGGCGACAGGATCGCGAAGACGACGACAGCACAGAGCACCTTCCAAAGCGCCATGGCGGGCGGAATCTACCAGACACCGGCGCCTCGGACCGCTAGAATCGCGCGGTTCGATGACGATTGACTCAGGGATGACACGGCGGCGCACGATCAAGCGCTGGCTGAAGGTGGGGTTCGGCCTGGCGATCCTCGCCCTGATCGTCCGTTTCGCCATCGGGCTCGACTGGCGGCTGCTGGCGTTGCGCATGCGGACCGCCGATCCGCCGATGGTCGCCGCCACCGCAGTGCTGCTCTTCATGCGCCTGCTGAGCTGGCACTTCCGGTGGTCGGTCACGCTCCATCAGGCGGGCGACACCACGCCCCCGGTGCGCCGATTTGCGATCCTGCTCGCCTCGGTGATGGCCAATCACGTCCTGCCATCGATGCGGCTGGCGGGGGGACTCCTGCGTGCCCGCTACGTCGCGCGCGGCGTCCTCGGCTTCGGCCAGTCGTACGCTACCGTGCTCTTCGATACCACTCTGCATCACGCCACCAGCGGGATCTTCACCTGGCTCACCCTGGTCGGAGCCACCTGGGTGCTCGGTTACCATCTCCCGGCTCTGGGCGTGCTGACGGCCGGCATCGTAGTCCTGGCCTACGTCGTCCGGCGACTGCGCCGTGACGACCCGCTCGAAGGGATCGTCGCGCGCTACCTCCGACGCCTGCAGCGACCCGGCGGCCGGCTCGGCTCGCTGGTCCATCGCGGGCGGGGGCTGGTGTCGATGATCCGGCTGCTGGCCGGGCGCCGGGTGCTCTGGTGGCAGGTGCCGGCCTACAGCGTGCTCTGGATGGTTACCTCGGTCGGTGCGCAGTGGGCCATCTTCTACGCCCTCGACGTCGAGGTCGGCTTCTGGGTGGCGGCCGCTTCGATCGGCCTCGGAGTCCTGGCGACCGTGCTCACCCAGACCCCCGGCGGCGTCGGCTCCACCGAGGCGGCGATGGTCGCCGCCTACGCGGCGTTCGGCATCGATCAGGTGGACGCGCTGGCCGGCACCCTCCTCTACCGGGGCTTGCACTATCTCCTGGTGCTCTTCCTCGGTGCGCCCAGCCTGCTCTGGTGCGAGCTCGCGTCCCATCGGTCAGCGCCTGCCGGCGAATAGCGATTACAATCGCCCCCGATGGCACTCTTTCGGAAGAAGTTCCGCCTGACCGCCTGCGCCACCACCGGTGGTTGAGCGGCCAAGGTAGGTCCGGGGGACCTCTCAGAGCTGGTGGCTCCGTTGAGCCGTCTCGCCGCCGCCGACGATCGCGTCCTGGTCGGCCCCGAGACCGGCGACGATGCCGGTGTCTTCCTGCTCGACGGCACGGCGCTGGTGGCGACCGCCGATTTCATCACCCCGGTGTGCGACGACGCCCGGCGCTATGGGAGGGTCGCTGCCGCCAACTCGATCTCCGACGTCTACGCGATGGGAGGGACCCCGCTCTTCGCGCTCAATCTGTGTTGCTTCCCGGACCGAGACGTACCCGAGGGTGTGCTGGCCGACATTCTGCTCGGCGCCAGCGACGCGGTCACCGAAGCCGGGGCGGCGACGCTCGGCGGGCACTCGGTGCGCGACAACGAGCTGAAGTTCGGACTGGCCGTGGTCGGCCGCGCCGATCCCGAGCGGGTACTGACCAACGCGGCCGCACGCGCCGGCGAGGAGCTGGTCCTCACCAAGCCGCTCGGGACCGGAGTGATCGCCACGGCCCACAAGGCCGACGAGGTGCCCGACGCCGTGCTCGCGGAGGCAGTCCGCTGGATGACCACGCTCAACAAGGAAGCCGCAGACGCACTCGCGGGACTGGACGTGCACGCGGTGACCGATGTCACCGGGTACGGACTCCTCGGTCATTTGCGGAACATCCTTCGCAGCTGTGGCCATCGAGATCGTTTTCGAGCATCTCCCGGTACACGACGGCTTCTACGCCGCCCTGCGCAAGGGAGTCTCCACCGGCAGCACCGACTGCAACCAGGAGAACACCACCGGCTTCTTCGAAGACCGCGCCGGCCTCGACCGCGAGCGGCTGGAGGTGCTGTTCGACCCCCAGACCTCGGGCGGGCTGCTCCTTTCGGTCGCGCCCGAGAAGACGGCGGCGTTGCTCGAGGCACTGATCGCATCGGGCCACCGGGCCGCCCACATCGGTCGGGTCGTCGACAGCCCGGTCGCGGTCAGGGTTCTGTGAGCTGGCTGATCTACGGCGCCAACGGCTATACCGGGGAGCTGTGCGCACGTGAGGCCGCCCGGCGCGGCCTCACGCCCGTGCTCGCCGGTCGCAGCGCCGACGCCGTACGGGCGCTCGCCGAAGAGCTCGGTCTCTCCCATCGGTCGTTCGGGCTCGACGACGAGACCGGCCTGCGGCAGGAACTGGCCGACGTCGACGCCGTCCTCCATTGCGCGGGACCATTCGTCCGCACCAGCCGGCCGATGGTCGAGGCCTGCCTCGCCACCTCGACGCACTATCTCGACATCACCGGCGAGATCGCGGTCTTCGAGGCATGCGCCCGGCTCGATCCGAAAGCGGAAGCCGCTGGGGTGGCACTGCTCCCCGGAGTCGGTTTCGACGTCGTCCCCAGCGATTGCCTCGCCGCCCGCCTGGCCGAGAGCTTGCCCGGCGCGACCCACCTCGAGCTGGCCTTCCACTCCGAGGGCGGCTCGATGAGCCGTGGCACCCTCAAGACGATGATCGAGGCGCTTCCCTACGCCGGCGCGATCCGCGAGAACGGCAAGATCCGACCGGTACCGGCAGCGTTCGACTCCAAGAAGATCGAGTTTTCGTGTGGTCCGAGATGGGCGATGACCATCGCCTGGGGTGACGTCTCGACCGCCTACCGCTCGACCGGGATCCCGAACATCCGGGTCTACAACGGAGCGCCGCCCGCAGCCATTCAGCGGATGAAGCGCATGCGGCCCCTGCTCCCGGTTGCCGGTCTGAAGCCGGTCAAGCGCTTGCTGCAGTGGTGGATCGGGCGAACGGTCACCGGCCCCGACGCCACGGCTCGTAGCCGTGCACGGGCTTTTCTGTGGGGCGAGGCGCGGGCGGAAGATGGCACCACCGCGACCGCCACGCTCGAGACTCCCGAGGGGTACGCCTTCACCGCGGTCGCGGCGATCGAGTCGGTCACCCGCGTGCTGTCCGGCGAGACCCGGGCGGGCTGTCTGACGCCGTCGCTGGCTTTCGGAGCGGGCTTCGCGGAGTCGATCGAGGGGGTCGGCGAGCTGGCCGTGACCGTCGACCGCCGGTAGGTCGGAGCGTCATCGAGATGTCGAAGCCGCTCGAGCTGGTCGCCACCTGCGCCCTCGGCCTGGAGGGATTGCTCGAAGAGGAGCTCGCCCGGCTGGGAGTCGCAGATCGGGCTCGCCACAAGGGAGCGATCGGCTTCCACGGCGACTGGCGGGACGTCTGGCGCGCGAACTGGCGGCTGCGGACCGCCAATCGGGTTCTCGTGACTCTCGACAGCTGGCCGGCGGAGGACGGCGATGCGCTCGCCGCCGGTGCCGGCCGCCTGGTAGCGCGGCGCGAGCGCTCCTGGGGCGGCCTGGACTGCACGACGCTCTTTCAGCCACACCGGACGCTCGCCGTCCGGGCGACGTCGAGCGCCTCGGTGCTGCGCGACGTGCGCTGGATCAACCTGCGGGTCAAGGACGGACTGGTCGATGCCCAGCGCCAGGCCTACGGCCGCCGTTCGTCGGTCGACAAGTCGTCACCCGACCTGCCGCTCCGAATCTGGCTGCACAAGGACCGGGCCACGCTCCTCCTCGACACCTCGGGAGAGCCGCTCGATCGCCGCGGCTACCGTGTCCAGAGCACCGAGGCCCCGGTGCGCGAGACCATCGCGGCGGCTTGCGTCCTGGCCAGTCGCTGGGATGGCAGCGGCCCGGTCGTCGACCCGATGTGCGGCTCCGGGAGCCTGCTCGCCGAAGCCGGAAGCCTCGTCCTCGGTCGCGCACCCGGTTGGCTCCGCACCGGCTGGAGCTTCCAGCGTCTCCCGAACTACGACCAGGAGCGATTTCAAGCGATCCGGCGCGAGCCGATTCCGGCCGGTGCGGACGGTCTGGAGCTACACGGGGTCGATCGATCACCCGAGGCGATCGAAGCCGCGCGCGCGAATCTCGCCCAGGCGCAGCTCGGCGAGCACGCCCGGCTCGTCTGCGGCGACGCGTTCGAGTTCCAGCCGCCGGCGACCGCCGGCCTCTTGCTGGTCAATCCCCCCTACGGCACCCGACTCGAGGGCGGGCGTGACCAGTGGCGCCGGCTCGGCGATCTGATGAAGCAGCGCTATCCCGGGTGGCGTGCGGTAGTGCTCGCGGGCGACACCGATCGCGGCAAGCACATCGGCCTTCGCCCCTCGCAGCGAATGCCGGTCCGCAACGGCCCACTCGACGCACGCATCCTGGTGTTCGATCTCTACTGAGTTGAACGGGTCGCTATACTGCGGCCGAACTTCACCGATCAGCGGCCTGCCGCGTCTCGCTCGCCAGGCCAACGCCCGTACACGAGAGGGTCGAGATGGAAGACCACGCCTTCGAGGACTTCAAGCTGAAGCTGGACTACCTGCAGGCGCAGTACCAGCGCCTCCTCGGTCGCTTCAACTTCTTCTTGACCGTGGAGATGGCGTTGTTCGGCGTCGTCGGTTGGCTGCTCTTCGAGAAGCTGAACGTCTCGGGCGCGCGCCTAGCGGCACTCCTGGGTCTGCCGGTGTCGATCCTGTGGTACGTCGTTGCCGCCGAGGACCGTGAGCTGGTCAGGCAGTACCGGGGCCGGGTCGAGAGGTCCGCGGAGAGAGTCGGCCAGGGTTTCGCCGTTGATCACGCCGCAAGGGAGCCGCAGTCGCGGTGGACGAGCATCGTCTCGTGGTATTCGGGTCGACTGAGCGTGACCCGCATCCCGGTCTACGCGGCGATTCTTGCGCTAGTGGCCTGGCTGTTCTTGCTGGCCGCCAGGACGAGCTGGCTCGAAGCCTTCCTGCCCCAGGTTCCGCCCGTCGTGAACCCGAATCCCGGCCCCTGATCTCTCGGCTACTCGGGCTCGAAGGTCACCCGCAGGTCGTCGATCACCGCCTGATCGCGCCCGCGACGAAAGACCAGCGCCGCTTCGACCACCAGCCAGATCGCCATTACCAGCAGGATCGAGCCGACGACCAGAAGCGCGCCGGTGCCCTCGTCGAGCCGCCGCCAGAAGTCGGCCAGGTTCGAGACCATCGCGGTGATCGTCGACACCAGCATGAAGAGCATCGGCAGACCGGTGAACCAGATGCTCCGGCCGCGCTGCCGCAAGTAGAGGGTGACGGTCAGCAGCGCCAGGCCCGCGAGGAGCTGATTGATGGTGCCGAAGAGGGTCCAGAGGGCGAGGCCGGCCGGCCGGCCACCGACCTTGTAGAACGCGAAAAAGGCGATGACGCCCACCGCCAGCGCAGAGGCGAGGTAGCGGTTGTCGAGGACCTTGAGTCCTAGCGTCTCGCCGATCTCAGAGATGTTGAAGCGCAGGAGACGGGTCGCCGAATCGAGGGTGGTGAGCGCGAACGAGACCACCACCACCGCTACGAAGGCCGTCGCCAGCTTCTGGTCGGCGATGCCGAGCCGCTCGATGAAATGACCGGCCCCGGTGATGAAGACTCCGAGCTGGCGGCCCAGCCCCTGCATCGAGCCCCAGTCGGCGTAGGTCGACCTCCAGACGTCGGCGGCGGGAATGCCCTGGGCACCGAGCACGCCCGCGGTGCATGCGAGCACGGCCAGAAGACCGAGCAGCGACTCGCCGAGCATGCCGCCGTAGCCGATGAAACGGGCGTCGCGCTCGTTGGCGATCTGCTTCGCGGTGGTGCCCGAAGAGACCAGCGAATGGAACCCGCTCGCCGCTCCGCAGGCGATGATGATGAAGACGAACGGGTAGAAGGCCGGCGCGCCCTCGGGCTCCGGCCGGAACGCCGGCGCCACGAACTCGGGTCGCGACAGGAAGATGCCGGCGTAGGCCAGAAGCAGACCCAGATAGAGCAACAGCGAGTTGAGGAAGTCGCGCGCCTGGAGCAGGCTCCAGACCGGCAGCACCGAGGCAACGAACGAGTAGGCGAGCAGGATCGAGATCCAGCCGGACATCTCCGGCCAGGCCGCGCGCTCGAGCCCGAGCAGTGGCCACTCGACGCCAGCCCAGACCGCGAGCAGCATCAGGGCGAAGCCGACCGCGGTGGTCGGAATGAGGGGGAACTTCCTTCGATAGAGCAGATACCCCATCACCAGCGCCATCGCGATCAGCGCGCCCGACGGCAGCACCGCGGTCGGGAACGAGGCGGTATCTGCGAGCGGCTGCTGCGGATCCCATTCGGGCGAGATGCTAAACAGGACGGCGATGACGTAGACGAAGACGCCCATCGCCAGTGCCACACCGAAGAAGATCACCAGATGGAAGAGGGTCTTGGCGCGGTGGCCGATGATTCCCTCGGCGACCTTGCCGATCGACATACCGCGGGCGCGCATCGACACCACCAGGGCGCTGAAGTCGTGAACGCAGCCGACCAGGAGCGCTCCGAGGACCACCCAGAGCATCGCCGGCACCCAGCCCCAGATGACCGCGACCGCCGGGCCGAGCATCGGCGACAGCCCGGTGATCGACGCCCAGTGATGGCCGAACAGGACGAAGCGGTTGGTCGGCACGTAGTCGATGCCGTCCTCGAGCTCGTGCGCCGGGGTGCGGGCGCCCGGGTCGAGAGAAAAGACCTTCTCCGACAGGTACTTCGAGTAGAACCGAAAGCCGACGAAGTAGGCGAGCAGGCAGACGGCGGTGACGAGAGCTGCCATCGAGACCTGGGAGGATACCCTCCCCTACCTGATCACGAGAATCCGCTCGTTGGCCGGGTAGAGCCACTCGACGCCACGGGCGGTCACGACCGCGTCGTCTTCGAGCGGGATGCGTACCTTCTTGCCGCCCCAATCGGGGTTGGCGGTGTAGGCGAAGAGCTCGATCGACAGCAGATTCGTCGGGTGGAGCGTGTAGCCCATCCGGGTCGGATTGAAAGAGGCGATCGACGGACCGATACCGTGGCCGGAGTTGCCGACCGAGTGGCAGCCGATCACCACGTCGGTGACCGCCGAATCGTCACTCGGCTGGTTGAACTCGATCCGGTTGAATCCCGCGGCCTCGAGCGCGGCGTAGATCTCCGCTTCGGCCTCGGCGGCGGTGACTCCCGGCCGGATGGTGCGTGTGATCACCTCGCGGGCCTCCGTACCGCGGTCGAACGCCAGCTGCAGACTCTCCGGAACCCCGTCCTCGCCCTCGCGGAGGACGTAGGCGATCCGCTTCATGTCGGTGTAGTAGTTGAGGAAGCCGACGCCCCAGTCGATCATCAGCAGATCACCTCGGCGGATGATCCGATCGTTCGACAGCGCCTCGATCCCTTCAGGCCCGGTGACGTAGATCGACGGCAGCCCGAACGAGGTGTCGAGACCGAGCTCCAGCAGCCGGTCCATCAGCCACCAGGCGACGTCTTCGAGCGTCGTCACCCCCGGGGCGATCACCTCGTTCGAGAAGGCCCGCTCGGCCAGACGACGCGAAAGCTCGCCGGCCTCGGCGAATGCCGCCAGCTCGCTCGCCACCCGCCGGGAGCGAAAGTCGGAGACCAGCCTCTCGGCAGCGACCATCCGCGACGCGTACGGCTCGCCGAGAGTCTCGGCGATCTGTTCATAGCCCGAGTGCGAGAGCAGGTCGGCCGGGCCGATCGTGCGCGAGATGTTGAGACCGATCCGCTGCGGGTCGCGCTCGGTCACGAACGCCCTGAACCGGTCGACGGGCAGAAAGTGGTCGTAGGCGCCACTCCGCTCGAGCCGCGGCCCGTCGATGCCGATCACCGCGCGCTCGATCCGGTCGCCGCCCAGGTCAGTAAAGACATAGTACCCGTGGTCCATCGTGTAGCCGTGGCCGAAGTCGGGATGGAGCGTGCCGTAGTTGGCCTCGCGGATCATCGTGATCCACATGTCGATGCCGTTCTCCCGCATCACCTCGGGCAGGACCAGATCGAACTTCTGCCGCCGGATCTCGTTCATCCGCTCCCACCGCTTGCGCGCCTCCTGCGCCTGGATCGACGGCGTGAGGAGCGCACAGGTGACGATCAGACCGATCAGCTTCGACATCATTGGCTCTCCGCGAGTGGCTTGTACTGCAGGCGTCCGAACCGGGCGATGTCGCCGATGATAGTGGAACCGTCCAGGGCCGTGTAACAACTCGGGAGCTGCGGAGTCCTAGTCTCTGAAAGCACTCGAAGGGAGATCTCCGATGCCGCGATCACTCAGGCGCCCGGCCGCCCTGTTCCTGCTGACCTTCGGGCTCGGCTCCGTTCTCGCTCTGGCCCAGCACGTTCCGCCGGCGGCCGACGCCCCGCAACGACCCGACCCCGAGAGCCTGACGGCGGCCGACTGGCAGGCCGACCTCGAGTTCCTGGCCGCGGCGATCGAGCGCCAGCATCCACGTCCCTACCATTCGATCTCCAGGCAGGATTTCCAGGCAGAGGTCCGTGCTCTGCACGACCGCCTGCCCGAGCTCGACACCGACCAGACCCTGGTCGAGCTCGCCCGCTTGGTGGCCCGCCTCGGCCCCGGCGACGGGCACAGCCGGGTGCGGCTCGAGCGTGGCTTCATCCGCAGCCAGCTGCCGCTCCGCTTCTACCTGTTCGAGGACCAGCTCTACATCACCTCGGCGGCCCCGGCGTACGGCCACCTGGCCGGTAGTCGCGTCCTGTCACTCAGCGGCGTCGCGGCGGACACCGCCGTCGCCAAGGTGGGCGAGATCGTCGCCGCCGACAACGCCTTTCACCGGCGACTCAACGCGGCTCTCTATCTGGCGGCGCCAGAGGTACTGCGTGGACTCGGCCTTGCCGACCCGGACGGTGTCACGCTCGGGGTCGAAGGCTCCGACACGCCTCAGAAGGTCGCGTTCGCCCCTTGGCCCGAGGACCCGGAGGAGCTCTTCTCGAAGCCCGCCTACGACCCCGCCCGGTTGGGCTCACCCCCCGGGTGGGTGACCATGCGACCCGCAGAGACACCGGTGCCGCTCTACCTCAGCCGACCGAGCGACCGCTACTGGCACCAGGAGCTGTCATCCGACGCCGGCCGCGTTCTCTACGCACAGGTCAACGTGGTCGGTAATCAGGAGGGCGAGCCGTCGCTCGCCGACTTCTACGGCGAGCTCCTCGCCAGGGCCGAGTCTGGATCGTACGAGAAGCTGGTAATCGACGTGCGCCTCAACGGCGGCGGCAACAACTTCCTGAACCGGGCCCTGATTCACGGTCTGATCCGGAGCGACGTGATGAACGTCCGCGGTCGCACCTATGTACTTCTCGGACGCACGACGTTCTCGGCTGCCGGCAACCTGGTCACCAAGCTCAGTCACGAGACCGACGTCGTCTTCGCCGGCGAGCCTTCCGGCGCCTCGCCAAATCACTTTGGCGATGCGCGGCCCGTCACGCTGCCTCGCAGCGGCCTACAGGTGTCGATCTCGACCCTCTACTGGCAGGACGGCGGGCCGATGGACGAGCGGCCCTGGGTGGCGCCCGACATCGCGGTCGATCTCGCCGCCGCCGACTTCGCCGCTGGTCGCGATCCGGTGCTGGAGGCCGTCCTCGCTCTCGACCCCGCGACGGTCGGCGCCTCCTTCGATGACCTGCTGACCCAGGCGTACACCGAGGGTGGAATCGAGGCGGCCATCGCTGCCTACCGTGCGTACCGGGCTGATCCCTTCCATCGCTACGCCGAGACCGAGCGCTACATGAACCGAGCGGGGTACTTTCTGCTTCGGGACGGTCGGCTCGAAGACGCGATTCGGATCTTCGAGCTCAATGTCGAGGCGTATCCCGAGAGCTTCAACGTCTGGGACAGCCTGGGCGAGGCGCTACTGGAGGCTGGCCGCTACCACGAGGCGGCCCAGAACTACGCCAGGTCCCTCGAGCTCAACCCGGCCAACAGCAACGCCGAGCGGATGCTGGAGCGGATCCGCGCAGCAGCGAACGCGCACCGGCAGGACGGCTGAGATCTAGATCGACAACGACCCGCCGTTGTCTGCCGGGCCGAGGCGCAACAGGAACGGTATCGACCTCTTCGCCCACTCCTCGGCTGTGGGATGCGCCGCGGCGCCGTCGCCCCAGGCCGTCTGCAGCATGTCGGTGTTGATGATGCCGGGATTGAGTGCGATCGCCGCCATCCCGTCAGGCAGCTCCTGCGCCAGCGCCTGGGTCATCCCCTCGACCGCGAACTTGGTTGCGCAGTAGGGCGCCACTCCCGGGGCGGTCGAGCGCCCCCAGCCCGAGCTGAAGTTGACCACCACCCCGCTGCCGCGCTCGACCATGGCCGGCAGGAAGGCCCGGAGCACCCGATAGACACCGCCGATGTTCACCGCCATGAGCCGGTCGAACTCCTCCGCCGGCACTCTCCAGAGCTCGGTCACCCGGTTGATCAGGCCGGCGTTGTTGATCAGAAGATCCGGGGCGCCGTAGTGACCGAGCAGATCCTCGGCCCAGAGGTTGACGTCGTCGCCGGCGACATCGACGGCCTGGAAATCGTGCGGCTCGCCGAGCGCAGCGGCGAGCTCGGCCTGATCTCCCGCGTCTCGGCCGCAGCCGAGCACCGTGTGGCCGGCGTGCGCGAAGCCGTGTGCCATCGCCCGGCCGAGGCCACGGCTGGCACCGGTGATGACGACGGTCGAGCTCGCCATCGGGCTCAAGACGGCCGGGTCAGGCTCTTCGAGTCCCGCAGGACCTTCTCGGCGCGCGAAGCCCGGTAGCGCACGACCGCGTCCCGTATCTGGTCGTCCGCCACGCCGAGGATCTGGGCGGCCAGGATCGCGGCGTTGATCGCCCCGGCCTTGCCGATCGCCAGCGTTCCGACCGGTACACCGGCCGGCATTTGCACCATCGACAGGAGCGAGTCCATCCCCTTGAGTGCCTTCGACTCGATCGGTATCCCGAGCACCGGACGGTCGGTGTGTGCGGCGACCACCCCCGCCAGATGCGCCGCTCCACCGGCGGCGGCGATGAAGACTTCGACGCCATGGGCGTCGGCCTCCTCGACGAACTCTTGCAGCGCGGCGGGCGTCCGATGCGCCGAGAGGGCGCGCACCTCGCTGTCGATACCGAGCTGATCGAGCGTCGCGACACAGTGCTCCATGGTCGTCCAGTCCGACGTCGAGCCCATCACTACAACGACACGTGCGGTCTCTTTCACGGCGCGGAGGCTAGCACAGGGGTGCCCGCTATGGCTTGCTCGAATGACCGCGCAGCACGATCCAGCCGTAGAGCGACAGGTTCACCAGTACGACCAGGGCGCCGAGGGTCACCTGGACTCCTCGAGTGAGGCCGCCAGGATAGAGCACCGGCAGCACGTAGTGCTCGATGAAGCCGCCGCTGTAGCCGGCCTCTCCCGCCAGCCGCCGGAGCCGGATCTCGAGCGGCGTGAGCGGGCAGATGCCAGCCAGAAACTCGATTCCGGCGCCCCAGATCGCTGCCGGCAGATGGATCCAGGCGAGCCGTGGCCAGCGCATCACCAGGAGAGCGCCGAACACGACGAAGAGCACGAAGCCCAGGTGGAGGGTGACGGTCACGTCGGCGAGGATTCGGAACAGCATCGAGCGACCTTCCCCGGCTAGAAATCGAACAGATCGTCGAACGCCGACCTGGCGTCGCTCGGGGATCCGCCTTCACTGTCGGAGGCGAACTCCTGCACCGTCCTGGCCTGATAGAGGCCACACTCGTTGCGTTTCGACTTGCTGGCGATCCGCTCCTCGACCGGCTGCCGGCACTCGTTGGGGGCCGAGCTGTCGAAGTAGGCGCAGTTGGTGCAGGTGTGGAGGTCGGAGCCGCAGTCGGCGCAGACGGCATCTGAAGCCACGTCGACGTCCACGACCCGTGCACCACAGCGCGCGCACTTGAATCGGGTCGCCGTCGGCTTCCCGAGCCCGCGACCGCGCGGTCCCTGGCGCTCGGGTCGGGGCCCGCGCGGACCGCGCGCGCGCCCGCTCTCCCGGTCATCGTCCTGGTAGCCTTTTTGCCGGTACTTGCGCGACACGTCCTGGGTATCCTACCCGTCGCCTACTCGTAGCCCCACGGCGGAGGCGGCGGATCGACCGGCCGTCTCAGGTCGAACTCGGCCCGGAAGTGACGACTCGGGCGGCGCAGGCTGTACGCGAACCGCTCTCCGGCGGCGATCTCCATGGTCCAGACGTTGGCGGTCGAGTCGCGGTAATTGTTGGCGAGGAAGAGCTCTTTGGAGTAATCGTCCGCCGGAAACTCCTGCGTCATCTCCGTCCCTTCGGAGGTCGTCTGGCCGCCGTAGAGCGTCATGACGTCCGGGCTGCCGTCCTCGTGCCGGTGGTCGTGCTGCAGTCGGAGCCCGGTAGCGGTCCGGGTCAGGACCCAGGTCCGCGAGCGGTCGTCGCCGATGTGAAACGGGATCTCCAGCCGGGTGTCGTCGCAGCGACGGACGTGCATCACCAGCGGCTGCATGGCGATCTCTCGATCGGCGGCGTCCGCCGTCACGATCCTCCCGCGAAACGCCTTGCCGCACTGTTCCGCGACCGCCGACCACCAGGCTCTCTGGGGCGACGGCGCACACGCCGAGCCCAGAACGGTGACCACCAGAGCCCAGGCCAATGATCGTGGCCGCATCGCTCCGCATCATAGCGGGCGGCCGGTATGGGCGCTTCGCATCCCCGGGCCTACGGGAGGCGAATAAGCTAGGGGTGCCGCCCCGGAGCCCTATGACCGTCCCTCCCCAAGCGCCTGCCCTCATCCGAATCCGGGGCCTGTCGAAGACCTATCGCGAGGGGCCCGAGGAGCACGTCGTCCTCGATTCCGCGGAGGCCGACATCCAGGCCGGCGAGCTGGTGGTGCTGCTCGGCCGCAGCGGCTCGGGCAAGTCGACGCTGCTCAACCTGCTGAGCGGCATCGACATACCGACCGCCGGCGAGGTGGTCATCGACGGCGTCGCCCTGACCGAGCTCTCGGAGCGTGAGCGGACGCTCTTTCGCCGCCGGCGGATCGGCTTCGTCTTCCAGTTCTTCAATCTGATCCCGACGCTCACGGTCGAGGAGAACCTGCTCCTGCCGATCGAGCTCAAGGGCAGGCCGGCCGACGCCGACCGCGACCGGATCGTCGAGCTGCTGCGAGCCGTCGGCCTAGAGAGCCGGATGAAAAGCTTCCCGGAGCGTCTCTCCGGCGGCGAGCGCCAACGGGTGGCGATCGCCCGGGCGCTCATCCACGACCCCGATCTGGTCCTCGCGGACGAGCCGACCGGCAACCTTGACCTCGAGACCGGGCTCGAAGTGCTCGAGCTGCTCGACCGGCTGACCCGGCAGGCCGGAAAGACGATGGTCATGGCGACCCACAGCCGCCAGGTGGTCGGCGTCGCCGATCGAATCCTCAGAATCGAAGACGGCCGGCTGGTCGAAGCCTCGGTGCGATGAGCCCGGTTCTCCGTCGCCTCAGCCGCCGGCACTTCACCCGTCACCCCTGGCAGGCGCTGCTGGCGGTGCTCGGAGTCGGACTGGGCGTCGCCGTCGTGGTCTCGATCGACCTGGCGAATGCCAGCGCCTTGCGCGCTTTCAGGCTCTCGTCCGAGGCGGTCACCGGCAAGGCGACCCACCGGCTGGTCGCCGGCCCGGCCGGGATGCCCGAGGAGCTCTTCGTACGGCTGCGCGTCGACCATCGGCTGCGGCCGTCGGCCCCGGTCGTCTCCGGCTACGTCGGCGTGACCGACCGACCGGGCCGGACTCTGCGGCTCCTCGGGCTCGACCCCTTCAGCGAAGCCGGCTTCCGCACCTATCTGGAGCGGGACACCGCTCAGGTCGAGCTCGATCGCTTCCTGACCGCGCCGGACACGGTCTGGCTCGCCCCGGGCACCGGCGCCGATCTCGGCGTCGGGCCGGGCGACCCCCTCGACCTCGAGCTGGCGGGCATGCCGCGACGGGTCCGGATCGGCGGTCTCCTGGAACCGCACGAGCTGCGAGCGGAGTCGCTAAACGACATCCTGGTGGCCGACATCTCGACCGCCCAGGAGCTGCTCGACTTCCAGGGCCGGCTGTCGCGGATCGAGCTGATCCTGGCGGACGACGGCGAGGCGCGCCTGCGCGAGCTGGCCGCTGCGCTTCCACCGGGCGTGACCCTCGAGCGTGCCGGCTCGGCCGGCACGACCGGCGAGCGGATGACCGGCGCCTTCCGCACCAATCTCCAGGCGCTCAGCCTGCTGGCGCTGCTGTGCGGAGCCTTCCTGATCTACAACACCGTGACCTTCGCCGTGCTGCAGCGCCGCCGGCTGTTCGGCACGCTGCGCGCCCTCGGCGTCACCCGGCGCGAGCTGTTCACCCTGATCCTGGGCGAGGCGGCCGCGATCGGCGCGGTCGGTGCGGCGCTCGGTCTGGCCGGAGGCGTCTGGCTGGGACGCGGTCTGGTCGGCCAGGTGACCCGGACCATCAACGACCTCTACTTCGCGGTCGCGGTCCAAAGCCTCGATCTCGATCCGTTCGTGCTCGCCAAGGGCGCTGTCCTCGCCGTCGGCGCCTCTCTGATCGCCGCTCTGGCCCCGGCCGTCGAAGCGACCTCGACCTCGCCCCGGTCGGCACTCGATCGCGCCGAGCTCGAGAGCCGGACCCACCGGGCGGTGCCCAGGGCGAGCGCCGCCGGTCTCGCCCTGCTCGCGGTCGGCGCCGTCCTCCTCCTGCTGCCGTCCTCCGGTCTACCGGCCAGCTTCGCCGGGCTCTTCCTGCTGCTGCTCGGCTTCGCGCTGCTCACCCCGGCAGCGACGATGCTCCTGATCGCTATCCTGACACCGGTCGCCGGTCTGCTCTTCGGACAGCTCGGCCGGATCGGTGGGCGGGGCGTCGTGGCCGCGCTGAGCCGTACCGCCGTGGCGATCAGCGCGCTGATGATCGCGGTTTCGGTCATCGTCGGCGTCGACGTGATGGTGCGGAGCTTCCGAACGACCGTCGAGGGCTGGCTCGAGTACTCGCTACCCGCGGACCTCTACCTCTCCGCCGGGTCGGCTCCCACCGGCTCCCTGGACGGAGTGCGCCCCGGGTTCGACGCGGAGTTCGTCGAGCGGCTCGGCGTCCTGGACGGCGTCGAAGCGATGAGCACCCTGCGACAGACCACCGTCCGCACCGCGAGCGGCGACACCCGTCTGATCGCGGTCGATCTCGACGCTCGCTCGTTCGGCTCGTTCGCGTTCAAGGAGGGCGACCGGCAGGAGATCTGGCCGGCGTTCGAGCGTGGCGCGGCGGCGATCGTCTCCGAGCCGTACGCCTCTCGCACCGGCGTGACCCGGGGATCGGAGATCGCCTTCGAGACCCCTGCCGGCCGGCGCACCTGGCCGGTGCTCGGGGTCTATTTCGATTACGCGTCGGAGCTGGGCGCGGTGACGATCTCGCGCCGAGCGTACGTCGACCTCTGGGGCGATCAGTCGGTCACCGCGATCTCCATCCGCGCGCTTCCCGGCACCGACGTCGCCGTCCTCGAGGAAGCGATCCGCGCGGCCGGCGGCGAGCGGCGGCTGCTGATGCGTTCCAATCAGGCGATTCGCGACGACTCGCTGCGAGTCTTCGACCGCACGTTCGTCATCACCGGAACGCTCCGCCTGCTGGCGACCCTGGTCGCGTTCGTCGGCGTCCTGAGTGCATTCATGGCACTCCAGCTGGAGCGCTCCCGGGAGCTCGGCGTCCTCCGAGCCCAGGGCCTCACGCCCGGCCAGCTCTGGCGCCTGGTGACCTCCCAGACCGGGTTGATGGGGCTGACCGCCGGCCTGCTGGCGCTCCCGGTCGGCATCACGACCGCCGCGGTGATGATCTACGTCATCAACCGGAGATCGTTCGGCTGGACCCTCGAGATGCAGCTCAGCCCGGAGCCGTTGCTGGCGGCGGTCGGCGTCGCGGTCGGAGCGGCGCTGATTGCCGGCGTCTATCCCGCCTACAGGATGTCGCAGACCCCACCGGCGGAGGCCCTTCGATCGGAATGACCAGACTCGCCCAGGCCGGACTCGGCGCCGTGGCCCTGGCCGCGCTCATCGCCTGTGGATCGCGAGTCGAGGCGCCGCCGCCGAGCACCCTGGCCGTTGCCGAGCTGCTCGGTCCGGCCGACACCGCCGGCTTCGAGCGCGCGACCGGCGGTCGGGAGTTCCATTTCCCGGCCGACCACGGGCCGCACGACGGCTACCGCACCGAGTGGTGGTACTACACCGGTAACCTGGCCGACCCGACGGGCCGCCGCTTCGGATACCAGCTGACCTTCTTCAGGAGCTCGCTGACGGCGACTCCGGCAGAGAGGAGCTCCGCCTGGGGCGCGGATCAGGTCTTCATGGCGCACTTCACCGTCACCGACGTCGACCGCCAGCGCTTCGTCTCGCACGAGCGCTTCGCACGGCGTGCGCTCGGTCTGGCCGGCGCGCAGACCGAACCGTTCCGGATCTGGGTCGAGGACTGGTCCGCCCTGGGGGAGCCCGCAGGGAGCGTTCGTCTCCAGGCGCAAGCAGGCGATACCGAGATCGACCTGGAGGTCGGCAGCGGTAAGCCGCCGGTGCTGCAGGGCGACGCCGGGCTGAGCCAAAAAGGTGCCGGCCTTGGGAACGCTTCGTACTACTACTCGCAGACGCGGATGCCGACCGCGGGCCGGGTGTCGATCAGCGGCGAGAGTTTCGAGGTCTCCGGCGAGAGCTGGCTGGACCGCGAGTGGAGCACCAGCGTTCTCGAAGCGGGGCAGATCGGATGGGACTGGTTCTCCCTCCAACTCGACGACCGGCACGAGCTGATGGTCTACGTCATCCGGCGCGAGGACGGCAGCGCCGATCCGAACAGCGCCGGGACGCTGGTCGAGCCGGACGGATCCTCCCGATCCGTCGAGCCGAGCCGGTGGCGTCTCGAGCCGACCGGCTCATGGACCAGCCCGGAGAGCGGTGCGCGCTATCCCTCCGGCTGGACGTTGAGCGTACCGACTGCAGGATTGGAGCTCGAGATCACGCCGCTGGTAGTCGACCAGGAGCTGCGCCACACCTTCCGCTACTGGGAGGGAGCGGTGGCGGTGAGCGGCACCAGCGGCGGAGAGCCGATCACCGGGCGCGGCTACGTCGAGCTCACCGGTTACTGAGCAGGCCGCCCGGCTCGCCGAACGGTCCGTCGAGACCGATGGTGAAGAAGATCGACGCCAGCACGAACAGGACGAACGCGAACATCCAGAGGAGCGGTTTCGGCTCGATGACCATGCCCCGGCTGCTCGCATGGTCCATCATCATCTCCGCCAGCAGGGAGTCCTTGGGGTTGTCGCCCGCGCGCAGCAACACCCAGGCGACGTACGCCTGCACCAGCGAGACGAGAGCGAAGAGCTCGGGGCTGATCCGAGGTCGAATCGGGTCGTCAGGCAGGTCGTAGCCGGCCAGCAGCCCGATACCGACTCCGACGACCACCGCGGTGCCGACCAGCCACAGCCTGGGCTGCAGGCTACTCCGCTGCTCGCTCTTCACCGTGTCTCCGCCTCCGGCACCGAGCAGAGGTGCGAGATCTCCTCGGGGATCCAGCGACCGAGCTGCTCCCGGCAGTAGCCGAGGAGCTCGCTCTCCATCTCGTGCGGCAGCGAGATCATGCCGCCCGACTCGGCCTGCGGGCCGGCAAAGAGCGGCTCCTCGGGATAGAGGCGATACACCCGCTCGAAGTAGCTCTTCGGCAACCGGAAGACGCCGAGACTGATCGAGTGCA
This sequence comes from Thermoanaerobaculia bacterium, assembly GCA_947259925.1. Taxonomy (GTDB): domain Bacteria; phylum Acidobacteriota; class Thermoanaerobaculia; order Multivoradales; family JAHEKO01; genus JAHEKO01. Next base: position 93,841 of record CAMYOG010000026.1, read on the forward strand.
GCCGGGCAGGATCCAGGGCGTCGAAGACCGCCGCGAACAGATCGGCGTAGTCCGAGCGATACGACTCCCGGTAGAGCAGCGGATCGAACCGCAGGCCGATCTTCCAGCCCCGGCGCTGGAGATCGGCCACGACCTCGATCCGCCTGCGGACCGAGGGCACTCCCCACTCGAACTGCTCGTGCATCGCCTCCGGGGTGAAGCTGAAGGCGACGACACAGTTGGCCAGCGGCTCGCGCTCGCGGAGCGCCGCGGCCTGGACGCTCTTGGTGCGGAGCTCCAGCCAGGCTTGCGGCCGCTCGGCGAAGAACGGCAGGAAGCTCTCTACGAAGCCGGTGATCGGCTCGAACGCCAGACTGTCGCAGTCGTATCCGGAGAAGAACCAGCTCTCCCCCACCCGTTCCACGGTCTCGTCGATCTGGCGCTGGAAGTCCTCGTAGTTGACGAACAGGACGTAGTTCGCCGAGCGGAGCATCCCCTGCAGGAAGCAGTAGCGGCAGTCGTAGATGCAGTTCAGCATGTGCGAGAAGTAGTAGTTGCGCTCGCCGCCGATGCCATACCCGGGTGGCGTTTCGAGCACCTGGCCGCGGTGCTTGCGAGCGAGGATCAGTGCCGGCCGCCGCTTCTGCAGGCGGAAGTCCTGCGCCCTCGGATTGAACACCTCACCGTAGCGGCCGCACCGGACGACCTCGGCGTTCGGAAAGCGGCCGAGAATGGCGGCGGTCCGTGGGTGCCCGGCCACCTCGTCCTCGACGTAGATCCGCCGGATCGCGCGGGTCATATCAGCTGTCGGAGCCCGCCGAGGACCGCCGCCGCCGAAGTCGCGTCGTCGAAGAACGTCGGCTCGATCCGGCGCCCCAGCGCTCCGAGGCGCCGCAACAGGCGCTCGAGCTGGCGCTCCTGGGTGACCGTGAAGTGCCAGCGTCCGACGTACTCGTTCAACCGCTCCGGCGAGCCGACGCGCTCGCCGAGAGCCGTGGCGATCGCAGTCAGCTCTCGGACGACCTTCTCGACCACCGGCAGGCCCTGCGCGATCAGCTCCCCGACCCTGGCCGCCGTCAGGCGCTCGGCCCGTTCGACACGATTGTCGGAGACCACTTTGAGCACCTGGACCAGCTCGGCGGTGGCGAACCGGAGCGCCGCCGGATAGAAGCCCGCGGCCTCCATCTCGTAGAGGAAGTCGCCCGTGAGCTCCCGCTCAACGTCGTCCACGGTCGTGACCTGGGCGCCGGCACAGGGCGGGTCGAAGACCGCGGGCGGATACCACGCCCGGCCGCTCTTCCGGTCGACGATCCTGCTGGCGAGCCGTAGCCCGCCGAGCGCCGCATCGCGGTGGCCGGCGATGCCGACGTTGATCCAGGCTCGGGGTCGCCGGCCTCGGCCCCCACCCAGGTGGTCGACCGCGGCCGCCGAAGCCGCCGACCCGACGCCGGAGACGATCAGCCGCACGGCTTCGCCCTGGTAGACCCGGAACGGCTGGCTGGCCGTCGGTCGGAGGCCGAAGTGCCGTACGATCGGGCGCGCCTCGGCGGCGAGAGCGACGACGATCGTGGTCAAGGCGACCCCACAGCCGACTCGTGCTCGAGCTCGGCGGCCCACCCCTGCGCGCGACGCCGGTACTCCGCCGCCTCGGCTCCTCTGCCGCGCTTGGCGGCGCCGGCGGCGAAGACTCTGCTCTTCGCGACTGCCGTCTCGAGGGCGGCCCGCCGATCTCCCGCTCCGAGCCGGCCGGACGCGAGGATCTTCTCCAGAGCCCGGACCCGGAAGCGATCGAGCCCCCAGACCGTGCGCGACAGCTGGTCGTCGTGGCCGCCGTACTTGACGACCAGGGGCTCGTCGACCAGCAGCACCGGGTGGCCCGCGCTCAGCCGCAGCCAGAGATCGTAGTCTTCGCACGCCGGCAGTGTTTCGTCGAAGCCGCCCAACGCCTCGAACAGCGAGCGATGGATGACGACCGCGGAGGGCGAGATCGCGCACAGCGGCAAACACCTCCGGAAGACCCAGCCGCTCGGCTTGGCGTGGCGCCTACCCTGATTGACCCGCCGCCCGTCGCGGATCCAGATCTCGTCCGTGTGACAGATCCGCGCCTCGGGCTCGGCCGCCAGCGCCTGGAGCTGCCGCTCGAGCTTGGGCGGCAGCCACTCGTCGTCGGAGTCCAGAAACGCCAGCCACTCCCCCGCCGCGGCCCGCGCACCGCGGTTGCGGGCGGCGCTCACCCCGAGGTTGTCCTGGAAGAGGTAGCGCACGGTCGGGAACTCCGACGCGACCAGCTCCCGCGTGCCGTCACTCGACCCGTCGTCGACCACGATCACCTCGTCCGACCGCAGGCTCTGGCTCTGGACGGAGCTCAGAGCCCGCCGCAGTAGCGCCGCGCGATCGAACGTCGGGACGATGGTCGAGATCACGGGCTCGCGCTCGGTCGAGGCACGAGCGCCGCGATGCGCACCGGTCCGCCCGACCCGCCGGCGATCTTCATCGGCAGGGCAATGACCCAGGCGCCGGTCGCCGGCAAGCGATCGAGGTTGGCGACGTTCTCCAGACCCGACACGTTCGCTTCGTTGGCGATCCGGTGGACGATGAAGTCGGTGGACGGGCCGTGGTCGATGCTCGCGGTATCGACCCCGAGCACCGCTACCCGGCGCGTCTCCACCAGGTGGCGCGCCGCCTGCTCGCCGTAGGCCGGGAAGTGCAGGTTCGAGGCGTCGCCTGGCGTGTCGTCGCCCAGGTAGCCCGCCCGATCGGGCCAACGCTCGGCCCAGCCGGTCCGGAGCAGGACGATCGCTCCCGCCGGCACTTCACCCAGTAGCGTTTCCCACGCCGCGACGTCCTCGCGCCTCAGCCGGTAGTCGGCGTCCTCGGCGGCCTGGGCAGAGACGTCGATGACCACGGCCGGTCCGACCAGCGTGTCGAGGGGAATCTCGTCGGCGGTCCAGCGCTCCGCCGCGAAGTGAATCGGGGCGTCGAGATGGGTACCGCCGTGCTCGGGCGTCGAGAACGCGTTGGCGGCGTAGAAGTAGCCGGCCTCGGTCTCGCCGTAGGCGAGCTCGCTGAGCTCGAACTCGGACGGCGAGGTCGGCCAGTAGACGGTGTCGGAATCGTAGGCATGCGAGAGATCGACCAACTCGTAGTTGACCAGGTCGATCGGCGGTCCCGGCGCTCGCTCGGCCGGCGGTGGCTCGGCGCAGCCGACAAGGGTGGCCAGTACTATGACCAGCAGGCTGACGTCTCTCATTCCTGGTCTCCTGTCCACCGGTCGAGCCAGTCGAGCACCGTCTGGTGCCAGAAGATGCTGTTGGCCGGGCGCAAGACCCAGTGGTTCTCGTTGGGGAAGTAGAGCAAGCGGCTCGGGATTCCCCGGCGTTGCAGAGCGGTGAAGGCGGCCAGTCCCTGGGTTTCCGGAACCCGAAAGTCGAGCGCGCCGTGGATGACCAACATCGGCGTCTGCCAGCGATCGACGAAGCGCGCCGGGTTGTGCTTCTCGTGGCCGTCGGGACTCTCCCAGTAGGGACCGCCGTGCTCCCATTCCGGGAACCAGAGCTCTTCGGTCGCGAAGTACATCATCCGGTTGTCGAAGACGCCGTCGTGATTGACCAGACAGCGGAAGCGGTCGGGCCATCGACCGGCGATCCAGTTGACCATGTAGCCCCCGTACGAAGCGCCGAGGGCGCACGCCCGGTCGCCAGCGATCCACGGGTAGCGCTCGAGGGCTGCCGCCAATCCCTTTTGCAGGTCCTCGAGCGGCTTACCGCCCCAGTCGCCGCTGATCGAATCGGTGAACGCCTGGCCGTAGCCGGTCGAGCCATGAAAGTCGATCATCACCACGGCGTAGCCGGCGCCGGAGTAGATCTGTGGATTCCAGCGGTAGTGGAAGTCGTTGTCGAACGAGCCCTGCGGCCCGCCGTGAATCAAGAAAGCCAGTGGATAGCTCTTCGCCGGATCGAAGTCCACGGGCTGGATCAGATAGCCGTGAACGGTCTCGCCGTTCCAGCCGGCGAACGAGAACTGCTCGAAGTCGCCCAGGCTGAGCTCGGCCAGCCGCTCGCCGTTGACGTCGGTGAGCTTGCGGACGTCGCTGCCGTCGAGCGCCGCGGAGTAGAGCTCGACTGGCGACTTGAGGTGGTCGAGACCGTAGATCAGGCGCTCCCCGGCGCGGGCAGGCGAGCGCACGTGGCCGCCGCCGACCAGCTTGGTCACCTCGCCGCTCGCCACGTCGATCGCGAACAGGCCGACTTCGCCGACGTCGGCGGCGGTGACGTAGAGCGTGCCGCCGTCCGGCGAGAACGACATCGACCCGGGCGAGCGGTCCCAGCCCTTGGCCAGCGTCCTGGTATCTCCGGACGGCCAGTCGCGCAGGCGGATCCGGAAGCGGTCCGACTCGAAGCCGGGGCGCGTCATCGCCAGATACGCGAGGATCTTGCCGTCCGGCGAGAAGACCGGCTGGGTGTCCCACGCCTCGTTCGCCGTGGTCAGGCAGGTGGGAGCGGCCGAGCCCTCCACCGGCACCTGGTAGAGATCGAAGTCGGTCGACCACGGCTCGCCGGCACCCACGTCCCGGGCGGTGAAGACTAGGCCCTTGCCGTCCGGCGTGAAGGCGATCTCCTCGGCGCCGCCGAACGGCACCGACGGGACGTCGGCGTCGAGTCCGGGCGTGAGCTCGCGGACGTCACCGCCGCCAGCCGGCATCACGAACAGATGGGAGCGCCGGCCGTCCTCGACCGTATCCCAGTGGCGCACGAACATCCGGTCGTAGATCTGTCCGGTCACCGGTCCCTCCTCGCGCGCCGCGAGGCGGTTCGCCGTGCAGGCCAGATCCCCACAGTCCGGAAAGACCTCGAGGGTGAACGCCAGCTGGGCACCGCGGGGCCCGACGATCAGGTTGGCGACGTCGAGCGGCAGGTTCGAAACCTGCTCGGGCTCACCCTGGGCAGGATCGAGCCGCCAGATCTGGCTCGAGCCGGAGCGACTCGACAGGAAGTAGAGGTGCCGCCCGTCGGTCGACCAGCGTGGACTGGAGTCGCTGGCCGGGTCCTCGGTCAGCCGCCGCATGGCGCTGCCGTCCGCGCCGACCAGCCAGAGGTCCGTACGGCCCTTGTCCGCCTCCATGTCGGTGCTCCGGCGGACGAAGGCGATCGTCGAGCCGTCCGGCGACGGCTGAGGATCGGACAGACGCTCCATGGTGACCAGGTCTCGGGCGGTGAACGTGTGGTCGGCGCCGTACGCCGCGCTACCGGCGAGTGCCACGGCGAGCGCCATCAGGCAGGTTCTGAAACCCATCTTTCCTCCACGGCTCACATCGAGATGGAGCCCTTACGGAAGTCGGTCTTGCCGATCAGGGCGTTGATCAACACCGGGTGACCTTCGGCGGCCGCGCGCTGAGCCCGCTCGAGCGTCTCCCGGATCTCGCCCGGGCGCTCGAGCAGGAAGCCCTTGCCGCCGTAGCCCTCCGCTACCCGGTGGTAGTCGGTGCGCCGCAGCACGGTACCGACATCGTCTCCCAGAATCTCGACCTGGTCGCGGGCGATCTGGGCCCAGCTGGCGTCGTTCCCGACCACGGCGATGACCGGCATCCGGTGCCGGACGTAGGTATCGAACTCGGCCAGGCTGTAGGCGGCCGAGCCGTCGCCGTAGAGGATCCAGACCTCGGCGTCCGGACGCGAGAGCCTGGCACCGAGGGCGAAGCCGCCGCCGACGCCCAGGGTGCCGAACACCCCGGGGTCGAGCCACGAGAGAGGGCGCCGCGGCCGCAAGATGTACGACGCGGTAGCCACGAAGTCGCCGCCGTCGGCGACCAGGACGCTGTCGTCCGGCAGCACCGAGTCGATCTCCCGGCAGAGCTCGAGCGGGTTGACGAAGTCGGTCGCGGCTTCCGCCTGCTCGGAGATCTGGGCCTCCCGTTCCTGCTGCCGGCCGCGGAGGGTCTCGAGCCACGCGGAGCGGTCCGCGGCTCCGGCCACCCTCGCGGCCAGGGCGCGCAGGAAGCGGCTCGGATCGGCCAGCACGCCGAGGGTCGGGCGCCGGTTCAGGGTCAGGTCGACTTCGCTCCGGTTGGCGGAAATCATGACCGCCGAGCGCCGGACCTGGCGCCCGTAGCCGAGGCGGAAGTCGTTCGGCACTCCAGCCAGGATCACCAGATCGGCCTCCCTCAGCGCTCTGCCCCGCTGGTGCCGAAACCAGAGATCGTGCTCGGCGCCGAGCAGTCCACGCGCCATCCCCGACAGGTAGGTCGGTACGCCGAGGCGCTCGACGGCCGCGACCAGCTCCGGGACCGCGGCGGCTTCCAGCAGCGTCTGGCTGCCGATCAGGAGGACCGGTCGGCGCGCCTTCTCGAGCCGCTTTGCCGCCCGTGCGATCTCCCACGGGCGCGGCTCCGAAGGCGGCACTCGGTGGGGGGTGGACTCAGCGGGCTCGTCGCCAGCCGGCCCCAGACCGCGGAAGAGCCCGTCGACGTGCCGCTTGAGATACCAGGAGACGGCGCGCCCCGCCAGCCCTCTCCCCGGCTTGCCGGCCATCGAGCCGTAGAGCTCCCTGACCGTCGATTCGCCGTAGAGCAGATCGACCGGACACTCGACGAAGACCGGGCCCGGGACCCCGGCGAGGCTGCGATCGAGCGCTTCCTCCACGGCCGGAGCGAGCTCCTTGACCCGGCTCGCGGCCGCCGCCCATTTCACGTGCGGCTCGATCAGAGCCAGCTGATCGATGTCCTGAAGCGAGCCTCGACCCTTGAGAATCGTACCGGTGGCGCCGCCCAGGATCAGGACCGGTGACTGCGCCATCTGTGCGTTCTTGACCGCGGTGATGGTGTTGGTCACTCCGGGCCCGGCGGTGACCGCCGCCACCCCGGGGCGGCCGCTGAGGCGGGCGACGGCGTCGGCCGCAAAGACGGCGTCGACCTCGTGGCGGACGTCGACGACCCGCAGCCCGAGCGCCTTGGCGCCTACCAGAATCGGCGAGATATGCCCGCCACACAGAGTGAACAGCTCGCCGACGCCGTAGCGGCGCAAGACCCGAGCGATCCGGTCGCCGCCGTGCATCACGCTCAATCGTGGGGGCGCCGGTCGAGGACGTGCTGCTCGGGGGTGTAGCAGGTGAACTCGCCGGTGAAGACCGCGACGTCGTCCCGGTTGACCTCGACGTCGACGCGGTGCCGGGCACCCTCGTGCGTCGCCAACCGCGCCACCGCCTCCAGCCGCTCACCCACCCGGACCGGCTTCAGGAATCGAGTGGTCGCCCGTCCGAGGACGACGTTCGGATGGTTGACCGCCAACATGGCGGCGTAGTCCGCCAGACCGAATACGAAGCCGCCATGCACCAGGCCGCGCTCGTCGGCGCTCATCTCTGCGCCCGGTGTCAGCTCCACCCGCGCATACCCGACACCCAGCTCCCTGACCACACCGCAGAGCTCGGGTCGGATCGCCTCGTGGGTCTTGATCTCCACGGAGGGCCGAGCCTACTCCTCGCCCATGTGCGGATAGCCGTAGTCGGTCGGCGAAACGAAAGTCTCCTTGACCGTCCGCTGCGAGGTCCACCGGAGGAGGTTGAGCGCCGAGCCCGCCTTGTCGTTGGTGCCCGACGCACGGCCACCACCGAACGGCTGCTGGCCCACCACCGCCCCGGTCGGCTTGTCGTTGATGTAGAAGTTGCCGGCGGTATGCCGGAGCGCGGCGCTCAAGCGCTCGATCACACGCCGGTCGCGGGCGAAGATCGCTCCGGTCAGGGCGTACGGGCTCCCGGTGTCGCACAGCTCGAGCGCCTGCTCGAGGTCGGCGTCGTCGTAGACGTAGACCGTCAGGACCGGGCCGAAGATCTCCTCGCAGATCAGCCTGGCCTTCGGATCGCGGGTCAACACCACCGTCGGCTCGACGAAATAGCCGACCGACTTGTCCCCGTCACCGCCGACCACGATCTCCATCTGATCCGAATCGCGCGCCTCGGCGACGTAGCCCATGATGTTGTCGAACGAGCTCTCGTCGATCACCGCCGCCATGAAGTTCCGGAAGTCCGTTGGCGGTCCCATCGAGATCGACTCGACCTGGCCGGCCAGGAGGGCACGTACCTCGTCCCAGAGGGAAGACGGAATGTAGGCTCGCGACGCCGCCGAGCACTTCTGCCCCTGGTACTCGAAGGCGCCCCGTACCAGCGCCGTCACCAGGGCTGGCACATCGGCACTCGGATGGGCGAACACGAAGTCCTTGCCGCCGGTCTCGCCGACGATGCGCGGATAGCTTCTGTAGCTCGCAATGTTCTCGCCGATCTGCTTCCACATCCCCTGGAAGACGCCGGTCGAGCCGGTGAAGTGGATGCCAGCGAGATGCTCGCTGGCGACGACCGGGTTCCCCACCTGGCTGCCGCTTCCCGGTACGAAGTTGATCACGCCCGGCGGCAGGCCCGCCTCCTCGAGCAGACGCATCACGTAGTAGCCCGACAGCACCGCGGTCGACGCGGGCTTCCAGAGCACGGTGTTGCCCATCAGCGCCGGCGCGGTCGGTAGATTGCCGCCGATCGCCGTGAAGTTGAACGGCGTCACGGCGAAGACGAAGCCCTCGAGCGGCCGGTACTCGGAGCGGTTCCAGACGCCCGCCGACGAGGCGGGCTGTCCTTCGTAGATCTCCTGCAGGTAGTAGGCGTTGAACCGCCAGAAGTCGATCAGCTCGGCCGCAGAATCGATCTCCGCCTGGTAGGCGGTCTTCGACTGGTTGAGCATGGTCGCCGCATTGAGGGTATCGCGCCACGGCCCGGAGAGTAGGTCCGCAGCCTTGAGCAACACCGCGGCCCGCGCCTCCCACGGCATCTCCGACCATTCCAGCCACGCCGCCTGCGAGGCTGCGATCGCCTGGGCCACCTCGTCCGCGCCCGCCTGGTGATAGGTGCCGAGGACGTGGCCATGCTCGTGCGGACAGACGGCGCGTCCGGTCTTGCCCGAGCGCACTTCCTCGCCACCGATGATCAGCGGGATCTCCACCTGCTCGGCGAGCATCTGGTCGAGCCTCAGTTTGAGGGACTGCTTGTCCGCGGAGCCAGGTGCGTAGGAGCGCAGCGGCTCGTTCGCTGGAACCGGAATCCGCGCGATTCCGTTGGCCATATCTTCAGTTCCTCCCCTTGGGCCGGATCGTATCCGATAAGAAAAGAGACAGCACCGGACTGTGAATCAGGTGTCTATCCCTTCTTTCATCGGAGCGCCTGCCAGGCCAGCAGCACGAAGCCGACAATCATCAGTACGCCGCCGATCGGGGTGACCGCGCCGAGCCAGCGCGGACCTCCGAGGGCGAGGATCGCCACCGTCCCCGAGAAGATCACGCCGCCGGCGAGCAGTGACCAGCCGGCCGGACCGACCGGCTTCTCCATCGCCGCCCCCGCGAGCCCGACCGCGATCAGACCGAAGCCCGAATACATGAAGTAGCGCGCCGCGGTCTCCCAGAGCTCCAGAGAGGCCGGATCGAGCCGTGCCTTCAGCCCATGCGCTCCGAAGGCTCCTGCCAGAACCGAGAGCGCACAGACCGTCGCGCCAACGCCGACCCACATCACAGCTCCCCCAGGCGGCGCACCGACACCACTCGAGAGCGCGGCACCACCAGCCGATCGAACTTCTTCCAGACGCCGAAGCGGGCGGCCCGCTCGACGTACTCCTCCTTGGAGCGGCCGTCGTCGCCGTCCTCATGGACGTCCACGTCGAGCAGGATCACCTGATGGTCGTCGAGGTCGTCGCAGCGGCCGACGAAGATCTCCGGTCCACTCGTATCGACCACGACCGTGATGCCGTGCAGCTCGTGCCGCTCGGGATGCCAGTCCGGGCTCATGAGCGGGCTCAGGCGGGCGCCGGCGCGCCGAAGTAACGCTGGAAGGCGCCGGTCAGGTCGGCCGCGACGTCCTCTGCCGAGCGGCTCTCGATCCGGTGCCGCGGCACGAAGTAGACGACCTCGCCGTCCTTGAGCAGCGCCATCGACGGGCTACTCGGTGGAATGTCGGCGAAGTAGCTGCGCGCCTGCGCCGTCGCCTCGACGTCCTGGCCGGCGAAGACCGTCCCCAGGCGATCGGGTTTGACCGGTCCTTCGAGCGCCTGGCGCACGCCGGGCCGGGCCTGGCCCGCGGCGCAACCGCACACCGAGTTGAGGACCAGCAGCGCCGTGCCCTCCCTGTTCTCCATGAAACGCTCCACGTCCTCGGCGGTCCGGAGCTCCTCGAACCCGATGCTCGACAGCTCGGCGCGCATCGGTGCAACCATCATTTCGCTATACGGCACGTTGACTCCTCCCGTCGCGCCTGGGCGCGACTCCATTGCGGCGGCTATTCTAACGATGTCCCGGCGTTTTCGGCAGTGCGCGGGCGCGAGCTAGACTCCCCTCGGCCGGGCCCCAGGGCGCCCGGGCCAGAGCCGCTCGCATGTCATTCTACGCCGCCATGTTCCTGCTCCCCGCGGCCATCCTGGCGCTGGCGCTCGGCGTGGTCTACCTCGATCGGCGCCGGGCCGGCTGATGCCGGAGACCACCGGCACCGGTAGCGCCGTCCTGGCCTCGTTCATCGGCTACCTGCTCCTGGTAGTCGGCATCGGCGTCTACTCCAGCCGCTTCTCGTCCGCGGGGATCGGCGCCTTCTTCGTCGGCGGGCGCAGCATGAACCGGTTCGTGGTCGCCCTGTCGGCGGTGGTCTCCGGGCGCAGCGCCTGGCTGCTGCTGGGTGTGACCGGCATGGCCTATACACGCGGCGTCTCCGCGGTCTGGGCGGTAACCGGCTACATCGTCGCCGAGCTCTTTCTGTTCGTCTTCTACGCCCAACGGCTACGCCGCTTCAGTGAGCGCTACGACTGCATCACGGTACCCGACTTCCTCGCCGCCCGCTTCGAGGACCGGAGCGGCGCGCTCCGTCTCCTGTCGGTGCTCATCATCTTGATCTTCATGGTCGCCTACGTCGCGGCTCAGTTCGTGGCCGGCGGCAAGGCCTTCGGCGCCGCGTTCGACCTCGGAGCGACGGAGGGCGTGCTGATCACCGCCGCGATCGTCCTCGCCTACACCGTCCTGGGCGGCTTTCTGGCGGTCAGCCTCACCGACACGATCCAGGGCATCTTCATGATCGTCGCTCTGGTGCTCCTGCCGACCCTCGCGATCGCCAGCGCCGGCGGGCTCGGACCGATCGTCGACGAGCTCCGGCAGCTCGATCCGACCCTGATCGATCCCTCCGCCATCGGTCTGGGTGCCTTCATCGGCTTCCTCGGGATCGGCCTCGGCTCGCCCGGCAACCCGCACATCCTGGTGCGCTACATGTCGATCGCCGATCCCGCACAGCTGCGCTACTCGGCGGTGGTCGGCACGCTCTGGAACGTGGTCATGGCCTGGGGAGCGATCTTCATCGGGCTCGCCGGCCGGGTCTACTTTCCAACCGCGGAGCTCCTGCCGTCGGGCGACGTCGAGAATCTCTACCCGACGCTCGCCCAGCAGCATCTGCATCCGGTCCTCTTCGGCCTGGTAATCGCTTCGATCTTCGCGGCGATCATGTCGACCGCCGATTCGCAGCTCCTGGTGGCCGCGTCGAGCGTGGTTCGCGACCTCTACGAAAAGGTCCTCCGCCGCGGCCGCGAGCTCGACCAGCGGCGCCTGGTGCTCTACAGCCGCCTGGTGATCGTGGTGCTCGTCGGCCTCGCACTCGCGCTCGGCCTGTGGGCGAGCGAGCTGGTCTTCTGGCTGGTGCTGTTCGCCTGGGCCGGTCTGGGGGCGGCACTCGGCCCGACCACGGTCCTGGCGCTCTTCTGGCGACGGACCACCCGCGCGGGGGTTGCCGCCGGGATGATCACCGGTACCCTGGTGACGCTGGTGTGGAAGAGCGCGCCGGCCCTGAGCGGCCTGGTCTACGAGCTGATCCCCGCGTTCGGCCTGTCGCTGGCGGTCACCGTTCTGGTCAGCTACTGGAGCCGGCGCCCGGCCGCTACCGATCAGATGTTCGATGCCATGCAGGAGAATCGCCGATGAGCACGATGCCGCCATCCCTCCGAGTCCGTCGCCGGCTGCTGCTCGGCCCCGGGCCTTCGAGTGTCCACCCGCGCGTCTACGAAGCGTTGGCGCGACCGCTCATGGGTCACCTCGACCCGCTCTTCCTGGAGGTGATGGACGAGCTCCAGGTGATGCTGCGCCAGGTCTTCCAGACCACGAATCGGCTGACGCTCGCGGTCTCCGGAACCGGCAGTGCCGGAATGGAGGCCGCCCTCGTCAACCTGGTCGAGCCGACCGACGAGGTCCTGGTGTGCGTCAACGGTGTCTTCGGCGGACGGATGTGCGACATTGTCGAGCGCCTCGGCGCCACCCTCCGTCGGATCGATCGCCCCTGGGGCGAGGTATTCGACCCGCAGGAGATCACCGACACCCTCCGGAGCCATCCGAACACGAGGCTGGTCGCAGTCGTCCACGCCGAGACCTCCACCGGGGCGCACCAGCCGCTCGCCGAGATCGGCGCCCTCTGCCACGAGCAGGACCGGCTCTTCGTGGTCGACGCGGTCACCTCACTGGCAGGCACGGAGCTGCGCGTCGACGACTGGCACATCGACGCCTGCTACAGCGGCACCCAGAAGTGCCTCAGCTGTCCGCCCGGTCTGGCGCCGATCACCTTCAGTGATCGCGCGGTCGAGCGAATGGGTGAGCGGCGCGGCAAGGTACCGAGCTGGTACCTGGACGTCTCGATGCTGCGTGACTACTGGGCCGAGAGCCAGCGGACCTATCATCACACCGCGCCGATCTCGATGAACTACGCCCTGCACGAGGCGCTCGCGCTGGTGCTCGAGGAGGGCCTGTCCGCGCGCTTCGAGCGCCACGCCCGCAACAGCACAGCGCTGGTCGCCGGGCTGAGCGCCCTCGGCTGCCGACCGTTCGCCCAGGAGGGGCATCGGCTGCCGATGCTCAACTCGATCTACCTGCCCCCGGACGTCGAGGACGCCGAGCTCCGCCGGCGGCTTCTCGAAGACCACGACATCGAGATCGGCGGCGGTCTGGGCAATCTCGCCGGCCGGATCTGGCGAATCGGTCTGATGGGCGAGAGCTGTCGCCGGACGAGCGTCCTGACACTCCTGGGTGCCCTCGAGGAGCTGATCGGGTCCGCGGCCGGCGGCGCCGCCACCGCGGCGGCCGAGTCGGTCTACGGCGAAATGGCCGCCGAAGAGATCCGCAGCTGAAGCGTCGCCCCCACCACCTCGGCGTCGGCGGCCTGGGCCGTCGGGTCCGCCAGGTCCACGACCACGTGCAGCGACGTCGAAGGGGCGGTGCCGTGGAGTGCCGTGCGGACGCCGACCACCTCTTCACTCCCCACCGCCAGGGTCGGCGTGGCGAGTGGCGCCGTCACTCCGGAGATCCTGAGCAGCAGCCGCGGCGGATCCTCTAACCGCTCGATACGGTAGCTGCCGCGGGCAAAGGTCCCGTCGGCCAGCAGTTGGAGAAGCGTTCCGTCGCCGGTGGTCTCCCAGCGGATCTCTTCGATCCGGGTCAACGGTCCGGCAGGTGTCGGCTCGGCGGGAGCCGCCTCCTCGGGCTCCACCGCCTCGACCTCACTCGCTTCCTGAACCATCGGCTCGGCCGGCTCGAGCGGCTCCGGCTCGGTCGCCCGCGGCAACGGCCGCTCGACCGGCGCGGCCGCCCGATCGCTCGAGCCTCCCATCCACCCGCGCAGGAGATCGCGCTGCCAGTAGGCGACACCAGCGAGAACCGCCACCAGTGCGAGGACGGCCCAGGTACCACGCCGACCGCCGCCGCTGCTCGCCTCGGCCGCCCTGCTGATCTCCTGGATACGCGCCTCGGACACGACCGCGGGCGCCGGCTCGGCGACCGATTCCGCCGCCTCGGCGGCGAGCGCCGGGGCACCATGGCCGACCGTCGCCTCGATCTCGGCCTCTACCTCGTCGGGCACCGTCAGGGCTTCGTCCGCAGCCTCGTCCGGAACTTCCTCGACGACGACCGGCGTCTCGATCTCTTCGGTCGCGACCACCGGTGCCGGAATGGCCGCCTGGCTCAGGTCGAAGACCGCGCCGGTCTCCGCGCGGCAGCGCGCCGCGATCTTGCGGGCCAGCGTGGCGGTCGCGTCGTCGGTCTGCGCGTAGCGGACCGCCATACCCGGGGTGGTCTCTTCACCGTCCGGCTCGACCACCCAGACCACCTCGCCGCTCCCTCGCAGGAGCGGGAACTCGGAGTCGATGCCGAGATCGAACTCGACCGTGGAGCCAACCGGGCGGATCGCGTCGGTCGCCAGGAAGATGCCCTCCTCGGAGATCCGCTCGGAACACTGCTCCAAGAAGGCACGGAAGCTGTCGAAGCGCAGGGTAACCCTATCGTCGCTCATCTCTCTCCGGACTCCGCCCGCCAATGATATCGCGCGCGGTCGCTGCTCACCAATCCACCGGTCGCGGCGCCCACTCGGGCTCCGGGTCGATGCCCATCCCATCCGCGAGCCGATCGTAGTAGTTGAACAGAGCGGTCACCTGCACGATGTCGTGAATCGCCCCGTCGTCGAATCCGAGCTCCCGTAGACGCCGCACGTCGTCCTCCTCCAGCGCCGCCGGCGTCAGGGTCAGCTTGGTGCAGAAATCGAGCATCCCCCGGTCGGCCGCGGGCAGCTCCGCTCTCCGGTAGTCGTTGGCCACGGCCGCGGCCAGCGCGTCCCCACCCTCCAGATCCTGGACCTCTACCCGGAGGTCCTCGGCGTGCGCCGTCGTTCAGTAGTAGCACTTGTTGCAGCGCGAGACGACCGTCGCGATCATCTCGCGCTGCGCCCGCGTCAGGCCGTTCTCTTCCGAGAACATCACCTCCATGTAGAGCTGGGTCGACGCGCGCAGCACGCGTGGCCGCAGGCTCTGCATCCGCAGGATGTTGAAGACCTTGCCGGCGCGCCGTACCGCGGCGTCGTAGAGCCGTCTGAGCAGGCCCTCGGCCTCTTCCGGGGCGATCGTCTTGATCCATGCCATCGCCTCATCGGACTACAGCGTGCGATCGATTGTCAACCACGCCGAGCCGGGCCCCTGCGATATCCTGGCGTGGTGAATCTCACCGATCTCCTGAGCTACGCCCGCGGCGACCAGCCGGCGGAGCTGCTCCTCCGCAACGGCCGGGTGATCAACGTCCACAGTGCCGAGGTGATCCCGACCGACGTCGCCATCGTCCACTCGCGCATCGTCGGAATCGGCTCGTACGAGGCCAAGGAGGTGATCGATCTGGACGGAGCCTTCGTCGCTCCCGGGTTCATCGACGCCCACGTCCACGTCGAGAGCAGCCTGGTGCCGCCAGCCGAGTTCGCGCGGGCGGTGGTGCCGAGGGGCACCACTACCGTGGTCACCGATCCCCACGAGATCGCCAACGTGCTCGGGCTCGACGGCATCCGCTTCATGTTCGACAACGCCAAGCGCGGGCCGTTGAGCATGTACGTGATGGCCTCGTCGTGCGTCCCGGCGACGACGATGGAGACCAGCGGCGCGGTTCTGAAGAGCCACGACCTGGCGCCGTTCCGGGCCGATCCGTGGGTGCTGGGGCTGGCCGAGGTAATGAACTTTCCGGGAGTGGTCCATGGCGACCCCGACGTCCTGGAGAAGCTCCGGGCGTTCGAAGGCTCGGTGGTCGACGGTCACAGTCCAGGCCTGAGCGGCAAGGAGCTGGTGGCCTACGCCGCGGCCGGTATCCACTCCGACCACGAGTGCACTACCGTCGAAGAGGCGCTCGAGAAGCTCCGTCTCGGCATGACCATCTTCATCCGCGAGGCGACCAACGCCCGCAATCTCGAGACCCTGTTGCCACTGGTGACGACCGAAAACCACCATCGGATCTGTTTCTGCACCGACGATCGCCAGCCCGCGGACCTGCTCGACCAGGGCCATATCGACTACATGGTGCGCACCGCCATCGCTCGCGGGATCGACCCGATCGTCGCGATCAGGATGGCGACCTGCAACCCCGCCTCCTACTTTCGCCTGCACGACCGGGGCGCGATCACTCCCGGCCGGCGGGCGGACATCATCGTCTTCGACGACCTCGAGGCGCCGAGCCCCCGGCTGGTGCTCCGCGGCGGCAGGGTCGTCGCCCGCGACGGCGTGATGGTCGAGGGCGACTGGGAGACCGTCGTCCATCCGCTGCGCAGCACAATGAACATCGCCTGGGACGCGGTCGACCTGACGATCCCCGCCCAGGACGGGCGAGCCCGGGTGATCGGCATCGTTCCCGACCAGCTGGTGACCGAGCAGCTCCTGGAGGAACCGTCGACGCGCGCGGGCAACGCGGTGGCGGACCCCGAGCGAGATCTGCTCAAGATGGCGGTCATCGAGCGGCATCGCTCGTCCGGCGCGCTCGGCAAGGGCTTCGTGCATGGCCTGGGGCTCACCCGTGGCGCGCTGGCGTCCTCGGTCGCCCACGATCACCACAACCTGGTGCTGATCGGCGCCGACGACGAGTCGATGCTGACCGCCGGCCGGCGCGCCGACGAGCTGGGGGGTGGCATGGTGGTCGCCGAAGGCTCAGAGGTGAAGGCCGAGGTGCCGCTGCCGCTCGCCGGCCTGATGAGCGATCAGCCGATCGAGGTGGTCAGAGACCAGCTCGACACCGCGATCGGCGCGGCTCACGAGCTCGGCTCCACCCTCCACGATCCGTTCATGGCGATGAGCTTCCTGGCCCTGGAGGTAATCCCGAGCTTGAAGCTCACCGATCAGGGGCTGGTCGACGTCGACCGCTTCGAGCTCGTGCCGCTCTGGGCCGACGCGGGATAGAGTTACCAGATGACCCGCTCCAGGTTCGGCATCCTCGGCTTCGGCGGCTACGCACCCGAGCGGGTGATGACCAACGACGAGTGGGCGGAGTACGTCGACACCTCGGACGAGTGGATCACCGCCCGCACCGGCATCAAGCGCCGCCGCGTGGCGGACGACCGCGAGACCACCGTCGATCTGGCCGCCGTTGCCGCCGAGAAAGCTCTCGCCGACGCCGGCGTGAGCGCCGCCGAGCTCGACGAGATCGTCATCGCCACCGACACACCCGAGGCCTACGCGCCCGACACGGCTGCCTTCCTCCAGCATCGACTGGGCGCCGGCGAGGTTACCGGCTACGACCTCGGCGGCAGTGGTTGCGCCGGGTTCGTGCTGGCGCTCGACGTCGGTATGTCGAGGGTGGTCCAGAGGAGCCGGCGGATCCTGGTGGTCGGCGTCGAGCTGATTACCCGCATGATGGACTGGAGCGACCGAGCCACCTGCGTCCTGTTCGGCGACGCTGCCGGCGCGGTGGTGCTCGGACCGGCGGAGGCGCCGGTGGAGCTGCTGGCTTCGACCGCCGGCACCGACGGCAGCCAGGCGGACATCCTGGCCCGCTTCGCCGGCGGCACCCGCAAGCCCTTCTCCCTGGAGATGGCCGAGCGGCGCGAGCATCTGGAGATCGCCTTCAACGGCCGCGAGGTCTTCCGCCAGGCGGTCAAGCGGATGAGCGAGGCCTCCCGCGACGTCCTCGAACAGGCGGGCAAACGGATCGAGGACGTGGCGCTGGTGATTCCCCATCAGGCCAACCGGCGGATCATCGACTCGGTCCGCAAGTCCCTCCGCCTCGGCGAGGAACAGATCTACGTCAACATCGAGGACTACGGCAATACCGGATCGGCCTCGGTGCCGCTGGCGCTTTTCCAGGCTCGTGAGGAGGGGCGCATCGAGCCCGGCGACCTGGTCCTGCTGACGGCGTTCGGCGCCGGCTTCCACTGGGCCGCGGCGCTGCTGCAGTTCTAGGCCGGCGCGAACCGCGAGCGGCCGGGCCTACTGGGAGGCCGCGTTGAAGCGCTGCAGGATCTCCTCGGTGAGGTCCACCCGCTGACTGACCACGAGCGTCAATCCCGGCGTGCGCGCCAGGATCAGATCCCAGCCCTGTTCGTCGCGCACCTGCTGGAATATCGGCCCGAGCGCCCGCTCGATCCCCGCCAGCCCTTCCTGCTGCATCTTCTGGCCCTCGCGCTGCTTGTCGTCCTGCAGCCGCTGGAAGGCGATCCGGCCGTCTTCGTACTGCTTCGCCAGCCGGGCGCGCGCGGCGGGGTCGGTGGCGGTATTGGTCTGATTCTGGAGCTCCTGAAGCTCGGCCCGCCCTCGGCCGCCTGGCTGAATGCGTCCAGCTTCCGCTGCAGCTCGAGACCGACTGTCGAGCTGGCGACCACGCGCTCGATGTCGACAACGGCGATCTTGATCGGAGCGTCCTGGCCGGCCGCCGACGTGGCTCCGGCGAGCAGCAGGACTGACAGCACGAATACGCCCAGATGGCGCGTTGTAGTTCGCTTCATTCTCCAGACTCCTCGAATCATGGGCGATGGCGCGCCCGAGACGACCGCTATGCCGGTCTCATGCCAAGAGCGCGAGACGATGCGCTCGCGCGGCACCAGAAGCTAGCACAGGAGCCGCTCGGAACGGCCTGGAACGCGGCCAGAGACGGATCAGCCGACGACGTCTTCGCCGGTCTCGTCGGCCTCGCTCAGGCCGACACAGAAGAGTCCGTCGAGCGGTCCGACGTAGAACGTGACCGGCTCCTCCGTCTTGCCGTACTTGTTGTGGCACTCGACGGTCACCTGGGTCGGACCGGCCTTGAGGTCGAGCGACAGCTTCTGCGCCTTCTTGGGCATCTTGAACTCGCCCTCGCGAATCAGCCAGCCGTCCACGTATTCCTCGTCGAGGCTCGGCGTGAACTTCTCCCTGCCCAACTTGAAGGAGAGGATCTCACCCCCCTCCTGCGCCGACGCCGTATACGCGCCGTCGGGCAGGAACGTCAGCTTGACCACCGCACCCTCGAGGAAGGCGTCCAGCTTCTCCTTGCCGACCTGCTCCTCGAGGCTCTCGGAGGTGGGGATGCCCACCCCCTGGTTGTACAGATCGTCCATCGCCGACTGCATCGCCCGCTGGGTCTGCTGACCGAGCGAGCCGGTACCGGCCGCGCCGGCCTGGGCCAGCGCCGGCCCGGCGCTGACGATCAGGGTCGTCAGGACGATGAGCGAGTAGGTGCATGTTCGGTTCACCGCGGCATTCCTCCGTAGGCTCGGGTCGCCAGATCAGGCTACCAGAGAGGGCCCCCGCTTGCGATAGCCTTCGCTCGCCGTGAACGCGATCGAGATCATCGAGAAGAAGCGCGACGGCGGCACGCTGACCGACAGCGAGATCGACCACTTCGTCTCTGGCTACGTAGCCGACGAGATCCCCGACTACCAGGCGGCCGCCTGGCTGATGGCGGTCTACATCCAGGGCATGGCCCCCGAAGAGACGCTCGCCCTGACCCTGGCCATGGCGCGTAGCGGCGGCACGGTGGATCTCGGGACCGAGCTGACGGTCGACAAGCACTCCTCGGGCGGCGTCGGCGACAAGACGACGCTGGTCGTCCTGCCGTTGGTGGCCGCATGTGGCGTGCCGGTCGCGAAGATGTCGGGCCGGGGGCTATCGACCTTCGGCGGCACGATCGACAAGCTCGAGAGCATCCGCGGCTTTCGCATCGACCTGTCGGGCGACGAGTTCCGAGCCCAGTTGCGAGAGTACGGCATCGTGCTCTCCGGCCAGTCGGCCGATCTGGCCCCCGCCGATGGCCGCTTCTACGCCCTCCGCGACGTCACCGGCACGGTACCGAGCAAGCCGTTGATCGCGAGCTCGATCATGAGCAAGAAGATCGCCGCCGGGGCACGCGGCATCGTCCTCGACGTGAAGTACGGGCTTGGCGCCTTCATGCCGACGATCGACGAAGCGCGCGAGCTGGCAGAGATCATGGCCGCCATCGGACGCGGCGCCGGCCGGCGGGTGACCGCCCTGCTCTCGGACACCAACCAGCCGCTCGGGCGAGCGGTCGGCAACGCTCTCGAGGTGCGCGAAGCGATCGCCACCCTGCGCGGCGAGGGACCGCGAGATCTGACCGAGCACTGCCTGGCGGTGGCCGGGCACATGCTACGGCTGGCCGGCTACAGCGAGCGCGACGACCTCGTCGACGCTCGCGAGACGCTCGAAGCGCGCCTGGCGGACGGCTCGGCGCTCGGGGTACTGCGCAAGCTGGTCTCCCTGCAGGGCGGCGACGTATCCCAGGTCGATCGCCCGGAGACCCTGCCGCAGGCTGCGGTCGTGCGAGAGATCCCAGCGCCGGGCGACGGCCATGTCGCCCGCATCGACGCCCTGACCGTCGGTCGGGCCTGCCTCGAGCTGGGCGCCGGACGGCTGCGCAAGAGCGAGCCGATCGACCATTCGGTCGGTGTCGTATTCGCCTGCCAGGTCGGCGACCGGGTCGTCCGCGATCAGCCGATCTTCGAGATCCACGCCCGCGAGGCGAGCGCGGCCGAGGCGGCAGGGGAGCAGATCTCCGCGGCATTCGAATGGTCCGACGCCGCGGCCGCGCCGCCGCCCCCCGAGGTGATCCTGGGCTAGCCTGAGCTACTCCGGCAGCTCACCCCGCAGGATCACCGCCAACTTGGCGGAGTCGAGATTGCCGCCGGAGACGACGCATACCACCGGACCCGGCAGGTCCGGCTCCTCGAGCGCCGCCGCCACCGACGCCGCGCCGGCGCCCTCGGCCACCACCCGGTTGCGCTCGACCAACAGGCGGATTGCCGCGGCTATCTGCGTGGGCGTCACCACCAGAGCGCGGTCGAGCAGCTCTCGGATCAGCGGCCACATCTCCTGCAGAACGCCCTTGCCGCCGATACCGTCGACGAAGCTCGCCTGATACTCGATCGGGCGTGGCTCGCCGGCGGCGAGAGCCGCCGATAGCGGCGCCGCCGTGCTCACCTCGGCCGCGATCACCCGGATCTCCGGACGGATCGCCTTGACGGCTGCCGCGATGCCACAGCTCAGCCCGCCGCCCCCGAAGGGGACCACGATGGTGCCCGCCTCCGGGAGATCGTCGAGCACCTCCAGCCCGATCGTCCCGTTGCCGGCGACCACCGCCGGCTCGCTCACCGGATGGATGAACAGTCCCTCGACCCCCGGGCACCGATGCTCCACCATCACCCGCCACCAGTCGTCGAACGGCACCGGGATGATGCGCGCGCCCAGGCGCTCGATCGCCGCCAGCTTGGTGCTCGGCGCGTGATCGGGAACCACCACCGAACAGCGAACCCCGAGGCGCCGCGCGTTCCAGGCCACCCCCTGGGCCATGTTACCGGCGCTCGCGGTGTAGACCCCGGACGCGAGCTCTTCGGCAGGGGCGGACGCCATCGCGTTGCCGGCGCCGCGCAGCTTGAAGGAACCGATCGGCTGCAGGTTCTCGAGCTTGAGGAAGATCTCCGGCCCACCCGAGTCCGCGTCGAGCCGGACCAGCGGCGTGCGGACGGCGATGCCCGCGAGGCGCCCTGCGGCCGCCCGGATCGCCTCGAGCGACGGCCTAGGCGTCGCTCCCATGGCCGACCCGACGGTTCGGAGTGTCGAAGGCCACGTCGGTGCCGACGCCGGCTCGCCGCGCCTCGCGGTAGACATGCTCGGCGGCGGCGAGGTCTTCGACGCCCAGGCCGAGCGACTTGAACAGGGTGATCTCCTCGGGGGATCGGCGCCCGTCGGCGCGGCCTCCGAGTAGCTCGCCGAGCTCGGCGACGATATGCCCCGCGTCGATCGCGCCCTCGTCCATCGGGATCAGAAGGTCGCCGGCCTCGTTGAGGGCCGACTCCCGGCGGTCCACGAACAGCCGGCCGGCGACGACCGCGCCGGTGTCGAGCTCGCGAGCCGACGGGATGCACGAGCCGACCGCGTTGACGTGCGTTCCGGGTGCGAGCCACTCGCCGATCAGTACCGGCGCGCGCGCCGCCGTGGTCGTGCAGACCAGGTCGACGTCGCGAACGGCCCGCTCCGCGTCGGCCGCGGCTTCGATCGGGATCCCCCAACGGACCGACTCCACGCGCGCGAACTCCTCGGCGTGCTCGAGGCTGCGGCTCCAGACCCGCACCCGCTCCACGTCGCGCACCGCGAGCATCGCCTCGAGATGCGTGCGCGCCTGGACCCCACTGCCCAGAATCGCCAGCCGTGCCGCATCCCGCCGGGCGAGGAGGCGGGTCGCCAGACCCGAGACCGCCGCGGTCCGAATCGCCGTGATCTCTGCCGCCTCGATCACCGCCAGCATCCGGCCCCGCTCCGGCTCGAAGAGGAGCACAGCTCCCTGGTGCGAATCGAGCTCGCTCCCGTGGTTGCCCGGAAAGACCGTCACCGTCTTCATGCCGAGCGCCGACGGCGAGGCTAAATAGGCCGGCATCATCCCGAGCAGTCCCGAGCGATCGGGCACGAACAGCATGCTCCGCAGCGGGTTGAGCCCCTGGTCCTCGCCCAGCGCACCGAGCGCCCGCGCCATCACCTCGATGCAGGCGGACATCGGCAGCAGACGTCGGACCTCGTCCCGGCCGATCACGAGCAAGCCCATCGCACCGATGCTACCCGCCGTGGGGGCGGCTAGCCAGCTGGCGACGTCTCCGGTCGCCTGGAACGCCCGTCGGGTCGTTCAGTCGACGCACGCCCCACAGGAAGAGAGCGACGCCGATCACCGCTGGCGTCAGGCCGAGAAGCACGAGCAGGGCCAGGGGCCCGGCGATCGGACCACCGTCGATCCGCTCGGCGAGGGCGATCCACGATCCACCGAGGAAGAGGAGGCCCCCCAGACTCGCCACCACGGCACCCGCCAGGGTGAGCGCCAGGGTGCTCCAGCGCTCGACCCGGGTCGGCATCGGCGGGCGCTCCGACTCCGGCAGTCGACCCAGCTGCTCGAGCCGCAGCCGGCGCGTCATGCGGAGGGCGCAGATCCACTCCCCGACCACCACGATCGGCGCGATCGAGATCAGTGCCATGATCAACGGCTCGGTGGCGCCGCTGGGGTCGCCGTCGAGCTGGGTCACCCGAGCGGCCGCCAGCAGAGGCCAGTCGTAGAGTCCGTGAAGGACGACCGGTACCGCGAGTCCCAGAGCCATCAGGACGCTTCGCCGCTCGTCGTCGAACCTCGCGCGGCCGACGAAGAAGCCCATGATCACGCCGAGGAAAGCGTGGCTGGGCACCGCCGTGAGCGCCCGGGTCAGAGCGACCGCGGCGCCACCGTTGGCGACGTAGACGACGTTCTCGAGCGTCGCGAAGCCCAGCGACGCGGCGACACCGTAGACCACGCCGTCCATCGGCTCGTCGAAGGCGGCCAGGCGGAGCGCCAGCCAGAGCACCACGAGCTTGAACAGCTCCTCCGGAATCGCCGCCTGGAAGAAGGCCGAGGCGAGGCCGTAGAGAAGCGGTGGATCGATCGCGTCGATCCAGGGATCGATCGGCCGGGCGACCGCCAGCACCGGCAGGACGATCAGGACGCCGCCGCCGAAGACGATCCAGAGGTCCCGGGCGGGCTCCCGGAAGACGTCGCGCCTGTGGAAGTACCACATCAGCAGCAGCGACGGCACGACCGCCGAGACCGCCACCAGGGTGTAGATCATGCGAGCCTACGCTACACCCATACGCAAAGAGGCCGCTCCCGAGGGAGCGGCCTCCGGTTTGTGAGCTTGAGGTGGGTTCTAGGGGCCGACCTTGACGACGTTCTCGGCCGCTGGGCCCTTGCGGCCCTGGACGACGTCGAACTGTACCCGCTCGCCCTCGGTCAGCGACTTGAAGCCATTGCCCTGGATGGCGCTGTGGTGGACGAAGCAGTCCTGCGATCCATCATCGACAACGATGAAACCGTAGCCCTTCTGGTCATCGAACCACTTCACAGT
The DNA here is from genome assembly GCA_947259925.1 of Thermoanaerobaculia bacterium. Classification (GTDB taxonomy): domain Bacteria; phylum Acidobacteriota; class Thermoanaerobaculia; order Multivoradales; family JAHEKO01; genus JAHEKO01. The sequence goes on from CAMYOG010000026.1 coordinate 117,496, forward strand.
TCCTGTGGTGCTCATCTGCTACTTGCTCCTGTGCCAGGGCTGAAGTCCCCGCTGGAGTACCTCCAGCCCTTTCTGCTCGGCGGTGTTCCCGCCCTGTTGGATGTGGCTCCGAGAGGGTCGAGGACCGATCCTCTCCTACTCGGTGCAACGGCGACCAAGATACAAAAAAAGACCCGAGATCTGTGCCTCAGGTCTTTTGTCGAATCTCAACCGCCGGTGGCGAACCAACTGCGGTCCGCCCGAACTCAGGCGTAAGTTTAACAGGTTCAGGGGGACAAGTCACGAACTTTTTCCACAGGCTGCGGCCTAACGCCGCAGGCAGCGGCCCGGATCCGGCCACGCTCTGGCCGTTCCGAAGGCACTCATCGGGACGCGTCCCTTGCGCCCGTCCCACTCGCGTCCCCAGCCGGCCGTTCGCATAACGAAACCCGTAAGAGACATCGCTCCCGCCTGTCCGGGAGCGGGTGAGACGCTCTAGTAGGATGCCGCCGTCCATGAGGCCGAAACTGGAGATCCTCGAGACGTCGCTCGTCGAGCGGGTTCTGGACGAGGCGTTCAGCGTCCTCGAGTCGACCGGGATCCTGATCGAGTCGGAGGACGGGTTCGATCGCCTGCGACAGCTCGGACTTCCGGGCGATCAGGCGACCCGGCGCGTCACCTTTCCGCGGGCGACGGTCGAGCACGCCGTCGAGACCGCACCCTCCGGCTTCACCCTCTTCGACCGCAGTGGCCAGCCGTTCACGGAGCTGGCAGGCGATCGCGTCCACTTCGTTCCCGCGTCCTCGGCGCTCCGGATTCTCGACCGCTCCTCAGGCGTGGTCCGGGACGCCGACAGCGCTGACTTCGTCGAGTACGCGCGGGTCGCCAACCGGCTGACTCACATCGCCTACCTCTCCACGGCCTTCATACCGAAGGACGTACCGTCCGACATCGCCGACGGCTGGCGCCTCTACCTGGCGATGGCGAGCTCGGAGAAGCCGATCGTCTCGGGGGCGTTCACCGCCGACGGCGTGCCGCGGATGGGCGAGATGATGAGTCTCCTGCGCCGCGACCGGGACGACCTCGCGGCGCGGCCGTGCTCGATCTTCACCTGCTGTCCGAGCACTCCGCTCCGATGGGCTGAGGACGCGATCCGGAATCTCCTCGACTGCGCCGAGTGGGGCATCCCGGTGGAAGTCGTGCCGGTCATGCTGCTCGGGATGATCTCGCCGGCGACGACGGTCGGCGCTCTGGTGCTCCATTCAGCGGAGGTCCTGAGCGGTCTGACCGTCACCCAGCTGGTCCGCCCGGGTACTCCGGTGCTGTTCGGCGGTGCGCCTGCCTCGTTCCACATGCAGCTCATGACCAATCCGATGACGGCGGTCGAGGCGCTCCAGGTCTACTGTGGCTACGCGCAGATCGCCAAGCATCTCCAGCTCCCCTGCCAGGCCTACATGGGACTGAGTGATGCCAAGTTCAACGACCCGCAGGCCGGCGCCGAGACCGGAGTCGGCATGTTTCTGGCGGCCCTGGCCGGTTTCAACTCGGTCTCGGGGCCTGGCATGCTCGATTACGTCAACTGCTTCAGCCTGGAGAAGCTCGTGTTCGACGACGAGCTGGCGGCCCACGCCCATCACTACATGCGGCCGGTCGAGATCAAGGACGATCTGCCGACACGGCCGCTCCTCGACGAGCTGCTGCGCGAGAACCATCTGCTGACCGCGGAGCACACCCTGGAGCACTGGCCCGAAGAGCTCTACCTGCCGGGACCGATGATCGATCGCACCAACTGGGACCAGTGGGAGCTCCAGGGAAGCAAAGACCATCGCCAGCGCGCCAACGAGCTGATCGACGAGGCGCTCACGGACCACGACGTCGAACCGCTCGATCCGGCGATCGACGCCGAGATCCGCCGCCTCTTCTCATCGACGTGCGAGGAGTCGGACGTCAGCTTGCCGGAGCTGCCAGGCTAAACGCCGCCGGAGCCGAGAGATGCCCGACTACGCGTTCATGAACCAGCGGCTCTTCGAGGGCGACGAGGAATCGGTCGCTCGGCTGACCGAGGAGGCGCTAGCCGTGGGCCGACCGGCGCTCGAGGTACTCAGGGACGGCCTGATCGCGGCCATGCGGGTGGTCGGCGAAGACTTCAAGTACAACCGCATCTTCGTCCCTGAAGTGCTGCTGGCGGCGCGAGCGATGAAGGCCGGCATGGCGGTGCTGCAGCCGTTGCTCACGCAGTCCGAGGGAGCTGCGAGCGCCGGCACCATCGTCATGGGCACGGTGAAGGGCGACCTGCACGACATCGGCAAGAACCTGGTCGGCATGATGGCCGAGGGAGCGGGGTTCAAGATCGTCGACCTGGGGACCAATACCAGCGCCGACGAGTTCATTGCCGCCGTCCGCGAGCACGACGCCGATCTGCTCGGCATGAGCGCGCTCCTGACTACGACCATGGTCTACATGAAGACCGTCGTCGACGCGATGAGCGACGCCGGCCTGGGGAACGTCCCGATCTGCATCGGCGGCGCGCCGATCACCCAGGAGTACGCGAACGAGATCGGTGCCGCCGGCTACGCCGCGGACGCCGGCAGCGCGGTGCAACTCTTCAAGCGGCTGACGGCGGAGGGCGGGGAAGAGGTATCGGCCTCGGTGGGGCCCTGAGCGAGAGCGAATTGGGCTGCCGACTGCGGATCGACGACCTCGAGGGCACCTTCCCGGCCGGAACGACGCTGTTCGATGCCGCCGAGTCGCTCGGCGTCCGGGTCCCGACCAGCTGCCAGAAGCAGGGGAAATGCCGGGAATGCCTGGTCGAGATCGAGGACGGCACCAGGCTCCTCTCTGAGCTCGAGCCGCAGGAAGTGCATCTCCGACCGGGCTTCCGGCTCTCCTGCCGGGCCCGACTCCCGCACTCGGGCGCGGTCCGCGCCCACACGATGCGGCGCGGCGCCCTCAAGATCGAGGAGACCGCCGACGGCCTGCACCCGGGTGGCACCGAGCGCTCACCCCGGTTCGAGCGCCGCGGCGACCGACTACTGCGCGACGGCATCCCGGTCGGCTCGATCGGCTCGGCTCCCCTGGGAGTGGCGCTGGACATCGGCACCACCACGGTCGTCGTCCGGCTCGAAGACCTCGAGAGCGGTCGACGCCTGGCGACCCTCTCGTTCGAGAATCCACAGCGCTTCGGCGGCTCCGACGTCATGTCGCGGATCCGCTACGACGGCGATCATCGGGGGCGACTCCTGCAGCGCGTCCTGCTCGGGTATCTGAGCCGCGCGATCGGTGAGCTCCCCTGCGATCGTGGCGACATCGTCGAGGTTGTGGTCGCCGCCAACACCACGATGCGCGACCTCTTTTTCGGCCTCGACGTGACGCCGATCGGCCAGCTGCCCTACCGCTCGTCGACCGAGCACGAGCTCGCCTCCGGCAAGCGCAGCTCGACCCACCTCGACCTTGTCGCGCGACGGCTGCGCCTCGATCTCCATCCGGAAGCGCGCGTCTACGGCCTGCCGCTGATCTCGAGCCACGTCGGTGCCGATGCCGCCGCCTGCCTGCTCGCGACCGGCATCGCGGACCGCGGGCCGATCTCGGCCTGCATGGACATCGGCACCAACACCGAGGTCATGGTCGGCAACCGCGATCGCATCCTGGTGGCCTCCTGTCCGGCCGGACCCGCCTTCGAGGGCGGCGGCGTCGTCTGCGGCGTTCCAGGTCTCGAGGGAGCGATCGAGCACGTGACGCTCGACGAGCGGGGCGTCGAGTCGATCGAGGTGATCGGCGACCGGGCGACGATCGGTATCTGCGGCTCGGGCCTGGTCGACCTCCTGGCCGAGCTCCTGCGCACCGGGCGGATGAACCATCAGGGCCGTTACTCGGACGGCGACGACCGGTTCGTGCTCGACCCGGGCCGCGAGATCTCGCTGACCGAGCGCGACATCAACGAGCTGGCGCAGGCCAAGGGCGCCAACGCCGCCGGTGTCCGCATCGCGGCACACCGATTCGGCGTCGCCCTGGGCGATCTGGACCGCTTCTACCTGGCGGGAGGCTTCGGGCGCCACATCGGCCTGGCCGCGGCGCGCCGGATCGGACTGATCCCCGACCTCCCGGACGACAAGATCTTGCAGGTCGGCAACGCCGCTCTCGAGGGCGCTTCCCGCGTCCTGCACTCGATGACCGAGCGGCAGCGGCTCGAACGGCTGGTCCGTCGCGTCGAGCACGTCTCGCTCGAGAGCCAGCCCGACTTCTTCGACTACTTCGTCGATGGCTGCCAGTTCGTGCCGTTCGGCGGGGGCTCGCCCGCATGATCGCCGACGGCCGCCTGGCGATCCCGGAGCCGCTCGCGGAGCTCGTCACCGACGACGCCTACGCCCGCCTCCTCGGCTATCCCTCCGGCGCGATCCCGGACGGCCCGGTCGCAGCGCGAGCGCGGGAGGCTCGGGATTGGTTCGAGCGCCAAGCCCGCCCCTGGGCCTGGGTCCGCATCCTTCCGATCGCCCGCGCCAGCACCGACAAGCTGACCCTCCAAGCCGGCCCGACCCTGACCAGCGAGCGCCTGGCCGCCCTGCTCGAAGCGATGCACGCCGATCGTCTGGTGATCGCGCTCGCGACCTCCGGCGAGCAGGTGGACGCCGAGGCTGCCGAGCGTTGGCGCCAGGACCGCCCCGACGAGGCGTTTCTGCTCGATCGCTTCGGCGCCGCGGCCGCCATCCGCCTGGGAGCCTGGGTGGGCGAGCACCTGCGAGCGACCGCGAACGCCGCCGACCTCGGTCTGGGCCCAGGCTACAGCCCCGGCTACGACGGCTGGGACCTGACCGATCAAGTCGACCTGGCCGCCTGCCTCGGCGGACCCGGATCCGAGCCGACCGCTGCCCTGCCCGGTCCGCTGAGAGTGCTGCCATCGGGGATGATCGAGCCGAAAAGCTCGCTTCTCGCGGTGTTCGGTCTGAGCAGCCGGCGGGCCGCCGCCGAGCGCCTCTGGCTTCGCCATCCGTGCAGCTGGTGCTCCATGGCCGGGTGCACGCTCCGTGGCCGGCAGTCGAAACCGCCGGCCCTCGGACCGTAGAATCGCCCTGATGTCCGGTCAGACTCTGCTCGAGGCGCTGTCCGAGCGCGTGCTCCTGAGCGACGGCGCCATGGGTACCCAGCTCCAGCTCGCCGGCCTCGAGCCGGGCGGTTGCGGCGAGGCGTGGAATCTCGATCGACCCGACCGGGTGCTCGCGATCCAGCGCGCCTACGTCGACGCCGGGTCGGACTGCCTGATCACCAACACCTTCGGCGCCAGCCGGATCATGCTCGAGCGCCATGACGAGAGCCGGGTGGCCGAGATCAGCCGCGCCGGGGTCGAGATCGCCCGCCGTGCCTTCGGCGATCGGCCCGGATTCGTGCTCGGCGACATCGGACCGTTCGGAGGCCTGCTCGAGCCGTACGGCGATGTCCCCGCTCGACGGGTCGCCGACGCCTTCGCCGAGCAGGCCGGGGCGCTGGTCGCGGCCGGCGCCGACGCGATCATCATCGAGACCCAGACCGCATTCGAAGAGCTCGAGCTGGCGATCGGCGCCGCCCGCGAAGAGGGAGCCGCCTGCGTCATCGCCTCGATGGCGTTCGACCTCATGCGCGACGGCGACGAAGTGCGGACGATGATGGGGATCTCCCCGGAGGCGGCGATCGAGTTCATGCATGGGCATGGAGTGGACGTCGCGGCACTCAACTGCGGTACCGGCGTCGACATGCCGAGGGCAGCCGACACGGTGCGCCGCTATCGCTCGATTCACCAGCTGCCGGTGATGGCCCAGCCGAACGCCGGGCAGCCGGTGCTCGAGAACCTGCAGGTGGTATACAAGCAGCCGCCCGATGAGATGGCGGCGGGCCTCGAGGGGCTCCTGGCGGCCGGCGTGGCGATCGTGGGCGGTTGCTGCGGCAGCACGCCCGAGCACATCCGGGCGTTCCGGCGGATCCTCGACACCACCTCGGTGGAGGTCTCGTGAGGGTCGAGCTCGGGCCGGTCCCCGACGAGATAGAGCGCTGGCTCCCCGAGAACGAGCCCGACGCCTCCGACGTCGGCGTCAACCATGCCGACGCCTTCCTGAAGCTGTTCAAGACGACCCTCGAGGACGGACGCAAGGTCTCCTGCACGCGCCGGGGGCTGAAGCTGACCTTCACGGTCGGCGATCGGAGCGGCGAGTCGCTCCTGCGCCGGCTCGAGCACGGACCGGACGTACGCGAGATCCTGCACCAGGCGTTGACCGAGGCCGCGGCAGGAGCAGGCGCTGCCTATTCGGTCGAGGACGGCACGCTCTACCTCGAGCTCGACTGACGCCGCCGGGGCCTTCGGATGCCCGGGCCGCACCAGCGGGGCTGGCGCCGGGCGAGACCAGCGGCGATAATCGCTCGCCCCATGGCGAATCGAAAGCGCCAGGCGGCGATCGGTTTCATCCTGGTCACCGTCTTCATCGATGTTCTGGGGATCGGCATCATCGTCCCGATCCTCCCCGAGCTGGTGCGCGAGTTCGCCGGCGGCAGCTCGGCTACCGCGGCCCGCTTCTACGGGGTGATCGCGGCCGCCTACGCCCTGATGCAGTTCATCTTCGCCCCGGTCCTGGGCGCTCTCTCCGACCGTTTCGGGCGCCGCCCGGTCATCCTGGTCTCGCTCTTCGGTCTCGGGATCGACTACGTGATCATGGGCCTGGCGCCGACTCTCGGTTGGATCTTCGCCGGCCGCCTGATCGCCGGGGTGATGGGCGCCAGCTTCACCGCCGCGAACGCCTACATCGCGGACATCTCCTCCCCGGACAACCGCGCTCGCAACTTCGGCTTCATCGGCGTGGCCTTCGGCCTCGGCTTCATCTTCGGCCCCGCCCTGGGCGGTCTGCTCGGCGGCATCCACCTGCGACTCCCCTTCTTCGTCGCCGCCGGCCTGGCCCTGGTCAACTGGCTCTACGGCTTTTTCGTCCTGCCCGAGTCCCTGGAGCCCGAGAACCGTGACGCGTTCCACTGGCGGCGTGCCAACCCGCTCGGCACGCTCACGGTGCTGCGCAAGTACCCGCTGGTAGCCGGTCTCGCCATCGCGTTCGTCCTGATGGGGATGGCCCAGCGCGGCCTGGAGACGGTCTGGGTGCTGTACACCGGCTATCGCTTCGGGTGGGACGAGCGGACCAACGGGCTGACGCTCGCTCTGGTCGGCCTGATGGCGGCGATCGTGCACGGCACGATGGTCAAGCCGGTAATCGGTCGGATCGGTGAGCGGCGCACCGTGCTCGCGGGGCTGGGCGTATCGGCGATCGCGTTCTTCCTCTACGGCATCGCCACCCAGGGGTGGATGATGCTGGGGATCATCGTCTTCGGCTCGATTGGCGGCCTGGCGGGACCCGCTCTCCAGGGTCTGGTCGCCGGCTCCGTCAGCCCTTCGGATCAGGGCAAGGTGCAAGGAGGGCTCACTTCGCTGATGAGCCTGACGGCGATCGTCTCGCCCCTGGTCTTCACCGCCGGTCTGTTCGGCTACTTCACCGCGGAGAACGCGTTCGTCCATCTGCCCGGCGCGCCGTTCCTGCTCGGATCGACGCTTCTGCTCGCGTCGCTGATCGTGATCGTCAGGCTGTTCCGGAGAATCCCCTCTGAACCGCAAGGTGCCTTGCTACACTCCTCCCACACGACCCCCGTCAGGGGAGACGATCAGGACCAGGAAAGGTGAGGTAAGCAGGGATGTCACTCAGAATCGGCGACGAAGTACCCGATTTCACGGCCCAGACCACGGACGGCGAGATCAGGTTTCACGAGTGGATCGGAGACAGCTGGGCGGTGCTCTTTTCGCACCCGAAGGACTTCACACCGGTCTGCACCACCGAGCTCGGCTACATGGCCGGCCTGCAGGCCGAGTTCGCGAACCGCAATACCAAGATCATCGGCCTGAGCGTCGACTCGGTCGACGATCACCAGCGGTGGAAGGCCGACATCGAGCGGACCCAGGGGCACGCTGTCAGCTACCCGATGATCGGCGACACCAACCTGGAGGTCGCCAAGATGTTCGACATGCTGCCCGCCGAGGAGAGCGGCGAGGCCGGCGGCAGAACCGCGGCGGACAACCAGACCGTACGATCGGTCTTCGTGATCGGCCCGGACAAGAAGGTCAAGCTGACGCTCACCTATCCGATGAGCACCGGCCGGAACTTCGACGAGGTGCTGCGGGTGATCGACTCGATGCAGCTGACCGCCTCCCACCAGGTCGCGACGCCGGTCAACTGGCAGCCGGGCGAGAGCGTAATCATTCTGCCGGCGGTCACCAACGAGGTGGCGGCCGAGAAGTACCCGGACGGCTGGGAGGCGCCGGTCGAGTACATCCGGATCATTCCACAGCCCGAGTAGGTCGAGTCTGCCCGAGCGGCCGCACCGCGGGCCGACTCGAGCGCTTCGGCGTGTCGAATCGGTCGACCGAGGAGGAGTACCAGCATGGAGTCCAGACGTTTTCTCATCACCGGAGGTAGCCAGGGGATCGGCGCCGCGCTCGTCGAGGCGGCGCGGGCCGACGACGATCAGGTGGTGTTCACCGGTCGCAATCACGATCTGATCGAGGAGCTCGCCGGCCGCACCGGCGCCGTCGGCATCGCTGCCGACGTGGCGGTGGCCGAAGACAACGCCAGGACGGTCACCGAGGCCGTCGACCGGATGGGTGGCATCGACGTCCTGGTCAACAACGCCGGCTGGGGATACGGTGCCCCGATCGGCGAGCTGGACGTCGACCGGATGCGGCAGCTCTTCGACACCAACGTCTTCGGCCTGGTCGACCTGACCAATCGGGTCGTGCCGCTGATGAAGGAGCAGGGCGGCGGCGACATCGTCAACATAGCGTCTACCTCGGGTATCAAGGGCCATCCGAACGGCACCGCCTACTCCGCGAGCAAGTGGGCGGTGCGGGGTATCAGCCAGTGCTGGCAGGCGGAGCTTCGTCCACACGACATCCGGGTGATCTCGGTCTGTCCATCCGAGGTGCAGACCAACTGGGGCGGCCGGAGCGGGCGCAACAACCCGAACAAGCTGTTCGCTCCCGACATCGCCGAGGTCGTGATGGCGGCGCTCGGGGCCGACCGCCGGGCTCTCTGGCCCGAGGTCTCGGTCTTCGCCACCAACCCCTGGAAGGAGCCCGAAGGCTGACGACGAGGTCGCTTCGCCACTCTACGTGGGGGAGGTCGGCGGTCGCGGTCGCCTGACCAACGGTCCGTGGAGGCGGGCCTTCGACGACCGACCTAGTCGGGGACGTCCCAGGGAACGATCTCGACCCGATCGTAGACCCGCTGGATCCGTAGATCGGACATCGAGCCTCGGCCCTTGATCTCGGTAGCAACCAGGACCCGGGCACCGTCCGCGACCAGCTCCCACGTCTCCCGCACCGGCCGGCCGGCGCTGATCTCGTACTCCATCACCAGGCGGCCACCGCCCCGCCACTCGGCGGTAGCTCTCAGCTCCCCGTCTCCGGGGCCGGGCAGAGGAAACTCGCGCCCGTCGGTGTAGATCGTCAGCTCGAATGGCCGATCGGGCAACGCGCTCTCGATCGTCAGCTCCGGGTCGGCATGAGCGATCGTCACCACGCGCGGTCCCACGACCAGGGTTTCGATGCGCTCGCGCAGCTCGCTACGGGCGTCGTCAGAGCCGCTGCCCGGCCGGACCCCGAAGCCCCCTCTGCTCGGTTGCTCGACCCGGCTGCGCATGGCGGCGGCGATCAGCTCGCGCGCGTCGTCGCTGCGCTCCAGGTTGAGCTCCCAGCTGCCCGAGAAGTCGGGATGAGCGCCGGAGTCGACCTCGCCGATCGCCGGCGCCGCCAGGGGCAGGCAGCAGGCCGCCGCGAGCGACCAGCTGAGTCTCGTCCTGAGCAATACCGACAGCATCCGCACTCACCCTCCCGACCTACCGGTTAGCCGGCCATGGCCGCCTCGACCTCCGCGACGCTCTTCGGGATCGGTCGTCCGAGCACCCGGTGTCCGTCCGCGGTCACCAGCACATCGTCTTCGATCCGGATGCCACCGAAGTCGCGATACTTGTCGACCGCTTCCCAGTTGACGAAATCGGCGAACTTCCCCTCCGCCGACCAGCGATCGATCAGCTCCGGTATGAAGTAGATGCCGGGCTCGACGGCGACGACCCAGTCGGGCTCGAGCTCGCGACCCAGTCGGACGTAGGCGACGCCGAACAACGAGCTGCGGGTGATCCGGTCGTCGTAGCCCACCAGGTCCTCGCCCAGACCCTCCATGTCGTGCACGTCGAGGCCGATCATGTGGCCGGTACCGCACTGCAGGAACGCGGCGTGGGCGCCCAGCTCGACCGCTTCGTGCGCGTCGCCCCGAGCCAGGCCGAGCTGTTTCAATCCCTCCATCTGGCTGCGCGCCGCGGTCTTGTAGACATCGATGAACGGCGTGCCGGGAGCGACCGCGGCGGTCGCGTCGGCGAGCGCCTGCAGCACGACCTCGTAGATCTCGCGCTGTCGCTGATCGAACCTGCCGTTCACCGGGAAGCTCCGGGTGATGTCGCTCGCGTACCCCTCCGGCGAGGTGGCGCCGGAATCGTGCACTACCAGCTGGCCCGACTTCATCACGTTGCCGTGCGCATGATTGTGAAGGACCTCACCCCGCACCGAGAAGATGATCGGGAACGAGACCGGAGAGCCGTGCCGGGCATGGCACGCCTCGATCTCGCGCACGACCTCCCACTCGTGCCGATCCGGCCGCGTCTCGCGCATCGCCGTCGTGTGCGTGTCGTACGAGACCTCGAGTGCCCGCTCGATCTCTTCGACCTCGCGCGCTTCCTTGGGCGAGCGGAGGGCGATGACCGCGCGCACCAGCGGCTCGGATACCCGGGCCTCGAGATCGTCGGGGGTGACGCCCAGCAGACCGGCCAGCTTGAGTCGGCCGTCGCCCCGATAGGCGGGCAGGATATGGACCGTGCGCCCGGCGTCGAGCGCTGCCCGCACGTCGTCCGCGAGGCGGCCGCTGTCGCGGCAGTCTGCCACTCCGATCCGATCGCCGCGCTCGGCGAGCGTCGGCAGGGGTCCGGTCCAGACGATGTCGTCGAGGGTCGGCTGATAGCCGTACAGGACCTCTTCGCCGCTGTCGAAGTCGAGGGTGGCCGCCAGTCCGGCCTCGGCCAGACCCCAGAAGTACCGGAAGGAGGCGTCTTGCCAGAACGGATAGTGGTTGTCGCGATAGTTGAGCGGCGCCTCGTCGTTACCCAGGAAGAGGACGACGCCCGAGTCGATACGCCCCGCCAGGCGTCGACGCCGCGCCACGTACACATCTCGGTCGAACATGGGCCGATCCTACAGGTTGAGACCGGTGTCGACGAGCCCACTCCCTGACCGCCGGCCGCCCTCCCGGAGAGCTATCGAAATCAGTGCATATGGCGGCGGTGTGGAGCGCGTAACAGCCCGGCGAGCCCGGCCCGTCTAGCGTCGAAATCGCCCCATGTCGAGAACCAGGATCGTCCTGATCGGTCTCCTATCGGCGTTCTTCCTGGCCCATGCCGGGCACGCCACCTGGCATCACTTCGCTACCTCGGTCTTCAAGCCCGAGTCGAAGAGACAGAAGCATCCGACGACTCTCACCCAGACGCTGGTGATGCCCGAGGACGCGGTCAACCCCCAGGTCTGCGCGTCCTATTTCAATAACTTCAGGAAGAAGAACGCCGGCCAGGTCAACACCCGGGTTCTCCACTCACGCGATCTCAAGCCGCTCGACTCGTTCGAGTTGCGCGGCAGCGTTCGGAAGAACGCCTCGATCGAGTGTCGCGCCGTCGACAACTTCGAGAGCGGCGACGTGCTGGTCTTCGAGTTCGACTTCGTCGGCCTGCCGAAGCTGCGCACCAAGAGAAGGCACGCCGACTTCTTCAGTGCTCACGGCCTGGTCTCCGCCGCCGGCGCCCTGGCGGCCGGCGAGCTCGCCCAGCAACCCGCGCCGTCCCGCGCCGGCTGGCAGCACTTCGCGAACTCAATCCTCCAGGCCGAGCGGGACGGGCAGGAGCATCCCCGGGATCTGATCGAGACGATCGTGGTGCCGTACGACTCGGTGGCGCCACTGGTCTGCTCGGCCTACGCCAATACCTCCGACAACGGCAGTCAGGGTGAGGTCGCGGCGCGCGTCTCGATCGCCCGCAGTCTGCTCGACTTCGAGCAGCACCGCCTCCGCGGACAGGTCAAGAAGAACACCTATCAGGAATGCGTTCAGGTCGGGGACCTCGAGGCGGGCACGGTGGTCGTCTTCGAGTTCGACTTCCACGGACTGCCCAACCTGAGCATGTCCGGCAAGGCGATCGACTGGGCCGGAGTCCGGGGCGTGGTCTCGACCGCCGGCGAGCCTTCGATGATCGACCCGGACCCGGCCGACGAGCCGGATCCGCCGAACGACCCTCCGCCTCCCGACGACCCGCCGCCACCGGACTCGCCGCCGCCGCCGGATCCGCCCCCACCCCCGCCACCGCCGCCACCACCGCCGCCGCCAGCGGACGATCCGCCGTCGGGCTCGGGCCTGTCGGCCGCGGACCAGCGCGCCGTCTCGTCGCTGCTGCTCAAGACCCGCAAGACGCAGCTCTGGCGACCGGCCCGCAACAATCCCAGGAAGTGGACCGTGGTCGGCCCCAAGACGCGAGCGATCTCCGGCAACAAGCTCGATCCGAAGACCGCCGGCTACGGCGATACGATCGCCGCCGCGCTCGCCGACTACGAGCGCAAGCAGGGCAAGCTCGCCCGCGGAGACCTGCTGAGCACCCGCGATCGACAGGCGATCGAGTGGTATTCGCGGATGTCGTCGAGCGGGGGCCCGACCTCGGTCCGGCGCGACGTCAGCGGTAGATACCACGGCGAGTATTACCGCGCCCGGACGGGGAGCCATCATCGGGGACCGCTCGGATCGATGGCCCAGGCGATCGACTGGCTCAAGTCCCAGGGACTCTAGCCACCAGCCTCTTCTGCCCGAGGCCCGCGTTAGAGTTCCGGCGTGGCGGCCAACCTCTACGCTCTCGGCGCGATCGCGCTCTGGGCGACGCTCGCCGCGCTCGGCGTCGAGCTCGCGCACGTCCCGCCGCTCTTCCTGACCGGCCTCGCTCTGCTCATCGGCAGCCTGATCGCCCTGCCCTGGTCGGGCTTCGATCCCCGCAGGTGGAGGGTACCGATCTCGACCCTGGCGCTCGGTGTCTATGGCCTCTTCGGCTTCCATTTCCTGCTCTTTCTCGCACTACGGCACGCGCCGCCGGTCGAGGCGAATCTGGTCAACTACCTCTGGCCACTGCTGATCGTGGTCCTGGCGCCCCTGATCCTGCCCGGAGTCCGCCTGCGGGCGGTTCATGTGGCCGCCGCGAGCGCCGGCTTCGCGGGCGCGGCCCTGGCGATCACCGGCGGACGCGGCGTCGGCGGGTTCGCCTGGGGCTATCTTCCGGCTCTCGGCTCGGCTCTGATCTGGTCGAGCTACTCGCTCATGACCAAGCGGGTCGCTCCCTTCCCCACCGCGGCCGTCGGCGGCTTCTGCGTGACCGCAGGCGCCCTGTCGCTCATGAGCTCCCTGCTCCTCGAAAGTCCGGTCGAGCTGGCCAACCGGGATCTGACGCTGATCTTGGCGATGGGTTTCGGACCGCTCGGAGCGGCGTTCTTCCTCTGGGACCGGGCCCTCAAGCTGGGCGACCCACGAACCCTCGGCGTCCTGGCGTTCCTGACACCCCTCGCGTCCACCGTTCTGCTGCTGGTCGTTCGGCGGCAGCGTCCGACGGCGTGGATCTTCGCGGCCGCCGTGCTCATCGTCGGCGCCGCAGCGGTTGCAGTACGGGCGAGCTCCGATCGGCCGCCGACTGGCTGATACCGCCACTCGACCCGGTGCGGAATACGGAGGGCGCCTGAGATAGGCTCTCAGAGCCATGGCCGAACCGTCGGAGTTCACCTCGAGCCTCATCGCTTCGGGCGCCTCTGGGTATGCCCAGGCCGCCGCCTATCGCCTGCTCGAGCGGCGGCCCGAGGTCGGCGAGCGGTTCGGCACCGGCGCGTTCCGGAGCTGGAGCCAGCATCTGACGGTGCGGCTCAAGGAGCTGGCCGCCGCCATGCTAGTGGAAGAACCGGGTCTGTTCGCCGCCGAGGTCGGCTGGTCCGAGGTCAGCTTCCGCTCTCGAGAGGTGCCGGTAGAGGATCTGCGAACCAGCCTCGAGTGCCTGCGCGACACCCTCCAGGAGGAGTTGCCCGAGGAGGCACGAGCCACCCCCGCGCCCTACTTCGAGCAGGCGCTCGCTCGACTCTCGGAGCCGGCGCCAGCCGTGGAGCCCGCTCTCGGCGAGGACTCGACCGAGAATCGACTCGCGCTCCGGTACCTGGAGACCGCGCTCGCGGGCGATCGGAGAGGTGCGATCGAGCTGCTTCTGGCGGCCTTCGGAGACGGGATCGACGTCCTCGCCGCCTACCGCGTCCTGCAGATCGCGCAGAGCCACGTTGGCGACCTCTGGCACGCACGAGAGCTCGCCGTCTCCCAGGAGCACTTCGTGACCGCCACCACCGAGGCGGCCATGACCCTGCTCGCGCTGCAGGCCGCGCCCGAGGCGCCGAGCGACCACACGGTAGTGGTGTCGCCGGTCCCAGGCAACACGCACGAGCTCGGAGCCAAGGCGCTCGCCCATCGCTTCGAGATGGCGGGCTGGCGGACGATCTACCTGGGAAGCGAGCTGCCGGCGGCCGAGCTGGCCGGAGCCCTGGAGATCTTCGACGCCCAGCTGCTGGCACTCTCGGTCGCCCTCTCGCCCCAGCTCAGGGGGACGATCGACACGATCCGGCGCGCGCGCACACAAGCGCCGGCGGTCAAGATCCTGGTCGGCGGCAGGGTCTTCGCGGTCGCGCCCGAGCTCTGGCGAAAGGTGGGCGCCGACGGCTCGGCATCCGACTCGAACTCGGCCCTCGAGCAGGCCGATCGATTGCTGTCGTGATCAGACGGGCAGGCGCTGCTGGTCGCCCCAGCGCTCCAGGTACTTGGTCAGCTTGAGCTTCCGGCGGGTGTTGGCCGAGCTCATGTAGCGGACCTTGCCGAAGATCTCGCGCTCCGGCCCCCAGGCCCGATCGAAGCGCCCGAGCACCCAGAAGATCCCGCTGTACGAGTTCGGGTTGCGGCCGTCGACCGCGTGCTTGTTGTTCAGCTCGATCATGATCTCGAGCGCCGCTTCCGGCGACCTACTCCAGTGCAGGATCTTCTTTCCCCAGAGCATCCTCAGGTAGTTGTGGATCCGGCCTTCGACCCGCAGCTGGCTCTGGGCGGCGTTCCAGATCGGATCGTGGGTCCCGGCGCGCTCGAAGTCGCCCAGCTCGTACCGGTAGGGCCGGGGATCGGATCGATGCGCCTCGAGAGTCGCGAGCGCCCAGTCGGGCAAGGACTCGAGCTGGTCGTAGTCGGGTCGGTGGAAGCAGAAGTTGTAGCCGACCTCGCGCCAGGTGACCAGCTCGTCGAGGAACGACTCGGTCGAGGGCTCGAGGTTCCACCACCCCTCGCGCGCGCCGCTCGTCTCGTCGGATAGCCTCCAGGGCGACCAGCCCTCGCGCTCGGCGACCGCGTGCAGGATCTGGTGACTGGAGATGTGCCCGAAGTGCAGGTAGGCGGAGAGCTCGCTCGCGACGTCGGCATCGGGATGATTGCGTTCTTCGGCGTAGCGACCGAGCCGCTGGTCGAGGAATCGGTCGAGGGCGCGCTCGGCAGCCACCGGTCCGCCGCGGGCAGCGATCGGGCCGACGTCGTGGTCGATCGGCAGCTCGGACAGGTCCGAGCCGGGCTCGAGCAGGGCCGCGGACGCTCGGCGCCAGCGTTGCTCTATCTCGTCGAGCGGGATCTCGAACGGCAGCGACGAGGATCGGCGATCGCCCGGGGCCGGGAAGTCCTCGAGATGCGGCGGCAGCTCGCGCTGCAGGAAGCGGCGGAAGTCGTAGGCTCGGTTGAACGCGCGCTCGGTCGCCGCCAGCGGCAGGAGACCGTTCGAATCGATCGCCTCCAGCTTGACTCCGATCCGGCCCGCCGCCGCACTCACCATCCTCGGCAGGAAGAAGCACGGGAACTCGTCGGTGACCACCACCGCCGCACGTGCCGCCAACGCCTCGAGCAGCCCCCGGCCGGCGCCGCTCTCGGACTCCACGTACGGGTAGTAGCCGATCCCCGAGCCCGCGAAGGCCCCGAGGTTGTCGCGCATGCCGTCGAGCACGAACCGATGGATCCGGTCGCTCGCCCAGCGATGGTCCGAGCGCAACGCTTCCAGAACCAGCAGCGGCTTGCCCAGGTCGCCGGCCCACTCGAGCGCCCGGTCGAGGCCGTAGTTCCAGCGCGCGCGTCGAGTCGCTACCATCCAGTAGAGGACGAACTCGCCGTCGCTCCGGACGGGGGCGTCGTTCTTTGGGAAGCGGCGGATCTCCGGTACCAAGCTTCTCTCTCCCACTCGTGCTCAGGTTCGTTCGCCGGACCCGAGGTTTCGGAGGCAGCCGCGTGACCGCTCACCGTTTCCGGTGCCCCGCCAGCGAGGCTCGAGCTCGAACGGCTACTCGGTGAGGGCCCGGATCTCGTCGTCCTTGCCGGTCAGCTGCCAGCGAATCAGCGACACCGGAATCACTCCGAGGGCATCGACCTCTTCGAAGAAGCCGGAGAGCGTGAAGCTCTCCTCCAGCTGGCGGGATCGCTCCGCTACCAGACGCTCGATCAGGTACTTCCCCGAGACGTAGCTGGTGCCGTAGCCCGGCTGACGCAGGTAGAGCTGCTGCTCGAATCCGAGCAGATCGAGATCCTCCCGCATCCAGCCACGAGGCGTCCAGGCGACGTGGAAGTCACGCGCCTCCTTCATGGTGTATTCGTTCGAGTGGACGTAGAGCGAGCCCAGACCCCGTGCCGCACGCTGCGCGAGCATGATCCAGACGATCTCGCGCACTCGCGGGTTGTCGTCGTAGAGACCCGCGTGCATCATCATCTCCTCGACCCCGGTCGCCATTCCCTCGGCCCGGCTGTCGAAGATGTTGTACAGGCTCGGTCCGCGCCGGATCGGGCTGGAGTGCGGATTCGCTTCCATCCGCGCCAGGTCCCACCAGTGGTAGAAGTGGGTCCAGAGCGTGGTCGGCTCGAAGTGCACCGCGGTCCAGAAGAAGTTGCGCTCCTCTTTGGGCACGAATCGACCGATGCGGGCGCGCAGCGCCGGGTCCATGTAGTCATGGACCGGCAGCACCTCCTCGCGCTCGAGGAACTCCAGGTAGTCGGTCACCGATTGATTCGCCCGCCGCTCGTACTCCTCCGGGCTCGAGATGGCCACCAGCTGCGGCAGGTTCCGGTTGCGATGCTCTTCGAGGCGGAGCGACGCGTGGGCACGATCGAGCTCGCGCTTGAGCAGCGCGACCTCTTCTTCCCATGAGAGCGGCACCAGATGCACATTGCGCAGATACCAGGTGTAGTTCTCCCTCCCGATCCCCGAGGGCGCGGTCTTGGAGTCCGACTCCGCTTCGAGCCAGTCGACGAACTCGAGCGTCGCCCGGTGCGCGCCGTCGAGCGCCTCTTCCAGCTCCCGGCCGGCGCCCGCGGTCGTCTCGCGCAGGCCCTCCAGCACCTGGGCCTGATCGCGAAGATTGCCGATCCCGGCGATCCAGAGCTCGCGAGCGTCGCCCACCAGGTTGCCCCGCGCCTGTTCGAGCAGCGGCGGGATCGTGCGCAGCTCTGCCGCGAGTTTGGCCGCGGCCTCGCTCGACAGCGGGAACTCGTAGGTCCAGAGCTCCACCAGCGCGTGATGTGTCGGCCCCTCGTGAGCCGGTGTGTCACTCTGATAGGTCCAGACCGAGGCGTAGAAGGCCGGATCGCGAGCCCACGGCTTGAGCACCCGGATGTTGAAGTCGAGCCCGTTCATCTCCGCTCGCACCAGGTGCCAGTCGACCTGCTGCGCGATCGGCCAGCCGCTCGCATCGATCGCCAGCAGCCGCGCCTGGTATCGCTTCAGCTCATCGTGTGCCCTGGCCATGCGCGCCGCCGTGTAGTCGGGCGCGCCGTGCAAGAGAGGGGGCTGCTCGAACGCCCGCCACTCCTCGAAGAGTGCGAGCAGATCCTGGTACGAGCCCGCGGCCGCCGGCTCCGATCCGGCCGCGAGCGGAACCAGCAGTAGGGCGACCGCAACGGCCGCGCAGGTGCGTCGGTATCCGGCATGAAAGCGCATCTCTCTCCTCCTGTCCTCCGAGCTCGAGCTTCGGGTAGAGCCCGAAGGATAGACCATGCGGCCGCGCAGCGCCGGTCAGCGCTGTCGGTCGCGCTTCTGCCGCTGGATCGAGCGGTAGAGCTTGCCCAGCTTCCGGTCGCGCTCGCGCCGCGCGCGCACGTCCTTGCGCCGCTCGAGGGCGTCCGCTTCGCGCTCGAGGCGCCGCAGGCTTTCGAGCCGATCGGCGTCGAGCTCGCCGCTCGCGATCGCCGCCTGGACCGCGCAAGCGGGCTCGTTGGTGTGGCCGCAGTCGGCGAAACGGCAGGCACGCGCCAGGCGCTCGACATCGTCGAAGACCCTCGGTAGCGCTTCCTCGACGCTCCACGGCTGCATCTCACGAACACCCGGGTTGTCGATCACCAGCGAGCCACCGGGGAGCCGAAAGAGCTCCCGGTGGGTGGTCGTGTGACGGCCTCGAGAATCACTCTCGCGGACCGGCCGGGTGGCAATCGCGACGTCGCCGAGCAGGCGGTTGATCAGGGTCGACTTCCCCGCTCCGGAGGAGCCGACGAAAGCCACGGTCTCACGCGGGGCGAGGAGCAGCTCGAGCGCTTCCAACGATCCCCCCAGCGCGCTGAGGGCGACCACCGGACTGCCGCCGCAGAGCCCTCTCACCTGGTCGAGCCGCCGCTCGAAGTCGGGATCGAGATCGGTCTTGTTGAGGACTACCGCGGCACGCGCACCGCACTCCTCCGCCATCGCCAGGAAGCGCTCCAGCCGCCTCAGGTTGTAGTCGCCGTCGAGCCCCATGACCAGCAGCACCAGATCGACGTTGGCCGCCACCAGCTGCTGCTCGGCTCGGGCTCCGGCCGCCTTCCGAGCCAGATGGTTGCGCCGCTCGAGGAGCGCCCTGATCACCGCCGGTCCGTGGTCGATCGGCGGCTGAAAGCCGACCCAGTCGCCGACCACGGGCAGCTGAGCGGCCTGCGTCGCCCGGTGCAGCCGGCGCCCGGAGACACGGGCGGCGAGACTCCCCCCGGCGGTCTGGAGACGGAGCAGGCCGCGCCTCGACTCGACGACCCGCCCGGGCTCGAGACCGGGCTCCGCCAGCGCCTCGAACCGAGATTCGAAGTACCCGCTCCAACCGAAGGCGCGCAGGAGATCCGACACTGCCCAGACCCTATCGCGCCCTACCGCCGCGAGGCGTAGACTAGATTCGTGCGCTACCAGCTCGGGATGGTGCTCTCCGGGGGCGGGGTGCGAGGACTCGGTCATGTCGGGGTGCTCAAGGCGCTCTCCGAAGAGGGGATCGAGCCGTCGGTCCTCGCCGGGACCAGTGCCGGAGCGCTGGTCGCGGCCCTCTACGCGGGCGGCTACTCGGCCGCGGAGATGCTCGAGTTCTTCGTTCACAAGAGCCCGTTCCACCTCTCCAACATCGCGTTCTCGAAACCGGGTCTGTTCGACACCGACAAGATCGTCGCCGATCTGCTCGAGTACTTCCCGGACGACTCGTTCGAGGCGCTCGGCAAGCCGATCTACCTGGCGGCGACCGACCTGATCGATGCCAAGCCCGAGATCCTCAGCACCGGCCGCCTGGTGCCGGCGATGGTCGCCTCGGCGTCGACGCCCCTGGTGTTCACCCCGACCCAGATCGACGACCGCTGGTACTCCGACGGCGGCATCACCAACAACTTTCCGGTGGAGCCGTTGTTGGGGCACTGCGACGCGATCCTGGGCGTCTATGCCAGCCCGCTGAGACGCATCTCGAGCGACAACCTGAAGAGCTCGCTGGCCGTCTCCCAACGCGCCCTCGAGATCGGGATGTTCGAGAGCTCGAGGCGCAAGTTCCATCTCTGCGACCTGGTCCTGAGCCCCGATCTGAGCCGATTCGGAACGTTCGACACCAAGCATCTCGAAGAGATGCTGGAGATCGGCTATCGCGAGGCGCGCGACCGGATGGAGGAGATCCGCGCTCTGGTCCCGGACCGCTCGTAGACTAGAATCCGGCTCCAAGAGGAAACAGCAACTGTGCTCGGGAGCCGTCGCGGAGCTCGTCGAGCGCTCGAACAGGAGGTCGCGTATGCTCGAGATGACCGCACTCTGGCTGCCCATCTTCGTGTCGGCGGTACTGGTCTTCCTGGCCAGCTCCGTCCTCCACATGGTGCTGCCCTACCATCGAAGCGACTACGACAAGCTGCCCGACGAGGACCGCCTGCTCGACGCGCTCCGCGAGCAGAAGGCGGGCGCCGGCAACTACGTCGCGCCGCACCTGATCACGCCCGAGCAACGGAGCTCGCCGCAAGGCAAGGCCAAGCTCGAGCGGGGGCCGCTGGCGTTCGTCACCGTCATTCCCGGGATGGCCGGCATGGGCAAGCAGCTCGGCTCCTGGTTCGTCTACTGCCTGGTGGGCGGGTTCTTCGTGGCCTACGTGGCCAGCTTCACCCTGGCCGCGGACTCGGACTACATGGCGGTCTTCCGACTGACCGGCACGGTGGCCTTCATCTGGTACGCCGGCGGTGCGGCCTCCGAGTCGATCTGGATGGGCCGCAGATGGTCGACGAGCGCCAAGCACACTTTCGACGGCCTGATCTACGGGCTGCTGACCGCCGGCGCCTTCGGCTGGCTCGCGATCTAGCGACTAGCCCACGGCGAGCCAGCCACGCCTGGGTGCCCTGTTGGCTTGGCTCAGTCGGCGGAGATCTCCACGTTGTCGACGTAGAAGTACTCGCTCGAGCCGCCGTAGTAGCGGGTGACTCGGAACCGCACCGTCGTCTGCGACGAGATGAACGCCGAGACGTCGTAGACCCGCGACTCGCTGCGCGAGCCGCTGAAGCCGGTGAAGGTCTCGAGGACCGAGTAGCTCGCACCGCCGTCGCTCGACATCTCCACCACCACGGCGTCGCTGGTGTCGACCGAGGAGGTCGTCCACCAGTCGAAGCTCAGCGTGGCGCTGGTCAAACCGTCCAGGTCATCCGTGCGCGCCGCACTCGGCTGGCCGCCCGTGTCGGGCCGGTCGTCGAGCCGCAGGGCGCCGCTCGTTACCCGGACCTGGCCGTCCGAGGGGCCGGAGCCGCCCGATTCCGGATCGTCCTCGTTCCACGGTCCACTCCAGTCGTCGGGGCCGTCGTTGTTGTTGAACGAGGTCGAGTTGAACTCGTCGCGAACGGTCACCGGGGCACCGCCGGGTCCGGGCCCCGGGTCGCCGCCCGACGCCGCGGTGCCGCCCAGCCACTCGTTGGGCCAGTCGAAGATCGGTGGCTCGGTCTGGTGGCAGGCGTAGCACTTGACCCTGTCGGCGTGCCGTTCGTGGATGTCGAATGGGAAGCTGTCGTTGTAGCTCCGGCCACTGTGGCAGAGCTGGCAGGACTGTCTCGGCTCCATCACCGGCGGCGAGTCGCCGGTCGGCCGGCCGTCGGTGGGCAGATGGCAGTTGAAGCACCACTGCCACTGATCGGCGACGTGCCGGTCGTGCACTTCCCGAGGACTGTCGCTCTCGCGGTCGTGGCAGAAGTTGCACTCGCCCTCGCCGCTGCGGTCGATCGCGGCCCGCCGGACGTCGTCCTTGGGCGGCATCGGCACGCGATCGTCCTGCAGGTTGGCGTCGAGGTGACAGAAGCCGCAGTCGAACGACATGCCGATGTGCTTCTTGTGGATCTTCTCGGGGTCTTCGTTCTCGTACTCGTGGCAGATCTCGCAGACCACCCGAGTGTTGCCGACCGGGGCGCCGAAGAAGACGTCGACCGGCGGCCGCTCGCCGCCGTGACACTCGAGGCAGGAGAGGCCCTCCGGCACATGCTCCTCATGGATCTTCTCGATGTCGGTGCCGGAGCGCGGCGAGCCATGGCAGAGGATGCAGATGTCCCGATTGCCCGAGCCGATCTCGGTGCCGACGTCGGGAATGAAGCCGTGGCAGGTCACGCAGTTGGCGTCCTCGCGATGCCGCTCGTGGAAGTCGGAGATGTTCGAGGTGCTCCTCTGGACCCCGTGGCAGACCACGCAGCGGTGGCCCTTGGTCGGGACGTCCTGGTTGCCGGTCTCGGCAACGTTCGGGTTGTGGCAGTCGGAGCACTCGCCGCCGAAGGTGCCGATCGGGCCGAGCAGGGTCGAGTCGAAGCCGCTCGTGTGGCACAGCTCGCAGTTGTTGTCGTGCAGCGCCAGCAGATCGGTCGCGCCGGTGCCCGGGTTGAGATGGCAGTTGCTGCACTCGGTCTGGGCCTGCGGATGGTTCTCCAGGCCGATCGGCGTGAAGCCCTCGACGTGGTCGTGACAGCTGGTGCAGGCGGTGCCGTTGAAATGGTCCTGTCCGCCGGGGGCCGTGCCGTCGTTCTGGTGGTGGTTGGTCAACGTATGGCAGACCTCGCAGACGCCGTCGCCGCTGCCGTCGCCGAGGGTGGTCGGGCCGCCGTAGACGATGGCGGCCAGGATCGACTTGGTGAAGGTCGCCGGCGAGCTCTGGCCGGTGTTGTCCGTGACCGTCAGCTCGAGCGGCACCGGTACTGCGCCCAGCACCGGATCGAGGACCAGGTCCTCGATCTGGCTCCGGACGTAGTTGCCGCCCGGCTGCGCCTGCCTGTGCGGGTTGTGGCAGTTGGTGCAGTTGTTCTCGTAGTCGAAGCGCGAGCTGCCGGTGACGGCGGTCGAGTGGGTATGCGCGTCAGTCGCGTCGTAGACCGTCGGCGCGTCGCCATGGCATGCCATGCAGATGGTGTTCGGATTGGCCAGCGCGCCGACGACCCCGCCGGGTACCAGGTCGTGGCAGACACCGCAGTCGTTGGCCGGAACCCCGGCGATCGGCATCGCGGCGTGCGGTCCCTCGAGTCCGAAGGTAGCGCCGTCGGGGGTGAAGCCCTCGACGTGTAGATGGCAGCTAGTGCAATCGTCGCCGTTGAAGTGGTTCTGTCCGCCCGGTGCCGTGCCGTCGTTCTGGTGGTGGTCGGTCAGGGAATGGCAGACCTCGCACAGGCTGCCGCCGCCGCCCGCGCCCAGGTCCTGCGGACCGCCGTAGGAGATCGCCGTCTGAATGTCCTTGGTGATGGTGGTCGGTATCGGCCCGCTCTGCCCGGTCTGGTCGACCACGGTCAGCGTGATCGGCACCGGGTCGCCGCTGCCGGTGGCCGGGTTCCAGACCAGGTCCTCGATCTCGGCCCGGATGTACTTGCCGCCCGGCTGCTGGTGCTCGTGCGGCTCGTGACAGTAGGTGCAGTCGTTGTTGTAGCCGAACTTCATCGTGCCGGTCACCGAGTCGCCGTGGGTGTGGGCGTCGATGGCGTCGACGATCGTCGGGCTGGCGCCGTGGCAGGCCATGCAGACGAGGTTCGGATCGTCGAGCGCCTCGGCGAAGCCACCGACGATGCCGTGGCAGACGTTGCAGTCACCGCCGGTGACGTCGAGGTGCGCCCCCTCCAGGTTCTTGAAGCCGCCGCTGGGCGTGAAGCCGGTGGGATGGGTGTGACAGTCGGTGCAGGTCTGGCCGTCGAAGTGCGACTGTCCGCCCGGCGCCGTGCCGTCGGACTGATGGTGGTTGGTGAGCGTGTGGCAGGTGTTGCAGATGTCCTCGGTGTAGTTGCCGTCGCCGTCGGCAAAGCTCTCCGCGCCGCTCCGGGCGGTGAAGACGACGTCGTTGTCGACCACCTTGTGGACCGGAACCGGTGACGGTCCGGTGTTGTCGACCACGTCGAGCGCTTCGTTGATGCGCGCCTTCACGTACATGATGTTGGGAGCGCCGTTGATGTTGGTGATGCGCTCTTCCCAGCCGTGGGGGTCGTGACAGGTGAGGCACTCGACGGTGTACTCGAAGCGGGTCGTTCCGGTGATCGTGTCCGAGTGGATCTCGGCGTGGCGCGTCGCGGCGGGACCGTGACAGATGCTGCAGAACAGGCTCGGGACGGCGCTTGGGTTGTCGACGTTGCCCGGGAACCTCGCATCGTCGTGGCAAGCGCCGCAGTTGTCCTGCCCGAAGGCGGCGTGCGGGCCGCTCAGGGGACCGCCGCCGCTGGGCGCGAAGCCGGTCTCGTGGGTATGGCACTGGGTGCACTGCTCGCCGTCGAAGTGCGATTGCGAGCCGGAGGGCAGCGAGCCGTCGCGGCGGTGATGGTCCGTCAGGGTGTGGCACGACTCGCAAACGTCGGTGTCGGCATCGGGCATCGCGGGCGAGCCCATGCCGATGCCGTCGGCGAAGTCCCAGCTACCGTCGCCCTGGAGGCCGGTGAAGATCAGGTCGTTGTTGAGCGTCTTGGTGGTCGTGACCGGCGGCGACACCGTGTTGTCGGTGACCATCAGCTCGAGTGGGACGTTGACGGTCGTCGAGCCGTTCCATTGGAAGTCATCGAGCTTCGGGCGTATGTACGAGACCTGCGTGGAGCCGGCGATGTTGGTGTGGTTGCGGTGCGGATCGTGACAGTGGGTGCAGTCGAGGGCGTAGTCGTATCGGTCACGGCCGGTGACGGCGTTCGAGTGGGTCTCGACGATGGTCGCCTGCGGACGGTTGGTGGCCGGCGTCGCGGAATGGCACCCGGCGCAGACCAGATTCGGGTTGATCACCGAGGCGATCTGTCCGCCGGCGATGTCGTGACAGACACCGCACGAGAAGGCCGGCCACACGACCGGGTCGTCCGGCATGTCCTGGTGGGGACCGGGGCCGAGCTTCTGCGCCGCGGCCGGGAACGTCCCGACCACCAGCGCCACGCCGACCACGAGAGCGACAATGTGCCAGTTCTCAACGAGCCTTCTGGACATCTTCAACCTCCCCACTGCCTGAATCCCCGATCGAACCACGGCGCCGATTGAGGCGATCGCCGGCCACCGACTCCCTGGCACGGGGCCCCTCGGGTCGCGCTTCGAGCGCCCGATGTGCTTCACCCCTGGCCAGAACCACCACACGGTACAGCAATCTCCTCTACCTGTGAAAGTGCGATCGGGCGGGGAGGATCACACCTTTTCGGGTAGGTCCCAAGATAGCCAGAAGAGTCCTGATTTATTGATGTCTTGGCATATCAGTATGGGCTGGCCGCGACATCGCCCGCCTCATCGGTCGGGGCGGCGGAGAGCCCTGCTCCAGCCTATGACCGCGCGTGCGAAAACGTCCCTCTCCCCCGTGCGGAGGGAGAGGGTAAGAGGGAGGGGCTACACTGAGCGTGCGCGGCTCCACGTAAGGCGTTCTGCTAGTCCGAGTCCGAGTCGTCGTCCTCGTCTGATTCCTCCACCTCCGTCACGGCCGTGGCCACGTCGACATCCGGGTCGTCGTCTGCGATGGTCGCCGTCCACTGGATGTCCCCTCCGGCCACCGGCCCGTATTCGGTGAATCTCCACTTCGTAGACCCGTCCCCGAGTGGATCGGAAACCATGAGGGTCTCGCGGTAGACCTCGAGGCCGTTCTGGACACCGACCACCGTGGCCGGCCGGGGCTCGTCGAACGAGCCACGGTTGACGACCTTCAGCTCGATCTTGACCTCGTCTCCCTCGCCCTTCTTGCCTTCGAGCTCGACCTCCTTCGAGACCTTGAGTTTGTGGATGTCGAGATCGACGATCTCCTGGTTGGGTGGGTCGATGGTCGCCGTCGTCGAGGCGCTATCCGTCGCGCCACCGTCGTCGGCCACGGTCAGGGTGACCGTGTACAGACCCGCCGTCGCGTAGGTGTGGGTCGGGCTGACACCGGAGCCGGTGTTGCCGTCACCGAAGTCCCACGCGTAGCTGGCGATCGTGCCGTCGATGTCTGTCGAGCCCGAGCCGTCGAAGGTGACCGGCACTCCCTCCGAGCCCGTGTACGGGCCGTTCGCGTCCGCCACCGGCGGGTCGTTGACCGCGTTGACCGTGATCGACACCGTCGCCACGTTCGAGTCCGCCTGGCCGTCGTTGGCGTGGTAGGTGAACGAGTCCGAGCCGTTGAAGTTGGCGTTTGGTGTGTAACTGAATGAACCATCGCCCGTGAGGATCAGCGAGCCGTTGCTAGTCGGACTGTCGAGCGCCGCCGTCAGCGCATCGCCGTCGGCGTCGGTGTCATTGGCAAGCACGCCCGGCGCCGCGACGTTCAGCGTCACGTCCTCGTCCGTCGCATACGCGTCGTCCACGGCCACCGGCGCGTTGTTGACCTCCCCGATGTCGGCACTCGTCGTGTCGGCATTCGTCGCGCCGTCGTCGTCGGTCACCGTCAGGGTCACCGTGTACAGACCCGCCGTCGCGTAGGTGTGAGTCG
>CAMYOG010000027.1 GCA_947259925.1 Thermoanaerobaculia bacterium
ACCACCTCGTCGACCGCGGCGATCTCGGCATCGTAGGGAGATTCGTAGCGCGACGCGTACGGCTCGGTAGGCGTGTACGGGCTGTGCGGGTCGTAGAGGTGGAGAAAGAGGAAGAAGGGCCGCTCGCCGACCGACCGCAGCCACGGCCGGATCGCCGCCAGCGTCTCGCGACCGGTTCTCTGGAAGCCACCCGCGCCGGCGTCCAACCGGTACTCGATGTCGTCTTCGTACAGATCGAAGCCGTTGGCCAGCCCGGTCTCGCGCCGCATCACGAAGCTGCCGACCGCGGCACCGGTCGCGTAGCCGGCGCGGCGCAGGAGCTCGGGCAGATACGGCAGGGCGTCGGTGCGCAGGGTGTAGCCGACGTTGCCGCGCACGCCGTGGTCGGGCGGCAACAGCCCGGTGAGCATCGACGCGTGCGCCGGGAGCGTGGTCGGAGCCGGGCTGTACGCCCGCTCGAACAGGATCGCGTCGCCCCGCAGCGAGTCGATGTGGGGCGTCGAGAGAGTCTGGTAGCCGTACGCGGGCAGCCGATCCGAACGCAGCGTATCGATCGAGATCAGGACGATTCCCGGCTGCTGCCCGGGCCCGCACGAGGTCAGGACCAGGGTCGTCAGGGCGAGCCCGAGCCCCAGCGAGCAGACGATTCGAGAGCCCCTCATCGGAGCCAATTCTAGCCCGCCGGCCGGCCCCGGCCGGCCGTTTCGGGCACCTTCACTGTGCTAGTATCCGCCCGACTGTGGACGACTCGCCCGACCCCCAACCACCTGACCTAGCCCGACTTTCACTCCGGTTTTCCGCTCTGTCGTCATCCCGTAGGATCGAGGCCCCTTCGTGAGCGGCCTCTGGCTGATCGCGGCCGGTGGGCCGCCGATCGAGATCGGACTCAACCCCTGGGTGGGCCTCGCCCTGGGCATATTCCTGGTCCTGCTGAACGGCTTCTTCGTCGCCGCGGAGTTCGCCCTGGTGAAGGTGCGGCCGACCCAGCTCGAGCCGCACGTCGAGCGGGGAGACCGCCGCGCCCGGGCGGCTCGGCACATGGTCACCCACCTCGACGCCTACCTGTCGGCGACCCAGCTGGGCATCACCCTGGCCAGCCTGGCGCTCGGCTGGATCGGCGAGCCGGCGTTCGCCTGGCTGCTCGAGCCGCTGATCATGAGGATCCCCGGCGCCAGTCCGGCCCTGCTGCACACCATCAGCCTGACCACCGCCTTCATGGTGATCACGATCCTGCACATCGTCCTGGGCGAGCTGGCTCCGAAGTCGATCGCCATCCGCAAACCCGAGCCGACCAGTCTGTGGATAGCGCTGCCGCTGATCGCCTTCTACAAGATCACCTACCCGGCGATCTGGGTCCTCAACCACAGCGCTAACGCGATCCTCAAGCTCTTCGGTATCGAGCCGGTCAGCGAGGAGGAGGCGGCGGCCGACGAGGAGGAGCTGCGGCTGATCCTCGCCTCGACCCAGCCGGACGCGATCTCCGATCAGAAGCGCGACATCCTCGACAACGTCTTCGAGCTGTCACACCGGACGGCCCGACAGATCATGCTGCCACGCCCCGACGTGGTCTTCATGTCGACCTCCCAGACCCTCGAGGAGAACCTCGAGGTCGCGCGCGGCAGCGGCCACACCCGCTTCCCGCTGGTCGAGGAGGGCGACGATCTCGATCACGTCATCGGCCTGATCCACATCAAGGACGTCTTCCGCTCCGATCCGGCTCCGGAGAGCCTGGCGCCCTTGATGCGGGAGATCGTCTTCGTGCCCGACACCATGCGTCTCGACCGCCTGCTGCGCCGGATGCGGGCCGAGCGGAGCCACATGGCGGCGGTGCTCGACGAGTTCGGCGGGGTCAGCGGCATCGTCACCATGGAGGACGTGCTCGAGGAGATCGTCGGCGAGATCCAGGACGAGTTCGATCTCGAGCCCCCGGAGCTGATCAAGACCGACGACTCGACCTACGAGATCTCCGGCCAGATGCTGGTCAAGGACCTCGAGGACGAGCTGTCGATCGAGTTCAGCGAGCGCGATGAGGACACCATCGGCGGCGTGATCCTCTCCGAGCTCGGCAGACGACCGCGACCCGGCGACTCGGTGGTGCTCGAGCCGCTCAGCCTGGAGGTCTTGGAGATCGACGGCAACCGGGCCAAGACCGTCAAGGCCAGGCTGGCGACGAAGGGGCCGCGGAGCCGTCCCTAGGCGCCCGGCGGCCGGATCAGCTCCAGCACCCGCTCGGCGGCGCCGTCCACGGGCACCAGCTCCTTGTCGCCGCCGCGGCGGAGCGAGATCTCGACCTTGCCGTCGGCGAGCGACTTCGAGCCGATCACCACCCGCACCGGGATACCGACCAGGTCGGCGTCGTTGAACTTGACGCCCGGCCGCTCGTCGCGGTCGTCGAGCAGCACGTCGACGCCGTGGCTCTGGAGATCGTGGTAGACCCCCTCGGCGGCGGCGACCACCGCGTCGTCCCGGTTGGTGAGCGGCGTCACCAACGCCGTGAACGGCGCCAGCGGCAGCGGCCAGATGATGCCGCTGTCGTCATGGTTCTGCTCGATCGCGGCGGCGATCGTGCGTCCGATGCCGAGGCCGTAGCAGCCCATCATCATCGGCCGCTCCTGGCCCTGCTCGTCGGTGTAGTTGCAGCCCATCGGCTCGGAGTACTTGCTGCCGAGCTTGAAGATGTGCCCGACCTCGATGCCCCGGCTGAGCGTCAGCTCGCTGCCGCAACGCGGGCAGGCGTCGCCGCCGGTCACCAGCAGCAGGTCGGTGAACTCCGCGAGGTCGACATCCCGGCCCCAGTTGACTCCGGTCAGGTGTGCGTCGGTGACGTTGGCGCCGCAGACGACGTTGGTCAGGCCGCGCACCGACTCGTCGGCGATCAGCCGCACCGTGTCGGGCAGGCCGACCGGGCCGGCGAAGCCGACCTCGGCGCCGCTCACCGAGCGGACCAGCGCCTCACCCGCGAGCGCCACCTCGGGCAGGTCCAGATGGTTGGCAAGCTTGGTCTGGTTGATCTCGCGATCGCCGCGGATCAGCACCGCGACCGGTCCGTCCGACGTCTCGTAGAGGAGCGTCTTCACCACCCGCTCCGGCCCGACTCCGAGCAGCTCGGCTACCTCGGCGACCGAGGTGCAGCTCGGGGTCGACACCTGCTGGCGCTCGGCCGGCGGCTCGGCGGCGGGGGCGGCCAGGGGCTGGGTCTCGGCGCGCTCGACGTTGGCGCCGTAGCCGCACTCGCGGCAGCTCACCACCTGGCTCTCGCCGGTGTCGGCCAGCACCATGAACTCGTGCGAGGAGGAGCCGCCGATGGCGCCGGTGTCGGCCTCGACGCGCGAGAAGTCGAGCTGGCAGGCGGTGAAGATCCGTTGGTAGGCGAGATCCATCTGGTCGTAGGCGGCGTCGAGACCGGCCTCGTCGACGTCGAACGAGTAGGCGTCCTTCATGATGAACTCGCGCCCGCGCATCAGGCCGAAGCGGGGCCGGATCTCGTCCCGGAACTTGACCTGGATCTGGTACAGGTTCGTCGGTAGTTGGCGGTAGCTGCGGATGTCGCGCCGGACGATGTCGGTCACCACCTCCTCGTGGGTGGGGCCGAGGCAGAAGTCGCGCTCGTGTCGATCGCGCACGCGTAGCAGCTCCTTGCCGTACGCCCGCCAACGCCCGGACTCACGCCAGAGATCGGCGTCGTGGACCACCGGCATGTGCAGCTCGATGGCGCCCGCGGCGTCGAGCTCGCGCCGCACGATCGCGCTCAGCTTCTGGAGACTGCGCCACCCGAACGGCAGGTAGGAGTAGATCCCGGCCGCCTCCTTCCGAATCATCCCGGCACGCACCATCAGCCGATGGCTGACGACCTCGGCGTCGGCGGGCACTTCGCGGGTGGTGAACAGATAGTAAGAGCTCCAACGCACTAGATCGGATCACCCCCCTCTCCCTCGAACGCTCCTCCAGCATTGGATCGACTCGTCAGCGAGCCGCGAGGCGAAGCCATCGCTCTTTCGCCCTCGAGGTGGGAAAGAGACGCCACCACCCGGAGCTCACGTAGCTGGTAGGGGCTACTCATGCTCAGCGCGGGCCTAGTGGTTTCCCTGGCGGACGCGTTGGAGGAGGCGGCTCGAGTCCTGGAGGCACTCCATCATCCGCTGCTCGATCGAGCCGCGGCCGCCGATCTCCCGCGCCCGGGCGAAGACGCCGCGTGCCTGCTCGTCCTCGCCCGCGGCCAGGAGCGCCATCCCCAGCTTGGTCAGGTTGGTCTCGCTCGGACCGAGCTCGCTACTGCGCGAAAGGAACTCGACCGCCTGCGGGAACTCCTCGCGCTTGTAGTGGACCCAGCCGACGGCCGCCAGCGGGAACTGCTTGAGCTCTTCCGGCGCCAGCTCCACCGCCCGCTGGGCGTACTCGAGCGCCTGGTCGAGGCTCTCCCCCATCTCCGCCAGGTTGTAGGCGATCTCGTAGTACGCGATCGTCTTCGAGAAGCTCGATTCGCTCCGCTCGAGCAGGTCCCTGCCGACCCGGTTCCCCTCGCGAAAGCGGCCCTCGGTGCGCAGCGCCTCGATCAGAGTCGCGCAGGCGGTCGCGGTCAGCATCTCGCCCGGATCGAGGTCGATCACCCGTCGTGCCATCACCTCCGATTCGCGGCTCCGATTGAGCTCGAGGCAGGCCATGGCGAACGACGTCAGCAGCATCGGATTGTCCGGGTCGAGGCCGATCGCCCGCTGATAGCAGGAGATCGCCCGCGTCGGATTCTCGCGCGAGAGGTGCTGTTCCGCCTGCTCCAGCAGTCGGCTCGCCTCCTCGCCCACCTCGGGCAGCGGACCGCGCTCCTGGCCGGAGAGATAGCGCACCAGATCCTGGTAGCGCATTTTGCGCGGGTTGAGCCGCTCGGCGTGCCGAAAGGCATCGAGCGCCTTGCGGTTCCACTTCCGATCGAGATACGCCATGCCGAGCAGGTAATGGGCTTCCTCGTAAGCGGGGTCGTGGCGCACGACCAGCTCCAGGTTGTCGATCGCTGGGGTGAGCTTGCCCATCTCGTAGAGGCAGCTCGAGAGCATGAATCTGGCCTGCGGGATGGCATCGATCTCAACCGCTCGCTCGAGCAGGGCGACCGCCTGGCTCAACCGGTCCTGGTCGGCGTAGACGGCACCGAGGCTGAAGTTGGCCAGGAACGAGTCGGGCTCGAGCTGCACCGCCCGCCGCAGCAGCTCCTCGGCACGCTCGGTCTCGCCCCGCTCGTGATGGATGACGCCACTGTAGACGACGGCGTCGTAGTGATCCGGTCGGAACTCCAGGACGCGCTTGAAGAACGGCAGCGCGCGGTCGCCGAGGCCGTCGTTGAAGTAGGTCTCGCCGATGAAATAGGCCAGCTCGTAGTTGGAATCGTCGAGCTCGTAGGCGCTCTCGAGCGCTTGTCGAGCGCGCTCCAGCTCGAAGGCGAAGAGGGCGTACTCGGCCTCCTCGAGCAGCCGCAGAAACGCCGGACGGCGATCACCCCGGTAGAGGGCACCGATCCGCTCCTTGACGTCGACGAAGCGCTCGCGCTTCTCCAGCGTCAGGAGCTGGTAGTTCATGCGCGCCTCCCACATCTCGCTCCACTCGTCCCGACCGAGCAGCCGCTTGCTCTCCAGAAGCTCCCGCAGGGTGGTCAGGCCGCTCTGGTTGATCAGGATGTTGCGCTCCTGCTTGTCGAGCGCCGTGAGCAGGTGGCGGACCGTCTCGGCCGTCCGCTTGACCGCCTCCTCGAGCACCGAGATGCGCTCGAGCAGGTGCTCGTCGAACGAGAAGCTCTCCTCGGCCTGCTCGTCGTCGAAGCCGCGCGCCTCCTCGGTGAAGCCGCCGGAGACCACCAGCAGCTTCTGGTTGCAGCGGCCGCAGAACTCGAGCTCGTCCGTGTTGGGGGCGCCGCACGCCTGGCAGAACATCATGAGGAGGGGCCGAGAACGGCCGCGCGGAGTCGGGAGATCATGTGAAAGAAGGCCCCGTGTAGAGGCCGCCGAGAGGCATCGAGCCTACGGGATAGGGTGCTGAAGTTCAAGCACGCCGCGGCCGGCGGCGGGGGCGATCTAGCGGACGGCGTCGATCGCCCGAGCGGGCCCGAGCGCGCTCTCGAACCAGGGCTCACGCCGACCGAACTTCGTGGTCAGGGAAGCGCCGATGGCGATCAGCGAGGCGAGCGTCCAGGTCCACGACCCGACCCACGGAACCAGCTTCAGAACGCCGAGCAGGCAGAGGCCGAGAATCGCCGCGTTGAGCGGAATCCAGCGTCGCTTCAGCAGTCGCTGGACCACCCACTGACCGAGGGCGTGAAAGAGCGCCACCATCCCCCAGAGCTTGAGCAGCACGGCCACCAGCACGACCATCAGCAGCAACGGCACACCTACCAGCACCGCGGCGAAGGCGCTGAACAGGAGGGCGCTCAGGAAGAGCGCCAGCACCCCGGAGAGACCGACGAAGAAGTTGCGAAACGGCTCCTGTTGGATCGCCTCCGAGCCGCTCAGCACACCCCGACCGCCGATCGCGAAGAGCAACAGGGTCCAGGCCAGCCACGCCGCGAGCAGCGCCAGCTTGGCGCCGAGCACGACCGGCGACACCACCGGCTGGCCGAGGCTCGGACCGCCGAGCAGGATGATCCAGGCGGCGCCGACGGTCGGATAGGCGACCGAGCGCCCGTCGATGCGGGCTCCCGGATCGGCCTCGAGCCGGCCGCCGAGGACGAACACGTCGCCTCCGACCTGCGCGCTCGGGCCGAGGTGGGCGTCACCGCCCAGGACGATGACGTCACCCCGGACGCGGCCGATGACGTCGATCGAGCCGTTGATCGCGGCGACGTCGGCCGCCGCTTCGCCGGCGACCTGCAGATCGCGGCCGAGGGCGACGACCTGGCGAGACGCCACGCTCCCCTCGCCGATCACCAGGCCGCGCTGCTCGGTCTCGGCGTCGAGGGCGCGCGCGCCGGCGCTGCCGACCGCCGCTAGCACGAGCAGTGGTAGGAGAGCGACGAGCCGCTGGATCACTCGTCGTGCTGGGTACTCTCGACCACCCGTTCCGTCTTCCAGGATCGGATCAGGAAGCGTAGGAAGAGGATGTCGACACCCAGAACGAAGAGTGCGAAGACCGCGGTCTGAACCGGAGAGGTGCCGATGATCTCCCCCACCGCCATGCCGAGACCCTGCCAGGAAGCAGCCAAGAGGCCTGCGCCGGCGGTCACGGTCGAGCGGAGGAGCTCGGCGATCGCCACCAGCGCTCCGGCGCCCGGCAGCTCGCCCGCTCCGGCACCCACCAGAATCGCCGACAGACCGCTCAGCACCACCAGGATCGACACCGCCGCAATCCAGCTGCGCGGGTAGCGCGCTTCCCATGCGGCGGCCGGGAGCGAGCTCATCACTTCCTCGGTGAAGCCCTCGCGCACTTCGACGCGATCGCTCGCCAGCAGCTCGAACAGGGCCGGCAGCTCCTCCTTTTCCCGCCTGCATCGCGCGCACGATAGCAGGTGCCGGTGCAGCTGAGCCCTCTCGGCGGTCGAGAGACCGCCATCCGCCTCCAGGTAGAGCCACTCGAGGTAGACGTTGTGATCGGTGTCGCGGGCCATGGAGTCGATCTCCTGGTCGGAATACGGGCCTTAGTCGGTCATGAAGTCGCGCAGTCGCTCCTTGAGCATCTGTCGACCTCGAAAGAGTTTGTTCTTCACGGTGCCGAGGGGCATCTCCTTGAGCGTCGCGATCTCCTCGTAGGAGAGCTCCCCGTAGTGTCGCAGCACGATCAACTCCCGGTACTCCCACGGCAGGCGCTCGATCGCCTCCTGAATCGCCACGCCGCGCTCGACGTTGCGCAGATCGCCGTACGGTCCGCGGTCACCACTCGGGAACTCCCAGGTCCGCTGCTCGTCGCTGTTGGCCAGCGGCCGGTCCATCGAGACCAGCTGCAGTCGGCGCTTGCGGATCTCGTCGATGGCGGCGTTCTGGGCCACTCGGAACAACCAGGTCGAGAACTTGTACTTCGGGTTGTAGCGATCGAGAGCTCGGTAGACCTTGAGGAAGACCTCCTGAGCCAGATCGTTGGCCTCGCCGTAGTCGCGGAGGAGCCGGTAGAGGTAGTTGACCAGCCGGCCCTGGTAGCGGTTGACGAGCTCACTGAATTTCTCCTGGTCTCCCTCGAGCACCGCGGCGATCAGATCCTTGTCGGTCGTCTGCGGCAGCTCGTTCGTCATTTTCTACGCGACCGGGAGCGAAAGGTTGCAGACGTGAGAGGTGATAGGAGGTAGCAGGAAGCTGCCGGTTGCGCCGCGTTTATGCCCCTCCGCGGCCTCCGTCTATCCTTTGTAAAGACGCCGTCCGAGCAGGAAGAGGGCACCGCCGATCGCCAGCATGGCGATCTCGGTGCGCAGGGCCTCGTAGAAGAGGCCGACCAGGAGTGCCGAGCCGACGACGACCAGCCCGAGAACCTGCAGGACCCACCCCAAGCTCTGCATCCGGCGCAGTCTACCCCGCGGTGCCAGGCCTGCAAGATGCGAGACACTGACGACCGCATCGTGCATCTTGCAGGCCTGGCACCCTACTTGACGTACCTGTCCCCAGACGTTTCCGCCAGCCGCTCGATGACGTCCCCCTGCTCGATCAGGTCGAGGATCGGGTCTCCTGCCACCACCCGGCCGAAGCGCGTGAGGCCGCCCTCGAGGTGCGGCTGCGACGACAGCGTGATGAAGAACTGGCTACCGCCGGTGTCGGGGCCCGACAGTGCCATGCCGACGGCGCCCCGCTCGTACGGCAAGCGACTCGGCTCGTCGCGGATCGTGTAGCCCGGTCCACCCCAGCCGTCGCCGCGCGGATCGCCCGCCTGGACGACGAAGTCGGGCACCACACGATGGAACGAGATTCCGTCGTAGAAGCGCTGATTGGCGAGGTGCAAGAAGTTGTCACAGGTCAACGGCGCCACCGGGCAATCGAGCTCCAGCAGCAGGGTGCCGTGCCGGGTCTGGAGCTCGGCGTAACGGGGCTCGAGCGTCCGGTAGGCCAGCTCCCGGTAGTCGTCGATGCCGCGCCCGCTGTCGAACTCCCCCCGCGACGGTACCGGTCGCTCGAGCCGGCCGAGCGCGTCGGCCGCCCGGCGGCGCACCGGATAGTCCCAGCCCTGACTCATCTGCTCGAGGATCGCGACGATCACGCCCCGCTCGCGCGGCTCGACCTGGGCCCTGCGGGTCAGCGCCTCGACGCCGTTGAGAGCGACGTCGACCAGATACCGATTGCCCGCGGCGACCAGTGGTCCTCGCAGCTCCTCGACCGACAGGACCGGGTGCGCACCGAGCCACTGGAGCACCGCCGCCTGCACCGCCCGGTCCTCGTCCCGCAGGGCGGCGCTGGCGATTTCGACCGCTGCCGGTCCGGGATCTTCGAGCAGCGCCGCCAGGGCGGCGAGCCGCACCGCCGGCTCTGGATCGTGCCGAAGCCGCTCCACCACCGCCCGCGCACCGAGCTCGCCGGCCGCGTCGGCGGCTCGCGCGCGCACCATCGGGTCGCCGTCGCGCGCCGCTTCGGCGATCAGATCCGCCGCCTTTGGATCGCGGCCGCCGGCGAGCGCCAGCAGGGCGAGCTCGCGCTGGTGCCGCGAAGCGCCGCGCGCGCGGCGCACCAACGCCGTACTCAGGGACTCGTTTCGGAGCCAGGCGCCGGCTGCTTCGACAGCGGTCAGACGGACACCGAGGCGCGGGTCGTCGAGGAGCCCCTCGAGCACCGGCACCCAGTCGGCGGGTGGCGCCGCGCGGCCGCTCGCGATCAGGGCGCGGGCGGCGTTGAGTGCGTGGACGACCGGGCCGCTGGCACTCTCGTCCAGCAGCGGCCGCAAGCGCTCCAGATCGGTCCGGTCGCCGGCGATCGCCAGGCCCCGCGCGGCCCACCCCCGAACCCACGGCTCGGGATCGCCCAGGAGCGAGCGCAGCTCGGCGACGGCTGCCACGGCGGCGCGCCGGGCGAGAGCGTAGGCCGCGCGGGCGCGTAGCTCGGCGGGCGCCTCGCTCAGGGCGCGGACCGCGAGCGGAGCGATCTCCTCGGGCTCGAATCGGAACAGGACCGGCACCAGCCGGTGCCAGCGCTCTTCCACCGCGAGCAGTGACAGTGCGGCCTCGACCTCTTCGAGCGGCCGGCCGATCCGTGCCAGCGCCTCGACGGCTCGCAGGCCGACCTCCCGGTCGTCGTCCGAGACCGCTACCAGGAGCGGCTCCGGATCGGTCGCCTCACCGAGCAGGCCGAGACCGAAGGCCGCTTCGCGCCGCACCTCCGGCCGTTGGTCCTCCAACAGCGACTCGAGGACCGGGCGCACGCCCGGATGCCCGATCCGACCGAGGCTGAGGGCCAGCTCGGGCCGCAGCTCCGGCTGCTCGGCCAGCAGGCGCCGGATGGTGAACGGCTCGTGATAGCGGCGATCGGTGATCATCAGGAGGAAAGCACGCTCGGCCACTACCCCGGGAGTCGAGGCGGCCTCCGGCGGGCGCGCCGCCCGGGGCGGCTCCGCCGGTCGGGAGAGACATCCGAGCAGCAAGCCGGCGGCGGCCAACAGGGCGATCAGGGATCGGGACCGGTGCATGCGGCGATCAGATGCCGACCGCCAGCCGCTGCGCGAGCACCGGCGGCAAGCCGGCGTCGAGAATGCTCTGCTGTGCCTGCTCGAGGGGGTATTCGATCCGATGTGGCGTCACCGAGTGGCTCTCGCTGTCGAAGATCATGTACGCGGCACGCGGATCGCGGTCTCGCGGTTGGCCGACCGAGCCCGGGTTGACCAGATAGAGTCGATCGGCCGCCAGCTCGATCTCTCCATCGTCCGCATCCAGGATGCGGACGTCGACGCTACCGCCGTTACCGGTGAACAGCGTCGGGATGTGTGTGTGCCCGAAGAAGGTAACCGCAACCGGCGCGGTCTCGAAGACCCGCTGCGCCTGGTCGGTCGACAGCAGGTACTCGTCCTCGTCGAGGGGCGAGCCGTGACAGATCGCCACTCCCGGTCCGACTTCGAGCGGCCCGAGCGGCAGCTCGCGTACGTACTCGAGGTTGTCGCCGGTCAGCGCCGCGGTCGTCCACTCGACCGCGGTCAGGGCGATCTGATTGAAGCCGGCACCGTCTTCGAGCTCTGCGACGACCTTGTCGTGGTTGCCGCGGATGACCCGCGTCGGCAGGGCGAGGTCGCGCACGATCTCGACCACCTCGTTGGGACCGGCACCGTAGCCAACCAGATCCCCGAGCACCAGGATCTGGTCCAGCGGCTCGTCCGCGGTGACTCGCAGCACCGCCTCCAGCGCCTGCGAGTTGCCGTGGATGTCGGTCAGGATCAGGTAGCGCACCGTTCCCCCTCGAGGAGGCCGGCGATCCGCGCGGCGACCTCGGCGGCTTCCTCGTCGGCGCCGACGTCGACTCTGAGATCGGCCTGCTGGTAGGACGAGAGGCGGCTCTCGAACAGGTCGCGCGCCCGCTCGGGGTCGACGAACAGCGGTCGCTCACCCGTCGGTCGGTCCGCCAGCCGGTCGACAATGGTCTCGAACTCCGGGTTGAGCCAGACCGTCGTGCCGCTCTCCTTCATCAGGCGCCGATTCCCCGGATCGACGACCGCGCCGCCACCCGCGGCGACGACCACGTCGGCCGCCGCGGCCGCCCGGCGCAGGGCGTGCCGTTCGAGCGTCCGGAACGCCGCTTCGCCCTCGTCCGCGAAGATACTCGCGATCGTCCGGCCGGCCTCGCGCTCGATCGCCTGGTCGAGGTCGATGAACTCGAAGCCGAGGTTGGCGGCCAGCCGCCGGCCCACGGTGGTCTTGCCCGAGCCCATGAATCCAACCAAGAAGACCCGCGTCCGGGAGCGTTCAGCCGGCGTCACCCACCTCGCGCTTGGCGCTCTCCGAGCGGACGGCCCGCGTCAACAGATAGAGGAACCCGCCCCAGATCAGGCCGGGGATGAGCACCATCATCAGGACCGCGATTCCGCTCATGAGCTCGCCTCTTTGACGCCGGCGGCCTTGCGCGCCAGCCATCGATTCAATACCAGGAGAACCAGTAGCGCTATCGCAAACTGCGCAAGGACGGTGCCGACGTTGGCGGTGCCCAGCGGGTTCAGCCAGTCGGGATCCCAGGTACGCGCCTGCCAGAGCCACCAGACCATCAGAGCCACCGCCTCGATCGGCACCACGAACGCGATCAGGAACGTCCACCAGCGTCCGATCCGCAGGTCGGCGCCCGGGCCGTTGATCACTTCGCTGCGCATCCGCTCGAGACCGAACCGGCGCGCTGCGATCGCGAAGAACAGGCCCGAGAGCATCAGGCCGACGCCCCAGACCCAGTCCTGATTGTGGAAGAAGTCGAGCGATCGCGCCGACGGCAGCCCGAAGATCAGGCCCGCCCCGGCGATGGTCAGCAGCGCCTGCCGGCGCCGGAATCCGACGTCGATCAGCACCCGTGTCGCCAGCTCGATCATCGAGATCAGACTGGTCAGGGCCGCGAACGAGAGACCGAGGAAGAAGAGGGTCATGAAGAAGCCGCCGGCCGGCATCTGCGCGAAGAGTTGCGGCATCCAGACGAAGGTCAGTCCCTCGTTGCCGGCGCCAACGATCTCGCTGCTGGCACCCGGGTTGAGCGCGAAGACCGTGCACAGGACCATGATGCCGGCCAGGAGCGACACCGAGTTGTTGCCGAAACCGATCATGAACGCGTTGAGCGGCACGTCCTCGCGCGCCCGCATGTAGATCGCGTAGGTCAGGATCAGACCCCAACCGGCGCCGGTGTCCCAGGCGTTCTGGGTAAGCGCCTGAAGCCAGATGTTGACGTCGCCGAGCGCCGACCAGTCGGGGGCGAACAGGAACTCCAGCCCACGCTCGGCACCCGGCAGGGTGACCGCCCGGACCGCCAGGATGACCACCAGAACAAACAGTGTCGGGATCAGGACCTTGGCGACGCGCTCGATGCCGCGGACGCCGAACCAGCAGACCGAGACCCCCAGACCGAGCGCCAGGGCATGGGTGAGCATCGGCCAGTAGGAGGTGGTGAACGACTCCCAGACCACGGTCGCGTCCGCGCTCTTCAGGCCACCGGTCGCCGCCGCCGCCAGATAGCGCAGACACCAGCCCGCGACCACCGAGTAGTAGAACATGATCGCGGTCGCGCACAACGCCACCCAGCCGCCCATCCAGGCGAACTTCTTCCCCGCCATCCGCACGAACGCTCCGACCGTGCCGTGGCGGGCGTGCTTGCCGAACGAGAACTCGACCATCATCAGCGGCACCGACCAGAGGATCAGGAAGACGACCCAGGCGACCAGGAAGCTACCGCCACCGTTGGTGGCGACGATCCGCGGGAACCGCCAGATGTTGCCGGTGCCCACCGCCATGCCGAGCGTCGCCAGCACCAATCCCCAGCGGCTGCTGAACCGTTCAGTCATTACGAAGCTCCCCTGCGACCGCCCGCAGTAGACGCCGGCAGTTGGCGCCGATGTCCCCGTGACAGATGGCCCCAATCATAGCGGCCGAGTCGGCCCCCGTGTCGAGCACCGAACCGATGTTGCCGACGTCGATGCCGCCGATCGCCACCAGCGGCTTGCGGGTCAGCGCGCGCGCCCGGCGCAAGCTCCGGAGGCCGACGACCGGATCCGGGTCGCTCTTGCTGGCGGTGGCGAAGACCGGTCCGAAGGCGACCACGTCCACGGCCGGATCCGCGTCCGCGGTCAGCACCTGCTCCGAATCGTGGGTGGAGCGACCGATCCAGAGCTTCGGACCGACCACGCGGCGCGCGGCCACCGGCGGCAGATCGGCCTGGCCCAGCTGTAGCCCGCGGAATGGGAAGAGCGCGGCGAGATCGGCGCGATCGTCGAGCCAGAGCTCACAGTCGAGGCCGGTGGTCGCCTCCAGGCACTCCTCGATTCGCCGGTAGAGCTCGCGATCTGCCAGCGCTTTCGCTCGGATCTGGATCCACCTCACGCCCGAGCGCGCGATCTCGACCACCGCCTCGGCGAGTCGCTCCGCTCCGAGCGCCGACACGTCGGCGATCGCGTAGACGCGAGGAGGTCGGGCGGCCAGCGTGTCCGGCATGCGGCTCGGATGTCGGGCAGGACGGCAGGCTACCGACGACTGCTGAAGCCCTCCATGAATCGGGTCGAGAAGTCTCCGCTGCGGAAGCTCCGGTCGGCCATGATCCGCCGGTGGAGCGGAATCGAGGTCTGGATCCCCTCGACCACGAAGAACTCGAGCGCTCGCGCCATCCGCTCGATCGCCTCGGCCCGATCCCGGCCGTGGGCGATCAGCTTGGCGATCAGCGAATCGTAGTACGGCGGCATCACGTAGTCCTCGTAGACGTGCGTGTCGAGGCGGATGCCCGGTCCGCCCGGTGGATGGAACGTCTCGATCCGGCCGGGCGAGGGGATGAACCGCTCCGGGTCTTCGGCGTTGATCCGGCACTCGATGGCGTGGCCGCGGGCGGTCTTGCCAGCTGGCACGTCCAGCCGGCCGCCCGAGGCGACTTCGAGCTGGAGCTTGATCAGGTCGACCCCGGTGACCATCTCGGTCACCGGATGCTCGACCTGGATCCGAGTGTTCATCTCCATGAAGTAGAAGCTGCCGTCCCGATCGAGCAGGAACTCGACCGTGCCGGCGTTGTGATAGCCGACGTGCTCGGCCAGGCGCACCGCGGCCGTGCCCATCTCGTCACGGAGCTCCGGCGTCAGCGCCGGAGAGGGCGACTCCTCGACCAGCTTCTGATGGCGGCGCTGAATCGAGCACTCGCGCTCACCCAGGTGCATGACGTCTCCGTGCTGGTCACCGACCACCTGGAATTCGACGTGCCGTGGCTCGACCAGGTACTTCTCGAGATAGAGGGTGCCGTCGCCGAACGCCTTCGATGCCTCCTCACGGGCGGTCGCCAACTGAGCTTCGAGCGCCTCGCTGTCGGTGACGATCCGCATGCCGCGACCGCCACCACCTGCTGCCGCCTTGAGGATCACCGGATAGCCGACCCGACCGGCGAGCTCGGCGGCATCGTGGGCGCTGGCGATCGAGCGCTTGCTGCCCGGCAGCACCGGCACGCCGGCCTCGCGGGCGGTGTTGCGGGCCGCCGCCTTGTCGCCCATCAGCCGGATCGTCTGCGCGTCGGGCCCGATCCAGGCGAGATTGCACTCCGCCAGAACCTCGGCGAAGTGGGCGTTCTCGGCCAGGAAGCCGTAGCCCGGGTGGATCGCCTCGGCGCCGGTGATCTCGGCCGCCGAGACGATCGCCGAGATGTTCAGGTAGCTGTCCACCGAAGCCGGCGGCCCGATGCAGATCGCCTCGTCGGCGTAGGTGACGTGGAGGCTCTCGGCGTCCGCCGTGCTGTGCACCGCGACCGTCTCGATGCCCAGCTCACGGCACGCGTGGATGATCCTGAGCGCGATCTCCCCGCGGTTGGCGATCAGTATCTTCTTGAACACGCGAGAAGCCGGAAGGCGCTAGCCTGACCTTCTCACCGGCTTCCGTCGCGAGCCGGCGTAGGTGCCTGAAGATACAGGACGTCGCGACCGAGGGCACCACAGGCGTACTCGAAGTACGTCGAGGATGCCCGACCGAGCAGAACGTCCCACCAGCATCAGATCAGATCCGCCAGCGAGCACAGCGAGCCAAGTCCTGTAGATTTGGGTACATACGGGGCGCAGTAGGAAGCTGGTGAGAAGGTCAGGCTACTCCGCCTCGATCGCGAACAGGGGCTCCCCGAACTCGACCGGTTGCGCGTTCTTCGGGTAGATCTCGCGTAGGACCCCGTCTGCGTCCGACTCGATCTCGTTCATCAGCTTCATCGCCTCTACGATGCACAGCACCTGGCCCCGCTTCACCCGATCGCCGACTCTCACGTAGGGGTCGGCGTCCGGGTTGGGGGCGGCGTAGAAGGTACCGACGATCGGCGAGTGCAGGACGTGGAGTCCGTCGGTGGCGGCCGGCCCTTCCGGCTCGGCCGGCGGCGCGGAGCTCGGCGGCGGCAGGTCGGCCTCGGGCGCCGGGGCCGGCGGGGACGCCGGCTCGGGCGTCCCCGGATGAGCCACCGAGACCTTTCCCCGCGCGGCGTCGTAGCCGTCGATGCGTAACTTGAAGCCGGAGCGCTCGATCTCGAACCGTTGCAGGCGCCGCTCGGTGACGATCTCGATCAACTCCTTGATCTGCTCGAAGGTCAGCAAAGGATACCCCTCTCGAACGCTCCGTTCGTGCCCTAGACCAGGTCGGACTCGAAGTCGAGGCTGGCCCGGCGCAGCTCGTAGCGGGCCCGCCCGACGCTGCAGCCCTGGCTCAGCACCAGCAGCAGATAGTACTCGTCGGTCAGCGAGCCGAGCATCAGCGAGTACTTGTCGGTGGTCAAGGCGAACTGCCGCACCGGCCCGACCGCCATCTCACGCTGGTCGTTGGCGATGGCTCGCACCTGGTTCACCAGTTCCGCTGCCACTGTCTCGATGTCGAGGTCGGTGCTCCCGTACGATTCGACCGGGATCCCGTCCTGGGCGACCAGGGAGACCGCCAGGGCGTCCTCTAGACGGCCGTGGATCCGCTGCAGCCGTTCGGCGAACATCAAGGCTATTCTCCACTCCGCAGCCGGTCCCGATACCGGCGCAGGAGGTCTCCGGTCGAGCGCTCTTCACCCGGCTCGGCGGTCGAGGTTTCTCCCAGCAGGTCGTCGGCCGACAGCGGCCAGTCCCGATTCTTCTCGAGCTCACCGAGGGCTCGAGCCGCCTCGACGTTGCCGGGCTGGCGCTCGAGGATCTGGCGGAAGATGCCCACCGCCTCGTCGTGGTGACCCTGCTTGCGGTAGAGCTCTCCGAGGGTCAGGGTGGGCGCCGACTCGTCGCTCGGTACCGCTTCGGACGGCGCCTCGAGCGCGACGTGAACCGGCTCCGGCGCGGCCACCATCGCGGCACGCGGCTCCGAGAAGACCCCTTCGGCGAAGATCGCCGCGGCGTATCTCGATTCGTCGAACTCGATCCAGTCGAGGAGCACGAACGGGTCGGCATCGGCGCCCTCCGCCACCTCCTCGAACACACCGGCAACCGCCGGCTCCACCGGCACCTCGGCCTCGCCACGCCCATCGCTCCCGAGCCGCCGCTCGAGCTCCTCGACCTGCGAACGGTCGCCGCCGAGCAGCTCGAACAGATCGAGCCGGTCCCGAGCTCGCGCCTGCTCACCCAGGCGCAGGTGCGCGTCGACCAGCAGCCGGTTCGCGACCTGGTGCGACGGGTCGTCCATCGCGATGCGGAGGAGCTCCCGGCACGCCTCGTCCGCCTGGTCGAGCTCCAGATGACAGCGCCCCTTGGCCACCCTTGTCGCCACGTCGTCCGGGTGGACCTCGAGCCCGCTGGCCAGGACCTCGAGCGCGCGCTCGAGGTCACCGGCGCGCTCGTACTCACCTGCCAGCTGATGGGTCAGCGCCGGGTCGCGCTCCGCCTCCCAACGTCCACGCAGGTCGTCGATCTCTAGGTCAGGCAACGGTTTCTCCAATGGACGGCGGCGAATCGGACCTCAAGACACCGACACTCGAACCAGGCGTCGAGTATAGCAACCGTGCCGGCACCGCTCGCCCCCGCACCACTACCCTGACCGCGGCTACCCTAGGGGAAGTTGACGCCGATCGTGAACACCGACTCCACCGGCTCGCCCAGGAGGAAGGTGTCGGCCCGCACGGTGAAGGAGTTGATGACGGTACCGGTCATTGCGTCGCACGGCAGATCGGGCGGATCGGGTGGGACCGCCGCACTGATCGTGAGGAAGCTCGTGGCGATGCCGTCGGCGCCCGTGAACACCGTCGTCGGCGAGATCACGCCCGGCGTCACGGTAGAGTTGTAGCCGAAGTTCACCGAGACGTTCTCGGCCGGCAGGTTGTTCTGGTCGATCACGGTCGCTCTGAGCTCGACGGTCGCCGCCGTCTCGCAGTCGACGGTCGCCGGGACCGCCTCCAGGAAGAGCGTGCCGACCGAGGTCGAGATGGCCACCGACGTACTCCCCTCGACGAACTCGGAGCCGAGGCCGGGTGCCGACGCCCGGATGAGGAACGACGTCTGTGCCGGTGGCAGTGCATCGAGATCGAGCGCGGTGACGGTGATGATGTCCATGGCCACGCCGTCGGCATCGGTGAACATCTGGCGGCCGGGCGACGACGTCGTGCCGACATCGGTCTCGAAGACCACGCCCACTCCCTCGACGGTGTCACCGCTGTCATCGAACACGGTGGCGAACGCCTCGATCTGGGCGCCGGTGATCGGGATGGTGCTGGGGTTGGCCTGAACGAGAATGTCCTGGACGAAGCCGGCGACCTCGATGTCGATCACGTCCGAGATCGGCCCCTCGGTACCGACCGTCTCGGCGCTCACCTCGAAGATCCCATCGTCCACCCCGGCGGCCTCGAACGCGGTGAGCACCAGCCCCTTCCGAGCCTCGCCGTCGGCGTTGGTGGTCACTGCCCCGGCGTCGGGGTTGCCGGCCTCGTCGACCAGGGTTCCGGCCTCGGTCGAGAAGGTCACCCGCGCATCCGGAACGGTGTTGTTGAGGTCGTCGCTGACGATCGCCACCA
Organism: Thermoanaerobaculia bacterium; assembly: GCA_947259925.1. Lineage (GTDB taxonomy): Bacteria > Acidobacteriota > Thermoanaerobaculia > Multivoradales > JAHEKO01 > JAHEKO01. The sequence continues at coordinate 18,534 of CAMYOG010000027.1, forward strand.
GATCGACCGAGCCGCCCTCCTTCGAGATCCGGTCGGTGCTCGAGTTGAGTTGGATCACCACCGGCTGGGAGCCGATCTGGATATCGATCGGAACCGGCGTGGCCGCACCCGAGCTCACCTCGACCGTGGCGAGGCCGACCCGACCGTCGCCGCGCAGCGTCGAGGTGGCGATCCCCCGGTCGTTGGTCGTCGCGATGGTGGGCGAGATCGTGCCCAGGGTCGTGCTGAAGTTGATCTCGGTACCCTCGTTGACCGCCGAGCCGTCGGACTTGCGGGCGATGACGGTGATCTCCGACTCGCCGTCGACGCCGATTCGGGTCGGGTTGGCGCTCACCGACAGACCCGACTCCGCCGGCGCCACGGGCGTCGGGCTCTCACACGCCAGGGCGGTGAGGAGACCGATGAAGATCAGAGCCCAGGCTTTCTGACCGAAGGTGCGCATCCGTGGTGGGTAGATCGAGCGTCGCGGCGACCGGCCAACGGGGTCCTCGGACCCTGCGGCCCTGCTTGCCCAGTATACGAAGCGGGGCCGCCGCCCGTCTAGGCAGCGGCCCCTGTAAACCAAGGAGGAGGTTAACGGTTGGACTACCCGGCTACATACATGTCGCAGCACCGGACAGGTACGTAAAGGCGTTGGACAATGTCGTGGTCGGCCCGCTTTGAAGCTCGACCGTGACGCTCACCGGAAGGTCCGGTATCAAGGTGCCGTCGTCGGTGCCGTCACCGTCCGTATCACACGGTACGGGACCGGAAAGATCACCCGGCGGCGTGAGCACCGTAATCTCAGTCGACGAGACCGTCTGCACGTTACCAAACTTGCTGCCGAACAGGACCGACAGCGGAGCGGCGAAGCCGGAACCGCTGATCGTTACCAGCGTGCCACCTGACCCCGGACCGGTCGACGGCGAGATGAAGTTGATGAACAGATCGAGCGGCTGCCCGACGACCACGATCTTGGAGATCGAGGCGGTCTCGGAGCCTCTCCGTACGGTCAGGGTCACGACATAGTCGCCGGCCGCGGGGAAGATATGGCTCGGATTCTCCTCGCGACTGGTGCTGCCGTCACCGAAGTCCCAGGTGAACGACGTCGGATCGCCCGTCGAGGTATTGACGAACGTGACCGAGAGGTTCGACTCGGTGTTGATGAAGTCGAAGTTGGCGACCAGGTCGACGATCTCACCCACCAGGACGATCTGGGAGGTCGAAGCGGACGACCCAGCCTTGCTGGCGGTCAGGACGACCGCGTAGTCGCCGGCCGACCTGAAGGTGTGGGCGGGATTCTGCTCGCTGCTGGTCCTGCCGTCGCCGAAGTCCCAGAGCCACTCGGTCGGGTCGCCGGTCGACTGGTCGAGGAACTGCACGCGCAGGTCGTTCTCGGAGTTCTGGAAGCTGAACGCCGCCTCGATCTCCTCGATCTGTTCCATGAACCTGACGGTCCGCTGCCCGACGCTCGACTCGAGCTGGGCACTGATCAGGGCCGTGCCCGATACCGATCCAGCGAACAGAAAGACCGAGGCCCGGCCGCCGACGGTGGTCAGCGCAGTCGAGTTGACGCCGCTGCCGGCACTGTCGAAGTCACCCAACGAGGTGCCAACGACGATCGTGGTGCCGCTGGCCGGGGCCTGCCCGGTGGCGGCGTTGGTTACCCGAATACCGACCGTTGCCGGCTGGGTGGCGTTGATGGTCAACTCCGCTGGGCTCACCGTGACCTGGATGTTCCACCTGGCGCTCGGCGGACTGGTGCCCGGAGGCGGACCCGGTTCCTGCACCGGCGCGGTCGGCGAATCGGTCGAGCAACCGATGCCGAAGGCGAGAATCGCCGCGATGCTGCCCAGCGTGACCAGGAGTCGTTTCGTCGTCATCATGCCCGTCGTCTCCTAGGGAACAAACTCAACGGTAAAGGTGGCTGGGCCGGTCTCGACCGCGTCCCCCGACAGGGTCCGACCGAAGAACCGGATGCTGAGGTTCAGGCGAACCACGCTGCTACCGGTCTCTTTGTCGAAGCCACCGTTTTCGAAGGCCAGGTCCGAGAGCGGCTCGTTCAAGAACTGCTCGGCGCCCATGACGTCGAGGTTCTCGACGGTGAAGGTGCCGTTCACCGGCACGACACCGAACAGGCCGTTGGTGTATTTCGGGGGCACTCGAGTCCCCCGGTCCGCCCGGGTGTAGACGACCTCGAAGGAACGGATCTCTACGTTCATCAGGTCGCTGGTGAGCCCGGTCGGGTTCTTGGCCACGTTCTCGATCACGAACTCGCCCACCTGCATCAGCGCGCCCGCACTGTTCACGGCGACCCGGATCGGCAGGCCGTCGAAGTCCGAGACGGAGAGCAGGACGCCTCCGCTGTCGGTCTGGTCGGTCCTGCTCTCACAGGCGCCGACGGCCAGTGCGAGGATGGTCAGAATCGAAAGTGTGATCAGTCTCTTCATTCTCCACTCCCTGAGGCGCGGCATTAGAGCTTCACCACGCGCGGCGTGATGAAGATCAGAAGTTCTTCGTTCTCGTCGTCACGACGCTTGTTCTTGAACAGATGTCCGAGAATCGGAATGCTCGCGAGCCCCGGAACCCGGTCCTCACCCTGATCGCTCGACACCTGATAGATGCCGCCGATCACCGTGGTGCCACCGTCGCGAACGATGACTCGCGTCTTGGCGTCCTTGGTGGCGATCGGCGCGTTGCTGGCGCCCACCACCGCGAAGGCCAGCTGCGGCTCTCGCTTCTGGATGTTGATGTCCATCAGCACCGTCCCTTCCGCCGTGACGTGAGGAGTGACGTCGAGGCGCAGGGTGGCGTTGACGAACTGCACGCTCACCGTGTTGTTGGCGATCGTTTGGATGGGAATCTGGAGACCGCTCTGAATCGAGGCCTTCTCGTTGTTCAGGGTGGTGATCTTGGGCGCCGACAGGATGTTGATCAGGCCCTCGTTCTCCGCAGCCTGCAGGACCGCGTCTAGAGTGAAGGTGTTGAGGACGTTGCCAAGACTGATGTCCAGGAAGCCATTACGGGCACCGGTCAGCAGCTGAACGCCGCCGTCGACGGTGCCGTTGTTGGGGAACTGGAGACCGGTCGTATTACCGGTCGCGGCGCTCGACACGCCACTGAAGTCCCAGTCGATACCCAGCGTGCGGCTGAAGCGCTTGGTGGTCTCGATGATGCGCGCCTCGATCATGACCTGCGGCTCGGGGATATCGAGCTGCTCGATGATCGCGATCACCGAATCGATGAAGTTGGGGAGCTCCTTGATGATCAAGGTGTTGGTTCGACCGTCGACGACGACCGAGCCACGCTGACTCATGATGCTCGCCCCGCCACCACTCGACAGGACGCGCGCGACCTGCGACGCCTGGGCGTAGCTGACCCGGCGAACGATCGTGCGCAGCGGGATCGACAGCGCCTTGGCGGCACGCAGCCGCTGCTGCTCCTCGGCCTCCGCCCGCAGCTGATCGATCGGCGCGATGCGCATGATGTTGCCCTCGAGCTCGTAGTCGAGGCTGTTGATCTTCAGAATCTGCTCGAGCGCCTGGTCCCACGGGACCTCGGTCAGCTCCACGGTCACGGAGCCACTGACGCCCGGCTGAACGACGATGTTCAGACCGCTGAGCTGCGCGAACGTCCGCAGGACGTCCTTGATCTCCGAGTCCTTGAGACTCATCGTGATCGGCTCGCCGTCGTAGGTGCGCTCCGGGTTGTTCACCGCGCGGGTGATCGAGGACACCTCGGGCAGGGGCTCGGACTCGTCGGAGCCATACTCCGACATGCCGCTCGGCTCTTCGCTCTCCTGCCACGGCTCGGGCGCCGGCGCCGGCTCGGGCTCCGGCATCACCGCGGCGACCTGCGCCTCGGTGACCGGCTCGGGCTCGGTCCAGCTGCTGTCGGTGGCCTCTTCCCAGACCACTTCCGCCTCTTCGGCGGCCGGCTCGTCGGCGTACTCCGCGACCGGTTCGGGAGCGGCCATCGGCTCCGGCACCTCCGGCTCTTCGACCGCCGGAACCGGAGCGGCCATCGCGCTCGGCGCCTCGACGATCTCGGCAGCCGGCGCCATCTCCGCGGCCTCGTCGACCGCCGCCATCTCTTCCATGCTCTCCGCGGCGGTCTCGGCCGACGCGCTCATCTGCGGCTCGACCCCGCTCTGATACTCGTCCGCGGCGACCATCTCGGACTCGGAGGTCTCCGCGTCGCCGCTGGCATCCTCGGCGACCTCTACGGCCTCGGGCTCGTCGGCGGGCGCGAAGCTCGACGCTTCGAGGGCCAGCGTCCCGGCCGACGCCGAGCCGCTGAACACCAGGGACATGCCGGCGTCGGTCGTCTCGATCACCGGAGCGATCGGCTGGAGAAGGTCGACGACCACACGGGCCACGAGATCGGGCTGCTGCTTGAACTGCGCCAGCCGCACCCGCTCGACCCGCTCGTCCTGTACCGCGACCTGGGTGACGTTGGCGCTATTGACGACGCCGCTCAGGTCCAGGACGAAGCGATCGGGATTCTTGAGAGTAAAGGTCGAATAGTGGAACTGGCCGTCGCCCTGCACGTGCACGACGGTCGAGTCACCCAGCGAGTCGACATCGACGCCGTACATGTTGCTCGCGCCGTTGCCCTCGGGCGGACCCGCCTGGTAGGGCGCGTCGACGGTCCCGCTGGCGGGCGTCGACGCGACGCGCGACTCGGCCTCGTCGGCCCAGGTGGCTTCCGCCGCCGGGGCGCTCGGTTCCAGCTCGAGCTGGTCCGTCGAGGCGATCTGCACGTCTTCGACCACTCCGTCCGGGAGCGAGTCGTGCCGCACCGGCGTCAAGTCGACCACCAGGCGGCTACCGTCGGCGGCCACGAAGTGCTCCGCCTCGGTCGTCGTGCGCACCACCAACTGGGTCAGCGGTCCGTCCGTTTCGTCCCGGACCTGCAGACGCGCCGACTCGACCATACCCTGAGCCAGGCTGAGATCAGCCAGGCGCGGGGTCGGCCGGCTGTTCGGTAGCTCTACGATCAAGTTGCCGCTGGCATCGCGGTAGCTCGTCCAGACCAGCTCGCCGGAGGTCGATACCTCCAGCTGCATCCCTGGCGCTTCCTCGTAGAGCTCTACGGCCTGGATCTCGAGCGGACCACTCACCGAAGCGGTCGACAACGGTGCCGTCATGGTCGCCGGCGCTGCCGGGACTGGAGATACCGTTGCGGCGATTGCCAGGACCAACAGCACCGCCGGAGTCCACCTTGACGTTTGGCTGGGCCCTCGGCCGGTTCTACTGATTGTCGCGACGTTGAACATGTCCTTTTCTCCCTCCCGCATGCAGCGCTACGGGTTGAGCTTCTTGGTCACCTCGCGGAACGGCTTCATCTCTTGAAAGTCGTCGACCATCTGGCGGAAACGGACCGAGTCCGCGGTGATGGCGATGACGTCGCCGTCGTGGAATTCGTCGCCGACGCGGATCAGAAAACTCTTCTCCTGGTCGGGGGACTGCACCTGAGCGACCGGACCCTCGGGCATCAGGAAGATGCCGGTCAGGGTAACCTCGTCGATCAGGCAGCCGATCGGGCAGTCACCGCCCGGACGCGCCACCGGCGCGTTTCTCTTGCGGATCAGTGAGACGAACGGATCGCGCCGGCGGCCGGCGTCATAGGAGTAGGTCCCCTGGATCATCTCTTCCTCGGTCCGGAGGATGTCCTCCATCGCCTCGAACTCGCTACTCTCGTCGTCGGCGGCCTCGCCGGCGTCCTCGGCGACCGGCTCCTCGGCCGGCTCGTCCTGGCTCAGCAGCGGCAGTGGCACCACGGAAACGATCAGGGCGGCGATCAGGAGCGTCTGCAACCACTTCACTGGGTCACCTCCTCTTCGGCCATCGGCTCCGCCTCCTTGTAGACGAAGGTCTTGGCTCGGAAGCTGGCGGCCAGCGTGTGCACCGAGTTGCCCTTCGCGAAGGCGTTTACCTTGAGGTCTTCGACATTGATGATTCGCGAGAAGCGGCTGATGCGCTCGAACAGCAGGGCCAGGTTGTGGTAGGAGCCCTGCAGGCTGATCGAAATCGGCCACTCGGTGTAGAAGTCCTGGTCGACCTCGGCGCCCGGGGTGAAGCGCAGCAGCTCGAAGTCACCCTGCTCGGTCAGACTGCGGATCCGACGCAGGAGGTCGTGGGTGTTGCGGCGGGCCGGCAGGATCCGCAGGAGCTTGTCGAGCTTGACCTCGAGCAGGCGCACCTCCTCGCGGAACCGTGGGAGCTGCTGCTTGGCGGCGCGGCCCTCCTGGATCTTCGCCTGCAGGCTAGCGAGCTTCGCCTCCTGCGTCTCCAGCTGCTTGTGCTTCGGCTTGAGCAGCCAAACGTGCGCGCCGTAGTAAAGAGCGCCACCCGCCAGCAGGCCGGCGAGCACTCCAAAATACCAGGGCTTGCCTTCGAGTCCGGTCTGAAATGCCATCTTCCCTCTCCAGTCTCTCTAGCTGCTCAGCGTGCCTTCGTCCATGGGCTGCCCGGCTTCTTCGGGACGCGGAGGCGCGAACGAGTAGTTGAATTCGATGGTGTAGACGTAGATCTCCTTGTCGAACCGGGTGTCCTTCAGTACCGGCTCGTTGAACGCGTCCACCAGGTCCAGGTTCTCGATGAAGTTGGCGACGGCGTTGGTATTGAACGCCTGGCCGGTCAAGACGATCCGGGTCGTCTTGACCTCCATCTTCTGGAGCCAGAGAAGCTCGGGCACGGCGCGCGAGACGTGGTCCATGATCTGGACCGGGCCGTGCTGCCGCTGCTTGAGGTCGGTGATCACGAAGACCTTGCGCTCTAGCTCGGCGCGCTTGGCCTTGAACTCCTCGACCTCCCTGATGATCGGCGCCAGCTCGTCCACCTCACGCTGGGCCTCGGCGATGTCCGCCTTCTTATTGCCGACAGCGCGGCCGAGCAGGAAATTGTGCCCCAGCGAGACCACCAGTGCGAGCGCGAACAGCACCACCAGCGCGAGGCTGGCGTGGTCCACGCTGCCGGTGGAGACCTTGGGCTTCTCCTTCGCGGCGGCGACCGGACGGCGACCTTCGGACAGTAGATTGATTCGGATCATGTCGCGTCAGTCCCCCACTTTGCGGACCGCCAGGCCGATACCGACGGCGAGCATCGGTCCGACCGCCTGCAGCCACTCGACATCGAAATCGCTCTCGCGGTAGTGGATGCGTCGCAGCGGGTCCATCAGTTCCACATCGACTCCGAAACGCTCGGTCAGCACCTCGGCGAGGTGCGGCGTCATCGCGCAGCCGCCCGAGAGCACGAGCTGGGAGACGCGGTCGTCCGCCGAGGTCGCGGCAAAGAAGTCGAACGTCTTCTGGATCTCGGCGGCCATCTCGGTCGACACCGTGTCGAGCACGGCGCGCGCCTCGCCCGGCGAGACGCCCTGGATCTGGTCACCGCGTTTGAGCAGCTCGGCCTGCTCGAAGGAGAGGCTGTACTCGCGCTGCAGCGCCTCGGTGAACTGGTTGCCACCGATCGAGATGTCGCGCCAGAAGACGGTCGCGCCGCGCGCCAGGACGTTGATCGTCGTGACGCCCGCTCCCATGTTGATCAGGGCGACCACTCTCTGCGGGTCGATGTCGTAGTTCGCCTCGTAGGCGTTCTGCACCGCGAAGGCGTCGACGTCGACCACCACCGGCGACTTGCCCGCCTGGCTGATCACCGAGACGTAGTCGTTGACCTTGTCGCGCTTGACCGCCACCAGCAGGACCTCCATCCCCTCGCGGTGGACGTCGCCCTCCGACAGCACCATGTAGTCGAGCCGCACATCGTTGATGTCGAACGGGATGTACTGCTCGGCCTCCCACTGGATCGACTCGGCGAGCTCCTCGGCGGGCATCGCCGGGACCTGGATCTTCTTGATGATGACCGAGTGACCGGCCAGCGACGTGGCGAAGTTGGTGCCGCGGGCACCGCTCTCGTCGGCGAGCTTGTTGATGGCATCGACCACCAGCGACGAGTCCATGATCGAACCGTCGACGATCGCCTCGGGAGAGAGCGGCTCGATCCCCACCCGCTGGAGGTAGTACTCGCCCGCTTTCTTTTCCTTGAGCTCGACCAGCTTGACGGCCGAACTACCAATGTCCAACCCTACGACGGCTTTAGAGCGTGAGAAAAACACGAAACGCGTACTCCCTTCAGTGGTTGAGGTTCATGGCGCTACCCGCGCCTCGCGGGTGATCCGAAGAGCGTCGACCCAGCTGGTCCGCTCGCCGTTCGAATCGATGGTTCGCCATATCTCTCTTTGATTCCTCGTTGGGCGCCCGTACACCTCGCCGCGACTTTCATCCGCATACGACGGAATGTCTCTGTGCCCGCTTGCGAATTGTGGGGGTTCGGTCCAGCAACCGCTGTGAGATACGACACAAAGTGTCAATCTGCGGCAGACTGCCTGCCGTGGTCCGTCAGCTAAGCGCACCCATAGCCATAAGTGATCGCATCACCCTCCGCTGCTTACCCGCCACCTGACTCCCTCTCTCGCCCTCACGGGAAAGAGAAGGACGTCTTCTGCCGGAGCTCACTCAGCGCAGCGAAGTGGCCCTCGAGCCAAGGTGCCAGGCCTGCAAGATGCAACTTGAACACCTCACGCCGGGGCCGCGCCAACTTGCATCTTGCAGGCCTGGCACCCACTCGACTCGGCTACCGAGTCGGAGCGGCGGCTAGAGGGGAGGACCGGGTCACCCACCCATGCGCCGCGTCACTTCGAACACCCCGGGCAGGTCCTGGATCGCATGGCTGAGGCGCTCGAAGTGCTTCTGGTCGCGGACCTCGACCACGACGTCGATCAGCCCCTTACCCGGCTGCAGGGTGCTGGCGCTGATCTGCCGGATGTTGCTCCCGAGCTTGGTCATGGTCTCGGTCAGACGGGCGAGCATCCCCGGCTCGTCCTCGGTCTCGATCTCGAGCTGGATCGAGTAGACCTCGTCCGTGGTGCGTGCCCACGACACCTCGATCTCGCGCTCGGGATCGTAGAGCAGGTTCTTCACGTTCGGGCACTCCGCCGAGTGGACCGAGACGCCACGGCCACGGGTGATGTAGCCGATGATCTGCTCACCGGGCAGCGGCTTGCAGCACTTGGCGAGGTAGGCGAGCATGTCGCCGTCGCCGCGGACTGCGATCGCCGCGTTGCCGAACGGCAACATCCGCGACACCGCGCTCCTGAGCTTGCTCGGCTTCTGCTCGGTGGTCGAGAGCTGTTCCTCGCTGAGCAGCCGTGGCACCACCTGGGCGGGTGCGATCTTGCCGAAGCCGACGCGGCTGAACAGGTCGTCGAGATTGGCGATTCCCTCCCGCTCGAGATAGGTCGCCATGCGGTCGCTCTCGAACGCCCGCTTGGGACTCACCTTGTGCTTGCGTATCGCGCGCTCGAGCAGCCGTCGGCCGATCTCGCCGGAGCGCTTGTTCTGCTCGGTGTTGAGCCAGTGGCGGATCTTGCTCTTGGCGCGCGAGGTCTTGACCAGGCCGAGCCAGTCGCGACTCGGGGTCCGATTGTTGTTGGTGATGATCTCGACGCGGTCCCCGGTCTGAAGCTCGGTCCGCAGCGGCACCAGCTTGCCGTTCACCCGCGCGCCCGAACAGTGGTGGCCGAGCTCGGTATGGATCCGGTACGCGAAGTCGAGCGGCATGGCGCCACGCGGAAAGGCCAGCACGTCACCGCCAGGAGTGAAGGTGTAGACCTCGTCCGGGAAGAGGTCGAGCTTCAGCGCGGTCAGAAAGGCGCGCGGATTGTCGACCTCCTTCTGCCAATCGAGCACCTGGCGCAGCCACGCCATCTTCTGATTGTCGTCGTCGAGCTGCGCCTCGCCCTGCTTGTAGCTCCAGTGCGCGGCAATGCCGTCCTCGGCGATCGAGTCCATCTCGCGCGTCCGGATCTGCACCTCGAACGGCTGCCCGCCCTCCGCCAGCAGGGTCGTGTGGAGCGACTGGTAGAAGTTGCCCTTGGGCATCGCGATGTAGTCCTTGAACCTGCCGGGCACCAGCTGCCACGCCTGGTGGACGACGCCCAGGGCCGCGTAGCAGTCCTTGACGCTCTCGGTGATCACCCGGAAGGCGAGGTAGTCGTAGAGCTGGGCGACGTCGATCCCCTGGCGCCGGAGCTTCTGATGGATCGAGTAGAGCCGCTTGACGCGGAACGTGATGCTCGCCTCGATACCCCCCTCGGCGAGCTCCCGCTCGAGCCGCCTGCTCACCTCCTGGATCTGGCCCTTGGCTCCTTTCAGCTTCTCCTTGATCTTCGCGTCGAGCTCCCGGTAGCGCTCGGGTCGCAGATAGAAGAAGGAGAGATCCTCCAGGTCGGCCTGTACCTTGGCCATGCCGAGGCGGTGAGCGATCGGCGCGTAGATCTCGAGGGTCTCGCGTGCGATCCGTCGCTGGGCGTCCGGCCGCATGTGCTCGAGCGTCATCATGTTGTGGAGCCGATCGGCGAGCTTGACCAGGATGACGCGGATGTCGCGCACCGACGCCAGGATCAGCTTGCGGAACGTCTCGGCCTGGGCGTCGTCCCGCTGGACGTAGGCGTGTTGGCTGATCTTGGTCACGCCGTCGACCAGCGACGCAACCTCCTCACCGAACTTCTCGGCGATCACTTCACGGGTCGTCAGGGTGTCTTCGATCACGTCGTGCAGCAGACCGACGATCACGCAGACCTGATCGAAGCCCCACTCGGCCAGCAGCCAGGCGACGTAGACCGGGTGGGTCAGGTAGGGCTCGCCCGAGCGTCGGCGCTGGTCCGAGTGCATCTCCGCGGAGAAGTCGTAGACCGACCGAACGAGCTCCTCGTCGAGAGTGCGGCCCGACTCCTCGAGCAGCCCCAGGACCGACTCCAGAGTCACCTCGGCGTCGGTCTCGACCGGTACCGAGACGGGAACGGGGCGACTGCTGCGAGGACCCATCATGGCGAGGTTCTCCAACCTCTAAGTATAGGGTCTCGGCCGCCGACGGTCGCGGCGCGCGGCGCGCCACGCCGCCCCGCCCGCGCTAGGTGGCGCGCGCTTCGCGTCGCCGGGTACGCGCCTCGCGTCCGAACAGCTCCTCCCAGAGGAGCGCGAACGGGCTCGCCACGTAGATCGACGAGTAGGTGCCGATCACCACGCCGATGGTGATGATGAAAGCGAAGCCGCGCAGGACGTCGCCGCCGGCGACCAGCAGGCTGCCGACGACCAGAAGGGTGGTCCCGGACGTCAGCACGGTCCGCGACAGGGTCTGGTTGAGGCTCAGGTTCATGACGTGCTTGAGCGGCTTGCTGCGGCTCTTCCGCAGGTTCTCTCGCACCCGATCGAAGACCACCACCGAGTCGTTGACCGAGTAGCCGACCAGAGTCAGAAAGCCCGCGATGGTGGTCAAGTTGAACTCGAAGCCCGCGAGCGTGAAGAGCCCGAGGGTGATCAGGACGTCGTGGGTCACCGCCACCAGCGCGCCGACTCCGAAGCGGAGCTCGAAACGCAGCCAGATGTAGAGCAGCATGCCGAGAAGCGAGAGCACCACCGCCGCGACGCCCTTCTGGCGCAGCTCGGAGCCGATCTGTGGACCGACGTTCTCGGAGCCGAGCACCGCGAAGCTGCCGAGCTCGGTGTTGTCCTTGATCGCCCGTCGCGCCGATTCGCTGAGGCCGGCGATCGCGTCGAGCTCGGCGGTTTCGATGAACATCCCCTCCGCCTGCCGGGCGTCGATCACGGCAGCCGCCAGCTCGCCGTAGCGCGCCCTGGCGGCATCGGAATCGGCCGCCAGGCTCTCGGCGTCGAGCTGTACCAGCAGATCGGTGAGGGCCTCGCGGCCGTTCCGATTGAGGTCGAAGGCACCCGCCAGCTCGGGGCCGGAGTACGCCTCGTCGAGCGCGCCGACGATCAGGCCACGGCTCCCCTCCTCGCTACCGGAGACGCTGGCGGTCTTGATGATCACCTCGTGATCGCCCGGCTCCCCGAAGCGCTGGATCAGCACGTCCTCGACCCCCGCGGCGGTCACCAGCTCGCGCAGCCGATCGAGCTCGGGCTCGTCCCGGAACTTGACCGTCAACTGGGTGCCGCCGGCGAAATCGATGCCGAGGTTGAGGTCGCCGTGGACGAAGACCGCAAAGATCCCGACGGCCAGCAGCAACGCCGAGACCCACACGAAGACCTTGCGGTACTTCATGAAGTCGATGTGGGTATCGTGGAGGAAGTTCATTCTCTGGAGTCCGGTTCAGATCGACAGCGCATCGACCCGGTCACGTCGCGACAGGATCAGGTCGAAGAGCCAGCGGCTGACGAAGATTGCGGTAAAGAGCGAAGCGAGGATGCCGACCGAGAGCGTGACCGCGAAGCCGCGAATCGGCCCGGTGCCGAACTGGAACAGGAAAAGCGCTGCGATCAGCGTCGTGATGTTGGCGTCGAGCACCGAAGAGAGCGCCTTGCCGAAGCCAGCGTCGACCGCCGACTTGGGGGTGCGGCCGTGCCGCAGCTCCTCCTTGATGCGCTCGAAGATCAGTACGTTGGCATCCACCGCCATGCCGATCGTCAGGACGATGCCGGCGATGCCTGGCAGGGTCAGCGTCGCGCCGAAGTAGGCCAGGGCACCGAACAGCACCACGATGTTGAGCAGGAGCGCCACGACGGCGTTGATTCCAGTCCGACGGTAGAAGAGCAGCATCGCCAGGATGACCAGGGTCAGCCCGACGACACCGGCCTTCTGGCCGCGCTCGATCGAATCCTGACCGAGCGACGGACCGACCGCGCGCTCCTCGAGGTAGGTGATCGCCGCCGGCAGAGCACCGGAGCGAAGCACGGTGGAGAGATCGGTCGCCTGCTGCTGGGTGAACGCGCCGTCGATCATCCCCGAGTCGGCGATCCGCGAGCGGATCCGCGGCGCGGTGATCACCTTGCCGTCCAGAACAATCGCCAGCCCCCGGTTGATGTTCTCCTGGGTGAACTGCGCGAAGATCTTGCCGGCCTCGTGGGTGAACAGGAAGTTGACGATCGGCTCGTTGAACTCGCCCAGTCCGGGACGGGCGTTCTTGAGGTCGCGGCCGGTGAGGACGGCGCGCTTCTCGACCGCATAGAACTGCTCGGCGACGATCTCGCCGTCGTCGTTCTTGATCGGCCCGCTGAGGATCTCGAGGTTGTCGGGGAGCCGATTACCGAAGTTGGCCAGGATCTCCTCGCGGCTGCTGACACCGCCGCCACCGACCGGATAGGCGACCAGCCGGAACTCGAGGAAGGCGGTGTTCTTGATCAGGTCCTTGACCCGCTCGGGATCGTCGACTCCCGGCAGCTGGACGACGATCCGATCGCCTTCGAGCCCCTGCCGCTGAATGATCGGCTCCGTGACTCCGAAGGCGTCGACCCGGTTGCGGATGGTCTCCAGCGCCTGCACGACCGCCAGATTGCGGATCTCCTTGACGAAGGCGTCCTGCATCTCGAACTCGAGGCGATCGCCGTCGCGCCGCCAGTTCCATCCGGGCAGGTAGTCGGCGACGATGTCCTCCACGGCGCCGTCCTCGCCGGAGGAGACTCCAGTCACCTCGAACGAGGTGTCGGAGAGCTGCGCACCGACCGCCGAGAAGCTGCCGCCGTCCTTGAGCTCCTGGAGCAGGCGGTCGAGATCCTTGTTGGTCTCGGAGCGGAGCGCGTCCTCGGTCTCTACCTTGAGCACCAGGTGCACGCCACCGCGCAGGTCGAGCCCCAGGTTGATCGTCTCGTGCAGCGGCCAGGCCGAGAAGAGGGCCGCGGCAGCTATTGCCACGATCAGGGCGCCTTTCCAGACCAGGTTGCGCGTCATGACTGATCCTCCTGGCCCTGCATACCGGCGATCGCCGAGCGGGCGACTCGGACCTTCACGTTCTCACCCAGCTTGAGGATCACCGAGTCGTCCTTCAGTCCGGAGACCTCGCCGTAGAGGCCGCCCTGGGTGATCACCGCGTCTCCCTTCTTGAGGTTGGCGACCATGCTCTGCAGAGCCTTCTGGCGCTTGCGCATCGGCGCGATCATCAGGAAATAGAAGATCGCGAAGATGAGAATGAACGGCACGAATTGGATCAGCGCCCCGGGGGCTCCACCTTCCATCAGATGACTCCTTGTTCGACGTACCTCACCGGTAGCCTGACTCCACTATGCCACTTGACTGTCTGAGAAACGGCCAAGGCCTGGGATTCGCCGCCCCTCCAGGTCAGCTTCCGGGCGGGTCCGGTGCACCTCGACGAACCGCCGGCGGCGGCTCGATGTCGTAGAGCGACCCGGACGAAATAGCATCTCGAAGTTGCCCCATGAAGTCAAGGTAAAAGCGGACGTTATGGAGGGTTGCGAGCACCTGGCCGGTGATCTCCCCGGTGCGGATCAGGTGGTGCACGAACGCCCGCCCACAGCTGGTGCACGCCTCGCAGCCACACTCCGGGTCGATCGGTCGCGGATCGGTCCGGTAGCGGGAGTTCTTGATCCGCAGCGGGCCCCGGCGGGTGAACAGGAGCCCGTGCCGAGCGTTGCGGGACGGCATCACGCAATCGAACAGATCGACCCCGCTGGCGACCGCGTGCAGGATGTCCTCCGGCGTGCCGACGCCCATCAGGTAGCGCGGGCGGTCCGCAGGCAGCAGGGGCGCGGTCGCCTCGACCGTCGTCCGCTGACTCTCGAGCGGCTCGCCGACGCTGACGCCGCCGATCGCATAGCCCTCGAAGCCGAGCTCGGTCAGCTCTGCGACCGCCTGTTCGCGCAGATCGAGGTAGGTGCTCCCCTGGACGATGCCGAAGAGCGCCTGGCCGCGCCCCCCGTTCCAGGCTGTGCGTGCCCGCCGCGCCCAGCGGTTGGTGAGGCGCATCGAGGCCGCCGCGTCCTCTCTGGAGATCGGCCACGGCGAGCACTCGTCCAGCACCATGGCGATGTCGACGCCCAGACGCTGCTGCATCTCGACCACGCTCTCGGGCGTGAAGCGGAGCTCCGCGCCGTCCAGGTGACTCCGAAAGGTCACCCCGTCGTCGTCGAGCGAGCGCATCTTGGCCAGGCTGAAGACCTGATACCCGCCGCTGTCGGTCAGGATCGGGCGCGACCAGCCGACGAACTCGTGCAGCCCTCCGAGCTCCTCGATGACCTCGATGCCGGGCCGGAGCGCCAGGTGATAGAGATTGGCGAGCTGGATCTCGGCCCCGCAAGCGCCCAGCATCCCCGGCGTCAGGCCCTTGACCGCGCCGAGGGTGCCGACCGGCATGAAGGCGGGGGTTTCGACCGGGCCTCGAGAGGTCTCGAGGCGGCCACGGCGCGCCCGACCGTCGGTCGACAGCAGCTGAAACACTATTTCAGGCTGGCGGCGCGCCGGCTCAGGTCGACTTCGCGCAGGTCGACCTCGTCCGGTATCTCCAGGTCGAAGCGGTCGTCGGGCAGGGTCGAGTTGACCCGCAGGTCGGTGAAGTCATACACGGTCAGGTCGCCGTTGCCCTCGACGTAGCGCAGCTTTATCGGCAGGTAGTGGTCCGGATGGATCCAGATCTCCATCTCACGGACGCGTCGCTCGACCCGGGCGAAGCGGGGCTTGAGCTCGAGGTGGAACGGCTTGGAGAGATCCTTCGGCGTCCGCAGCCGGACGTCGAAGTACTCCAGCAGCCGGGAGACCGAACTGCTCGCACCCAGATACTCGAGCACCCGCTGAGACTGCTTGCCGACGTAGATCTTCTCCGCCTGCGCGATGTCCTTGTACCAGGTCGTCATGACGTCGCCCTGAATCAGCATCGAGATCGGATCGGGCTCCAGGTACTCCCAACGCACGCGGTCGGGAGCCGCGAACGAGAAGACGCCGTGCGCCTCGATCGGCTCCGACAGCAGCTCGCTCTCCTTCAACTGCGTAAACCGGGCCTCGAGCGTGTCGAGGCGGTCGTGCTCGAATCGGACCCGCTCGACCAGGACGGCCAGCCGGTCCTCGCCCTTCAGATCCTCTTGGCGCGGGTCGGGGATCTCGTTAGCGGACGGTGCCGAAGGGCTCGGTACGGCCAGGCCGACGAGCACAGCGGTGGCGAGGAGACGGTTCATTCTCGGTTCTGAGCGGGCATGGACATCGAGCCGGTACGACTCGCGAAAAACTGTAGCACAGGCCGTGCCAGTCGCACGCCTGGAAGGGTGGGCTGCTACCCGGCGCCGCGGCGCCCCTCCGAGACCGACCAGCCGACCCGCCGAACCTCGCCGGTGGCGGTGCCGGTGGCGAGCAGCTCGGCGACCGTGACGCCGTCCGGCGGCACCGCCAGATCGGCGGCGATGGACGCCAATGGCTCGAGGTAGAACCGGCGCTCGGCCAGCCGCGGGTGCGGCAGCGTCAGCTCGGGAGAACGGCGGACGATCTCACCGTGCACGAGCAGGTCGATGTCGAGCGGCCGGGGACCGAACCGCTCCCCGGGTCGGCGGCCCGCCGCCCACTCCAACGATTTGGCGAGCGCCAGCAGCTCCTCCGGCAGCAGGTCCGTGCGCCCGACCAGCGCGGTGTTGAAGAAGTCGGGCTGCGCGACCCCGGAGACCGGCTCGGTACGGTAGAGCGAAGCCACCCGAGGCTCGCTCAGGACGGCGCTCAGCCGATCGACCGCCTCGAGCAGTTGCGCCTCGGGGTCGCCGGTGTTGCCTCCCAGAGCCAGGGCTACGGTTCGCTCAGCTCTTGGCGTCGCTCTTCTTCTCGTCGGCGGCATCCTCTTCGATACCACACTTCGGACAGGTCGCGTCCGCCTTGCCAAGGTCGTAGAACTTGGCGCCACACTTCGGGCACTCGTGCTTCTGACCCAGTTCTACCATCGGCTCCGACTCCCGAGTCACCTAGGAAGAGGCGAAGCGAGACGGTAGCAAGGGGCCTTGGACGTGTCAACTTGCGATAAGGTCGCGCGGATGGTTTCCAGCCCGTCTCTGCCCTGGTATCGCCAGCTGCACTGGCAGATCCTGGGGGCGATGATCGCTGGAGCCGTGGCCGGGCTGCTCGGCGGCCCGGCGATCGTTCCCAAGGTGGGCTGGCTCGGCACGCTCTTTCTCGAGCTGCTGCGGATGATCATCCTGCCACTGATCTTCACCTCGATCGTCTCCGGGGTGTCGTCGGTCGGCGGCGGCCGCGACCTCGGCCGCCTGTTCTCGAAGACCCTCGGCTACTACATGCTGTCGAGCTTCCTGGCGATCCTCGCCGGCCTCCTGGTCGTCAACCTGATCCGGCCCGGAGCGTCGGGCGCGGCGGTGGGTGATGCTGGCGCCCAGCTCCCCGAGCTGGCCTCGCCCAGCTCACCGGTCGACCTGCTCCTCGACATCGTGCCCGAGAACCTGGTGGCGGCCGCGGCCGAGCCGAACTACCTGGCGATCATCCTGTTCTCCATCCTCCTGGGAATGAGTATCGCAGCCCTCCCCGACCAGCCCCGTGGCCTCCTGGTCGGCTTCTTCGACGCCGCCTTCCAGGCGATGATGAAGTTCACCTCCGGGGTGATCATCTTCCTGCCGATCGGCGTCTTCGGACTGATCGCCAGGCTAGTCGGCGAGACCGGCTTCAGCCAGTTCAAGGCGCTCGGTCTCTATGTGCTGACGCTTCTGAGCGGCCTCACCCTGCATCTGTTCGTCACCCTGCCGCTGCTGCTGATCGTGCTCGGGCGGATCAAGCCGAAGATCCATTTCCGGAACATGGCGGGTCCGCTGATGATGGCGTTCTCGACCAGTTCGTCTGCCGCCACCCTGCCGTTGACGATCCGCAACGTCGAGGAGAAGGTCGGCGTCTCGAACCGGGTGTCGTCGTTCGTGCTGCCGATGGGCGCGACCGTGAACATGGACGGCACGGCGCTGTTCGAGTGCCTCGGGGTGCTGTTCATCGCCCAGACGATGGGCGCCGACCTGAGCATCATGCAGCAGCTGATCGTCGTCTTCACCGCGCTGCTCGCGTCGATCGGCGCCGCGGCCATCCCCTCCGCCGGTCTGGTCATCATCTTCATCGTCCTCGACGCCGTCAATCTGCGCGGACCGGAGGTCGACGCGATGGTCGGCGCGATGCTGGCCATCGATCGGCCGCTCGACATGTACCGGACCGCGATCAACGTCTTCAGCGACTCCTGCGGCGCGGCGATCATCGCCAAGTCCGAGGGCGAGATGAACGTCGACGTCGACTGAGCTTGAAGAAGTTCTCGGGCATCGCTTCGTACCGCGATCCGATCCACGGCTTCATTCACGCCGATCCGCTGGAACAGGCGCTGATCGACAGCCGGCCGGTTCAGCGGCTGCGCTGGATCCGGCAGCTCGCGTTCGCCTACCTGGTCTTCCCAGGCGCCGAGCACAGTCGCTTCAGCCACGCGCTCGGCGCGATGGAGCTCGCCGGCAAGGCGTACGACGCGCTCGCCACCCGGAGCGACGGTCTGCTCGATCCGGGACCCCGGTCGATGGACCGGCGGCGCCTGCGGATCGCGGCGCTGGTGCACGACATCGGCCACGCCCCGTTCAGCCACTCCGCGGAAGGCCTGTTCGCCGGCGGCATCGATCACGAGGAGATGACCCGGCGGCTCTTTGTCCGCGAGGAGATCGCGCGACTGTTCGAGACCTACGGCGACGGCCTCGAGCCGGGCTCGATCACGATGCTGCTCTCCGGTCCGGGCGATGACAGCAGCGACGCCGACTCGCTGCTCTGCAAGGTGATCTCCGGCGAGCTGGACGTCGACAAGATGGACTACCTCCTGCGCGACAGCCTCTACTGCGGCGTCCGCTACGGCACCTACGATCTCGACCGGATGCTCGAGACGATCCTGCCGCTACACGATCCCGCAACCGGCCGCTGGGGTATGGGCATCGACGAGGGCGGCGTCCACGCCCTCGAGGCGCTGGTCATGGCGCGCTACTACATGTTCACTCAGGTCTACTTCAATCTGACGGGTAAGGCACTCGAGCTCCACTTCAGCGAGTGGCTGCGGGAGGCGGGTCGACGGTGGCCGGACGACCCCGACAGCTTTCTCCTCCACGACGACGTCTCCGCCCTGACCGAGATGCGCGCCTCCACCAGCCGGCACGCGCGCGCGGTCGTCGAGCGCGACTACTTTCCGATGGCCTACGAGACCGACGAGCATCTGTCGAGTGACGAGAAGCGCGAGTTCGAGGCGCTGCTCCCGCGAGTCCTCGAGGAGTTCGGCAGCGACCGCCTCCTGGTCTCGAACTCCGCCAAGGATCCGCACCGGCTCGGCCAGAGCCGCGTGCTGGTCCGCAGGACCGGCGGCGAGCTGACTCCCATGGAAGAGGTGAGTCAGTTCATCCGCCACCTGTCGCGCATCGATCGCTACCGCATCTACACCGCGCCCGAGCTGCGTGGCGAGGTCGCCGCCCGCGTCCGAGAGCTCCGGCACTGATCGGGGTCGCGGCTCGATCAGGTGCTGAGGGGCATTAGGTGCCAGGCCTGCAAGATGCAAGTTGACGCAAGCCCTCCCGCAGTCCAACTTGCATCTTGCAGGCCTGGCACCTTTCCTCAGCCGGCCACGGCGGCGAGGCGCGCGGCCGCGGCGCGCCAGCGGCGTCGGTACTCCTCCCATACGGTCAGGCAGGTCGAGAGCGACAGGTGCTCGAAACCTTCGTGGAAGACGTCGAGCTCGCACCCCTCGGCGGTCTCGGTCAGTTCGAGAGTCAAGCGGGTCTCCGACTTCCAACCGCTGCCGCGCTGCCGGAACGCGAGACTCCAACGCCGCGGCGCGACGAGCTCGAGCGTCTCGCCCTCCTCGCGCAGCGGGGCGGCCTCCTCCCGGGCCCGCTTCAGCACCAGTGACGGCTGGTCCTCGAGGCGTACCTCGGCGCGGTCGGCCGCCCAGCGCTCGAGCAGCTCGGCGCTCGTCAGCCACCGCCACGCTTCCTCGACCGGCAGCGGGAGTGGCTGGCGCAGGCGCAGCTGGACGCCCGGGATATCTCCTTGCCGGATCGCTTCGACCATCGCCTTTCGCCGGCGCTCTAGCCAGCCGGCACCATGGCTCGGTAGCGGGCGACCTGCTCGGTCTTGCCCCACGCGTCGTACATCCGGATGATCCGGTTGAGTGCGTCGAGTGTGCGACGGTGGCTCGGGTCGAATTCTTCGCGCACCACCCGGTAGCCGTCCAGCAGCAGCTGCTCCGCCTGTTCGAAGTGGCCCTCGGCGAAGCGGACCTCACCGAGCAGCGTGCGCGCCTCGGCGGTCCGCCAGTGAGGCTCCTCGAAGCTAGCCTCATAGAGCGCGATCGCTTCCTGGATCAGCGGCTCGGCTTCGCGTGGCTGGTTCTTGGCCAGGAAGAGGCGTCCGAGGCCGACCAGCGACCATCCGAGATCGGGGCTATCGGGGTCGAGGGTCTGGCGGCGGATCGCCAGCGCCCGCCGGAGGAGCTCCTCCGCCTCGTCGAGCTCGCCCTGCTCCAGCAGGACGATGCCCAGGTTGTTCATCATGAACGCCACCTTGGGCGCGCTGTCACCGAACCGCATCCGCCAGATATCGAGCCCCTGCCGGTAGAGCTTCTCGGCGCCTTCGAGGTCGCCGGTCTCGCGCAGCAACCGACCCAGGTTGTTCAAGCTCTCACCCGTGGCGGGATGATCCTCACCCAGAACGCGGAGCCGGGTCTCGAGCGATTCCCGGAACAGCGGCAGCGCCTCCTGGTGCCGGCCCACGATCCCGAGAAATACCGCCAGGTTGTTGAGGCTCTCGGCGGTCCGCGGGTTGTCGTCGCCGAGCTCGCGCCGGCAGGTCTCCATCGCTTCTCGGAAGACCCCCTCCGCCTCGTCGAACCGGCCGGTCTGAACCAGGAGGATCCCGAGCTGAGACTGGATCTCGGTGATCATCGGATCGTTGTCGCCGCGCGCCCGGCGCATGACGTCGAGCGCCTTGCGGAACAGATCTTCCGCCTCCTCGTACGCCTCGCTCTTGTCGTACGACACCTGCGCCAGGTGGACCAGCGTCTGCGCCACCAGGGGATGCCCGTCGCCGAACAGTCTCTGGCGTGTCGCCAGCGACTCCCTGAGG
The DNA here is from genome assembly GCA_947259925.1 of Thermoanaerobaculia bacterium. GTDB lineage: Bacteria > Acidobacteriota > Thermoanaerobaculia > Multivoradales > JAHEKO01 > JAHEKO01. The sequence goes on from CAMYOG010000027.1 coordinate 39,428, forward strand.
AGCTGCTCCGCTTCCTCGTACTCGCCCTTGGCGCGCAGCAGAACACCGAGGCTGTCCTTGCTCTGGGCGGTCTGGGCGTCGTTCTCGCCCAGGTTCTCGCGCCGCAGCTCGAGCGCCCGGCGCAACGACTCCTCCGACCAGTCGAAGAGCCCGAGCGTGTTGTAGACGTTGCCGATCGCTTCCATCAGGCTGGCTTGGACGATCGGCTGCCCGGCGAGCTCGGAATCGACCCGCCGACGTCCACGGTCGAGGATCTCGCGCGCGGTGATCTCCTCGCTGCCGGTGCGCTCCGGATCCGAGAAGCTGAAGATCTCCTGCAGAAAGGCGACCACCTCCTCAGCGCGGTCCCGCTCGTGCTGCGCCTGGTCACGCTCGAGCGCCAGCCGGCGCGCCTGCACGGTCATGGTGATCGCGAACCCGACCAGTAGAGCGACAAACGCGGCGCAGACCGCGATCGCGATCCGGTTGCGCTTGATGAACTTGCCCGCCCGATAGCCCAGGCTGTCCTTGTGCGCAAGCACCGGTAGCGCCTGCATGTGCAGACGGACGTCCTCCGAGAGCATCTCGACCGACGCGTAGCGGCGCTGCGGCTCCTTGCGCAGCGCCATCATCGCGATGTTGTCGAGATCGCCGGTCAGCCGCCGTCTCAGCTGTCCGGGCTGGATGCGCGGCGGCTCCTCGACCTCGCCCGCCGACGCCAGCTCGGTCGAGACCGTGTCGACCGAGGCCATCCTGCTGACCACGGTGCTCGGCCGCTCCGGCTCCTGCTCGAGGATCGCCTTCTCGATCTGGCGCGGTGTCTTCTCCTCGAGCTCGTAGGGCAATCTGCCGGTCAGTAGCTTGTAGAGCAGGACTCCGAGCGAATAGACGTCGGTGGCGGTGGTGATGTGACGCCCGCGGATCTGCTCGGGGCTGGCGTAGGAGGGCGTCATCGGCCGGATCCGCGTGGCGGTGAACTCGACCGGCGCGGCGAACGCCTCCGGCTTGAGCAGCTTGGCGATGCCGAAATCGAGCAGCTTGGGGATGCCGTCGTCGGTGACCAGGATGTTGCTCGCCTTGATGTCGCGGTGGACCACGAGGTTCTGATGTGCGTACTGGATGGCGCCGCACACCGTCCGGAAAAGCTCCAGCCGCTCGATCACCGAGAGCCGGTTACGATCGCAGTACTCGTCGATCGGCACGCCCTCGATGTAGTCCATGACGAAGTAGGGCAGACCGTCCTCCGTCGTGCCGCCGTCGAGAAGCTTGGCGATGTTGCTGTGGTCGAGACTGGCGAGGATCTGGCGCTCGGTCCGAAAGCGCCGGCGGAGGTCGTCGCGATCCAGGTCCTGGGGGATGACCTTGAGCGCTACCAGCTTCTGGTACTCGTCGTCGTCGCGGACCGCCAGATAGACGCGGCTCATGCCCCCTTCGCCGAGCTTCTTGAGCAGACGGTAGGGGCCGATCTTCCGACTCTTGTAGCTCTCCCGTTGCTCCTGGATCAACTGGCTGATGCCGCCTTCGACCACCGGCTCCTCCAGGAACGAGCCCGAGTCCTGATGGGCGCTGAGCAGCGCCTCGAGCTCCTTGCGGAGACTGCTGTCACCAGCGCTCGCCTCGTCGATGTAGGCTGCACGCTCCGCCTCGGGCAGTTCGAGAGCCCGCTCGAAGATCTCCTCGAGACGCTGCCAGCTCTTAGCCTCCATCGGCTTCTCCGCTGGCAAGATACCGGTAGAGCCACGCTTTTGCGAGCTTGAACTTGCGGGTCACCGTCGGCACGGAGATCCCCATCAGCTCGCCGATCTCGGTCGATTTGAAGCCGCCGAAGTAGCGCAGCTCGACGATCCTGGCCAGACCGGCGTCGACCTCGGCCAGGCTGGAGAGCGCCTCGTCGACCGCCACCACATCAGCGGCACGCTCGCTCGAGACCTCCGGAGCGTCGTCCAGAGAAACCTTGGGCGCCGGTCCGCCGCGCTTCGCATAGCGACCCTTCCGAGCGTGGTCCACCAGGATGCGCCGCATCATCTGGGCCGCGAGGCCGAAGAACTGCAAGCTGTTCTGCCATTCGACCCGATTCTGGTCGATCATTCGGATGTACGCCTCGTGCACGAGCGCGGTGGTCTGGAGCGTGTGATCGCTCCGCTCACGTCGGAGGTAGCGGGCCGCCAGCCGGTGCAGCTCGTCGTAGACGGCGGGCATCAGCTCCGCAAACGCCCCCTCGTCGCCTGAGCTCCAGTCGACGAGAAGCTGCGTCAGATCCCGCGAGTCGTCTGACATGGCCGCCTTCGCGAGTTCGCGGCCGGAACGAATCGAGCTGGCCGCACAGCTCTCCGACGAGCTCGCAAACTCACCTTTCCCAGTGGAATCAGTATAGCCCACGCGAAAAGCGGAACGCTGGCAGACGTCAGCCGTAGATGGCGCGCAGCGCCCCTTCGACGTCCGCATGGCGGAATTCGAAGCCAGCGTCGAGCAGCTTGCGAGGCACGGCGCGCTGGCCGTCCAGAACCAGTGTCGACATCTCGCCGAGCGCCAGGCGGAGCGCGAAGCTGGGCGCCGGCAGGAACGAGGGGCGGCGCAGCACCCGGCCGAGGGCGCGGCTGAACTCCCGATTGGTGACCGGATTGGGGGCCGTCAGATTGAACGGCCCGGTCGCCGAATCGCTCTCGATCAAGAAGCGCAACGCCGTGACCTGGTCGTCGAGATGGATCCAGGGTAGCCACTGGCGGCCGCTCCCCGCCGGGCCGCCGGCAAAGAGCTTGAAGGGCAGCGCCATCCGCGGCAGCGCGCCGCCCGCAGACGCGAGGACGACGCCGGTTCGCGCTACCGCGCGGCGGACGCCGTTCGCCTCGACCGGCTGCGAGGCCGCCTCCCACTCCTGGCAGGTGCGGGCCAGGAAGTCGTCTCCCGGAGCTGCCTGCTCGTCGAGCTCCTGGTCGCCACGGGCCCCGTAGAAGCCGACCGCGGAGCCCTGGACCAGAACGCGCGGCATACCCGCAGCCGTCAGCGCCTCGGCGATGGCGGCACTCGAGCCCACCCGGCTGTCGCGGATCAGGCGCTTGCGCTCGCCGGTCCAACGGCCATCGCCGATGCCGGCGCCCGCGAGCTGCACCACTGCATCCGCTCCCTCGAGGGCGGGCGCCACCGCGGCCGCGTCGACTGCGTCCCAGGCGACCAGGCCGCACTCCTTCGGTAGGCCGACGACACGGTCCGGATTCCGGCTCAGGACGGTGACCGAGTGGCCGTGGTCGAGTAGATTGGCGGCCAGCGCCCTACCGATCAGGCCGGAGCCGCCGCTCAAGACGATCTTCACCCGGCGAGTATACGGTCCGGCTCGCCGAGCTAGACGGCGGCCAGCTCCTCCTCGAGGCGCTGGCGCTCGTCGAGCTCGGCGTAGAGGCCGCCCTGCGCGACCAGCTGCTCGTGCACGCCGACGGCGACGACCGCCCCCCGATCGAGCACCACGATCCGGTCGGCGGTACGAACGGTCGAGATGCGGTGCGAGACCAGCAGGACCGTCTTGTCCTCGAAGACCTTCTGCAGGTTGCGCAGGATGAGCTCCTCGGTGTTGGTGTCGACGGCCGAAAAGCAGTCGTCGAGGAGCAGGACACGGGGCTCGGCGAGCAGCGCCCGTGCCAGGGCTACCCGCTGCTTCTGACCGCCCGAGAGGGTGATGCCACGCTCTCCCACCAGGGTGTCGAGACCGGCCGGGAAGTCGGCCAGATCGCGGTCGAGGCCGGCCACCGCGACCACCCGATCGACCTCGTCGCCGGTGGCGCCCTCGCGCCCCAGGGTGAGGTTCGTGTGCAGCGAGGCGGAGAACAAGAAGGTCTCTTGCGGCACGACTCCCACCGCCGCGCGCAGCTCGGCGAGCGGCCAGCGGCGGACGTCGACGCCGTCGACGAACAGCGTCCCCTCCTCGGGATTCATCAACCGGGGAATCAGCGATAGGAGCGTGCTCTTGCCGGCGCCGGTCCGACCGACGATCGCCACCGTCTCGCCGGCCGCGATCGACAGATCGATCCCGGTGAGGGCGGCGTGACCCGCACGGGGATAGGCAAAGCCGAGATCGCGCAGCTCGATCTCGCCCCGCACGCTCGGCACCGAGACCAGCGGCTCCCGGTCGCGGATCTCGGGCTGGAGCTCGACGATCTCGAGCAGGCGAGCGAGTGACGCCGTGCCCCGCTGGATCAGGTTGATCACCCAGCCGATCGCGATCATCGGCCAGATCAGCTTGCCGAGAAAGAAGTTGAACGCGACGAACTCGCCGACCGTCAGGACGCCCCGCGTCGCCAGCAGACCGCCGTAGCCGAGGACCACCACGAACCCGACGCCGACCAGTAGCTGGATCAGCGGTCGGGATGCCGCACTCCACCGGATCAGCTCGCGATTGCGATCGACGTACTCCCGGTTGAGCGCCGCGAACTCGGCCTCCTGGACCGACTCGCGACCGTACGCGCGCACCACCCGCACCCCGGCCAGATTCTCCTGGGCCTTGGTGGCGAGCTCGGCGAACTGGTTCTGGACCCGGCCGAACAGGACGTGCACCCGCTGACCGATGATCTTGGTCGCCAGGGCCACGAGCGGCATGGTGCCGAGGGCGACCAGTGTCAGCGGTAGGTGGATCCGCACCATGAAGAAGAGCGCGCCGAGCCCGGTGAAGAGGGTGTTGGCGCTGTACATGATCGCCGGCCCGCAGATCAACCGCACCGCGTGCAGGTCGTTGGTGGCGCGCGCCATCAGGTCGCCGGTCCGACTGCGCTGATAGAAGCTGAGCGGCAGCCTCGACAGACTCCGAAAGTAGTCGTTGCGGAAGTCGAACTCGATATCGCGGCTGACCGAGACCAGCACCATCCGCTGGACAAAGGTCAGCACACCCTGCGCCAGCGTCAGGCCGACCAGCAGGAGCGCGTAGCGTAGGAGCGCCGCGCTCGACACGTTGCTGACGAAGGCATCGACCGCGGCGCCGATCACCAGCGGCGCCGCTAGACCGAAGCCTGCCGAGCCGAGAATCGCGAGTAGCCCGGCGCAGACCCGTGCCAGATGGGGTCTGAGCAGCGCTAGCAGGGGTCTCAGGTCGTTCACGTCACTCGCGGGCGCTGGTCGCGGCGACGACCACCCGCTCGCCGGCGGGATGGAAGAGGGGTCCGCCGACGCGGCGCACGGCTTCGAGCCGCAGAATCGGTTGACCCGCGGCGACGAACTTCGCCTCGTAGTTGGTCCGGGGGCCGTCGGGCCACGGCGCGTCCAGCCGCCGGAGCTCGACTCCGGGGTGGGACTCGAGCACCTCGGTCACCCGCTCGCCGTACTCCGTATGGTCGGTAGCGAAGTAGAGAGTTCCGCCCGGCTCCAGCAGCCCGACGACCAGATCGATCGACTCGACGTCGAACAGACGGCGTTTGTTGTGACGGCTCTTGGGCCAGGGGTCGGGATGGTAGACGTGGACCGCGCGCGCGAACCCGGCCGGCAGCACCGTCGCGATCAGGTACAACGCTTCACCACGCATCAGGATCACGTTGTGATGACCCCGCTTGCGGGCGCGGTCGCGCACCAGCCGGTAGTACTTCGAGACGATCTCGATCCCCAGAAAGCCCGCGTCGCCGGCGCTCGCGGCGCAGCGCAGGAGATACGCTCCCTTGCCGACGCCGAGCTCGACCTCCCAGCCTTCGCGGCCCGGCACCAGGCGCTCGAGCTCGAGCGGCAGTTCGAGCTCGCTCAGTGACAACTCGCGCTCCCCCACTGCGATCCGGACCGGAATCACCGCTCAGGCCTAGGTCTAGAGCAGCTTGTCGCTGCCACGCCGCTTCAGCTCCTCCGTGATTCGGCGAACCTCCTGGGCCCGGTCGCGCGGCAGCACCAGAACGGCGTCGTCGGTCTTCACCACCACCAGATCGCTGACCCCGAGCACCGCGACAGTGCCCTGGTCCGCATAGAGCAGGTTGTTGCTGGCGTCGAACGCCAGCACCTCTCCGCGCGTCGCGTTACCCCCTTCGTCGGTCGGCAGGATCTCCGCCAGCGCCGCCCAGCCCCCCAGATCGCTCCACTCGCAGGCTAGCGGCAGGGTGGTCAGTTCCGCCAACTTCTCGATCACGCCGAAATCGATCGAGATCCGCGGCAGACGAGCATAGAGGTCATCGATCTCCTCGCTGGGCCGGCGGTCGAGCTCCTCGAGACTGGCGGCGAGCTCCGGCTGCCAGCGCTCGAGCTCCCGCAGGAGCACCGAGCAGAGGAAGACGAAGATACCGGCGTTCCAGTGGTAGTTGCCGCTGTCGAAGAAGCTCTGGGCGGTCTCGGCGTCGGGCTTCTCGGTGAAACGGCGCACCCGGCTGAGACCGGTGTCGCCGTCCAGGCGCTCGCCCAGCTCCAGATAGCCGTAGCCGGGCTCCGGCCACCGTGGCTCGACGCCGAGCGCGACCACCCGGCCGTCCGCCGCGACCCGGCGCGCCCGTTCGAGCGTCTGCCGGAAGGCTTCGCCCCGGCCCATCCGGTGATCAGCGGGCAGGACGACCACGACGTCGTCGCCGACCGCCGCCAGGATCTTGCGCACCGCCCAGCCGATCGCCGCCGAGGTATCGCGGCCCTCGGGCTCGGAGAGGACCTGGGAGGGAGGCACGTCCGGCAGTTGCTCGACCACGCGATCGGCGATCGAGCGTGTGGTGCAGATCCAGATCGACTCCGGCGGCACCAGCGGATCGAGCCGATCGACGGTCGCCTGCAGAAGGGTCCGGTCACCCTCGAGCGCCAGCAGCTGTTTCGGGTTGGAGCGGCGGCTCAGAGGCCAGAAGCGGGTGCCGCTGCCGCCGGCCAGGATCAATGCCTGCATGAGCGGCGAATCTATCAGTCGGGCCGGTGGCGGTGGGTCAGGGTCAGGGGCTTGGGGACACCCGCCCAGGGACCGGCGTCCTGTTCTCTGCCCTGCCTCGCGGGGTCCGCCTTGCGTCCGCATTGCTGCGATCGGGCTTGCCCTCCGCTGGACGTCGAGAGACGCTCGCTCCCGACGGCACCACCTCTTACATTCTAGAACTCGCGACCGGTGTACAGATCCCCGACCTGCGGCGCGTAGCCGTTGTAGAGGAGAGTCGGGCGGCTCTCGTCCGTTCCGATGTCGCGCTCCCGCGCCTGGCTCCAGCGGGGGTGGGGCTGGTCGGGGTTGACGTTGGAGTAGAAGCCGTACTCACTCGGGGTGGATTGGTTCCAGAAGGTCGCCGGCTCCTGGTCCACGAACTCGATCGCGACCACCGACTTCGGCCCCTTGTAGCCGTACTTCCAGGGCACGGCCAGGCGCCAGGGCGCGCCGTTCTGCATCGGCAGGGCGTGGCCGTAGGCACCGAGAACGACGAACGCCAGGTCGTGCATCGCCTCGTCCATGCGCAGGCCCTCGAAGTAGGGCCACGGGTACCAGGCGTAGACGGACTGACCGGGGAGCCCCTGCTTGTCGAGCACCGAGACGAAGCGGACATGGGTGGCCGATCCCAGCGGCTCGAGATGCTCGATCAGCTTGCGCAGCGGAAACCCGGTCCACGGCACCTGCATCGCCCAGCGCTCGACACAGCGGAACCGGTAGAGGCGCTCCTCCAGCGGGAAGCGGGTGAACAGGTCGTCGAGGTCGAGGGTGCGGGGCTTCTTGACCAGACCGCTCACCTCGATCGACCAGGGGTCGACCTGGTAGCCCTGGGCCAGCTCCCAGACGCGCTCCTTATCGGTCGTGAACTCGTAGAAGTTGTTGTAGGAGGCAGCTTTCTCTTCCGCCGTCTCGGGTCGACCGCCAACCTCGTAGGCGTCGTTGCGACCGGCCGGAAAGAGATCCGCAAAGCGGCTGCCGAGCGCCGGCTCGGTGAGCCGAGAGCGATCGGCGGCCAGCGCCGACCGCTCCGGGTAGGAGCAGCCCGAAGCGCCCAGAGCCAGCGAACCGAGGCCGAGGCCGGCGAGCAGCTGCCGGCGGTTCAGAAACGTCGATGCAGGCGTCGCCAGTCGCTCGGGGAGTCGCCAGTCGGGCTCGACGCGGATGTTGGCCACTCGAGCTCCGTCGCCGCCTACTGCAGGCGGGCCAGCTCGTCGTCGATCACCTTGGCGATCGCCTCGAACGGTTGAGCACCGTTCATGAATCGGCCGTTGATGAACATCGCCGGCGTGCCGCTCACTCCGAGGTTGCGCCCCGCCTCGACGTCAGCCATCACCTGGTCCTCGTACTTGCCCGAATCGAGGCACTCGTTGAACGCCTCGACCTCGAGTCCGACCCGTTCCGCCTTCTGCTTGAGCTGTTCGACGCCGAGCGCCTTCTGCTCCTGGAACATGGTGTCGTGCATCTCCCAGAAACGTTCCTGGTCGTTGGCACAGAGCGAAGCTTCGGCCGCCTTCTGCGCGTTCGGGTGGATGCTGTGCAGGGGGAACTGCCGGAAGACCAGGCGGACCTTGTCGCCGTACTCCTCGTGCACCCGCTCGAGAGTGGGCACCACGCGCGAGCAGTAGGGGCACTCGAAGTCCGAGAACTCGACGATGGTCACCGGCGCCGCCTCGGGTCCCTTGGCCGGGGCGCCTGCCGTCGCGACCTCGAACCGGAGCGGCTCCAGATAGCTGCGGACGCCGTGCTTGGCCCGCAGGCCGGCGATGTACTCCTGGTACTGGCTCTGCCGACTCTGGTTGGAAAGGTACCGGCGGATCTGCGGGAGGACGGCCTCCTTGGCCTGCTGGATCCGACCCTTGTTCTCCTCGTAGAACGTCTCGATCTCTTCGTCGGTCGGTTCGGTCACCTTGCTGCCGACCTCCTGCTCCAGCAGCTGCTCGGTGGTCACGCCCTGCTCGGCGGCCTCCAGATCGATCAACTTCTGGTTGATGACGGTGTCGAGGGTGTTCTCGAGCAGCTCCTGGCGATCTCGCCGCAGCTGCAGGAACCCGGCCGCGTTGGCCGCCTCGAGATCGGCTTGGGTGATCTGGACGTCGCCGACCGAAGCCAGGACGTCGTCCGCCGCCGGGGCGGGATCGTCGGCGTGCACGGGAGACTCGGTCGAGTACCAGAGTCCGAGGGCCGTCGCCGCCAGGAGTAGACCTGCAAGGAGTGTGAACGGGCCGAGCCGTCCGATGCTGTTCTCGCTCATAAGTAGATTGCCTTCCGGGTGAGTTGGGCAGAGAAGCGCCCTGGGCGCCAGATCATACTAAACGACTGCACAGCGCCAAGTGCAGTCGTGCACTGCTCGTTAGACGTCGAGGTGGGTGTGCACGAGCCCCTCGAGGATGCGCTGCGGCTGGATGCCCCGGATGCGCAGGTCCGGCCCGGAGAGGAGATCTTCCGCCAGGGCGAGGAGGCGGCGCCGCTGGTCGGGGGTGAGCTCCCGATCGCCGCTCGCTCGCACCACCGCGGCGGCCGCGACCTCCCACGGCCGGCGCGCGCGCGGATCCCGCCAACTACCCGCCTCCTGCAAGGCTCCGGCGATGGCGAACAGCTCCATCCGGTTCGGCGACCGGCTGTGCGCGCGCAGCGGTTCTGCCAGCGCCGCCGAGATGCTCGCTATCCGGTCGCCGCCGACCTCCTCGCCGCCACCCAGGTAGACCGCCAACGACCTGCTGCGAAGGGTCGGCAGAAGGTCGAACTGCGAGGGCGCGAGCAGCAGGAAGTTGCGGGGCGAGGTGACGTGCGGCTCCTCGAGGGTCTTCAGAAAGGCATTGGCTGCCTCGGGCGTCAGGCTCTCGGCGGCGGCCACGGCGAAGACCTGACCGCGCGCCTCGAACGGCGTCACCTGAGCGGCGCGCAGGAACGACCGCGCCGCGTCGACCGAGGTCGACGTCCGAAGATCGCGCTCGAGCACATGGAAGTCGGGATGGAACTGCCCCCCGGCCCCCTGCGGCCATTCGATCCGGCGGCAGTGGTTACAGGCGCCGCATGGGCGCTGGTCCGCGGAGCGGCCGCAGAGCAGCGTCCTGGCAAGCTCGAGGGCGGCGCTGCGTCGCCCCACTTCGTCGGCGCCGTGCAGGATGCACGATGGATAGAGCTCGCCCGCGCGCGCCAATCGGAGGGTCGCCTCGAGGCTCACGCCGCGCCCGCCAACAGGTCCGCCAGAGCCTGGCGCACCTGGCGCTCGGTGTCGGCGATCTCGCCCGAGGAGTCGATGATCGCGAAGCGCTCGGGCTCGGCGGCGGCCAGCTCGAGGTAGCCGTCGCGGACGCGCTCGTAGAACGCCAGGTCCTCGGAGTCGAGCCGGTCGATGCCGTTCGGCTCGGCCGCGCGCTTGAGCGACTGGCCTCGGCTCTGAGCGAGCTCGGGAGGGAGATCGAAGAGCAGCGTGCGGTCGGGTCGGCGCCCGCCGGTTGCGAGCTGGTCGATTTGCTCGATGACGCCCCGATCGACCCCGCGGCCGAGGCCCTGGTAGACCAGCGTCGAGTCGGTGAACCGATCGCAGAGTACGTGGCGCCCGGTGTCGAGCGCCGGCTCGATGATCTCGCACAGGTGCTGGCGGCGGCTGGCGAAGATCAGGAGCGTCTCGACCCGGCCGTCGACCCGTTCCCACTGGGTGTCAAGGAAGACGCCACGGATCGCTCGACCGAGCGGCGTGCCGCCCGGCTCACGGGTCACGACCACCTCGCATCCGGCGTCTCGAAACCAGCCGCCTGCGGTCTGCAGGTGGGTCGATTTGCCGCTTCCGTCCAGCCCCTCGAAGGTGACGAACTGTCCCTTCATCGAGCCGGCAAGATAACACGCCCCCTCGCTCACTCCCCCATCTGGCTGGCCCCTACCCGATCGCACGGTCCCGGTACTACCTCATTGGCCTTGACAGGTCACCTGCCTTTGGTGAGGATGCCGCTCATCCGACATTTCGGCGGATCCACCAAGATCTGAAGCAGAATGAAACAACGCCACACCAATCGGGCGAGCAGGGGGAAGAAGTGATCGTTCTGGTCGCGAACGAAGCAGCCACTGGAGAGACGCGCGTCTCAGCCACCCCGGAGACCGTCAAGCGGATGATCTCCTCCGGCCTGGAAGTGCGGATCGAGTCGGGCGCCGGGAACGCCGCCTTCCTCGATGACACGGAGTACACCGACGTCGGGGCGACCGTCGAGTCGGCCTCGATCGCAGGCCGGCAGGCAGCGGACGTCCTGTTGAAGGTCGGGCCGCTCGGTGAGCTGGCCGAGCTCGGGCGCTCGGAGATCGAGCTGCTCAAGGAAGGAGCGGTCGTGATCGGCTTTCTCGACCCCTTCCTTCGTCCGGACGACGTCCGAGCGCTGGCTGCCGGCTCGATAACCGCATTGCCGATGGAGTTCATCCCCAGGGTCACCCGAGCGCAGAGCATGGACGCGCTGTCCTCGCAGGCGAGCATCGCCGGCTATCGGGCGGTTCTGCTCGCCGCCCATCGCTTGCCGCGCTACTTCCCGCTCCTGATGACCGCCGCCGGGACCATCCGACCGGCCAAGGTCGTGGTGATGGGAGCTGGGGTCGCCGGTCTGCAGGCGGTGGCCACGGCGCGCCGGCTCGGGGCGCTGGTCGAGGTCTCGGACATCCGTCCGGCGGTCAAGGAGCAGGTCGAGTCGCTCGGCGGGCGGTTCATCGACCTGCCTGAAATGGAGACCGGCGACGGCACCGGCGGCTACGCCAAGGAGATGGGCGAGGAGTTCCTGCGGCGCCAGCGCGAGATCTTGACCGAGCACGTGGCGGCCGCCAACGTGGTCATCACGACCGCCGCGGTTCCAGGCAAGCCGGCGCCCCGCCTGTTGAGCGCCGACATGGTCCACCGGATGAAGCCGGGGAGCGTCATCGTCGATCTGGCCGCCGAGCGCGGCGGCAACTGCGAGCTGACCCGGGCGGACGAAGAGGTAATCGAGAACGGCGTGACCATCCTCGGCCCGACCAACGTCGCGGCGTCGATGTCGCGCGACGCCAGCGCGCTCTACGCGCGCAATGTGCTCGAGCTGCTCAAGGAGCTCGTCGACGACGAGGGCGCGCTCCAGGTCGACCTCGAGAACGACGTGGTCGGCCCGACCCTGGTCACGCATGGCGGCAAGGTCGTTCACCAGCAGGTGGCGGCCCAACTTGAGGAGGCAACGGACTAATGGGAGCTCTGCTGGTCGGTCTCTACGTATTCGTGCTCGCGATCTTCGTCGGCTTCGAGATCATCACCAAGATCCCGCCCACACTGCACACGCCGTTGATGTCGGGCGCCAACGCGATCTCGGGCATCACACTGGTCGGCTCGATCGCCACCGCGACCAGCGGTGAGACCAAGGTCAGCACCATCCTCGGCCTGATCGCGATCATCTTCGCCACCATCAACGTCGTCGGTGGCTTCCTGGTCACCAACCGGATGCTCGGCATGTTCGGAGGCAGGTTGAAGCGATGACCGATCCGCTCCACTCCGTCGTCGTCCCGCTTCTCTACCTGCTCTCCGCGGTCCTGTTCATCTTCGGCCTCAAGGGCCTGACCGGCGTGCGCACGGCCCAGCGGGGCAACCTCCTGGCGGCGCTCGCCATGCTGCTGGCGGTGGTCACTACCCTGATCGACCTCGGCATCGTCGACTACCGCTGGATCGCCGGCGGTCTGATCGTCGGCGGGGCCGTCGGCGCGATCGCGGCGCTCAAGGTCGAGATGACCGCGATGCCACAGATGGTCGCCCTGTTCAACGGCTTCGGTGGCGGCGCCTCGGCGCTGGTCGCGGGCTCGATCCTCTGGGGTCAGATCCTCGAACCGGGCCAGACCGGGACGGCCGCCGCGCTGCTCGGCGCCGATTCGGCGCTGACCGCCTTCCTGTCGATCCTGATCGGGGCGGTCACCCTGAGCGGCAGTCTGATCGCGTTCCTGAAGCTCCAGGGAACGATCAGCGGCCAGCCGGTGCTGCTTCCGGCACGCCACGTGATCAACTCCCTGTTCGCGCTCGGCTGCCTGGCCGCTGGCGTCTATCTCGCCTTCTTCGCCACCGCCACCGGGGAGCTGGCGCTGGTCGCGATCGTGCTCGGCGTCGCCAGCTTGCTGCTCGGGATCCTGTTCGTCATCCCGGTCGGCGGCGCCGACATGCCGGTGATCATCTCCTTCCTCAACTCGCTCTCCGGCGTCGCCGCGTCGATGACCGGTTTCGTGCTCGGCAACAACCTGCTGATCATCAGCGGCGCTCTGGTCGGCGCTTCCGGCCTGATCCTGACCCAGATCATGTGCGTGGCGATGAATCGCTCGCTCGCCAACGTCTTCTTCTCCGGCTTCGGAGGTGAGACCGCGGCAGCCGACTCGGGCGAGTACACCAACGTCCGCTCGTACAGCCCGGAAGAGGCCGCGATGGTTCTCGAGACCGCCGAATCGGTGGTGATGGTGCCGGGCTACGGGCTGGCGGTCGCCCAGGCGCAGCACATCGCACGCGAGCTCGGCGATCTCCTCGAGAAGCGCGGCGCCAAGGTGACCTACGCCATCCATCCGGTCGCCGGCCGCATGCCCGGACACATGAACGTGCTGCTCGCCGAGGCTGACGTCGACTACGAGAAGTTGGTCGAGATGGACGCCATCAACCCCGAGTTCAGGACCACCGACGCGGTGCTGGTGGTGGGAGCCAACGACGTCGTCAACCCGGCCGCCGAGAACGAGCCGGGGAGCCCGATCGCCGGCATGCCGGTCCTTCAGGTCTACAATGCGCGTACCGTGATGGTCATCAAGAGGAGTCTGAGCCCCGGTTTCGCCGGCATCAAGAACAGTCTGTTCGAGAACGACAACACCATGATGGTGTTCGGCGACGCGAAGAAGATCCTGCAGGAGCTGGTGAACGAGGTGAAGTCGATTACAGCGGCCGCCTGAAGGCGGAGCGGATGGGCGAGCACGACAAGGTCAGACATGAGGCCGACCCCGAAGAGCTGAGGCTGTTCACCAAGGCCCTGCTCGACGACCTCCGAGCACTCGAGAACATGCTCGAAGAGGGAGTGATCGAGTCCGGCCGCCGCCGGTTCGGCGCCGAGCAGGAGACGGTGCTGGTCGACGAGAGCTGGCGGCCGGCGATGGTCAACCTGAAGATCCTCGAGCGCCTCGACGACCCGCACTTCACCACCGAGCTCGGCCGCTTCAACATCGAGTTCAATCTCGACCCGGTCGAAGCCGGCGGCGACTGTCTGTCGCAGATCGAGGGCCAGCTCCGCGAGCTGCTCGCCAAGGGGCAAACGGCGGCGCGGCAGGAGGGGGCGAGGATGCTGATCACCGGCATCCTGCCGACGCTGGCGCAATCCGATCTCGGCATCGAGAGCATGACGCCGATGCCCCGCTACAAGGCGCTCAACCAGGCGGTCGGGCGCCTCCGGGGCGATCACTTCCACCTCCGGATCAAGGGCCGGGACGAGCTGATCGTCGATCACGACAACGTGATGCTCGAAGCGTGCACCACCAGCTTCCAGCTCCACTATCAGGTCTCGGCCGACGAGTTCGCCCACTACTACAACATCGCCCAGGTGTTGGCGGCGCCGGTCCTGTCGTGCGCGACCAATTCGCCGCTGCTGTTCGGACGCCAGCTCTGGCGAGAGACCCGGATCGCGCTCTTCGAGCAGTCGGTCGACACCCGGGGTCAGCCCGACTCGATTCGCGAAGTCGCCGCCCGGGTGAGCTTCGGCAGCAACTGGATCAGGAAGTCGGCGCTCGAGATCTTCCAGGAGGATCTGGCGCGGTTCCGGGTCCTTCTGGGCGGCAAGGTCGAGGAGAATCCGTTCGAGGTCCTCGAGTCCGGCGGCGCCCCCGATCTGACCGCTCTGCGCGTTCACAACAGCACGGTCTACCGCTGGAATCGACCGTGCTACGGGGTCTCGGACGGCAAGCCCCACCTGCGGATCGAGAATCGGATTCTGCCGTCCGGTCCGAGCATCGCCGACGAGGTCGCCAACGCCGCCTTCTGGTTCGGCCTGATGGCCGGCGGCGCCAGCACCTTCGGCGACGTCACAAAGCGGATGGACTTCGTGCAGGCGCGCGAGAACTTCGTCGCCGCGGCGCGCCGCGGCATGGGCTCCGACCTCTTCTGGTTCGATCAGGGGCACGTACCGGCGCCCGAGCTGTTGCGCGACCAGCTGCTGCCGCTCGCCCGCCAGGGTCTCGAGGAGCTGCGCGTCGACGCGGACGACGCCGATCGCTTCCTGGCGATCATCGCCGCGCGCGTCGACACCCAGATGAGCGGCTCGCAGTGGCTGGTGAGCTCGATGGACGGTATGGGCGACTGCGCCAAGCACGAGAGCCTGACCGCCCTGGTGGCGGCCACCGCCGAGCGTCAGGCCGAGGGCGGGCCGGTCCACACCTGGGAGCTGGCGAACCGCGAGGAAGCGGGCGAAGAAGGTCTGCACTTCCGCCGGGTCGACCAGCTGATGACCACCGACCTGTTCACGGTCAACCAGGACGAGCTGGTCGATATGGCCGCCTACGTGATGCACTGGAAGCACATCCGACACGTGCCGGTCGAGGACAATCAGCATCGACTGGTCGGTCTGGTCAGCCATCGCTCGCTGATGCGACTGGTGCCGACGCTCAAGGGACCGGGGCGCGAGGCGGTGCCGATCTCGGAGATCATGCGCACCGAGCTGCAGACGGTCTCGCCCACGACGACCACCCAGGAAGCGTTCCGTCTGATGCGCAAGCATCGGGTCAGCTGCCTGCCGGTGGTGGACGACGACTACCGACTGGTCGGCATCATCACCGAGACCGACTTCATGGAGCTCGCCGCCGATCTCGTCGACGAGTTCCTGGGCAATGCCTCCGACTGAGCCACGACGGCTCGCCCGGTGCTGGCTGGCGACGCTCGGACTCGTCGCCCTGGCGGCGGCGGTGGACGCGGCGTCGTTCCCGGCGGCGCGCGGAACCGGCGGCGCGGTGGCGACGGCCGAGCGGGACGCGACCGCCGCCGGCCTCGAGATCCTGCGCCAGGGGGGAAACGCCGTCGACGCGGCCGTAGCGAGCGCCCTCGCTCTGGCGGTGGTCCATCCCCAGGCCGGGAACCTCGGCGGCGGCGGCTTTGCCGTGGTGCGGCTCGGAAATCAACTGACCACCCTCGACTTCCGCGAGGTCGCACCCGCGGCGGCGACCCGCGACATGTACCTGGATGCCGACGGCCGAGCGCTGCCGAGCGCCTCCACCCTCGGTCCCCTGGCGGCGGGCGTCCCGGGCACTCCGACCGGACTTCATCAGCTCCAAGCCCGCTTCGGCAAGCTGCCCTGGACGGAGGTAGTGACGCCCGCGATCGCCCTCGCCGGCGCCCTGTACCTGCTGCGGATGTTCTTCATCACCGCGTTCTACCACCGTTACTTCTCCCACCGCGCTTTCGCCGCCGGCCGAATCACTCGATTCGTGATAGCCGTCCTGGGGTGTACCGCCGGCCAGCGCGGTCCCTTATGGTGGGCGGCTCACCATCGCGAGCATCACCTCACGGCCGACTCGGCCGACGACCCGCACGCCCCAGCCCACAAGGGTGTCTTCTTCAGTCATACGCTCTGGTTCCTTACCCGCGGCAGCTTCCAGATTCAGGAGCGGCGCGTGCGGGACTGGCTCAAGTATCGGGAGCTGCGCATCCTCGAGAGACTCGACTGGCTGCCGTTCGTACTGCTGGGCGCGGGGTGCTACGGGATCGGTGCATTCCTGGAGTCCCGATATCCCCACCTGGAGACTGATGGCCCGCAGATGTTCGTGTGGGGCTTCTTCGTCTCGACGGTCGTCCTCTACCACGCGACCTACTCCATCAACTCGATCGCGCATCGGTTCGGTAAGCGGCGGTTCCCCACCCGCGACCAGAGCAGGAACAACTTCTGGCTTGCTCTGATAACGCTCGGCGAAGGCTGGCACAACAACCATCA
>CAMYOG010000028.1 GCA_947259925.1 Thermoanaerobaculia bacterium
GGTCCTGAGCGGCTTACTGGGGATCCCGAAGCTGGGGGAGATCGACTGGAACCTGTTCGGGCACTTCCTGCATCCGGTGATCGCCGACGTCGGGCACGATACGCACGGGCACCACGCGAGCGTCCTCACCGAGGTGATCCTGATGGCGATCTCGGTGGCAGTGGCGATCGCCGGGATCCTCGTCGCCCGGTCGATCTGGAAGGGGCGGGGGCTCGCGGGCGGCGAGGAGTGGGCCGGCAAGCAGCCCGCCGTCCACAACCTGCTGCTCAACAAGTACTACGTCGACGAGCTCTACGACCGGATCGTCGTCAGGCCAATCGGCGCGCTCGCGAGCTTCTGCAGGCGGTTCGTCGACGGCGTCCTGGTCGAGGGCACCGTGCACGCCGGGCCGTTCATCGCCCGATTGAGCGGTGACCTCCTCCGCTTCACCACCACCGGCAACGTCCGCAACTACCTGCTCTACTTCTTCGTCGGGCTGCTGGCCCTCTTCTGGTGGCTGGTGAACTAATGGCCGAGTTCCTCGACCTGCTGACCAGCAACTCGTTGACCCGCGTGGTCTTCTTCCCGGCGCTGATCTGCCTGCCGCTCCTGTTCTTCCGTAAGGAGGCCGAGCGCCAGATCAAGATGTTCGCGCTGTCGGCGTCGTTCGTGCAGCTGGCGATCACCCTGATCCTGGTCGCCGGCGGCTTCACCGGTGGCGGCTTCGAGACCCTGCGCGACGTCGGCGCGAGCGGTGAGCCGCTCTCGTGGATCGCCCGCTTCGGCATCAACTACGACCTGCGGATGGACGGCATCTCGATGCCGCTCGTGGTCCTGACCTCGCTTCTACTGCCGATCATCCTCGCCGGCTCGTGGCGGGGCATCGAGCGCAACTGGAAGGGCTACGCCATCTCGATGTTCCTGCTCACCACCGGCATCCTCGGCGCGCTGGTCGCGTTCGATCTCTTCCTGTTCTACATCTTCTGGGAGGTGATGCTGGTGCCGATGTACCTGGTGATCGGCATCTGGGGAGGTGAGCGGCGCATCTACGCGGCGGTCAAGTTCTTCCTCTTCACCATGGCCGGCAGCCTGCTGATGCTGCTGGCGATCCTGTGGATGGCGTGGACCTACCACGGCCTCTCCGGGGAGTGGTCGTTCAGCTACGTCGCCCTGATGGACCTGCAGCTGCCGATCGGCCAGCAGGTCTGGCTGTTCGGCGCGTTCGCGCTGGCGTTCGCGATCAAGGTACCGCTCTTCCCGCTCCACACCTGGCTACCGGACGCCCACGTCGAGGCGCCGACCGGCGGCTCGGTGATCCTGGCCGGCGTGCTCCTGAAGCTCGGCACCTACGGCCTGCTCCGCTTCGCGCTGCCCTTCTTCCCGCACGCGGCCGAGCGCTTCAGCGGGCTCCTGGTCGCCCTCAGCCTGATCGGCATCATCTACGGCGCTCTGGTCGCCTGGGTGCAGGCGGACTTCAAGAAGCTGGTCGCCTACTCGTCGGTCGCCCACCTCGGCTTCGTCGTGCTCGGTCTGGTGGCGTTCGATCTGCTGGCCTGGCAGGGCGCTCTGATCCAGATGGTCAACCACGGCCTGTCGACCGGCGCCCTCTTCCTGCTCGTGGGCATGCTCTACGATCGCCTGCACACCAAGAAGTTCGCCGACCTCGGAGGGCTCGCCAAGGTGATGCCCTGGTTCGCGTTCTTCCTCGTCTTCTCGGCGCTGGCGTCGGTCGGGCTACCGGGCCTGAACGGCTTCGTCGGCGAGTTTCTGATCCTGGTCGGCAGCTACCGGAGCGGCCTGATCGTGGCCGTGATCGTGGCGACGTTCGGCGTCGTCCTGGCCGCCATCTACCTGTTGAAGGCGCTCTACGAGAGCCTCTGGGGTCCGATCACCCGCGACCAGAACCGGGAGGTGGCCGACCTGTCGCTCGGTGAGATCCTGACCCTGGCACCGCTGTGCGCGCTGATGCTGGCGATCGGCGTGGCGCCCCAGCTCTTCCTGGCGCCGAGCAAGCCCGACCTCGAGCGGGTGCTCACCGAGTACGAGTCGCGGCTGGCGAGCGCGCCGGTGCCGGAGCCGACCCTCTATACGCTGGCGCTCGACACCGAGCCGGCGCCTGACGACACACCCGTGACCCCCTCGATGGAGGCCGGGCTCTGATGAGCGAGATCTATCGCATCCCGAGCGCCGACCTGGCCGCGCTGATGCCGGAGCTGATCCTCTCCGGGACCGGCGTCCTGATCCTGCTCCTCGACGCGTTCCTGCCGCGCGCCCAGCGCCTGCTGGCACCCTTGAGCGCGGCCGGCACCCTGTACGCCGGCTGGCACCTGGTCGGCGCGGCACCGAGCGGTCTGAGCTTCGGCGGCCTGCTCGAGAGCAGTCTCCTGACCGTCGCCATCGGCTGCGTGGTCCTGATCAGCACCTTCCTGGCGATCCTGGCCTCGGCGGGCTACCTGCGGCGCGAGCGGCTGGGCGGCGGCGAATACTACGCTCTCCTCCTCTGGTGCGCTACCGGCGTCCTGCTGATGGGACGGGCGACCGAGCTGCTGACCCTGTTCGTGGCCCTGGAGCTGCTCTCGATCTGCCTCTATTCGCTCGCCGGCTACCACCGACAGCTGTCGGTAGGCACCGAGGCCGCGATCAAGTACTTCCTGCTCGGCGCCTTCGTCAGCGCCTTCGTCCTCTACGGCATCGCGCTCCTCTACGGCGAAACCGGCTCGACCCGGATCTCGGAGCTCGGACCCTACCTGGCGACGGGCGACGTCTCGGCCCTGGCCGTCCTCGGCCTGCTGCTGCTGATCTGCGGCTTCGCCTTCAAGATGAGCCTGGCCCCGTTCCACGCCTGGGCGCCCGACACCTACCAGGGCGCGCCCTCGCCGTTCGTGGCGTTCCTGTCGGTCGCGCCCAAGGCGGCCAGCGCTGTCGTCCTGGTGCGGCTCCTGGCGCTGGTGATGCCAGACGGCAGCGCCACCTGGAGCGATCTGATCGCCCTGCTCGCGGTCCTGTCGATGGCGGTCGGCAATCTGGTCGCCCTCGCGCAGCGCGACATCAAGCGGATGCTCGCCTACTCGGGCATCGCGCACATGGGCTACCTACTGGTGCCGCTGGTGGTTCTCGGCCCGGGCTCGTACGAGCCACTGGTGGTCTACCTGCTCGCCTACGCCCTGATGAACGCCGGCGCCTTCACCGTCGTCAGCCTGCTCTACGCCCAGCCCGGGGAGCAGCATCTGATCTCCGAGCTGGCCGGCTGGGGGTACCGCTTCCCGCTGCTCGGCGTCTGTCTGACCATCTGCATGCTGTCGCTCGGTGGCATCCCGCCGACCCTCGGCTTCATCGGCAAGTACCTGATCTTCGTGCAGGCGATCGACTCGGGCCAGCTGGCGCTCGCCCTGGTCATGCGGGTGGTCTACACGCTCTACATGCGCCCCGAGGTCCGTGAGCCCTCGGGTCTGCTGCTCGACTACCCCGGCAGGATCGCGGCGGTCCTCGCTGCCTTCGGCACCCTGGCGCTCGGCACTCTGCCCGGGCCGCTCCTCGACTGGGTGAAGCGGTTGGGCAGCGCCTACTAGCGCCACCGCTTCGGCTCGCGATCCAAAAGGAAGGGCCGCGGGGGAAAACCTCCCCGCGGCCCTGGATGAGACTCGATGTCGTCGGGAGGCTCAGCTCCCCTACGTCTGACGCTCGATGATCTCCTTGGCGCGCTCGCGGCCGCCGAGCCCGAACGCCAGGCCGAGGGCGAGCGCGGTGCCGCCGAGAACGGCCGAGACCGCCACCTGCACGATCTCGCGACCGACGCCGAGCTGGCTCAAGCCCATGCTGAAGCCGAGGAAGACAATCGCGTACTTGGCCACCGTCGAGACCACCGCGCCGTGCTCGGTGCCGGCCAGGATCTCCGTCAGCAGCTTGCCCACGTAGGTCCCGAGGCTGAGCGCCGCCAGAATGATGGCCACGCCGACGAACAGGTTGGGCAGGTAGCCGAGGAGGCCTCCGACCAGGCTCGACAGCTCGCCGAGCTCGAGCGTGGCCAGCGCCTGCTCCGCGGTGAGCAGCAAGATGATCGCCATCACCACCGTGCCACCGATCGAGGAGAGGCTGGTGCCGCCCTCCTTGGGAGCGAGGAACTGGAGCCCCAGCTTGCCCGGCAGGGCATCGAAGCCGACCCCGCTCAAGAACGTCTCGACGATGCCGCGCACCGCCTTGGCGATGAAGTAGCCGATGGTGACGATCACGATGGCGACGAACAGCAGCGGAATCGCCGACAGGAGCTGCTGAAGGGTCGTCTTGACCGGCTCGGAGATGGCTTTGATCTGCAGGCTGTCCACCGCGGCCACCAGGATCGGGACCAGGATGAAGAAGAACGCCACCGCACCGCCGATCTCCGACAGCTTGCGCCCCTCCTCGTCGCGGCCGATGCCCAGGCGCGCCCCGAAACCGTCCGCCCCGACCGCCGCCAGGAAGTTGCTGACGATCTCGCGCACGATCGTCGCCACGATCTTGGCGATGAAGAGGAGGATCAGGGCGCCGATGATGTTGGGCAGGAACTCCAGGACCTTGCTCATCATCCCGCGCAGCGGCGCCACCAGCGATTCCTGGCCGAGCGCGTCGAGGAACGGCGGGATGCCGAACAGCAGGACGATGTAGAAGAGCAACCTGCCGACGAGACCGCTCGGGCCGACCTGCTCGCCCTGGATCTCGCGACTGGCGACGTACTTGCCCGCCTTGTCGTCGAACCCGACCGCCTCCAGGCCCTTGGTCGAGGCGATCTTGAGGATCGTCGCCACGACCCAGTAGACGCCGAGGATCACTATCGCCTGGAGCAGCGACGGGATCACTCCGGTGACCTTGTCGAGGACGTTCTGGAGCGGCCCGGCGACCATGCCGAGCTCGAGGGCATCGAAGAAGGCGAGAAAGCCGAAGGCGAGAACGATCCACTTGACCGCGGTCCCCGCCAGGCTCGCGAGCGAGCGCCGACCGCCGTCCTCGGTCTCGAGCAGCGTTCCCAGGCCGAGATCGTCGGCCGCCCGGTCGTCGATCTTCGTCAGTTGCAGGCCCTTTCGGACCAGCGCGCCCAACGCGATCGCCGCAATCCAGAATACGAGCAGGAGCGCGAGGGCTTTCAGGATGGTCGGCAGGCCCGTTGCGAGCCGCTCCCACATCGGCATGAGCATCTCGCGCCAGACGGCGCCGCCCTGCTCCGCCACCTGGCTGGCGGTCTCACCCACGGTCTGGGTGACGCCCGATACCACGCCCTCGGCTTCCTCGGTAGTCGTCGGCTGGGACTCGGAAGCGGCCGCCACCTCGGGATCCGCCGGGGCTTCAGCCGGCGCGGTCTGAGCGCCCGCGGCGAACGGCGTCGACAGCAATAGAGAGGCCGCGAGCAAGAACGTAGGCCATTGTCTGATGGTCTTCATCTGGAGCTCCTTGTTCCTCTATTCCTCTACTTGCCGAAGAGCTTGCCGGCCGCGCCACCCAGCGCACCGACTCCGGAGAGCGCCTTGCCGAGGCCCTCGCCCTGCAAGAGCGAGGTCAGCCCGGAGAGGCCCCCGGCCTTCTCCTGGAGCGCCGAGAGCAGCGACGGAACCAGCGCGCCCAGCGCACCCCTGGCCTGCGACGCCTCGATGCCGAACTTGCCGGCCAGGGCGTCCGCGTCGACGCCGTCCACCAGCGTGTCCGCGTTCGAAGCCAGATCGCTCATGTCGAGCTCTCCGGCCTTCGTCTTGACGACGTCGAGCAGGGATCCGGCCGCTTCGGGTACGAACGCCTGCGCCTGATCGGGGCTGAATCCGAGCTTCTCCACCAGACCACCGGCCAGCTCGGCGCCCTTCTCTTCGAGAATCTCCTTGAGAAAGTCCATATCCATCCTCCTTCGCGTAATGAGTTTTCAGTTGATGAATCGTGCCCACAGGTGTGGGTCACTACTCTTAGACCGGAAAGAGACCCGAGAGTCACATCGCGCAGCCGATGTTCCCCGTGATTCTCGTGGCCGTCCCCGCGGGAGCGAATAGAATCGGCCTCTGGGCGTGACTCCAGCGTAGTCGGACAGGTCTATGTCAACAGCTCGAGTTCGATGATTGATCTAGGCACAGCCGACGACGCGGAGCTCGTGAAGGTCGTCGTCGCGAACCCCCGCGGCGACCCACGCCCTTTCGAGCAGCTGGTCCAGCGCTACCAGGGACGGGTCCTGGCCAACTGCAGGTACCTCACCGGCTCTCCCAGAGACGCCGAAGACCTCGCCCAGGAGGTCTTCGTCAAGGCCTACTTCGGACTACCCCGCTTCGAGGGCCGGGCCAAGTTCTCGACCTGGCTGCAGCGGATCAAGGTCAACCACTGTCTGAATCACCTCAGCCGCAAGCGCGCCGCCCTCGTCAGCATCGAGGAGCCGGGCATCAGCAGTCGCGAGGAGCTTCGCTCGTCGACCGGTACGGAGGCCGCGATCGACGCCCTCGAGCGGCGCCGCCGGATCGGCGCGACCCTGGACGCTCTCACCGAGGCGGAGCGCGTCCCTCTGATTCTGCGCGACGCCGACGGCCTCTCCTATCAGGAGATCGCCGAGCATCTCGGAATCGGCCTCTCGGCCGTGAAGATGCGCATCAAGCGGTCGCGCGAGAAGTTCCGGCGGCTGTTCGACGCCGTCGACCAGCCGGCATCGGCGGAGACGCTCGGATCGGAGACCCACACCCCGGGGCTTTACCGTGGCTGACGAGGCGACGGGCCAGACGGACGGGCCGATCGAGGAGCTGCGCGGCCTCGAAGAACAGCCTGCCGACGACTTCTTCGGGCGGGTGCAACGCTCCGTGGAGCGCCGCCAGCTCGCCTCGGACACGCTCGACCTTTCCTGGACGGTAGTCCAGGTGATGGTGCTCGAGGCGCTCGAGGTGATCTTTCACGCGTTTGGACGCAAGCGAAACAAGGAAGGAGAGGGTAGATGAGCGAAGAGACCCTGGCCATGCAACAACAACTGATGAGCGCGTTCCGCGATCTGGCCGACTCGGTCGTCAGTGCTGCCCCTCGAGTGGCGGTCGCGCTCGTTCTGATCGTGTTGGCACTGATCGTCGCCAAGGGGGTCGCCTACGTCGTTCGCGCGCTGCTCAACAAGGTGCGCTTCGACGCGCTGCTCGAGCGCCTCGGGCTCGCCGCGACGCTGTCTCGCTTCGGCCTCAGCCAGTCGCCGACCGCGTTCCTTGGCAAGGTGACGTACCTCCTGCTGCTCTTTCTGTTCGCGCGGGTCGGCGCCGACGCCCTCGGCCTGACGGCCGTTTCCCAAGCACTCGGCTCCTTTCTGGCGTATGTCCCCAACCTGGTCGCCGCCACCCTGATCTTCCTGCTCGGGAGCCTGGCGGCTCAGGTCGCGAGTCGCGCGGTGGCGCGGATGGCCGGCGAGTCGGGCATCGAATACGCATCGTCGCTCGGGGGGCTCGCCTATGCCCTGATCTTCTTCGTCGCCGGGATCATGGCTCTGGGCCAGCTGCGCATCGATACCGAGATCGTCCGGCTGGTCACCGCCGGGATTCTGGCCGCCGGGGCGATCGGTTTCGGGCTGTCGCTCGGACTCGGGACGAAAGACATCACCCGCAACGTGCTGGCCGGGTTCTACGCTCGCAAGGTGTTCCGTATCGGCGAACAGATGGAGATCGCCGGGGAGCGCGGGAGACTGACGGCGATCACGCCCACACAGACCCTGCTCGAGCACGACGACCGGACGATCGCGATCGCCAACAGCGTCTTCCTGGAGGAGGTCGCCAAGCAGTAGCGGGGGCCGCGGGCTCCCTAACCGATCTGGAACTGAGAGTAGATCTGGGCCTGGGCGGTCAGCTCTTCCGGGAAGTCGATCGCCTGGGCGGGTACGCCGAAGAGGTACCCCTGCGCGAGCTGGAATCCGACCTCGACACAGGCTGCCGCCTCGGCGGGTCGCTCGACGCCCTCGGCGATCGGCGTAATGCCCAGGGAGCGAGCGAGATCGACCAGGCTGGCCAGGACCCGGCGACGGGCCACCGGGGCCTTGTCGAGATCGCGTATCAGGCTGATGTCGAACTTGAGGTAGTCGGGCGGCACCTCCGCCATCTCGAGCAGTCGGGCCCGTCCGGTGCCGAAGTCGTCGAACGCCAACCGAATGTCGAGTTCGCGAAGCGCGGCCTGGAACCGCCGCATCCGCTCGATGCCGCTACCCGTCAGCTCGTGGATCTCGACCACCAGTCGGAGGTTCGGATCGGCCTTGCGCACCTGACGCAGTGACTCGAGGAGCGGTTCGGGCCGGCGGACCTCGTCCGGGTGCAGGTTGATGAACACGAGGGGCGCGCCTCCGAGGTGGCGGGCGGCCGCCAGCGCACGTGCGCGGCAGAGGCCGCTCAGCTCACCGGCCAGACCGAGCCGTTCAGCCGCACTGAAGAGCTCGGCGGGCGACAGATGGACACCGTCGAGCATCGCCCGCGAAAGCGCTTCGTAGCCGAGGATCCTGCGATCGGCCAACTCGACGACCGGTTGGAAGAGCGACCGGACAGAGCCCTCCTCCAGGAGGCGCCGCACGCTGCTCGCCGAACAGCCGAAGCCGGAGTCACGGTGGTACGAGCCGGGGTCGACGCCCCGGGTCGTGCCCTCGTCCACGGGCTGGTAGATCGAGAGCCGGAGCTCGAGGTCGGCGAGGTGGAGCACGTCGCCTTCAGCCAGCGCTCGCTCACCCTCGAGCTGCTCGAGATTGACCGCCGTGCCGTTGGTGCTGCCGAGATCGCGGATCCAGAGCTCTCCCTCGCATTCGAACAGCTCGGCGTGACGAAGTGAGACCTCTTTCGAGAACAGCTGCAGATCACAGTCCGGATGCCGACCGACGACCAGCGGCAGGGAGCGGATCAGGGTCCGCCAGGTGCGGCGACCGCTGTCGATGAAGCCTTCTAGATACCAGAGCGCTTCGCCGGCGGCGGAGCTCGAGTCGGTCGGCTGGTTTCGGCGCATGTCGGAGGCGGCCCGGATCGGCCGCGTTTGATCCTCTTCCGTCCTCGTTGACTCAGACCCGACTCTGCCCCGGAAGTCACACAGATAGAAGGATTTCGATAAGTCCCGCCGAGCGATTCGGGGCCCTCTGTGACTTTCCGGTCGCCCCCCGGTCTAGGTAGTCATCTGCTGACTTTTCTCGAAGGAGAACCTTCCCTTGCATCGATCCAATCTCGCTCTCATCCACACCCTGTTCGCGCTGTCGCTCTGCGCGGCTCTCACCGTCGCCACTCCAGTCTCGGCTCAGGAGGAGGAAGAGGAGCCGTTGACCTGGTCGAATCAGACCGAGTTCAGCTTCGTATCCACCTCCGGCAACGCGGAGGCCACGACACTCGGCCTCCGGAGCGTCACGACGGGACCGATGGGCCCCGGCAGGCTGGTCATCGGCGCCGGTGCGCTGCGCGCCGAGTCGGACACCACCACTCGCCTGGCCATCGGCACTCCGGTCAGGTTCACGGTCGAGGAGACCTCGGTCTCCGAGGTGACCGCGGAGAACTACTTCCTCCGCGGTCGGTACGAGCAACCGATCTCCGAGCGCCTCTTCTGGTTCGCCGGCGCCGGCTGGGAGCGAAACGAGTTCGCCGGAATCAAGAACCGCATCTCGATCGTCGCCGGAATCGGCCACCTGTGGTACGAGAACGAGAGCGGCCACTTCCGCACCAGCTACGGCGTGACCTACACGGATCAGGAGGATGTCATCGACAACCCCGCCGTGAGCGACACCTTCGCGGGGCTGCGGCTCGGCTGGGACTACCTGCGTCCCTTCGGAGCCAACACCTCCTACGGCAACCTCTTCATCGTCGACGCCAACCTCGACGAGACCTCCGACTACCGGGCGGACATGCTCAACTGGCTCGACGTCTCGATGAGCGAGCGCTTCGCGCTCCGGTTGAGTCTCCAGTTCCTCTACGACAACGAGCCGAGCCTGACCGAGATTCCCCTCTTCCTCATCCCCGGGGTGCCGACCGGAACCACCGTACTCGCTCCTCTGGACGACCTGGACACGCTGTTCACGGTAGCGCTGGTGGTCAACTTCTAGCGCTCGGGGCCGCGGCTACGTGGTCGAGCACTCGTAGAGCGTCAACGCGCTCTCGCCGTAGACCTTCTGATCCCGAAGCGTCAGCCCGGCGACCTCGCGCGGCAGGGCGACGCGCACCGAGTGCTCGACCGCCAGCTCGCCGGGGCTCTCGAGGACCCCGACCGCCTCGGCGATCACCTCTTCGTAGCGGTCGAAGTCGTACGGCGGGTCGGCGAAGGCGAGGTCGAACCGAGACGCTCCGAGGCGGCCGAGGCCGCCCGGGAGCTCGGCCCGCAGGACGTCCCAGCCGCTCTGCGCCAGGCGCACGGCGTTGCCCCGGATGACGTTCACCGCTCGAGCCCTGGCCTCGACGAACCGCACCTCGACCGCGCCACGGCTGAGCGCTTCGAGTCCGACCGCGCCGCTTCCCGCGAACAGATCGAGGAACCTGGCGCCATCGATCCGTCGCCGCCAGATCGAGAACAGCGCCTCGCGCACTCGGGCCTCGGTCGGGCGTACCCCCGGTGGCACCGCCAGCGTCCGTCTGCGGAGGGCGCCGCCAGTGATCCGGGTCTCCCCCGGTCGTCGACTCACGGCCGCGCTCTCGAATCGACCACCCGGATGAACTCGCCGATCAGCTCTTCCCGCAGGACGTAGACCACCAACGGCTGGTCGACGCCCCACAGCTCGACGCCCCGGTTGTCGCTGGTAAACGCGATCACCTCGAACAGCAGACCGTCCTGGCGCTCGAGGACGTCGCCCGGGCTCGGCTCGTAGCCGGGAGGAAAATCGGCCACGATCGCCCGCTCCTCGGCCCAGAGAGACACCTCCTCGGCGACCCCGATGACCCGAGAGAGCGACAGCGAGACGCTGTCGTAGCGCCCAAACCGGAAGCGGTTCGGCTGCGCCTCGCGGTCCTCGTCGGGGGGTTGGTCGTAGTAGAGATCGAGCACCAGCTCGCACTTCTGGATCCACTCTCCGGCCGGACTCGCGCGGCTTTCCTCACTCTCGCTCAGATCGATCTCGCGCAGCCGGTTGACGAAGCCACGCAGCTCGTCCGGGTTGAGCTCCTTGAGGAGCATCTGCTGCTCCTCATCGTCCGCCCATCTGCGAACGCGGATGGTGCCGTTGGCGAACAGGGTCGTCTTGCGCCGCCCGATGTCGCTCGAGCAGTCGTAGTCGAACACCTCGACGACCCTCAGATCCCGCGACTGACCGGAGGTCGGCGGCGTAAGCAGAAGGGCGCCCAGCAGGGCTGCGGCGATCGCTCTCATCGGTCCCTATTCTCTCCCCCCAGGCGAGCGATCGCGAAGGCAAATTCCTCACTGGCGGTGATCAGGCCGTCCAGGCGCGCGGCGCGCGTTGCCCGCAGCGCCGCGCCGATCGCCGGACCGGCGGCGAATCCGTGCTCGAGCAGCATCGCGCCGTTGATCGTCAGCTCGAAATCGCGCTGACTCGAGACGAAGCTCTTCACCCGCCGGCCGACCTCGGGCCCACCCGACCCCTCGAGCACTGCTAGCTCGGCCGGGGAGAACCCACTCAGGATGTCCGCCGCCTCGTGCTCGCTCAGATTCGGCCGTTCGAGGGCGACCCCCGAGACCTCGATGCGCTCGAGCCGGCCGATCGACGCTCCGAGGCGGTCGGCCGCGGCCGGCCGCTCGACCGGCGGCAGGGCCAGAAGCGCCGCCGCAAGCAGCGCCTCGACACGGCGCGGCGGCGGATCCCCGCCGTGTCGATCCAGCCAGCCCTCGAGGCTCCGCTCGACCCGGCCGAGGAGCCTGGCACCGGTTGCGGCGTCACCGAGCCCCGCGCCCTCGACCACTCCGAGGTCGCCGAGCCGCCGCCAGGCGGCTTCGAGGTCGAGATCCTCCACGAACAGCAGCTCGAACTCGGTGCGCAGGCGATCGGCGCTCAGTCGTCCTACCGCACCCGCGGCGCAGGCCGCGTGCGCCAGCCGCTCGGTCTCGGGCTCCAGGGTGAGCGCCAGGCGCCCCTCGAACCGCACGCCGCGCACGATTCGGGTCGGGTCGTCCAGGAACGATCGCTCGTGGTGGACGCGCAGCAGGCCGGACCGGAGATCGGCCAGACCCTCGGATGGATCGATCAGCCGGTCGGCCTCGGCGGCACCGAGCGGCTGCGCCATGCTGTTGACGGTGAAGTCGCGCCTCCGGAGGTCTACGTCCAGGGTCGCCGGCTCGACCGTCGGCAGCGCCGCCACCGTCTCGTAGTGCTCGCTTCTGGTGGTAGCGAGGTCGATCCGCCGCCCGCTCGGCAGCCGCAGAACGGCGGTCCCGAACTCCTCGTGGACGCGCAGCTCGGCACCCACCTCCGCCGCTGCTGCTCGCGCGATCGCGATCGCGTCGCCGTCGATCGCGAGATCGAGGTCGAGGACAGGCCGGCCGAGGATTCGATCCCTAACCACTCCGCCTACCAGGTAGGCCGAGCTCCCGAAACCCCCGGCCAGCTCCTCGATCTTACTAAGGATCGGCCGGATCGGTGAGGGCATGGCGTCGAGCGTGGTCATCCCGAGCCGCGCGGCGGTCTCCTCGCCGCCTCATCCGCTGGCCGCCGACGGCGGTTCGCCGTAGCGGGGCCGCACGTTGCCCGCCCCGACCAGGCTCTCGAGCGAGGCCAGCAGCTCGGGCTCGACCTCCACCCGGAAGCGCTCCTCGGGAACCACTCGCAGCTTGCGCCCATCGAGGTCCAGCTCGAACTGGACCGGCACCTCCCCCTGATGCTCGACCAGGAAGTCGCGGAGCTCGAGCATCCTCGCGACCGGCAGGCTACCGCTCAGCCGCACGTCGAGGCTCTCGACCGGCTGCTCCTCGGCCTCGATCACCTGGACCTCCTCGACCGTCAGCTCGCCCCCCGAGCCGCGGTCGCGGACGACCCCCTTGACCAGGACGACGTTCTCCTCCTCGAGCAGCTTGTCGAAGCGCGAGAACGCCTCGGCGAAGACCGCCGCCGGCAGGGTGCCTTCGAGGTCCTCGAGCACGAAGCGCGCCATGAAGCGGCCGGCGTTGGGGCCCTGGCGGATCTTGTTGGTTCGCAGCCGCGTCACCAGGCCGCCGAGGGCGACCTGGCCTTCGGTGCCCTCGCGCGCGCTCAGGGTGGTGTGGCTCGTCAGACGCGCCAGCTGGTCCTGGAACTCGCTCAGCGGGTTGCCGGTCAGATAGAGGCCCAGGACCTCCTTTTCGTGACTCAGCCGGACACGCTCGGGCCACTCGGGGACATCGGTATCGACCTGTGGCTCCGGCATCACCTCGCTCGAGAAGAGCGCGTTCTGCCCCTGATCGGCGTCTCGCTGGCGACACTGCGCATAGTCGAGAATGCGATCGAGCGACGCCGCTAGCGCCGCGCGATGGGCGCCGAAGCTGTCGAAGCTGCCCGACTTGATCAGGCAGTCGAACACCTTGGAGTTGAGCGCCTTTAGGTCGACCGCGCGGGCGAAGTCGGCGAGGCTGGTGAAGCGCCCACTCTGGCGTCGCGCTTCGAGAAGCGCGTCGACCCCCGAGCTGCCGACGCCCTTCACGGCGCCCAGACCGAAGCGGATGGCATCGCCGGTGACCGTGAACGCCCAGTTGCTCTCCGAGACGTCGGGCGGCGAGACCTCGATACCCATGTCCCGGCACTCCTGCACGTACTTGGCGACGTTGTCCTTGGACGCCATCTCCGAGGTCAGCATCGCCGCCATGAAGGCGACCGGGTGGTGGGCCTTCAGATACGCCGTCTTGTAGGCGAGCATCGCGTAGGCGACGCTGTGGCTCTTGTTGAAACCGTAGCCGGCGAACGGCTCGATGTACTCCCAGAGCTCCTCGGCCTTCGCCGCCGCTACCCCGCGACTGACCGCACCGTCGACGAACTTCTGCCGCTGCTGCGCCATCACCTCGGGCTTCTTCTTGCCCATCGCCTTGCGCAGGATGTCGGCCTCGCCCAGGCTGAAGCCTGCGACTTCGACGGCGATCCGCATCACCTGCTCCTGGAAGGCGATGACGCCGTAGGTCTCTTCGAGCAGCGGCTTGGTCTCGGGCAGGACGTAGCGGACCTTGCGCCTCCCCTGCTTGCGCTGGATGTACTCCTCGACCATCCCGACCGACAGCGCGCCCGGCCGGTAGAGGGCGTTGAACGCGACCAGGTCCGAGAAGCGCGATGGCTGCGCGCGGCGCAGGAGGTCCTTCATGCCGCCCGACTCGAACTGGAAGATGCCGTTGGTCCGGCCGTCACAGAAGAGCTCGAACGTGACCGGGTCGTCGAGTGGAATCCGGTCCAGATCGAGCTCGTCGCCCTGCAGGCGCAGGGTCTGCAGGGTGTCCTCGATCACGGTCAGGGTCCGGAGGCCGAGGAAGTCCATCTTGAGGAGGCCGAGATCCTCGACCACGTCCTTGTCCCACTGGGTCACGACCTCGCCCTTGGAGGTCTTGCAGAGCGGTACCAGCTCCTCGATCGGCTGCGGCGTGATGACCACGCCGGCGGCGTGCAGGGAGGCGTGTCGCGTCAGCCCCTCGAGGCGCTCCCCCACCTCGACGATCTGCTTGACTTCCGGGTCGCGCTCGACCTCGCGCGCCAGGCTATCGACCTCCTTGGCCGCCTCGCTCAGCGAGCGCGTCATGTCGGGGATCATCTTGGCGACGCGGTCGATCTTGGCGTACGGCGTGCCCATCACCCGTCCGACGTCGCGCAGCACCGCCTTGGCGGCGAGGGTTCCGAAGGTGATGATCTGCGCGACCTTGTCGCGGCCGTATTTCTCGCTGACGTAGTGGATCACCTCGCCCCGGCGGCGCATGCAGAAGTCGATGTCGATGTCGGGCAGGCTGACCCGCTCGGGGTTCAGGAAGCGCTCGAACAGGAGGTCGTATTGGAGTGGGTCGATGTCGGTGATCCGCAGGCAGTAGCCGACCAGCGAGCCGGCTGCCGATCCCCGCCCGGGGCCAACCGGGATGCCGTTCTCGCGGGCGAAGCGGATGAAGTCCCAGACGATCAGGAAGTAGCCGCCGAAGCCCATCCGGCGGATCACTTCGATCTCGCTCTCGAGCCGCTGCTTGTAGAGCTCCTCGGAGAACTTCTCGAGGACCTGCGCGTTCCTCTGCCGCAGCTCGCTCAGACGCTCGTCGAGCCCGGTGCGCACGACCCGCTCGAAATACGAGTCGATGTCCTCGCCCGGCGGCAGCGGGAACTCGGGCAGATGAAAGGTGTCGGTGGGGATCTCGAGCTCGCAGCGCTCAGCGATCGCCAGCGTGTTCTCGATCGCATCCCGATCGTCAGGAAACGCCCGGAACATCTCGTCGCCGGTCTTCAGATAGAACTGATCGCTCGCGTACTTGAGTCGATCGGTGTCCTCGAGCGCCTTCTGGGTGCCGATGCAGAGGAGGACGTCATGGGCAAACGAATCGGACTTCCTCAGGTAGTGACAGTCGTTGGTCGCCACCAGCGGCAAGCCGTCCCGCCGGGCGATGCGACGCAGGACCTCGTTGCACCGGCGTTGCTCCTCGATGCCGTGGTCCTGGAGCTCGAGGTAGAAGTTGCCGTCGCCCAGGATGTCGACGTAGTCGTGAACGATCGACCGCGCCTCCTGCTCCTTGCCGGCGGTGATCTGTTCGTTGACCTCCCCCTTGAGACACGCCGAGAGCCCGATCAGACCCTCGGAGTGCTGGCGGAGGAAATCGCGATCGATGCGTGGCTTGTAGTAGAAGCCCTCCAGGTAGGAGCTCGAGGTCAGCTTGATCAGGTTCTGATAGCCGGTCAGATTGCGCGCCAGCAGCACGAGGTGGTTGTTGCGCGACCGGCTGCGGTCCCGGTCGAGTCGGCTCCCC
Organism: Thermoanaerobaculia bacterium; assembly: GCA_947259925.1. Lineage (GTDB taxonomy): Bacteria > Acidobacteriota > Thermoanaerobaculia > Multivoradales > JAHEKO01 > JAHEKO01. The sequence continues at coordinate 15,793 of CAMYOG010000028.1, forward strand.
TGCGCTACGTACGCCTCGATGCCGATGATCGGCTTGATCCCCGCCTTGCGCGCCCGATGGTAGAAATCGATCGCACCGAACATGTTGCCGTGATCGGTCAGCGCCAGGGCCGGCATGCCGGCGTCCTTGGCCGCCCCGATCACGTCGTCGAGACGGTTCGCGCCGTCGAGCAGACTGTACTGACTGTGCAGATGGAGGTGGGCGAATGGTGTGGACTGGGACACCCTGGTCACTCCACGCCCAGCTGCTCCAACGTCTTGCGGCTCATGTCGGCGGCGGCCGTCCCGGAGAGAGGTCCTCCGGGCAGGCACTCGTCGACGTCGTCGATCAGCGCGCAGCGGGCGCCGATCTTGCACAGCGCGTCCATCGAGGCGCCCAGCTCCGGATCGTAGGCGCCCAGGCAGGCCGGCGGCGGCGTGCCCCGATCGAGGAGCGCCAGGAAGCTGGTCAGGGCCTCGGACCGGGTGACCGGCCGCTCGGGCTCGAAGCGATGTAGTGCACGGTCGACCGTCATCAGCCCGAGGTTTACCACACGCACGATCTCTTCGCGATGCGGGTGGTCGAAAATGTCGTTGACGATCAGGCCGCTGCTCGAACGACTGTAGCGGACTTCGGGGAAGAGCCAGTAGAGCACCGCAGCGAAGTCTCCGCGGCCGAGCTCGGCCAACTTGACCAGCTCCTTCGCCTTGCGCGGTAGCATGACCAGCCGCCAGACGAACTTCGCTTCTGCCAGCTTCTCGGCCAGCTCGGTGTCCTCCGGATACTGGGTGGTCAGCTCCTGCAGGACTCGCAGGCCCGTGGTCGGCTCGCCCACCTCGAGCTCGAGCTCGGCCCGCCGCTCGCTCAGCTCCCGGTCGCTCGGATCGAGAGCCGAGAGCGAGCTGACCACCTGGAGCTCTCGTTCGAGGTCCCCCGCCGCCACCGCCACGCCGAGACCGGCGCGCAGGGTCATCACGTCGTCCGGCGCCCACTCTTCGAGTCGCGCCAGGCTCCGCTCGGCGTCCTCCAGCCGTCCCCGCCCGAGCGCGTCCCCGACGCGGTTATAGACGATCTCGACCGCCCGCTCTCTGAGCTGGATTGCGCGTGCCGAGGCCAGGTTGACGCGCTCGGAGCTGGCCCGGAACGACTCGTAGGCCAGCGGTAGATCCCCGGTCTTTTCGGCGGCCCGCCCCAGCACCAGCAGAGCCGCGTCGTAGCCGGGCAGCTCAGCGGCGACCGGAGAGAGGAGCTCGATGACCGTCGGCCAGTCCTTGTCCAGGAAGGCGACCTGCGCGAGCAGGACGGTCGCCGGATGGAGTCCCGGATCCCCCTCGAGCAGCGCGTTGGCCCGCTCTGCCACCTCCGGCCAGGCGGTCGAGTCCGCCAGCCCGGCCGACACCGAGTTGAGCTCCCGCTCGGTCTGTAGCGGCACGGTCAGCGGGTAGCCGATCAGCGGCCCGACTACGTAGCGCCATTCCTCGGCGGAGACCCGTTGGGTCGGTACCGGGGTGCCGGCCGTCGAGGCGCAGCCGGTCAGGAGCGTCGCCAGCAGCAAGGAGCCGACGAAGATGTCAGTTGACGCCCGCGAGCTAGGTCGAGTCTTCGGCGACTTCCATGGTTGCCACAGCATGCTTGTAGATGAGTATCTCCTCACCACCAGCCTCGATCAGAAGCGCGAACCGGTCGAAGCGCTTGAGCCGGCCGGAGAGCGTCCTGCCGGTAGTCAGCTCGATGCGCATCTCGGTTCCCGCCTTCAGATTCTGAAAGAGGAATCCGTCTTGGATATTGATGGTCTGTTTGCTCATGTCCGACCCACCTTAAGCACGGTTACGCAGCATCTCCATGACCGGAGCCGGATCGAGCTCAATCTCCTGCGCTGCGAACCAGCGGACGTCTGTTTCTCGACGAAACCATGTCGCTTGTCGTTTGGCAAAACGGCGGGTCGCTCCTACTGTGTCCTCGATTGCTTCCCGAAGAGACCACTCACCCTGGACGTGGCGAGCGACCTGTCGGTAGCCGATCGCGGCAAATGCGGGGAAGGAGGTCTCGAGTCCGAATCGGAGCAGGGAATCGACTTCTGACACCCAGCCGGCTTCCACCATCCTCGCGACTCGAAGCTCGATGCGATCGTACAAGATGGATCGAGGGAGGGTCAATCCGACGCGGATCGCCGGCAGCGCGTCGTCACCGCGGGGATTCTCGGCGATCCACTCGGAGAGCGGTCGGCCGGTGGCGAGCGCTACTTCGAGTGCTCGCATCACTCTTTGGGTGTCGCCCGTTGCCAGTCGCTTCTCGGTAACCGGATCGAGCTCCGCCAGCTCCGAGCGGAGCGCCGCCAGCCCCTCGGCCGCCAGGCGCTCGGTCAACTCGGCTCGGGTCGCCGGCTCGGCGGGCGGCAGTGGACTGATCCCTTCGAGCAGCGACCGGATGTAGAGCCCGCTGCCGCCGACGACCAGCGGCAGCGCACCGCGCTCCTCGATCTCCGCGATCACCTGCCGCGCTCGGCGGACGAACTCGCCCGCGGAGTACTGCTGGTGCGGCTCCAGGATGTCGATCAGGTGATGTCTGACGCGCCGTTGCTCCTCGGCGCTCGGTTTGGCGGTGCCGATGTCGAAGCCGCGATAGACCTGCAGAGCGTCCGCGTTGACAATCTCGCCCCGCAGTTCGGTCGCGACGCGCATGGCGAGCGCCGACTTGCCGGTGGCGGTCGCACCCAGGATGGCGACGATCGGCCGCATTCGAGCAGTCTACCCGCGGCTCCGGGGCGGCGATCCCTTGGGAGTACCGGGGAGTGTCAGGTGGAGCGAGCCCTGGCGGCCGATGCGCAGGTGGATGAGGCCGTCCCGATCGGTGCGCAACATCCGGACGCCGCGCTCCCGTAGCCGTTCGAGCACCGCGGGATGGGGATGGCCGTAGCGGTTCCTCACGCCGGCGGAGATCAGAGCGAGCCGCGGAGCAACCGCCGCGAGGAGCGCCTCTCCGGTCGAGGATCGGCTGCCATGGTGCGCCACCTTCAGGAGGTCTGCCCGCAGCCGGGTGGGATCGGTACGTGCGAGCAGAGCGGCTTCGGCCGGCGCCTCGATGTCTCCGGTCAGCAAGACCCGGAAGCCACGCACCTCTGCTCGCAGCACCAGCGAGCGGTCGTTGCCAGCCGCCCGGTTGCCCGGCCGCGGCGAGAGGGCGTGCAGGCGCCATCTGCCGACCCTGCCGCTCCACCCGGCCCAGACCGGGCGCCAGACGACCCTGGGCAACGAGATCAGATCGGTCAGACACCTCGTGGGCGGCCAGCCGGCGGGCGTCCAGACCTCTCGAACGGGCAGATACCCGGCGAGGCTCACCAACCCCCCGCAGTGATCGAGATCCGGATGGGTCAGCACCACCGCGCGGAGGCGCCTGACCCCGAGCCTGGCGAGCGCCGGCACCAGGAGCCGGCCGCCGATGTCGCCCCGAAGCCACCCTCCCCCGTCCACCAGCACGGTCGAATCGCCGTCGCGAAAGAGCACGGCCTCGCCCTGACCGACGTCGAGCATCGCCATCTCCGGGTCCGACCGCTCCGGTCGGTCCCACGCCACCACCAGAAAGATCGCCAGCACACCCGCCGCGATCACGACCGACCGCCGGCGCAGCGCCAGGGCACCGCCCAGAGCGAGCACGGTCGCTCCGGAGCGGGTCACCGCCACCGGCCACGACCACCACGGCCCGCTCGGCAGCCGGCTGATCCATCGGAACGGCTCGACCGCGATCACCAGGACGCCTTCGGTCGCTCCTCCGAGGGCCGGTTCGACCGCCGTGACCAGGATCCAGGCCCCACCGAGCACCAGGGCGAGGGCTGTCCAGGGGACCGCCCAGAGGTTGTGGACCAGGGCCGCCGGAGCGAATAGATGAAACGACGGCAGGCTCCAGGGCATCGTGAACAGCTGCGCCGCGGCACTCACCCGGAGGGCGCTGGCCCACGGCCGCCGCCGGCCGGCGCCCAGCTGCCAGAGAATCCCCGCGGTGGCGGCGGCGGTCAGGAGAAATCCGAGCTCGCGAAGTCGCTCCGGCTCCAGCGCCACCATCGCCGCCAGCACCACCAGGAGGGTGTGCCACGAAAGCGGCCGGGAACCACGCGCCAGCGCCGCCCACGCGAACAGAGCCATTACCGATGCCCGCAGGACCGCCGGCCGGGGACCGACGACGGCTACGAAGCCGACCGCCGCCAGCGCCGGCACCAGCCACTGCCACCGCCCCCGGCCGCCGAGCGCCAGGCGCCCGAGCCAGAGCGCCAGGCCGGCAAGGATGCCGACGTGAAGACCGGAGAGCGCGAGCAGGTGACCGAGTCCGGCCCGGCGAAGGCCTCGGACCAGGCGCGGACTCAGATCGGTCCCATCGCCGAGCGCGAGCGCCCGCGCCAGAGCGACGCCGTCCGATCGGCTGCTTCGGTCCTGGCCGCTCCGGCGTAGCCGTTCGAGCCAGCGGTCACGCGGCCCGGCGAGCCGAACCAGACGGCGACTCTTGACGCGTAGGCTGAAGTCGGGCTGCGCGCCGGTCGGGCCGTTGCCGACCGGTGGCGGCCGACTCAGATACCCGTGCGCACGGACCCCGCGGCCCAACGGCGGTGGCTCGAGACCGTTCAGCACCAGCCAGAGCCGGGCGCTACCGTGCAGAACGATCTTTCCCTGGCTGATACGGCGCGACTCGACCGGTGCGCTCCAACCGTAGAGCCCGCGCCGCCAGGGCGCGAGACGCACGCCCTCAAGGGTCACCACCCGCCCCGGATCGAGTCGTTCGAGATGCGGGTCGGGACGAACCCACGCGCAGAGCAGGCCCACCGCCAGGGCACCGGTAGTGAGCCCGCCGCGACCGCCGAGGGCAAGACCCGCCGCCAGCAGCCCGACCGCCAGTCGCGGCGACCGCTCGACAGACCTGAGCGCCAGCTCCACGCCGACGATCACCGCCCCGGCTGGAATCAGCAGAGGACCACGCCTCACGCCTTGACTAGACGAGGCCCGCGGTCGTCGACTGCCGAGGCCGGACCTCAGACGTCGGCGAAGAGCGACAACACCGGCAGGCGCAACTCGCGACGAATCGCCTGCTCGAACAGGCGCCCGCGCGAGCTCTCCAGCTCGCTCGCGGCGATCCGCTCGCCCAGCGCTGCCAGTCCACTCTCGACCCGGCGCTCGACCGCGGCGCGCTGGTCCGGGTCGAGCGACTCCGACACGGCTCGGAGAAGGCGAGCGTCGAGCTCCGCGAGTGCCGCCTCGACCTCTTCGGTGTCGCCGCCGATCCCGCTGACCTCCTCGCGCCAGCTGTCCGCTTCAGGGACGAGATCGGGGATCGCGGCCGCGAGCGCGGCGAGTCGGGGCGCGAGCTCCACCGGCTCCGCCGTTTGCCGCTGGTCCGCCCGCGCCAGCTCACGTGACCGCGTCCAGGCGGCTTCGACCGCCGAGGCGCAGTAGCGGAGGCTCTGCACCGGGCTCCCGGCGCCCCGCTCGGAGCGGCGCGCGAAGACCTCCTCGAGAGCGCCATGGACGACCGCGAGCGGAACGCCTTCCGCCCACCAGCGCTTCGCTACCTGGTAGTCGGCCGGCGACAGCAGAAGTGGCGCTCCGCGCAGCTGGATGAACCGCTCTTCGATCGACCGGAAGTAGTCGCGCTCGTCCATCTCAACTCTCGACGATCTCGCCGCTGGAGATGCGGCGCTCACCGTCCGCGACGACGAGCCGCAGAAAACCCCGTGGATCGATGCCGGCGAAGTCGCCGACGACGGTCTCGGCGGGAGTCCGGCACGACAGTCGGTCGCCGATCCGGTGAACCGACAGCGCTTCGAAACGTGAGACGAGATCGGCCGTCGCCGACGGCCGGTACGCTGAGAGCTCGCCGAGAAGCGCCTCGAGCAGGACTCGAGTGACCGTGGCGAGGTTCGGCGGCGACGCCAGCAGCTCCTGCAGACCGACCGCCCGGGACGCCAGCTGCCGCTCTTCCGGTCGCCGGTAGTTGACACCCAGGCCGAGAAGCGCCGCTCGCGGCTTCTCTCCCGAGGACACCGATTCGACCAGCAGCCCGCCGAGCTTGGCGCCGTTCACCAGCAGGTCGTTCGGCCACTTGATGCCGCAGCCGGAGACGCCGAGCCCCCGGACCGCCTCACCGACGACGACCGGCAGCAGGAGGGGCAGGCCGGCGAGCCGCTCCGGGTCCGCGATCGGCACCAGCACCGAGGCATAGACCCCGGCACCCGCCGGACTCGACCAGCTGGAGCCGCGCCGGCCCCTGCCCGCGGTCTGGGTCCAGGCGACGAAGACGTGCGGCTCCTCGGGCGACCTGGTCGCCCGCGACTCGAGAGCGCGGCGCGCTCGATCGTTGGTCGAGTCGACCGTCGCGACGACGTCCAGGCCGACCGCTGCCCGCCAGCTCCGTCGCAGCTCGTCTTCGAAGGCCTCGAAGCGGCCGCCAGGCGGCACCTCTAGTCTGCCTGGCTCTCGAGCTCGCGCAGGCGATCTCGGATCAGCAACTCGGCGAGGTCCGGAACCACCTCCCAGGCGACGTCGCGAATCGCCCGGTCGGACAGCAGCTCGACCACGCGTTTGGCGATCCGCTCGACGTCGGCGTTGGAGAGATCGCCGTCCTCGGCGGCACCGACGGCCTGTGTCGGCTCGACCGCCGCCGCCACGGCGGCATCGACGCTCTCGTCGACCGCGGTGGCGATCTCCTCGGCGTCCGCCGGGGCGACCTCGTCCTGCTCCTCCGCGACCGGGGCGGCACTCTCGGCGGACGGCTCCGGCGGACCGTCCCCCAGCAGCTCCAGGCCCACTCTCAGGAGCTCCTGCGAGTCGAACGGCTTCTTGAGATGTCCCGACGCACCGGAGCTCGCCACGGCGCCGTCGTCGAACGGCTCGAAGGTGCCGACCAGCAGGAGCACCGGCGTCTCCGGGCTCTTCTGCTTGACGTGACGGCAGACCTCGTAGCCGTCGGCGCCCGGCATGTGGACGTCGGCGATGACCAGGGAGGGTTGTACCTGGTCGAGCTGCGCCAGGGCCTCGTCTCCGGAGCCGACGGCGACCACGTCGAGGTCCTGCTCCAGGAACGTCAACTCGACGACTTTCTGAATCGTAACGCTATCGTCGGCGAGCAGAATCTTCCGGGTCATCGTCGCACTCCCTGAATTGGACTGAGGGCTCAAAGGTAGCAATGCCACCCGACCTAGTCAATCGGTCGTCGAAACCTCAGCCGAGCCGGTCGTTCAGGTAGTCGACGATATCCTGGGTATTGGTGCCGGGGAGGAAGACGGCATCGACCCCCGCTTCCTTCAGGGTTTCGATGTCCTGATCGGGGATGATCCCGCCGGCGAACACCAGGATGTCGTCGGCACCCTGCTCCGCCAGGAGCTGCGTGATCTCGGGCAGGAGCGCGTTGTGGGCTCCCGACAAGATCGACAGCCCGACCGCTTTCACATCCTCCTGCACCGCGGCAGCGGCCACCATCTGGGGCGTCTGGCGCAGGCCCGAGTAGATCACTTCGAAGCCGGCGTCGCGGAGCGCCCGGGCGACGATCTTGGCGCCCCGGTCGTGGCCGTCGAGGCCGGGCTTGGCGATCAGAATCCGGCGACCCGCCATCAGAACACCGCCGGCTCTTCGTAGGCGCCGTAGACGTCACGCAACGCGTCGCTGATCTCACCGACCGAGCAGTACGCTCTGACGCAGTCGAGTATCAGCGGCATGGTGTTCTCCTCCGCGGCCGCGCCCTTCTTGAGGGCGTCGAGCGTCCGTCCGACCGCGCCCGCGTCGCGGGACTCGCGGGTCCGGCTCAGCTGCGCGACCTGCTCGACCGCGAGGTCGTCGGAGATATAGAGCGTCTCGAGCGGCTCCTCCTCCTCGAGGACAAAGTCGTTGACGCCCACCATCTTCTTCTCGCCGGTCTCCAGAGCGCGCTGGTACCGGAAGGCGGCGTCCATGATCTCGCGCTGTGGGTAGCCGGCCTCGATCGCCTCGACCATGCCGCCGAGCTCGTCGATCTGGCGGAAGTACTCGAACGTGCCATCCACCATCCGACGGGTCATCTCCTCGACGAAATAGCTACCCCCGAGCGGGTCGATCGTGTTGATCACCCCCGACTCGTGAGCGAGGATCTGCTGGGTCCTGAGCGCGATCCGCGCGTTCTCCTCGGTCGGTAGCGCGAGGGTCTCGTCGAGGGCGTTGGTGTGCAGCGACTGCGTGCCCCCGAGGACCGCCGCCAGCGCCTGGACCGTGGTACGGACGACGTTGTTGTAGGGCTGCTGCGCGGTCAGCGAGCAGCCGGCCGTCTGGGTGTGGAAGCGACACATCGAGGAGCGCGGCCTCTGGGTGTCGAAGCGCTCGCGCATCACCGTCGCCCAGACCCGGCGCGCGGCGCGGAACTTCGCGATCTCCTCGAAGAAGTCGTTGTGGCTGTTGAAGAAGAACGACAGACGGGGCGCGAAGTCGTCGACGTCGAGCCCGGCGTCGATGCCGTACTGCACGTACTCGACACCGTCGCGGAGCGTGAAGGCCAGCTCCTGCAGCGCGGTCGAACCCGCCTCGCGGATGTGGTACCCGGAGATCGAGATGGTGTTCCAGCGCGGCACGTGCTCGCTGGCGAAGGCGAACTGATCGGTGATCAGCCGCATCGACGGCCGGGGCGGGAAGATGTACTCCTTCTGGGCGATGTACTCCTTCAGGATGTCGTTCTGGAGGGTGCCGCTCACGTCACGGCGAATGTCGACGCCCTGCTGCTCGGCCACCGCCAGGTACATCGCCAGTAGGATCGGCGCGGTCGAGTTGATCGTCATCGAGGTGGTGACCTCGTTCAGCGGGATCCCGTCGAAGAGGACCTCCATGTCGGCGAGGGTGTCGATCGCGACGCCGCACTTGCCCACTTCGCCCTTGGCCATCTCGTGGTCCGAGTCGTAGCCGTAGAGCGTCGGCAGGTGGAACGCGACCGACAGGCCGTGCTGGCCGTGCTCGAGCAGGTACTTGAAACGCTCGTTGGTGTCGGTAGCGGTGCCGAAGCCGGCGAACTGCCGCATCGTCCACGCCCGTCCACGGTAGCCGCTCGGATGAATGCCGCGGGTGAACGGGAACTCTCCGGGCACCCCGATCTCGCGCAGCGGGTCGATGTCGGCGGTCTGCTCGGCGGTCACCAGGTGGGGCACGTCCATGCTCGACACCGTGGTGAAGTCGCCCTTCCAGGGCGGACGCTTCTCGAACGCCTGCCGGGCCGAAGTCTCCCAGCCCTCGCGTGCCGCGGACAGGATCGCGAGCGCCTCGTCCGTGTAGACGCTCGGCTTCTTCTCGTCGGCGATTTCGACCGGTTTCGGCGGGTCTTTGATGGCCATGGATATACCTCTTCCGTGCGCCCTCAGTATAACCGGTGGCAGCCACGCCCGACGCCCGGGTCGGTGACGGCTACGCCTTCCCTCTGCCGCGAACCGAAAGTCGGCCCACCGATTCGGGGATCTAGCGGAGCAGGTGCCGGGAGATCACCAGCCTCTGCATCTCCGAGGTGCCCTCGTAGATCGTCAGCACCCGCACGTCCCGGTAGAGGCGCGAGATCTCGTATTCGTCGCTGAAGCCGTTGCCGCCGTGTATCTGGAGCGACTCGTAGCAGGCGCGGTTGGCCGCCTCGCTGGCGAAGACCTTGGCCTCCGACGCCAGCCGGCCGCCGTCCGGGCCGCCTTCGGCGAGCGCCGCGCATCGCGTCAGGACGCGGGCGGCCGCCAGGCTGGTCGCCATCTCGGCGAGCTTGAACTGGATCGCCTGATGGCGGGCGATCGGCACCCCGAACTGGACCCTCTCCTGGGCATAGGCGACCGCCAGGTCGAGCGCTCGCTGGTGGACTCCGAGCGCCTGCGCGGCGATGCCGAGCCGCGAGTGATCGAGCGTGGCGAGCGCCATCTTGAAGCCGTTGCCGAGCTCGCCGAGCTGGTTGTCGCCACCGACCCGGCAATCCTCGAGAATGAGCGGCGCGGTGACCGAGGCGCGCAGGCCGAGCTTCTCCTCCGACTTGCCGATCGTCAGGCCGGGTGCGTCGGCCGGCACCACGAAGGCGCTGATACCCCGCTTCCCTGCCTCCGGCTCGGTCCGCGCCATGACCACGAAGTACTTCGCCACGCCGGCGTTGGTGATCCACGCCTTTTCGCCGTTCAGCACCCAGGAGTCGCCGTCGCGCACCGCGCTAGTGGCGAGAGCGCCGGCGTCGCTTCCGGAGCCGGGCTCGGTCAGACCGAAGCCTCCGAGAGCGCCTCCGGCGAGCTCCGGCAGGATCCGACGCTTCAGCTCCTCGCTGCCGAAGGCGACGATTGGCCAGCAGCAGACCGAGTTGGTGACGCTCAGGGTGACGGCCACCGACGGGCAGACGCGGGCGATCTCCTCGACCGCGACGACGTAGGAGAGGACGTCCATGCCGGCGCCGCCGTACGCCTCGGGAATCAGCGTGCCGAGCAGCCCGAGCTCACCCAGCTCGGCTACGACGTCGGCTGGAAAGCGATGCTCACGGTCGCGCTCCGCGACCCCGGGAGCGATCCGCTCCTCGGCGAAGCGCCGGAGCTCGTCGCGCAGCAGCTCTTGTTCTTCGGTCAGTCCGAAGCTGATCCCCTCGGTGACCGACTCGGCCGCGATCGTCATGAGACCGCCGGGCTAGGCGTCCCTCAGGACCTGGCTGGCGATCACCAGCTTCTGGATCTCGCTGGTCCCTTCGTAGATCTCGGTGATTCGCGCGTCGCGGAAGTAGCGCTCGACGTTGTACTCACGGGTGTAGCCGTAGCCACCGTGGATCTGGAGCGCCTTGCTGGTGACCCGCTGCGCCATCTCCGAGGTGAACAGCTTGGCCTGGGCCGCCTCCAGCGTGTAGCGCTTCTTGTTGTCCTTGGTCCAAGCGGCCTTCCAGGTGAGGAAGCGGGCCGCGTCGATCTCGGTTGCCATGTCGGCCAGATAGAACTGGATCGCCTGGAAGCTCGAGATCGGCCGCCCGAACTGCTCGCGCTCCTTCGAATAGGCGAGCGCCTCGTCGAACGCGCCCTGAGCGATGCCGACCGCCTGCGCGGCGATTCCGACACGGCCGCCGTCGAGGGTGGTCATCGCCACCCTGAAGCCCTGGCCCTCGTCTCCCAGCCGCTGGCTGGCGGGGACCCTCATGTCGGTAAACGCCAGCTCGGTGGTGCCCGACGCGTTGACGCCCAGCTTGTACTCGTGCTCGCCGCGGCTGAAACCGGGAATATCGCTCTGGACGATGAACGCCGTGATCCCTTTGTTGCCGGCCTCGGGGTCGGTCTTGGCGAAGACGATCGCGATGTCGGCGTCGGTACCGTTGGTGATGAAGACCTTGTTTCCGTTCAGGACGTAGTCGTCGCCGTCGCGCACTGCGGTGGTGAGCAGGCCGCCGGCATCGCTGCCGGCGCCCGGCTCGGTGAGCGCGAAGCATCCCAGCTTCTGGCCGCTCGCCAGCGGCGTCAGGAACTCGCGCTTCTGCTCCTCGGAGCCGTACTTGTCGAGCGGATCGCAGACCAACGAGTTGTTGACCGACAGGATGACGCCACTGGTCGCGCAGACCCGGCTGATCTCCTCGATCACCACGCAGTACGAGATGGTGTCCATGGCCGCACCGCCGTACTCCTCGGGTACGCAGACGCCGGCCAGGCCGAGCTCGCCGGCCTGATCGTAGTAGGCGCGCGGGAAGATCCCCGTCTCGTCGATCTCCTTGGCGTTCGGCCTTACGACCTCTTCCGCGAACTGACGGACCGTGTCCTTGAGCAGACGCTGCTCTTCGTTGAGCTTCACATGCATTCGAGAAACCTCATGGATACGGCCCCCGCGGTCTGGATCGGCTGGGCCCGAAGGCAACCGAAATCGTAGCAATCGCGGGGAAAGACGGTCAACCGCCGCGGGCCGGAGCCGGCCTTTCTCGGCCCCCGAGCTAGGCGAAGCGGGCGGGGGTGAAGGGGCTCAGGTCTACGCTGGCGTCGTCTTCGAGGATCAGTTCGGCCATCGCCTTGCCGGTGCTCGGCGCGAGCGTCAGGCCGAGCATCTGATGGCCGGTGGCGACGTAGACGTTGTCGAGCGCCGGCAGCCGACCGAGGATCGGCAGGCCGTCGGGCGTGATCGGACGCATACCGACCCAGCGCTCGCGGGCGTCGCCGGCCAGGACGCCCGGGACCTCCCGCTCCGCGGCGCGCTCGAGCGCCTCGACCCGCCGCCGGTCGAGGTCCAGGTTGATCCCGGAGAGCTCCATCGTGCCGGCAACCCGCAGGCAACCCTCGAACGGGGTGACGCCGACCATCGCGTCTCCGAGGTAGAGCGGACGGCGCAGCTCGACGTCGGGAGCCGTGACCGTCACGCTGTAGCCCTTGCCGGCCTGCAAGGGCAGGTCGGCGCCGAGCGCCCGGGAGAGCACGGCCGCCTCGGCGCCGGTGGCGATCAGGAAGGCGTCTGCCTCGACCGGTTCCCCGGCTTCGATCAGAGCCGCTCGCGCAGCTCGGCCGTCGAGCTCCAGCGACCCGACGCGGGCTCGGTCGCGGAGCTCGACCCCGTTTCCCGCCAGCGACGCGGCGGTACCGGCGCAGAGGCTCTCGGGGCGCACCGTGCGCTCCGAAGCGACGATCGCGCCGCAGCCGAGCTCGTGCGACAGCGACGGCTCCAGCTCGCGCAGCTCGGGGCTCTCCACCTCCTCGACCGGCCCGTAGCCGAACCGATCGAGCAGCTCGAGCTCATGCTCGAGCCCGCTCCGCTCGCGAAAGACCATCAAGAGTCCGTCCTTCCGCCCTTCGAAACGCACTCCGTCCGCTGCCAGCTCGTCGTAGAGATCCATGGTCTCGGCACCGAGTCGAGCGAAGGCGCGCGCCCCCCGATCGAAGTCCGACCGGTTGCAGTGGCGCCAGAACGCCAGCAGCCAGGCCGTCATACCGGGTGCCGCCGAGGGGCGGATGTAGAGCGGGCTGTCCGACCGGAGCATCCATACGAGCGACTTGAGGCGCAGCCCGGGCGCCGGCAGCGGCATCGAGATCGACGGCGTGATCCAGCCGGCGTTCCCAGACGAGCAGCCGTCGCCGATCCGGTCGCGCTCGATCACCACCACTTCGGCACCCCGCTTGCGCAGATGGTGCGCGCACAGGAGACCGATCACCCCGCCGCCGATCACGGCCACTCGCATACGACCCATCTTATTCCTGCGGCGCCGCGAAGCGGCTGGCGCGCGAGCCGGTTGTTGGTACAGAATCCGGCCATGAGTATCGAGAGCGACCTCAGCTATACGCGCCAGGAGATCCTCGACTACCTGCCCGGCGGCTGGGTCCTGGCCGACCCGTACGCTGCCGGCGCCTGGGACGACGCGAGCCGGTGCTGGCAGGTCACCCTGCGCGATATCGCCGACGTCGACTGGCAGCTCCATGTCGACGGCAAGGCGGCGGCGAAGGCGGGCCGGATGGAAGCCCTGAAAGTAGCCGTCGACGAGCTCTATCGAACCGCGCTCGGCGCCCCCGGTCTGCTCGGCTAGGCGCCGCGGCTCCCCGGCTTCTCCGCGTGCGAGCCCTGAGCGCAGAGCGGGCACTCGTCCGGGACGTAGCTCTCGAGCCCGAGCTTCAGGAGCGACTCGAGCGGCACCGCGAACCGACTGCCGCCGCCGCTCCGATCGATGATCGCACCGGCAGCCACCACCTCACCGCCCAGCCGCTCGACCACCTCGATCGCCTCGCGCGCCGAGCCGCCGGTGGTCACAACGTCCTCGACCACGGCGACGCGGCTGCCGGCCTCGATCTCGAAGCCGCGACGGAGAGTCATCTCGCCCGCGTGGCGCTCGGTGAACCGGAAGGGAACGCCGAGCGCCGCCGCCGTCTCATGGCCGATCACCAGACCACCGAGGGCCGGTGAGACGATCGAGTCAGGGCGATGGGTGGCGAGTCGTTGCGCGAGCAGCGTGCCCGCCTCCCGGGCCCGCTCGGGAAGCTCCAGCAGGAGGGCGCACTGGACGTAGTGGCGGGCGTGACGGCCCGAGGACAGGACGAAGTGACCGCTCCGCAGGGCGCCGCTCGCGCGCAGCAGCTCCCGCAGGCGGTCGGCGGCGGCGTCAGGAGCCCGATCCGTCATCGCCGCGCTTGATGTCGTACTGGTCGAGCTTCTTGTAGAGGTTGCTGCGAGGCGTCTCGATCGCCTGCGCGGTCCGGGTAACGTTCCACTCGTTCTCGTCGAGCTTCTGCACCAGGAACAGCCGCTCGGCCGCCTCGCGGAACTGCTTGAGCGTGTGCGCACTCAAGATCGTCGCCGCCAGCTCCGGCTGGGCACCACCGAGAACCGACATCACGTCGCGCTTCGAGATCGGATCCTCGGAGCTCAGGATCAGGAGTCGCTCGACGACATTCTTGAGCTCGCGGACATTGCCGCGCCACGGCAGGCCGCGCAGGTGCCCGATCGCCTCGTCGGAGAGCTCACGCGGCCGGTAGTTGTTGGCCACCGAATAGCGCCGGATGAAGTAGCTGATGAGCTCCTCGAGGTCCTCGAGGTGGTCGCGCAGCGCCGGCGTCTGGATCGGGATCACGTTGAGGCGGTAGTAGAGGTCTTCCCGAAAGTCGCCCTCCTTGATCTCCTCCTCGAGATCTCGATTGGTGGCGGCGACGACTCGCACGTCCACCTGGACGACCTTATGGGCGCCGACCGGCTCTACCTCGCCGTTCTGCAGGACCCGCAGCACCTTCGCCTGGGTGCGAGCCGACATGTCGCCGATCTCGTCGAGAAAGATCGTGCCGCCGTCGGCGGCGACGAACTTGCCCACCTGCTTGCGCACGGCGCCGGTGAAGCTCCCCTTCTCGTGGCCGAAGAGCTCGGACTCGATCAGCTCGTCCGGAATCGCCGCGCAGTTCACCTGCACCAACGGCTTGTCACGCCGAGCGCTCTTCAAGTGGAGGGCCCGCGCCACGAGCTCCTTGCCGGTGCCGCTCTCGCCGGTGATCAGGACGGTCGCGGGCGTCGGTGCGGCCTTGTCGATCACCTCGCGCAGCTGGGCGAGCGCCGGCGACGAGCCGATCAGCTCGTCCGGCTCCGCGCGCCCCTCTCGACTCTCCTGCAGCAGGCGGTAGCTGTCGACCGCGTTGCGCAGGCTGACCAGAACCCGATCGCGCTCGAGCGGCTTCTCGAAGAAGTCGAAAGCGCCGCCCTGCGTCGCCTCGACCGCGGTCGCCACGTCGCCGTGACCGGTGATGATCAGGACCGGCATGTCGTAGCCGCGGTCCTGGATCGCCTTGAGCACCTGCAGCCCGTCCATCTCAGGCATCTTGATGTCGAGCAGCACGGCGTCCGGGGCCGCTTTCCGGATCGCCTCGAGCGCCTCGGCCCCGTTCGCCGCCTCGCGTACCCGGTAGCCCTCGTACTCGAGGATCATCCGCAGGCTCTCGCGGATCGCTTCCTCGTCGTCCACCACGAGGACCGATGCGCGATAGCTGGTCTTGCTCTCAGCCATTCCCGGAGGTTAGGTGCCAGGCCTGCGAGATGCAAGTTGGCGGCTGCGCCAACTTGCATCCTGCAGGCCTGGCATCAAAGGAGGTGGCCGGCCCCCTCTCGGGAGCCGGCCGTGTGATGGTGAACCGAAGCAAGGGTTCGAGCCTGACGAGCAGGCGTATTACTCGGGTACCCGTGGGAAGACGAACTGGGGCGGAATCTCGCGCCCGCCCGCGAAGCGGCGGATGTAGATCCTGAGCCGCGAGCCCGCGGGCGCCTCCCGGACCACGGCCTCGAACTCGTCGACGCTCGAGACCTCGGTCGTGTTGACCTTGGTGATGACCGAGATGAACTGCCCGACCCGGACACCCTCGTCGTAGAGCGGGCTACGCGGAGAGACCGAGGTGATCCAGACTCCGTCCACCTCGTCCGGGATGCGGTGGGTCGCTCGGGTGTTGGGCGTCAGATCCTGATAGCGAAGCCCGAGCCACTCGATGCCACCCTCGGCCTCGTCGCTGTCGTCGTCGACGTCCTGGCCCTCGCCCGGGCGCTCGACCAGCCTCACGTCGACGTCGAGCAGCTCGTCGTCACGCTTGACGCCTAGTTTCACCGTGGCGTCCGGACCCTGCGCCGAGACGTAGTCGATCAGGTCGCGGGTGTTGCCGATCGGCTCGCCGTCGACGGTCAGGATCACGTCGCCCGGCAAGAGTCCGGCGAGATCGGCTGGCAGCCCCTCCTGGACGCTCTGTACCAAGGCGCCGTCGGTCGTCTGCAGGCTGTATGCCTCGGCAGCGGCCTGGTCCAGGTCGGTGACCCCGATGCCGAGGTATCCCCGGCTGACCTTACCGGTCTCCTTCAGCTGCGGCAGGATCCGCTTCAAAATATCGACCGGCACGGCGAAACCGATGTTCTCGGAGCCGAAGTTGATGGCGGTGTTGATGCCGACCACCTGTCCGCTCATGTTGATCAGCGGACCGCCCGAGTTGCCGAAGTTGATCGCCGCGTCGGTCTGAATGAAGTTCTCGAACGACTGGGTCTCCTGGCTGATGTTGATCCGCCGGTTCTTGGCGCTCACCACGCCGACCGTGACCGTGTCCTCGAGACCGAGCGGGCTGCCCACCGCCATCACCCACTCGCCGACCCGCAGCCCCTGGCTGTCACCCAACGGCAGATAGGACATGCCGCCGCCTTTGGGCGGATCGATCTTCAGCAGCGCCAGATCGGTCGCCGGGTCGGTGCCCCGCACCTCGGCCTCGTACTCCTCTTCGCCGAGGTGGATGATGATCTCGTCGGCGCCGCGAACGACATGGTTGTTGGTCACGATCAGGCCGTCGGCGCTGATGACAAATCCGCTGCCGCCCGATTCGGAGCGGAACTCCTGCTCCTCCTCAGGCTCGTCGCCCCGCCGGCGCGGGCCGAAGAAGAATTCGAACGGATCTCCAGCACGCGAGCGCGAGCTCGCGAAGGAGTGGGTCTCCACCGAGACCACTCCGGCGGAGACCTGATCGACCAGATCCGCCAGGCTCGGGAGACCCGTAACCACCGTGGTCGCCGCCTCTTGCGGCGCCGGCGCCGGTGCGGGCTCGG
The DNA here is from genome assembly GCA_947259925.1 of Thermoanaerobaculia bacterium. Taxonomy (GTDB): domain Bacteria; phylum Acidobacteriota; class Thermoanaerobaculia; order Multivoradales; family JAHEKO01; genus JAHEKO01. The sequence goes on from CAMYOG010000028.1 coordinate 32,772, forward strand.
GTGCGCCGACTCCCGGCGCCGTGAAGTCCAGGCTACCGGCCAGCACCATGCCGAAGACGACGGCTCCGAAAACCAGTAGCAGGGTCAGGGGTCGGCGGCGCGGCTGGTTGGTCATGGTCGGGTTCGAGCTCCTATGGCTTACAGGCGGTTCGTCTAACGTTGTACCTGCTCGCAGTCCATTAAGCAAGTGCCTTGCCAGCATACGGAGGGTCCAGGGGCCGGGTTTCGGCCCGTGTTGCGCCCGACACGTCCCGCCAGCGGCCGAACTCTGCCAATATGGCAGGGTCTCGAGCCGCCCGGTATCGTCTTGAACGCGCGCGGAGCGTGACCTATAATCTGCGGGCTCACGTCTGACGACGTAGGAGAGTGGGCGGTGGGCGCCCACTTTTTTTATTGCCTGGAGAGCGTCGGCAAGAGCATCATGGACAATGGAAATGACCGCGGAGATGTTGGAGGAGAAGCTGCGTCAGGAGCTCGAGGCCGCGGCTGCCCGCTCCGGATGCGAGCTATTGGATGTAAACTTCGGGGGCGGCGTCCTCCGCGTGGTTCTCGACCGCGAAGAAGGGGTGACGCTGCAGGATTGCGAGACCGTTTCGCGGGAGCTCTCGGCTCTTCTCGACGTCGAGGACTTCGGTGCGGGACGGTACACGTTGGAGGTCTCCTCACCCGGATTGGATCGTCCGCTCTTCGGTCTTCGGGACTACGAACGCTTCGCCGGCAGCCTGGCGAGGGTCACCTGGAGGGGAGAGGCTGGCAAGCGCACCGATCTGCTGAGACTGGAGGGCGTGGCGCGAGGAGACGAGGACCCGGCGATCGTGGTCAGCGATACCGAGACCTCGGAACGACACGAGATCGCGTTCGCGCTGATCGAAGCGGCGCGGTTGGAACCTGAATTCTAGGACGTAGGGAAGATGGCACAGACACTGGCACCCGAGTTCAATCTCGACGAACTGCTGCAGCAAGCGGCCCGCGAAAAGGACATCGATATCGATCGGTGGATCTCGGCGTTGGAAGACGCCATGGCATCCGCCGCCAAGAAGCAGCATCGGATCAAGGCCCCGGTACGCGCGGTCCTGGATCGCGCCACCGGCAAGTTCGAGGCGTTCATCGTCAAGCAGGTGGTCGAAGAGGTCGAGGACCCACTCGCCGAGTGGACGGTCGAGGAGGCGCAGGACGAGAAGCCGGGCGCCGTGGCCGGCGAAGAGATCCAGATCCCGATCTCCACCGAGGGTCTCGGCCGGATCGCGGCCCAGTCGGCGAAGCAGGTTCTCTACCAGCGGGTCCGCGAGGCCGAGCGCGAGAAGGTCTACAACGAGTTCATCGACCGCTCCGGCGAGGTCGTCAACGGCACTGTCAAGCGCTTCGAGCGCGGCGAGATCATCGTCGACCTCGGGCGGACGGAGGCAGTGGTTCCACGCAGCGAGCAGGCCCGTCACGAGCGCTACAGCCAGGGCGAGCGGATCCGGGCGGTGATCATCGAGGTCCACAAGCAGCCGAAGGGCCCGCAGATCGTCCTCTCGCGCACCGACCCGCGGCTGCTGGTCAAGCTCTTCGAGATGGAGGTGCCGGAGATCTTCGACGGCACGGTCCAGATCAAGGCGGCGGTCCGGGCTCCCGGCGAGCGCGCCAAGGTCGCGGTCTTCAGCCGCGAGCGGGACGTCGACCCGGTCGGCGCCTGCGTCGGCATGAAGGGCTCACGCGTGCAGTCGATCATTCGCGAGCTGCGCGGTGAGAAGATCGACATCATCGAGTTCAGCGACGATCTCGTCACCTTCGCCCAGAGCGCCCTCGCCCCGGCCCGGATCACGCGCGTCTCGGTGACCCATCAGAGCGACATCCCCCACCTCGACGTGATCGTCGAGGACGAGCAGCTTTCGCTCGCGATCGGCAAGCGCGGTCAGAACGTGCGCCTCGCCGCCGAGCTACTGCACTCCAAGATCGACATCAAGAGCGAGAGCGACGTCAAGGACGAGGTCGCCGACGCGCTCGCCAAGATGCTGCAGACGGCGATGGACGAGGAGACAGCGTCGGCCGAGCCGATCCGCTTCGACATCGCCGCGGCGCCCGGCGTCGGCGCCAAGACCGCCGCGATCATGACCGAAGCGGGCTACGGCGATCTCGACAAGCTGCTCGCCACCCCGGCCGAGGAGCTCGAGGCGGTCGAAGGCGTGGGTCCGAAGACCGCGCGCGCGATTCTCGAGTGGGCCGCGCAGTTCGAGACCGGCGCCACCGCGAGCGAGTCCGAGGAGATCGCCGAGGAGGGGGCTGCTGGCGAGGCGACCATGGACGACGGTGACTTCATGGCCGCCCTGAGCAAGGCGCTTCAGGAAGCGGAGGGGCCGGAAGCGAGCGAGTCGCCTGGCGATTCCCCCGACGACGAGCCGGAGGCGGAGGCCACCCAACCAGAGAGCGACGAAGCGGAAAGCTAGGCGCGAGCAAGGAGTATCAGCAACACCATGGGAAAAATCCGGGTCAAGGACCTGGCTCAGATGATGGGCATCGCCAACCAGGACCTCGTCTTCAAGTTGAAGTCGATCGGGGTCAGGTTGGAAGAAGAGAACCCGACCATCGACTCCGACGTGATCGAGGCGGTCCTGCAGGGCAAGAGCCTGCGCAACCCGCGCGAAGTGATCCTGCGGGACAAGGAAGCCAAGGCCGCGGCACCCGCCGCCCCACGGCGCCGGCCTCCGAGCCGGCGGATGCCGACCTCCCCGCGCCGGCCGCTCCGGCGTCGGCCGATGATTCAGAAGGTGGAGCCGCGGATCAAGACGATCCCGGTGACCGAGACCAAGCAGGCCCCCGAGGCCGTCCCGCCGGCGGCCGAAGCGCCGGCCGAGCAACCGATCGAGGCCCCGGCCACTCCCCCGGCCGAAGCCAAGGAGAAGCCGGCGCCGACGCCGGCGGCCGAGCAGGTCGAAGCGCCGGTCACGGCCGAGCCGCCGGTCGAAGCGCCGGAGGCGGCGCCCGAAAGAGCGGCCGACCCGTCGGCCCGGCGGAAGCGGCGCACGGAGCGCCGCAAGCAGGCCCAGGAGGCCCCGGGCCTGGCGTTCAAGGAGGGCGCGCCCGAGGGCGTGGTAACCGTCTCCGAGGGGATGACAGTTCGGGAGTACTCCGAAAAGCTCGGCGTCAAGGCGAAGGACCTGCAGAAGGCTCTTTTCAACCGCGGCGCGATGGCGACCATCAACCAGGTGCTCGACACCGACCTGGCGATCGAGGTGGCGGCCGACCTGGGGGTCGAGGCGCGAATCGTCTCGTTCGAGGAGGAGGTCCAGATCCAGGACACGCTCGAGCGCGAGGAGAGCGAGGAGATCAACGTCCCACGCGGCCCTGTGGTGACGATCATGGGCCACGTCGACCACGGCAAGACCACCCTGCTCGATCACATCCGCTCGTCCAAGATCACCGAGGGCGAGCACGGTGGCATCACCCAGCACATCGGCGCCTACCAGGTGGAGACCGAGCACGGCAAGGTCGTCTTTCTCGACACGCCCGGCCACGAGGCTTTCACCCTGATGCGCGCTCGCGGCGCCAAGGCGACCGACATCGTCATCCTGGTGGTCGCGGCCGACGACGGCGTCATGCCGCAGACCAAGGAGGCGATCGACCATGCCAAGGCGGCCGACGTGCCGCTGGTGGTGGCCATCAACAAGATCGACAAACAAAACGCCAATATCGATCGGGTCAAGAAGGATCTGGCCGAGAACGGCGTCCAGGTCGAAGAGTGGGGTGGCGACGTGGTCTCGGCTCCGATCGCCGCGCTCACCGGCGACGGCGTACCCGAGCTGCTCGAGCTGGTGCAGCTGACGGCGGACCTGCTCGAGCTTCGCGCGGATCCGACCCTGCTGGCGCACGGCGTCGTTCTCGAAGCGCGCAAGGAGGCGGGCCGCGGCATCGTCGCCACCGTGCTGGTCCAGACCGGTACCCTGAACGTCGCCGACGTCTTCGTCGCCGGCGCCACCTGGGGCCGGGTGCGGGCGATGTCCGACGACCTGGGGCGGAAGGTCGACTCCGCGGGTCCGGCGACGCCGGTCGAGGTGACCGGCTTCGGCGAGGTGCCCGAGGCGGGTGATCTCTTCCAGGTGGTCGGCGACGAGTCCAAGGCGCGCGGCATCGTCGAGTTCCGCCGCCACGAGATGCGTCAGCGCGAGCTGGCGCCCGCACCCTCACGGGTATCCCTCGAGCGACTCTTCGACAACATCCAGGAGGGAGGGCTCAAGGAGCTCCTAGTGGTGCTCAAGGCGGACGTACAGGGCTCGGTCGAAGTCTTGACCGAGACCCTCCGCAAGCTGTCGACCGACCAAGTGCAGATCCAGTTGATTCGCGCCGGCGTCGGCGCGGTAACCACCGACGACGTGCTGCTCGCCTCGGCATCCAACGCCGTCGTGGTCGGCTTCAACGTCCGGCCGGAGAAGAAGGCGGCGGACCTAGCGGCCAAGGAGGAGGTCGACATCCGCCTGCACACGGTCATCTACGAGTTGAGCGACGAGATCCGCAAGGCGATGACCGGACTCCTGGAGCCCACCTTCCGCGAGGTGGTCCGGGGCCGCGCCGAGGTGCGCGAGATCTTCAGCGTCCCCCGGCACGGCACGGTCGCCGGCTGCCACGTGGTCGAAGGGACGGTGCCGAGAAACGCCAGCGCCCGTCTGCTGCGTGACAACGTAGTGGTTTACGAAGGGTCGCTGGCGTCGCTACGGCGTTTCAAGGACGACGTCGCCGAGGTCCGGACCGGGTTCGACTGTGGCATCCGGTTGGACCGGTACCAGGACGTCAAGCCGGGCGACGTCATCGAGGTCTACGAGCGGGAAGAAGTAGCACCGACCCTCTAGCTTTCAGCCCTGCGCCCGCGGATCGGCCGTGGGCGAGCCCACCGGGGGGAGACACCTGATGACCTTCGCTCTCGTTGTCGCCCGCCTTCACCTGCCGGGAGTACGCAGCCTCAAGCAGAAGCGACGTGTGGTCAAGAGCCTGATGGACAGGATTCACCAGCGTTATCGAGTCTCGATCGCCGAGACCGGTTTCCACGACACACACCAGCGGGCCGAGATCGCCCTGGCGATGGTCCACCGCAACCAGCACGAGGTGGAGCGACTGCTGGACGCGGTACGCCGGATCTTCGACCTGCAGCCCGACGCGGAGCTGACCGAGTGGCTGCCGGAGCTGGTCGAGGGCGCGTCGTGAGCCGCCGCACCCACCGGGTCGAGGATCTCCTGCGCGCCGAGCTGTCGTCGCTGATCCTCCGGCGGATGAACGATCCGCGAGTCCGCCTCGCTTCGGTCAGCCACGTCGACGTCAGCCCCGATCTGCGCCGTGCCCGGGTCCTCCTCTCCGCCCTCGGCAGCGACCACGAGCGCCAGGAGTGCCTGGCCGCCCTCCAGCACGCGAGCGGCTTCCTGCGCACCCAGCTGGCCCGTGGGCTGCGCCATATGAAGTCGATCCCGGAGCTGGTCTTCGAGCTCGACGAGGGACCTGAATACAGTCAACACATCAGTTCGATTCTCGAGGATCTCGATACCCATGACTGACACACCAGAAGACCTGCTCAGGGAACTCCGAAGTCACGAGCGTTTCCTGCTCACCAGCCACGCCAATCCGGACGGCGATGCGATCGGCTCAGCCGTCGGTCTCGCCCGCATCCTCCGCAGCCTCGGCAAGGGCGTAGTGATCTGGAACCGGGACCCGACGCCACGGGTCTACCTGTCGCTCCCCGGCAGCGATCGCATCCACCACGGCGAGGAGGCGCCGGCCAGCTTCCCGGACGGCTTCGACGCGCTGGTGGCGCTGGAGTGCCCGACGCTCGATCGGACCGGCCTCCACGAACAGCTGCAGAACGGCCTGCCGATCCTCAACATCGACCATCATCTCGGCAACGAGCAGTACGGCAAGGTCAACTGGGTCGACACCTCCGCACCGTCGCTCGGCGAGATGATCCACCGCTTGGCGCGGGCCCTGAACGTCACCGTCGACGAGGCGACCGCGACCTCGCTCTATCTAACCCTGGTCACCGACACCGGGAACTTCCGTTTCGCCAACGCCACCTCGCGCGCCTTCGAAGCCGCGGCCGAGCTGGTCAAGGACGGGGCGCAGCCGCAGGAGGTCGCGCGCTGGCTCTACGAGAGTCAGCCGGAGTCGGCGGTCCGACTTCTCGGCGAAGCGCTCCAGACCCTGGTGGTCGACGCCGACGGCCGGATCGCGACCCTCCTCCTGACCCAGGAGATGACCCAGCGCGCCGGCGCCAGGCCGGGCGACTCCGAGGGCTTGATCGACGTTCCCCGCTCGATCGCCGGGGTCAAGGCGGTCGCGGTCGTGCGCGAGCTCGGGCCGGGCAAGTGCAAGGTGTCGCTGCGGAGCCGAGGCGACCTCGACATCGAGAAGATTGCCCGCGCCCACGGCGGCGGCGGCCACCGCAACGCCGCCGGCTTCGCTTTCGACGGCGAGTGCGAGGCCGTCCGCCAGGAGGTCGTTCGCCAGCTGACCGAGATCCTGGGGAGTTGATGAGGGACGGTCTTCTGCTGGTCGACAAGGCCGCCGGCTGCACGTCGCACGACGTCGTCCGGCAGGCACGACGGCTGCTCGGCCAGAAGAAGATCGGCCACTGCGGCACCCTCGACCCGGGTGCGACCGGGCTGCTGGTGCTCACCCTGGGCAAGGCGACGCGCCTGACCCGCTTCCTGATCAGCGCCCCGAAGGTGTACGTCGGAACCATCCGCTTCGGAGTGACCACCGATACCTACGACGGCTCCGGCACGGTGCTCGGCGAGCAGTCGACCGAGGGCCTGACCGGCGACCGGATCGCCGAGGAGATGGCGGCCGTGGTCGGAACCTTCGAGCAGGCGGCACCCGCCTACAGCGCCAAGAAGGTGGGCGGGGTCAAGTACTACGAGCTGGCGCGGCGTGGCGAGGAGGTGCCGGAGAGCCGCAAGGAGATCACGGTCTTCGACTTCTCTCCCACCGGGCCACTCGAGGACGATTCGATCCCGTTCCGGCTCGCCTGCTCGTCGGGAACCTACGTGCGCAGTCTGGCCTTCGACCTGGGCGAAGTGCTCGGATGCGGCGCCCACCTGGCGTCGCTAGAGCGGCTTCAGGTCGGCCCGTTCCACCTGGCCGACGCCGCCCGGATCGACGCTCTCGGCGAAGACCCCCAGCCCGACGACCTGCCGGCCAGCTCCTGGATCCCGTTCGACGACATCCCGCTGCCGTTCAGCCAGGTCGACACCGACGCTCAGCAGGAGCGGCGCATCATCCACGGTCAGACGGTGCTGATCCGGAGCCTCGACGCGGACGAGGGCGACTGGGTCAAGCTGGTCAACCGGAGCAAGCAGTTGATCGCCGTCGGCAGCGTCTCCGAGAGGATCGGGGAGTCGGGCGTCGGCGTCATCCAACCCCGCATTGTTTTCAAGAATTAGGGCGAAGAGAGTGCCCTTTCTTGTGGTAGCATCGCACGGTTTGTAGAGGAGACTCGTCTTGTCATTCGCAGAGGCAAAGGCCGGCATTATCGAAGAGAGCCGGCTCCACGAAACCGATACCGGATCGCCTGAGGTTCAGGTGGCCCTTCTGACCCACAGAATCCAGCAACTCACCGAGCACTTCAAGACGCACGCGAAGGACCATCACAGCCGTCGCGGCTTGCTCAAGCTCGTCGGCCGCCGGCGCCGCCTACTCGACTACCTGAAGAAGCAGGACTTCGAGCGCTACCGCAGCACCATCACGCGGCTCGGCATACGAAAGTAGACCGATTCCCCCGAAGGCCTAGATTCAGTTCATGACGCGCCGCGCGGCGCGATCAGTGCTCGTACGCGAGCCAGGCGCCGGTGTCGAAGCGTGTTTCTTCGAGCCGGACGCCCCGAAGGAAGAAGAAGTAGTAGTAGTAAGCAGAAGAAGAGAGAAGAAAAGAGAACGAAAAGATGAAAGTGACCAAAGACGTAGCCATCGGTGCCGGCAATCTCCATTTCCAGACCGGACTGGTGGCCAAGCAGGCCGACGGCTCCTGCGTCGTGAGAGTGGGCGACTCGGTCGTCCTGGTGACCGCCTGCATGGCGAAGGGCGGCGCGCCGCGCCCCTTCCTCCCCTTGACAGTCGATTATCGTGAGTACACCTACGCCGGCGGCCGTATCCCCGGCGGTTTCTTCAAGCGCGAAGGGCGTCCGTCCGAGAAAGAGATCATCACCTGCCGCCTGATCGACCGCCCGGTTCGGCCGCTCTTCCCCGACGGATACTTCAACGAGACCCAGATCGTCGCCAGCGTGCTGTCGGCGGACGGCGAGAACGATCCCGACATCCTGGCGATCAACGGCGCCTCGGCGGCGCTGATGCTCTCGGAGATCCCGTTCTTCGAGCCGCTCGGCGCGGTCCGTGTCGGACTGATCGACGGCGAGATCGTCTTCAATCCGACCAACAGCCAGCGCGACGTCTCCGATCTCGACCTGATCGTGGTCGCGAGCGAGGCCGCGGTGGTCATGGTCGAGGCGGCCGCCAATCAGCTGAGCGAGGACCTGGTGCTCGAGTGCATTTTCCGTGCACACGCGTTGATCCAGGAGATCATCCAGGCGCAGAGGCAGATGATGGCCGAGGTCGGGATCGAGAAGCCGGCCTGGGAGGCTGCCGAGCCGTACCCGCAGGAGCTCTACCGGCAGGTCGAGACCGCGCTCTACGATCAGATGGTCAAGGCGCTACACACCAAGGGCAAGTTCGAGCGGCGCGATGCGGTGGCCGAGGTCACGGCGCCGTTCCTCGAAGCGATCCCGGAAGAGGACGAGGAGCGCCACGGTCAGGTCAAGAAGATCATCTCGGCGCTCGAAGAGCGCGCTCTGCGCGAGGCCGTGCTCGACCGGGCGATTCGGTTCGACGAGCGGAAGCCGGAGGACATTCGCGACATCGCGATCGATGTCGGCATGCTGCCGCGCACGCACGGCTCGGCGCTCTTCACCCGTGGAGAGACCCAGGCGCTGGTCTCGGCGACGCTCGGTACGCGCCGTGACGCGCAGATCATCGAGGAGTACGAGGGCGAGTCGCTGCAGAAGTTCATGCTCCATTACAACTTCCCGCCTTTCTCGGTGGGCGAGGTGCGTTTCCTGCGCGGTCCGAGCCGGCGCGAGATCGGTCACGGCGTGCTCGCCAAGCGCGCGCTCATGCCGGTGCTCCCGCACGAAGACGACTTCCCGTACACGGTGCGTGTGGTCTCCGACATCATGGAGTCGAACGGCTCGTCGTCGATGGCGTCGGTCTGTGGCGGCTCGCTGGCGCTGTTCGACGCCGGTGTGCCGATGCTGGCGGCGGTCGCCGGCGTGGCGATGGGCCTGGTCAAGACCGACGATCGCTTCGTCGTCCTCTCCGACATCGCGGGGCAGGAGGACCACTACGGCGACATGGACTTCAAGGTGGCCGGCACCCGCGACGGCATCACCGCTCTGCAGATGGACATCAAGATCGCCGGCGTCACCCGCGAGATCATGGCGCAGGCGCTCGAGCAGGCCAGAGCGGGACGTTTTCACATCCTCGACCTGATGGACCAGGCGGTCGCGCAGCCGCGCCAGGAGCTGTCGCGCTACGCGCCGCGCCTGCACACGATCCACATCCCGAAGGATCGGATCCGCGACGTGATCGGCCCCGGCGGCAAGACGATCCGCTCGATCATCGAGGAGACCGGCTGCGACGTCGACGTCGAGAACGACGGCACCGTGGTCATCGCCTCGCCCGATCAGACTTCGGCCAGCCTGGCGATCGAGATGATCGAGCGGCTGACCGAGTCACCCGAGATCGGCAAGAACTACGTCGGCGAGGTCCGGCGGGTGGAGGGCTATGGCGCCTTCGTCGAGATCCTCCCCGGCCGCGACGGCCTGCTGCACATCAGCGAGATGGCCCCGTACCGGGTCGGTGAGGTCACCGACATCGTCAAGGAAGGCGACGAGATCGAGGTCAAGGTCATTAGCATCGACGAGCAGAACAAGGTCCGCTTGTCACGCAAGGCGGTCATCATGGAGTCGCCCGATTACGATCCCTCGGAGTACGAGGGGATGGGCGCGCCGGCGCCCGACGATCGCGGCGGCGACCGGCGGGGCGGCGGACGACCGGCGCGGAATCGCGGACGTCGCGGCGGCCCTCCGCGTGGACGGGGGCGGGGCGGACGCGAGCGGAGCCGGACGGGGCGCTAGTCGATCGCGGTAGAGAGTGATGCGACTCCAGGAACTTGTTGATTATCTCGACGAGTACCTGGAGGCCGGGCGCGGTAGCGACTTCGGTCCCAACGGCCTACAGGTCGACGGCAGAGCCGAGATCTCCAAGCTGATCAGCGGAGTCTCGGCCTGCCACGAGCTGTTTGTCCGCGCCCACGAGCTCGGGGGCGACGCCGTCCTCGTGCACCATGGGCTGTTCTGGAAGAGCGGCGAGCCAAAGCCGCTCACCGGTGTCCTCTACCGCCGCGTCGCCGAGCTGATCCGCAGCGACATCGGCCTGATCGCCTACCACCTGCCACTCGACCGCCATCCGGAGGTCGGCAACAACGCGGTGGCGCTGCGCTCCCTGGGCGTTGAGGAGCTGAACCCATTCGCCGAGTTCGGGGGTGAGCCGGTCGGGTTCTGGGGTCGGCTTCCCGAGCCGCTCTCTCCGGCCGACCTGGTCGAGCGTTGCACCGAGCTGTTCGGTCAGGAGCCGGCGCTCGAGGGCTCGGGGCCAGAGCAGATCGCGACCCTCGGCATCGTCAGCGGCGGCGGGCAGACGGTGATCCACGAGTCGATCGAGCTCGGGCTGGACGCCTACATCACCGGCGAGAGTACCGAGTGGGTGATGAACGTCGCGCGCGAAGCGGGCGTCCACTATCTCGCCGCCGGCCACTACGCGACCGAGCGGCTCGGCATCCTCGCCCTGGGCGACCACCTCGCCGAGCGCTTCGGGCTCGAGGTCGAGTTCATCGATATTCCAAATCCGGTATAGGCGACCGCTTCCGGCCTCGACGCGGTCCGTTGGGTGCCCCGGTCCGGTCTGTATAGGATTCCTTCGACGTGAGGCTTCCGATTCGCGGCGCGGCGGCGCTCGCCGTACTCTGGCTCTCGGTTCCCGGCCCGGCCTCGGCCGCCGAGGACGCGCAGGCGATCATCGAGAGGGCGTTCGAAGCGGCGAAGACGAACGAGGCCCTCGCCCGCGGCTACGTCTTCCACGAGCGGGTCGAGGAGCTCAGGTTCGACCGGAAAGGCGCCGAGAAGAAGCGGCAGTCCAAGACCTGGGACGTGACCCTCTTCGAGGGCAGCGGCTACTGGCGGCTGATCGCCCGCAACGACGAGCCGCTCGATCCCGAGGCCGCGGCCAAGGAGCAGAGAAAACTCGACCGGCACATCACCAAGCTGCAGAACGAGACACCGAGGCAGCGGGCGCAGCGACTGGCCAAGGTCGAGAAAGAGCTGCGCGAGGGCGAGGAGTTCCTGGAAGAGATCACCCAGGCGTTCGATTTCCGGCTGATCGGCGAGGAGGAGATCGACGGCATCGCGACCTGGGCCATCTCCGCGGAGCCGAAGCCCGGCTACGAGCCGCCCAATCGACTGGCGCGCGTGCTGCCCGAGGTGCGCGCCACGCTGTGGGTCGCCCAGGAGAGCTACGGCTGGGTGCAGGCCGACATCGAGACCCTCGGCGACATCACCTGGGCGGCGGTCTTCAAGCTGCGCAGTGGCACGCAGATCCGCTTCAAGCAGCGTCTCCTCGACGAGAAGGTCTGGATCACCGAGAGTTGGAGCGTGAGGTACAAGGCGAGAATCGCGTTCCTCTACCGAATGGACGCCGAGCTCATCGGCACCTACAGTAACTTCCGCCGCTTCGCCACCGATACCACCGTCACCGGCTGGTCCGTGATCGACTGAGCCGGCGCCGAGTGGGCGTCTAGCGAAAGCGCCGGCGGAAGAGGTCCCGTTCGCGCGCTCGCGTCAACGCCAGGGTCGCGACGATCGCCATGAACCCAGCGAGGACGTTCCTGCCGACGTCGACCAGGTCGTAGACCCGATTGGGGAGGAGCGCCTGGATCCCTTCATCGAGCCAGCCCAGCAGTCCGGTCACCACGACGGCGAGCACGGCTGGCACCGGGACGCGTCGACCGTTTCGCGCCCGCTCGGTCAGTGCCTGGTGGATGAGGACGGCGACCAGCCCGTACTCGAACAGGTGCGTGCGCTCCTCCGGCCCGATCCCCATTCTGACCACCACCATCGCGTAGACGGCGACGACGCCGAGCGCGACCCAGATCTCGCGCCGCCCGGGGCGCCGCTTCAGAGCACTGGCGGCGATCGCTCCGACGACCATGAGGAAGCCGACGATGAACGACAGGTCGAGCAGGTCGCGCTCGCGCAGCACCCGGGCCAGCCTGCCCGCCAGCCCGAGCGTCGAGTAGATCGCCACGACGGCAGCGAGGGCCCAGAACCAGAGGCGCCGCTCCCGACCGGAGGTGAACAAAGCGGGGCGACGAGGATCGACCTCGACGCCCTCCCCTACTTCACGGGGGTGCCGTTCGGCACCTGCGAGTCCGGACCCAGGAGCACCGGCTTGCCGTCTACCGAAGCCGCGAGCAGCATGCCTTGGGACTCGACGCCGCGCAGCTTGGCGGGCTTGAGATTCGCGACCACGGCGATCTGGCGGCCGACGAGCTCTTCGGCCGAGTACTGCTCGGCGATCCCGGCCACCAGCGTCCGCTCGCTCTCCTCGCCGAGGTCGACCATCAGCTTGACCAGCTTGTCGGTCCCCTCGATCCGCTCGGCGGTCAGGATGGTCGCCATTTTGAGTTGGGTCTTGAAGAACTCTTCGATCGTGATCATGTCGGACTCCTGAGCCGGAGCCTGCTTCGGCGCCGGGCTGGCTGCAGCTTTCGGGGGCGCGGCGGCGCCCTCCTCGCCGCTCAAGAAGGCGGCCTTGTCGATGCGCGGAAAGAGCGGCACCGGCTCGGCGAGTGGCTGATCGAGCGGCGTCCTCCCCCAGGCGAGCGTGTCCCGCTCGACCGGCACCGCGTCGCCGCCGATCGCCGCCAGGATGCTGGCGGCGGTGGTCGGCATCACCGGGCTGAGCGCGGTCGTGACGATCCGGACGGCCTCCAGCCCGTTCCAGAGGATCCGCGAGACCGACGCCGACGGCCCCTCGGACTTGACCAGCTTCCACGGCTCGCGAGCGACCAGGTACTGATTCGTCTCCGACAGCAGCTTCCAGAGGCTGGCGAGCGCCCGGTTGAACGCGAACTCACCCATCGCCTCGTGATAGCCGGCCACCGCCGATTCGGCGGCGGCGATCAGGGGGTTGTCGCTACACGCTTCGGGGGGCGTCTTGCCGTCGAAGCTCGAGCGCGACAGCTTGACCAGCCGGCTGACCGTGTTGCCGAGATCGTTGGCGAGGTCGCTGTTGAAGCGATCGACGAACGCCTCGTCGGAAAACGACGCGTCCTGGCCGAAGACCATCTCGCGCAGCAGGAAGTAGCGCAGCGCGTCGGGGCCAAAGGTCTCGATCAACTCGTCCGGCCGCACGATGTTGCCGACCGACTTGGAGATCTTCTTGTCGTCGCGCAGCCACCAACCGTGAATCGCCACCGTGCTCGGCACCGGCAGTCCGGCAGACATCAGGAAGGCCGGCCACCAGATCGCGTGGAACCTGAGGATGTCCTTGCCGATCAGGTTGATCCGCGTTCCACCCTCGTGCCAGTAGCGGTCCAGCTTCGAGGCGTCGTCCGATCCGAGGCCGAGCGCCGAGAGGTAGTTGGTGAGCGCGTCGAGCCAGACGTAGACCACCTCGTTCTCCCGGCCCGGAAACGGAATGCCCCAGCCGAGACCGGCGCGGCTGACCGAGATGTCCTTGAGACCGCCCTCGACGAAGCTGCGCACCTCGTTGGCGCGGCTCGGCGGGATCACGAACGGCGTCTCGCCGGCGTACAGCTCTAGCAGACGGTCCTGGTACTTGCTGAGTCGGAAGAAGACGTTCTCCTCCGACTGCCACTCGGTCTCGCTCTCGTGCGTCGGGCAGCGGTGGCCTGGTAGGAGCTCCCTCTCGGTGTAGAAGCTCTCGCACGACGAGCAGTACCAGCCTTCGTGCAGGTCGGTGTAGAAGTCCCCCGACGCCTCGATCCGTCGGACCATCTCTTCAACGGCGACCCGATGCCGCGCTTCCGTCGTGCGCACGAAGTCGTCGTGCGAGATACCGAGAGTCTTCCAGTGCTCGTGATAGCGCGAGACCACCCGATCGGCCTGCTCCTGCGGCTCGATGCCGAGCCTCTCGGCCGCCTTCATGATGCTCTGGCCGTGCTCGTCGGTACCGGTCAGGAAGAAGACGTCGTCGCCGATGAACCGGCGGTAACGCGCAACGACGTCCGCCACGACCGTCGTATAGATGTGCCCGATGTGGGGCAGATCGTTGACGTAGTAGATCGGCGTCGAGATGTAGAACGTGCCCATCGGCCGTATCCTATGCGCAAATGGAGGCACGAGATGGGGACACAAACCAGATTGTGCTCAATCCGGTTCGTGTCCCCCCGCTGCCTACCAGCCACCGCGCTGGCGGAGCGACCGCCAACGCCCTCCAGCGGCCAGGATCAGGTGATCGACGAGACGGATGCCGATCACCTCCCCCGCCTCGGCGATCCGCCGGGTGAAGCCCAGGTCCTCGACGCTCGGCGAGGGGTCGCCGCTCGGGTGAGTGTGAAACAGGATGAAGCCCGCCGCGTCCCGCAGCAGGCCCCGCTTGAGGATCGCGCGTGGCTCGGCGGCGGCCCGGTTGAGGGTGCCGCGGTAGAGCTCGTACTCGGCGATCAACCGGTTGCGCGTATCCAGGTAGACGGCTCCCATCACCTCCTGGTCCTTGAGTGAGTAGCGGAGACCGAGGTAGCTCGCCACCGCCTCGGCGTTGGTCAGCGGCTGCCGCTCGGGCAGGCGCGCCCTGGCCAGCCGGCGCCCGATCTCGACCGCGGCCAGGAGCGCAGCGCTCTTGGCTGGGCCGAGACCGCATAGACGGAGTGACTCGGGGGTCAGACCGAGGAGCCCGGCGAGGCCGCCCTGCTCGTTCAGGAGACCGCGCGCCAGCTCCAGCACCGAGACCCCCTGCCGGCCGGTCCTGAGCAGGATCGCCACCAGCTCGGTCTCGGTCAGGGCGGCGCTGCCGTTTTCGAGCAGCCGCTCGCGCGGCCGCTCCGCGCGCGGAACCTCACGCACGAAGTCGGATCGATCGCTCATCGCTCCTAGAGACGGCAGGAGCTCCTGGCGTCTGGCTGTGGCATAGTCACCGTTCGCGCCGGGCATCTGCCGTCATGAAGAGCCACTCGATCGCGTTCGCCGACCTCGACCGAGATGATCGAAGCTACGACTCCGCGCGTGCAGTGGTACTGCCGGTCCCATACGAGCGAACCACCTGCTGGAAGAAGGGCACCCGTCGCGGGCCGCGCGCGATCCTGAAGGCGTCGCACCACCTGGAGCTCTGGGACGACGAGCTGGAAATCGAGATCGGCTCCCAGGGGATCGCCACCCTGCGCGACCTCGCTCCGACCGACGACGACCAGAGCGCAGCTCTCGATGAGATCCGCCGGGGCGCTCTGCGACCGATGCAGGACGGCAAGTTCGTCCTCGCGCTCGGTGGCGAGCACTCGATCAGCCCGCCTCTCGTCGAGGCAGCCAAGGAGGTCCACGGCGAGATCGGCGTGATCCAGTTCGACGCCCACGGCGATCTGCGCGACAGCTACGAGGGGAGCCGCTACAGCCACGGCTGTGCGATGCGGCGCATCCTCGACCTGGAGTTGCCGAGCCTCGCGGTCGGGATCCGCTCACTGTCGACGCCCGAGGCGCAGCTGATCCAGGATCGGAACCTCGAGGTCATCTGGGGTCGCGAGCTGGACGACCTCACCCGCGAGTCGTTCCGTGAGCGCCTCGACAGCCTGCCGCCCAGGGTCTACCTGACCTTCGACGTCGACTTCTTCGACCCTGGCTTCCTGCCGGCGACCGGAACTCCGGTCCCCGGTGGCGGTCACTGGTATCCGACCCTCGCCCTGATGCGCGAGCTGTTCGCCTCGAAGGAGGTCGTAGCGATGGACATCGTCGAGGTACGACCGACCAAGGGTCTGCACGCCACCGAGTTCATCGCCGCCAACCTGGCCTACAAGTGTCTCGGCTACTCGGCATTCGGCGAGGACGAGCCCCGCTGGGTCGATGGACCGCCGTCCAGTTCTATCCCGCCAGAACCGAGCCGCCGTTGACGTTCACGATCTCACCGGTGATGTGGCGGGCCAGGGGCGAGGCCAGGAAGACGACCGGTCCGGCGATGTCCTCGGCGGTCGCGATGCGCCGCAGCGGGATCTCGGCGGTGATCCGTTCCCGTCCACCGTCGGCGTAGGCTGACGCCGACATGTCGGTGTCGACCCAGCCGGGCGCCACCGAGTTGACCCGGACCCGCGGTGCCAGCTCGGTCGACCACGACTTGGTCATGGCGATCACCGCGCCCTTCGAGGCGGCGTAGGGACTGTGGAACGCCTCGCCGCGTTGCGCGGCGGTCGAGCTCAGGTTGACGATCGACCCGTCCTCCGACGCCTCGAGTAGCGGCACCGCCGCTTGTCCACACAGGAAGAGGGCCCGGACGTTCACTTTCCAGGTCCTCTCGAGCTCCTCGACGTCTAGCTCGTGCAGCGGATTCGGACCCCAGATGCCGGCGTTGTTGACCAGACAGTCGAGGGCGCCCCACTCGTTGCGTATGTGAGCGAACATGCGCTCGACCGCCTCCGCCTCGGAGAGATCGCCCTGGAAGAAGAGATGAGGCGCCTCCGAGCGCACCTGCAGCGACTCGTGAATCCGCTCGGCCTCGGCGCTGGCGCTGTTGAAATGGACGAGCACCGCCGCTCCGGCCGAGGCGAACGCCCGGCAGCACGCTGCGCCGATGCCACGGCTCCCTCCGGTTACCACGACCTTGCGGCCGCTCAGATCGATCATCGCTCTGCTCCCTTCCTGTCTAGCCCAGCACCAGCCGGTGGAATCGCCGGCGCCACGGACCCAGGTCGGAGTCGACCGAAGTGCGATGCGCCAGCAGGATCATGATCGCACCGCGCCGCGGCTCGATCCAGAGGCTGCCGCCGGTGAACCCGATCTGACCGAACGACTCTGGCCCGAGCGCCGGTCCGCCGCTGCCGTGCAGCGTCCGCCGCGTCCAGCCGAGAGTGAAGCGTCGCCCACCGGTCAGGGCGCGCTCGACCGAGCGAGCGGAGAGGGCGGGTCCGGGGGCCAACCACTCGTTCGCCAGACGCCAGAGGTCGAGCGCCGAGCCGAAGAGACCGGCGTGTCCCGCCAGGCCACCCAGGAAACGGGCGTTTCCGTCCTGGACCGCGCCGACGCCCGGACCGGGAATC
The DNA here is from genome assembly GCA_947259925.1 of Thermoanaerobaculia bacterium. GTDB lineage: Bacteria > Acidobacteriota > Thermoanaerobaculia > Multivoradales > JAHEKO01 > JAHEKO01. The sequence goes on from CAMYOG010000028.1 coordinate 50,101, forward strand.
ACCCGCACCGGAACCCCTTGGACGGCGGCCAGCTCGACCTCGCGCTCGTTGCCCAGCCGGCACTCGACGACGGTCGCGCGATCGCCCGGTTGGGGACCGACCCCGCCGAGACCGAGCGGACGGAGCAGATAGCGTCCGAAGAGCTCCTCCAGCGGGCGACCGAGCGCGTGCTCGGCAGCGAGCGCCCAGAGGATGTAGTCGGGATCGCCGTAGCGCTCCCTGCGAGTCGCCAGAATCTCCTCCGAGAGCAGGTGGCGGAGGGCACCGTCGGCCGTCCGGGCCCGGCGGTAGAGCGGCGACCAGGAGCGCATGCCCGAGCGATGGCGCAGGAGCGACTCGAGCGTCCGGTCAGCGAGGCGGGGTGCCGCCTTCGCGCCCCAGATCTCGCCGATCCGGGTCTCGAGCGGCAGCAGCCCGCGCTGGTCGAGGCTCAGGGCCAGAGACGCCGTGAACGGCTTGGTCAGCGAGGCGAGGTCGAACCGGTCACCCGGCCGGACCGCCCTGCCACCCACTCGCCGGGTGCGGCCGACCGAGGCGTGTCGCCGGATGCCGCGGGCGTCGCCGACGACCGCCACCGCGGCGGTGACCAGGGAGGCGTCGTTCAGCCGCTCGAGCAACCGCTCGAGCTCCGGGTCCGGACCATCGGTGACACGTCCTCGGGCAGCGCTCATCCGTAGTTCCCCGGATGGCCGGTCTGGAAGACGACCACCCGCTGACCCGCCTCGATCCGGCCGGCCTCGGTCAGCGACCGGAGGCCGAGCATCGCCGCCGCCCCTTCGGGGCCGACCAGGACGCCGGCCTCGCGCGCGAGCCGCTCCTGCTCACGGCCGATCCGGCTCTCCTCCACCGCCACCGCCGTACCGTCCGATTCCCGGAGCGCCCGCAGGATCAAGAAATCGCCGATCGCCTTCGGCACGCGCAAGCCCCAGACCCGCGACTCCGGCTGCTCCCAGGGAGGGGCGTGGTCCAGGCGCTGCTCGAAGGCCCGGACGATCGGCGCGCAGCCGGCCATCTGGACGGCCACGAAGCGCGGCCGCGGACCGCTCAGGAGGCCGAGCGCCTCGAGCTCGTCGAACGCCTTCTGCATGCCGACGATCCCGGTGCCGCCGCCGGTCGGGTAGATGATCCAGTCGGGCAGCGACCAGCCGAGCTGCTCTACGATCTCGAGCCCCATCGTCTTCTTGCCCTCGGCGCGATACGGCTCCTTGAGCGTCGAGAGCTCCCAGAACTCACCCTCGCGGCGACTCAGCTCGAGCCCCGACTCGGCCAGGTTGGAGCCGGCGACGATCACCTCCGCGCCGTGCAGACGACAGCGCTCGACGACCGTCGTCGGGGCGTCCACCGGCACCGCCACCCGGCAGCGGAGACCCGCCGCCGCGGCATAGGCCGACATGGCGATCGCGGCGTTGCCGGCGCTGGCGAGCTGCACTCCGGTCGCGCCCAGTTCGCGCGCGCGGTTGACCGCCAGGGAGAGGCCACGCGCCTTGAACGAGCCGGCCGGATTGCCCGACTCCTCCTTGAGCCAGACGTCGATCCCGGCCGGCACGCCACGCTCGAGACGGACCAGCGGCGTACCCCCCTCCCCCAGGTCGACACGCCCTTCTGCGTCGCGCAGCGGCAGGAGCTCGGCGTAGCGCCAGAGGCTCCACGGTCGCCCGGCGAGTGCCGCCTTGAACGCCTCGCCCAGGCTTCGATCGAGCCGGTAGCGGACCAGCCAGGGGGCGCCGGCCGGCGACAGGAAGGCGGGGCGGTCGAGCTCACCGACCTCGCCGGTCTTGCTGCAGACGAGGGCGTCCGCCCAGCGCTCACCGAGGCCGAGACCGGGTTCGCTCCCGGTCGTCATCGCCGGCGACGCCGTCGGGCCAGAGTGACGCTTTTCATAAGCCATCAATTTATCAGCACCTACACTCGGACCGTCCGTTTTGGCAGACGGCGCGGGTCTGCTGTCGAGCGCTCTCGTACCGGCTGCCGGTAGAGATCGTTGGGCATGACGCAAGCGCTTCCGGGGGGCCGCCAGAAGGCCGGCAAGTACGAGGTCGTCGAGAAGATCGGCGAGGGCGGCTACAGCTGCGTCTACCGCGGCTTCGACCCGCTGATCAAGCGTCACGTCGCCATCAAGAGCTGCCCGTCCGCCGATCGCGAGACCCGCGAGCGCTTCTATCGCGAGGCCGAGATCGCTGGCAACCTCGACCACCCGAACATCGTTCGGGTCTACGACCTGTTCATCGAGAAGGAGACGCCGTACCTCGTCCAGGAGATGCTCGACGGCGAGGACCTGGACGAGCGCATCGAGCGCCGCGAGAACACCTCGTTCAGCGAGCGGCTCGACTATCTGATCCAGATCGCCCGGGGCCTCGAGTACGCGCACGCCCGAGGCGTCATTCACCGCGACATCAAGCCGGCCAACATCCGGGTGCTCGACGATGGGACCGTGAAGATCCTCGACTTCGGGATCGCCAAGCTGGTCCACTACAACAGCAATCTGACCCAGAAGGGGATGGCAGTCGGGACCGCCGCCTATCTCGCGCCCGAGCAGATCCGGGGCGAGAAGGCGAGCGCGGCGACCGACATCTTCTCGTTCGGAGTGCTCGCGTACGAGCTGCTCACCTACGTCCGTCCCTTCGGCCGCGAGACGATCTCCGAGACCTTCTATCAGACCCTCAACCACGATCCGCCACCGCTGACCGCGCACTGGGTCGACTGCCCACCCGAGCTGGTCGCGGTGGTCTCACGCTGCCTGCACAAAGACTCGGCCGAGCGCTTCGTCTCGTGCAGCGATCTGCTCTGCCGACTCGAGGAGGTCCGCGATCACTTGCGCAGCGACTGGTCGCCGGAGCCGAACCCAAACAAGACCCAGGCCCTGCCCGCCGGAGTCGACCTCGCTCTCCGAACGCCGACCCCGATGCCGACGGTCGGTCAGACCGTGCGAACGCCGGTCGGTACAGCCGTGGCGGACGACCCCGCTCCCCACGTCGACCTGCCGCTCAGGACCCGACCGCGGGGCATCAGCATGGCCGGCACCGCGCGCCGGCGCCCGTCCCGCGCCTGGATCCCTCTCTCGGTGCTGCTCGCCGCGGTCATCGCGGCCTGGGTGCTGGTACCGAGGGACCTCGTGATCTCGCGACTCGAGGGCTGGCTCAGCGGCTCGGGCCCGACCGCTGAAGGCGGTGGGCCGGAACCGGCTGAGGCCGCCATCGGAGCTACATCGGAGCCGGTCACGCCACCTCCGCAAGAGCGCTCGGCTCCATCCGAGCCCGAGCCGGCGGACGAGCCCCTGCCAGCGGCCCCGGAGCGTCTCGAGGAGCCGGTCCCGGCGGCGGTTACGGTGCCGGAGCCGGAGTCGACGGTGGTCACAGAGCCGGGGCCAGCAGCCGCTCTGACAGCCGAGTCCGCGAGCCTCTCGTTCGAAGGTGTCTGGACGTCGCGTATCCAGCTGTCCGTCGACGGTGGTGAGCCGGTGACTCTCGGTCGCGCCCGGGTGGTCTCGGTCGAGCCGGGCCGGCACAGCCTGACCTTCTCGCTCGAGGGCGAGCACTACCGCGCCTCCCACTCGCTCTCGATCCAGGTGGCATCCGGCGAGTCGAAGAGGATCCCGGTGCCGATCGATCCACCCGGCCGGCTGACGGTGCAGGCGCATCTCGGGTCGCCGCAAGGTCTCGTCCGCATCGGCAGCCAGCGCTTACTGCGACCCACGCCGCTGCGCGGCCAGCCACTCAAGCCCGGCAAGCACCACCTCGCGATCTTCAGCCACCAGGACCGCACCGCGCCGCTTTTCGAATCGGTGGTCGACATCCGGTCCGGCCACGAGGCGATCGTCACCTTCGACCTCGAGGGCAGCCGGCAACCCCACGTGCGTGAGAAACGGCGCCGACGGTGAGCACCGGCCAGCAGCTTCGGCACCCCGTCGCCCTCTGCCTGCTCGTGCTTCTGCTCGGCGCGGCGGCTCCGGCCTGGGCCGCCTCGTCCGGCCGCTCGCTCGAGATCGCCAGCGGCACCATGGAGGACCCGGTCTACGTGCGTGAGCTGGCCGAGGGGCACTATCTCGACGGGGATCTCGAAGCCGCGGTCGACCTCTACCTGCGAGTGGCCAAGCTGGCCGTCGAGCCGCACGAGCGATCCGAGGCCCTGCTCAACGCCAGCTGGCTCCAGTTCCTGCTCGGCGAGGAGAGCCCGGCGCTCGCGGCGATGCACGCCGCTCTGCGCTTCGATCCGGAGATGGAGTTCGACGCCCGGCTTTTCAGCCCCGAGTTCGAGCGGCTCTACCTGAAAGCGCGGGTGCTGAGGGCCCGCGAGGGCTCCGCCCGGACCGCCTCTCTGCCCCGTACCGGCGGCAGCGCGCCGACCGGAGCCGAGGTGATCTACAAGCAGGGCGTCGCCAAGCTCGAGCAGGGTGACGAAGAGGCCGCTCTCGAGCTCCTCCAACGCGCCGCTTCGCTCGCCTACGGCCAGGGCGCCGAGCAGCTCGAGCTCCGCCGGAACGCGCTCCTGCGACTCGGGCTCCTCTATTACGACCGCGCTCAGTGGGGCGACGCAGCGACCGCTTTCGAAGAGGCGGTCGGCCTGAACCGGAGCGACGCCGCTGCCTGGAAGAATCTGGGCCTCGCGCGATCGCACCAGGGCGAGCTCGCCGCGGCCGTCGCCGCGTTCCAGGAGGCGTACGCCCGCGAGCCCGGCAGCCTCGACAACGCCCGCAACCTGGCCCAGGCGGTGATCGACACCAAGCGCTGGGACGATGCTGCGAGCTGGATCGACGACGCGGTCAGGCACCACGAGCGGGACGCCTATCTGCGGCTGCTCCTGGCCCAGGCCCACGCCGGCCGCGGCGCCCACCAGCGAGCGGCTGAAGCGTGGCGTGCGGCGATGGACCTCGATCAGAGCCTCGACTGGGCGCACGGGCGGCAGGCGGCGCTGCAGCTGGCACTGGCCAGGCTCGAGGCCAAGAGCTTCGCCGAGGTCGCCACGATCTGCCACGACGCGCTCGAGCACGATCCAGCCGACGCGGCATTCTGGAACCTGCTCGGCCTCTCCCAGCAAGCGAGCGGCGACGTCGCCGAGGCGCGCGACTCGTTCCTCAAGGCGTGCGATCACGACGACAGCAGAGCCGAGTACCGCAACAACCTCGGTCGCGCCTACGCCGCGGTCGGTAACCTGCCCCAGGCCGAGCAGGAGTTCGTCCACGCCCTGACCCTCGAGCCCGATCTGCCCGCCGCCCAGGCGAATCTGGCCCAGGTGCGCAAGCTCCTGCGCGAGAAGTAGCTACTTCTCGCAGGTTCGGAAGCCGGCCCAGACGTCGTTTCGGTGCGGCTGATAGAAGTTGCGCCAGGTGTTCCTGACCAGCCGGGAGCGGGTCGCCCAGCAGCCGCCTCTGAGCACTTTGTGGTCTCCGAACCAGGGCTGCGAGTACTCCTCGTACGGGTCCGCCACGAAGCCCGGGAACGGCTGAAAGTCGTCGGCGGTCCACTCCCACACGTTGCCGAGCAGCTGGCGGCAGCCGTAGGGGCTATCGCCGGCGCCGAGCGCGTCGACCTCGACCGTCCCGGCGTAGCGACCGTCCAGGTTGGCGCGGCCCTCTGGATCGGGCCGATCGCCCCAGGGATAGCTCCGTTTGCCACCCTCCTCTAGACCGGTCGCCGCCAGCTCCCACTCGGCCTCGGTGGGCAGCCGCCTCCCTGCCCACCGACAGTAGGCGCTCGACTCGTGCCAGTTGACGTGCAGCATCGGTAGGCGCGCCTCGAGGGCGACCGTGCGGTCGAAGTGGCGGCGCGCGAAGCCGCCGTCGACTCGCTGCCAATAAAGCGGCAGCTCGGTGCCGCTCGCCTGACGCCAGGCCCATCCCGCGCCCGACCACAACTCTCGCCGTGCGTAGCCATCGTCGAGGACGAAGTCACCGAACTCTCGCTGCGTCACCGCCGTCCGGGCGATGCGGAAGGGACGGACTTCGACCGGATGGGCCCACTTCTCGTTGTCGAACGCGAACGGAGCATCGCGCTCGGCCCCCAGCGGATAGGTGCCCCCGGAAACCTCGGCGTCTCCGGTGGCGCCATCCATCGCTTCCGGCTCGGTCCGGGGCCCGTAGATCGCCGGCGCCGGGTAGCCGTGGGTCTGGCGGGTGTAGGCGAACGCTTCGGCGTGCATGTCCTCGTGGAAGAGCGGTAGAAGGTGGAAGTAGACCTCTTCCTCGGCAAGATCCCGACGACCCTCGAGCCGTTCGATCACCCGCTCGAGGACGCGGCGCATGTAGCCGAGTGTCTCCTCCCGTCCTGGCAGCTCCAGGTCCCAGCGGGTGTCGTGGGCGATCGCCATCGAGTCGTAGAGCTCGTCGGCGCGGTCGAACAGCGGCGCGCAGCCCCGCAGGTGACGGAGCGTCCACTTCTCCTGGAACCAGGCGACGTGGCCGATCTCCCAGAGGAGCGGATTGACGATCGCCAGCCTGGGCCCCATCAGCTGATCGTCGTCGAGATCCGCGATCAGCCCGACGGTGCGCGCACGCACCTCCTCGAGGGTCGCGGCGATCTCCGGCGCGCTGCTCGGAATCTGCATGGTTCGCGGCCCAGTCTAGCGGCCGGCCCTGCTAGCATCCAGCGCCGACCGAAATGCGGATCCAGATCGTCACACCGGCAGCCCGGGGCTCGCAGAGCGGCAACCGGATCACGGCGCGACGCTGGGCGAAGGTCTTGCGCCAGTCCGGTCACCGCGTCGAGATCGGGGACCGGCGGGCGCGCCCGTCGGGTTCGAAGGATCCCGACCTTCTGATCGCGCTGCACGCCCGACGCAGCTTCGACGAGATCGCGCGATTTCATGAAGACCATCCCGGGCGGCCGCTGGTCGTCGGTCTGACCGGCACCGACCTCTATCGCGATCTGCGGCGCTCGGCGAGCGCCCGCCGAGCCCTGGAGTGGGCCGACCGGCTCGTACTGCTCCAGCCGCAGGGCATCGACGAGCTCGAGGCGCATCTGCGACCCAAAGCTCGGGTCATCCATCAGTCCGCGCGCCGGACCCGAGCCGCCGTCCGCAAGAGCGTTCGCACGCTCGATGTCTGCGTCGTCGGGCACCTGCGCCCGGTGAAGGACCCCTTCCGTACGGCGTACGCCGCCCGTTCGCTGCCGGCCTCGAGCCAGCTTCGAGTGCTGCACGTCGGCCGCGCCCTGAGCGACGGCATGCGCTCGCGGGCCGAGCGGGAGATGGCTCGGAACGCGCGCTACCGCTGGCTCGGCGAGCGTCCCCGCTGGCAGGTGCTCCAGTTGCTCGCCCGTAGTCACGCGACCGTCAACTCGTCGCTCCTCGAAGGTGGCGCGAACGCCGTTTCCGAAGCGCTGGTCGCGGGTACCGCCGTGCTCGCCTCCCGGGTCCCGGGCACGGTTGGGATGCTCGGCGACGACCACCCAGGCTACTTCGAGCCCCGGAAGACCGCCGAGCTCACCACCCTGCTCTCGCGTTGCGAGAGCGAGCCCACCTTTCTGGAGGAGCTCGAGAAGCGAAGTCGTCGCCTCGCCGGGAGCTACACCCCCGCACGCGAAGCGGCGGCCTGGCGGAAGCTGCTCGCAGAGCTTCGAAGCGGGCATCGGAAGGCTAGTTGATACACTAGCGGGCCTCATACGTTCAGCTAGGACAAGGAGTACGCGATGCAGAGCACCAACCGAATGCTGAGTCTGCTCTTACTGGTCACCCTGATGGCGACACCGTCCCTGGTCGAGGCCGGTTGGAACGAGGGCGTCGCGGCGTTCAAGAAGAGCGACTGGGCGACCGCCGAGAAGGAGTTCAAGCCGATCGTCGACGCCAAGCCCGACTGGGCCGGCGGCCACTACATGCTCGGCTGGACCTACATCAAGT
>CAMYOG010000029.1:0-54417 GCA_947259925.1 Thermoanaerobaculia bacterium
CGACGACGGCTGCCAACACACACCACAAACACAACCCACCCGGGTGTTACCCATGTACCCGGTCTGGAGTGTTACCTATGTGCCCGGCTGCTCGGGGGGTGATCCGATACATCGGCGTCCCTCCCGACACCTCGAGGGTGGGAGAGGGATTGGGCTGCCGTGGGTCGGGGAGGGAGAGGGGGGTAAGCCTATCGATAGTCGCAGAAGCAGTACGCCACCAGCTCGAACGGCCGCCGCGAGTCGGTCAGCACCCCCAGGTCGTCGACCAGACCTCGCAGCAGCGGGTTCTCGAGTCCGCCCGACGAGCGCGACGTACGCTGGTCCCCGAGCCACGGCCGGGCCCGGGTCACCAGCCACGACAGCAGCTGCTGCCGCTGCGTCGGCCTCACCTCGACGTAGCGCCGCCGGTAGTCGTCGCCCAGATCGGCGAGCTTCGCGGCCGCGGACACCGCTTCGTCCAGGCCGCCCAGCTGGTCGACCAGTCCCAGCCGGTGGGCGTCCTCACCGCTCCAGACCCGTCCGCGGGCGATCCGATCGATCTCCTCGACCTCCATCCCCCTGCCGGCGGCCGCCTTGGTGATGAACTCCTCGTACCCCTCTTCAATCATCAGACGTAACGACTCGCGCACCTCGACTGGCAGATCGCGATCGACCCCGGTCAGACCAGCCATCGGATGGGTGACCACGCCGTCGTTGTGGATGCCCAGCTTGCGCAGACTCTGCTCGAACGTCGGGATCATGGCGTAGATCCCGATCGAGCCAGTGATCGTGCTGCCGCTCGCCCAGATCTCGTCGCTGGTCATGGAGATCCAGTAGCCACCCGAGGCGGCGACGCTCCCCAGCGAGGCGACGACCGGCTTGCCGGCCTCGCGGGTCAGCTCCACCTCGCGGCGGATGATCTCGGCAGCGAAGGCACTGCCGCCGGGGCTGTCGACGCGCAGCACGACCGCCTTCACGTCTTCGTCCTCGCGTGCTTCGCGGATCAGCTTGGCGGTCGAATCGCCGCCGATCGTGCCCGCCGGTTGGCGGCCGTCGAGGATCGAGCCCTTGGCCACGACCACCGCGACGACGTTGTCGGCGTCCTTGTCCTCGCCCTCGGTGACCGACAGATAGGAGCGGTAGCCGATCTGGTTGAACGAGCCGGTCTCCTCCTCCTCGCCCGCGAGCTCGATCAGCCGGGCCCGGACCGCGTCGCGCGGCGCGACGTGATCGACCAGGCCGGTCTCGAGCGCCAGTTGCGCGGCGTCGCCGCCGTGCTCGGCCAGCTGCAGGTGGTACTCCGAGGCGTAGCTCTCGAGCGTCTCCGGATCGAGCTCACGCGCGGCCGCGACATCGTCCCGGTAGCCGCGCCAGAGATCCGAGAGCCACTCACGGCGCGCTTCGCGCGCCTCGTCCGACATGTCGTTGCGGATGTACGGCTCGACCGCCGACTTGTACTCGCCGACCCGGAACACGTTCCAGCGCGCATCGATCCGATCGAGCGCCTCCTTGTAGTAGCGCCGGTAGCCGCCGTACCCCGGTAGCACCACCATCCCCATCGGATTGACGTACACCTCGTCCGCGAGCGATGCGAGGTAGTACTGCGACTGCAGATAGAAGTCGGAGAACGCGGCCACCGGCTTGCCGCTCTCCTTGAACTCCTCGATCGCCTCCTTCAAGCGCTGCAGCTTACTCAACCCGCCGCCGGCCATGCGATTGAGATCGAGCACCAACACCTTGACCCGATCGTCGTCCTTGGCCCGGTCGATCGCCTCGAGCAGCGGACGCATCGAGGTCTCCGGATCGATCGGCTGCCCGAGGAGGTCGAGCAGCAGCTCTTCGAACCCATACCCTCTCGCCTGCTCGACCAGATAGCCGCTCGGCGCGACCACCAGGGCGGTGCTGTCCGGCACGTCCGGACCGCGCTGGGGCACAATCCAGACCAGCAGCATGACGACCACTGCCAGAACCGCCAGGCTGACGATCAACCGGGCGCTCAGCTCGATGATCCGAAACAGGCTGCGCAGAAAGGCGGCGACGCGCGCGCCGGCTGCGGATCGCGCGCGCGGGCGACGCTGTATAGGGCGGGAGACGGGAGGTCGGGAGGTCTCTTCGGTCATGGCTCTACCAGATCTTACGGGAGTGCGATGAGACTGTTCGCGAAAGACCGGATCGTCGGGTGGCTGGCTTCTCCGCGGCTCGCGTTCCATCTGGCCGTGGCGGCCTTTCTTCTGACCCTGCCGGCGCTCGGGATCGGCTTCCTGCTCGACGATCACTACCACCGCACCGTGCTGCTCGGCAAGGGACCGGTCGGGCTGACGCCGTGGCAGATCTTCTCGGGTCCAACCGTCGATCCTGAGCTGCGCCAGGACCTAATCGACCAGGGGGTGCTGCCCTGGTGGGTCAGCGACGCCTTCCAGTTCTCGTTCTTCCGGCCACTCTCGGTGCTGAGCGCTCGGATCGACTACTGGCTCTGGCCCGATTCGGCGGCACTGATGCACCTGCACAGCCTGCTCTGGTTCGCCGCTCTGGTAGGCGCGGTCGCGGTGCTCTACCGGCGGCTGATGATGCCCGCCTGGGTGGCGGGACTCGCCGCGCTCCTCTACGCGATCGACGACGCCCACGCGGCTCCGGCCGCCTGGATCGCCAACCGGAACGTGCTGTTCGCCTGTCTCTTCGGAGTGCTCTGTCTGATCGCCCACGATCGTTGGCGCCGCGAGGGCGGCTGGGTCCCGGCGGTGATGGCTCCGGTCTGGCTGGCGGCGGCACTCGCCTCGGGTGAGGCGGCCTCGGCGACCGCCGGCTACCTCTTCGCCTACGCGGTCTACCGGGAGTCCGGACCGTGGCGCCGTCGGTGGGCGACGCTGGCGCCGTCCGGCGCGGTCTTGCTGGCGTGGGCGAGCCTCTACCGGATCGGCGACTACGGCGCTCGTGGCTCCGGGTCCTACGTCGATCCGCTGGTAGCGCCGCTCGATTTCGTCCGAGCGCTCGCGACCCGGGCGCCGTTCACCCTGCTCGGGCAGTGGTCACCGGTGCCGGCGGACGTCGGCACGCTGCTGCCACCCGAGCGGCTGGGCGCCGCCTGGGCGATCGCCGTCGGCCTCCTGGCGCTGCTGGCTCTCCTGTTCTGGCCGCTCGTGCGTCGCGAGCGGGAGACCCGCTTCTGGCTGCTCGGCATGACGCTCTCGCTGGTACCGATCTCGGCGGTCTTCCCCTCCAACCGGCTGCTCTTCTTCGTCGGGCTGGGCGCCATGGCCCTGCTCGGTCGATGGCTGGCCGGAATCTGGCGAGCAGCCGACTGGCTCCCCGACTCGCGCGGCTGGCGGCGAGTCGCCCGCATCACGGCCGTGGTGCTGGCGATCGTCCATCTACCGCTGTCGCTGGTCGGCATGCCGCTCGGGCCGCTCGGAGTCCGGTCGAGCGGCCTGCCGATGGACGAGGCGGCCGCCGCCCTACCGGCCGATGCGGCCATCGCCCGGCAGGAGCTGGTCCTGGTGACGGCACCCGATCACCTCACGTTCGTGAGCCACATCCCGACCATGCAGCTGCTGGCGAAGCGGCCGTCGCCCCGCCGGGTGCGCGCCCTGTCGACCGGACCGACCGCCGTCGAGATCGAGCGGCTCGACGGGTCGTCGCTGCGGGTGGAGATCGAGCGTGGTCTCTACGCCGGCCCGCTCGGGCGCCTCTTCCGGGACTTCAAGGACGAGTTGGCGCCTGGAGACCGAACCGAGCTCGCCGGGATGTCCGCGACCGTGACCGCCCTCGACGCACGGGGCGATCCGTCCGAGATCGTCTACGAGTTCGAGACCCCGCTGGACGATCCGGGTCGACGATGGATCCACTGGCGGGACGGCACCTGGGCCGAGCTCACGCTGCCCGCGATCGGCGAGCGCCTGCCGCTGGCGCCGGCGCTCGGACCGTTCGACCTGCTCTACCCCGCGTCGCCGGGTCCCGCTTCGCCCCCGGCTCCGTAGGCGGTAGTCTGCCCTCGTGTCGGAGGTCTCGCGGTTCTGGAACGAGCAGGCGGACGGCTACCAGTCGCAGCTCGGCGACTGGATCGAGCGCAGCCATCACCGGGTGACCGCCGACATTCTGAACCGCGAGCTCGAAGGTGGCCGCGTCCTGTGCGTCGGTGGCCCGTGGGTCGCCGCGGACACCGAGCTCGATCTGACCGTCGTCGACGTCTCGCTGGCGATGCTGCGAGCCTACGCCGCAGCCGGAATGCGCCCGGTCCTGGGGGACGCACGGCGACTGCCGGTCGGCGGGCCGAGCTTCGATCACCTGGTGGTACCGCTCGTCCTGCACCACATCACCGGCCGCGGCGGCCGCGACGCGCGCTCCAACGTGCGAACGGCGGTGCGCGAGGCGATGCGCCTGCTGCGACCCGGCGGCAAGCTCTGGATCCAGGAGATCGTCGTTCCCGGTCCGATCTACGCGGCCGAGCTGGCGCTGGCGCCGCTCACCCGGCGGCTGCTGGGGCTCAAGCGGATCCCGCTGGTCGTCTTCCACACCGACCGCTTCCTGCGCCGAAGCCTGGAAGAGGCGGGCTACGAGCGGGTCCGGTCGATGGTGACCGATTCGCCGCATGAGAAGTGGCACGACTGGATCACCCCGGTCATCGGTCTTCCCGAGCTGAAGATCCCCCGGCTGCTGGTGCCGGTCGGCTACCGGCTGCTGGTCGGTGAGCGTCCGGGGGAGTAACCCGAGCTGAGCTGCCGCAAGAAGGAGACAAGCATGGTTCCCTTCGTCAGTCTGCTGCTTCTGATCTCGGCGCCCGCGTCGTCGGTGCCGGTCGCCCCGTTCGATGTCGAGGCACATCTAAATCGCGAGTACGCCGAGTGCATCACACGCCTCGACCAACCGGTCACGATCAACTCGCTCCAGCACTTCGACTTCACGGGAGACGGCCAGGCGGAGGTCATCGTGACCGCGTCCAGTTGTCACACGGGGACCGCCGGCCCCAACCTTCACACCGTCTTCGAAGTCATCTCGTCGACGGAGGCCCGAGAGCTGCCGATCGCGAAGATCCGGGACCCCACTTCCGGCGAGCGTCTGTTGGCCTCGCTCGAGGGCAACAGAAACCACTTCCTGTATGTCTCCGAGGAAGGCTACCTCGTCCAGGAATACCACGACGAGTCGGTCCGTCCGGAGGGCCAGAGTCCACTGATCGTCTATCTGAAATGGAACGGCCAGGCGTTCGAGATCGAGAGAATTGAGCGCGACAGCGCAGGACGGTGTCCTCGAGATTGCCCCGGACTACGGCGAGACTAGCCGCCAGGCGACCTCAGACGATCCGCTCGCGGATCTTGGCCGAGATGATGTCCATCGCCCAGACGGTGATCGCGATCAGGATCACCAGGGTGCCGACCTCGCCCCACTGACCGAGATCGACGCGCGGCTTGAGGATGTAGCCGATGCCGCCGCCGCCGACGAAGCCGATGATCGTCGACATGCGGACGTTGATGTCCCAACGGTAGATCGTGAACGAGAGGAAGGGCGGGATCACCTGGGGGACGACACCGTAGCGGAGGACCTGGAGGGTCGAGGCGCCAGTGGCGGTGATCGCCTCGACCGGGCCGTGATCGATGCTCTCGATCTGCTCCGAGTAGAGCTTGACCAACGCCGCGACCGAGTGCACCCAGAGCGCCAGGACCCCGGCGAACGGTCCGATGCCGACCCAGGAGATGAAGATCAGCGCCCAGACCAGCGGCTCGACCGAGCGCGTGATGTTCATCGCCGCCCGGACGATGGTGTACATGAGGCGCGAGAGCCAGGTGCCGCGGGTCAGGTTGCGGGCGGCGAAAAACGACAGTGCGAAGGCGATCGGGATCGCGAACGCGGTCGCCATGAAGGCCAGAAAGACGGTCTGCACCAGCAACACGAGTCCCTGGTGCAGGACATCGGCCGACGGGTTGACCAGGCCGCGGACAATGTCGGTCGCCTTGTTGAACTGGGTCAGGAAGGTGACCAGCTGGACCTCGGTGATCAGCCAGCCGGTCAAGAAGGTCAGCTCGATCAGCAGGGCAGCGAACCAGCCCCGCACCGTATGTGTCCAGGGCATCGACTCTTCCGAGTCGTCGCCGTAGACCGCGGCCCAGCCGGTGCTCATGCCGACCGGGCTCTTGACCAGCTGCCAGCCGAGCGTCAGCACCAGCGCCCCGAGAGCGATCCAGCCGTAGTGCAGCAGGTCGAGCGTCTCCTCGGGGGTGACCAGCAGGCCGGTCGGCCCGCGCCGTCCCGAGAACGAGATCACCAGGAACTCGATCATCAGCAGGAAGAGCGCGGTCAGGGTCCAATCGACCACCAGCGCCTTGAGCCGTCCGAGGCCACCGTTCATGCTGTCGCCTCTTCCCCGTCCGTGCCGAACAGTTGACTGGTCGCCGGCTCGGCATCGGTGCCGTAGATGTCCCGGAAGGTGTCGGCGTCGAACTCGTCGGGGCGCCCCTCGTAGACCAACCTGCCGTCGCGCAGCGCCACCAGACGCGTGGCGTAGCGCTGGATCAGATCGACATCGTGCAGGGTGCAGACGACCGTCATTCCCTCTTCGCGGTTGAGCGCTTCGATGTGTCGCATCACCGAGTGGCGGAGGGCCGGGTCGAGGGACGCTACCGGCTCGTCGGCCAGGATCAGCCTGGGCTCCTGCATCAGCGCCCGGGCGACCGCCACCCGCTGCTGCTGGCCGCCGGAGAGCCGGTCGGCACGGCTCCGCCCACGCCCGCCCAGGCCGACCCGCTCGAGCGCCGCCCTCGCTTGTGCCTGCTCTTCTTCCGAGTAGCGCAGCAGAAGAGTGCCCAGGAGCGAGCTCCGGCCGAGCGAGCCGGAGAGGACGTTGGTCTGGACCGTGTGGCGCTTCACCAGGTTGAACTGCTGGAAGATCATCCCGATCTGGGTGCGCAGCCGACGCAGCCGAGCGCCCTCGGCACCGGTCATCTCCTCGCCGAACAGCCAGATGCGGCCCTCGGTCGGATCGATCAGGCGGTTGATGCACCGCAGCAGGGTCGACTTGCCCGACCCGGAGAGCCCGATCACCACCAGGAACTCGCCCTCCTCGACCGTCAGGTCGACGTCGGTCAGTGCCCGCACGTCGGGGTCGAAGATCTTCGACAGACCCTCGACCCGCACCGCCTCGTGGCTCAAGACCCCCCTCCCTTGCGCCGCTCGAGCTTCTCTTCTTCGGCCTGGAGGAGTCCCTCGGCGCTGATCTCGGCTGTCGCCAGGGCCCGGCGGAAGCCATCGTAGCCGCTGTCGTCGGTGCGTCCGACGTCGACGCCCGCGAGCAGATCGAAGAACGCTTCCTTGCCGAGATCGGTCTCCAGGAAGCGATCGAACGACGCCTGGAAGCGCTCCCAGATATGCGCGGGAAAGCCCGCACGCACGGCGCACAGATCGTTCGGGATCGGGTCGCTCAGGGCCAGCACCCGGATGTCGTCGACCAGCGCCTGGCGCTGGGCCTGGTCGTTCATCCGGCGGGTGATCAGGTAGCGCGCGTCGCCGACCAGCACGCCCTCGCGTCGCTGCTGGTCGTTGGGCGGCGAGTAGAACGCGGCGCCGCCGTCGGCCTTGCCGTCCCAAACCGCCTGGACGACGTTCGGATGGCCGCCCGCGTAGTAGACCCGCCCGAGCGTCACCCCCGTCCGGTCGAGCAGCATGCGCGGGAAGATGTGGCCCGAGGTCGAGGTCTCGTCAGAGAATGCGAACCGGGCGCCGCTCAGGTCTTCGAGGCGGCGGACCGCCGAGTCGGTGCGCGCATAGACGCAGCCGTGGTAATAGTTCTTGAGCACCGCGACCGGGGTCTCGGTGGTGTGGATCACCCGGGTCTCGAGGAGGGTTCCCGGTCGCTCGTACTCGAGCTCCTTGCGGCCGTCGCCGACGAAGTCGTTGTTTCCCGACGGGACGTGGCTGCTGAGCGCCGCCGCGATCTCGCTACCGTCGGCGACCAGCGCCCGGATCGCCTCGCGGTCGCTCGCGACCGGCACCTCGACCCAGCCGGGCGCCTGCCGATTCAGCTCGCCGATCAGGACCGATCGCAGATCGGCCTGGAGAGACTCGGGAACCGCAATCGACGACCCGGTCAGCTCCGCGACCGCGCTCGGCTCGCGCCCGCCGTCTCGGGTCACCACGATGCCGAACAGGTCGGCGGAGCGGACCACCTGTAGCTTGGCCTGGGCGTCGTAGCGAGCGTTGGCGATCACATAGGCGAATGCCGGCATCCAGGCGACGTCGGCCTGACCCGAGCCGAGCGCCTGGATCACCGCCGCGTAGCTGGTCGGGACCTCGGTCCTGAGGACCAGCCCACTGTCTTCGCGAATGAAGCGCGCCAGGTCGTCGCCACGCCGCACCAGGGTTCCCTGCTCCACCGACGGCACGAACAGCATGCGCACCAGCTCCTCGCCGGCCGCCTCCAAGCGCCCGCGGCGGCCCATCCCCCAGACGAACACCACGAAGACGGCGAGGACGAGGGTCCATCCGATTCGCGGCAGCCACCGCGAGCTTCCCGTGGATTCAGACATGTCGATGCGCAGTCGAGTCTAGCCGATCGAAGGGCCCGCGGAGGGCCTCAGGCCACCGAATCGGTGCCTCCTCCCCTGGCACCTCTCCGCTGCTACACTCGGCGCCCCGTGAAGAGTCAGGCCGAGTCGATCGAGCTGCTCCAGGTCACCCGCGAGATGCGCGAAGCGCGCGAGCGGCAGATGCTGGCACCGGGCGCCACGCTCTCGGCCGAGAGCCGGGGACGGGAGCGGCCCGAGGAGCCGGACCGCTACCGGACCTGCTTCGAGCGCGATCGCGATCGCATCCTGCACTCCAAGGCCTTCCGGCGCCTCAAGCACAAGACCCAGGTGTTCATCAATCCGGAGGGAGATCACGTCGTCACCCGGTTGACGCACACCCTCCAGGTCACCCAGATCGGCCGCTCGCTGGCCGAGGCGCTGGGGCTCAACGACGCTCTGGTCGAATCGATCTGTCTCGGCCACGAGGTCGGGCACCCGCCCTTCGGCCACAACGGCGAGGAGGCTCTGACGCCCTACGTCGACGGGGAGTGGCTGCATTCGGAGCAGAGCGTGCGGGTGCTCAGCATCCTCGAGCCGCTCAATCTGACCTGGGAGGTGCTGGACGGGATCCGAGCCCACACCTGGAAGGTCGACCCGCCGCCGTCGACCCAGGAGGGCTGGATCATCCGCTTCGCCGATCGAATCGCCTATCTCGTCCACGACATGCAGGACGCGATGCGCGCCGGCATCCTGGAGCCGGCGGACCTGCCCGCGGACAGCCTGGCGACCTTTGGCGAGCCCGGCCGCGAGTGGGTGTCGCGCATGATCCACGCGGTGATCGACGAGTCGCTCCGCCGGGGCGAGGTGGCGATGGAGCCCGAGATCCGCGCGGCGATGAACCGATTTCGCGACTTCATGTTCGAGCGCGTGTACCTGCGTCCCGAGTCGCGGCGCCAGGCCGAGAAGGCGATCCGACTGCTGCGCAACCTGGTCGACTACTTCCTCGAGAATCCGGACGAGATGCCCGAGAGCTACCGCCATCGAGAGCTGCCGCTGGTCGAGCAGGTGATCGACGTAGTGGCCGGGATGACCGACCGCTACGCGCTGCGCACACACGATCGGATCTTCCGTCCCAACTGAGCGACCGCGGGCACCGGCTGGTCCGTTTTCCGCGCCGGTCGACTATCCTACGAACGGTCCCAACGGTAGCTCGCCGCAACGGCGCCGCCACGGCCGCCCGGCAACGCTAAACCGTTGGCGTCCGCAGATCATCCAACAGAGTGAGATGACCACGTGCGCGCTCGCCGCCGGTATCACGACCTCCGGACAGTCGGCTCCGATTCTGATGAGATGGGCTGTCTTGTCTGAGGCGGATCTCGTCCGGCGGGCGCAGGGCGGCGACCTCGCAGCGTTCGAAGAGCTCTTCCGGCAGTTCCAGGGGCGTATCTATGCCCTCTGTCTGCGCATGGTCGCGGACCCGGGCCGGGCCGAGGACCTCACCCAGGAGTCGTTCGTCCGCGCCTGGCAGAAGCTCGGCTCCTTCCGCTCGCGGAGCGCCTTCGGCACCTGGCTTCACCGACTGTCGGTGAACGTGGTGCTCGGAGAGCTGCGCTCGCGCAAGCGCTGGGAGCCGCAGACCGCGCCGATGGAGGGCTCGGAGCACGCGATCGCCTCGCGTCCCCAGCGCGACTCGCTCGCCGCCGTCGACCTCGAGCAGGCGATCACCGAGCTTCCCCCGCAGGCCCGGACGGTTTTCGTCCTGCACGACGTCGAGGGTTACAAGCATCGTGAGATCGCCGCGATGATCGGCCTGGCCGAAGGGACCTGCAAGGCGCATCTGCACCGGGCTCGAAACCTCTTGAGAAAGGCGCTGGCGAGATGACGCGCGGTTGCGACGAGATTCGCGAACGGCTGCACGACTGGGTCGACGACGCGCTCGGACAGGGCGAGCGGAACCGGATCGGGAGCCACCTCGAGGGCTGTGCCAGCTGCCGGGAGGAGCTGACCGCGCTCGAGAACCTGAAAGCCCGCGTGGCGCTGCTGCCGGAGGAGATCCGGCCGGTGAGCGATCTCTGGCCGGCGATCGAGCCGCGGCTCGAGCAGCCGTGGTGGCGGGGCCTGCTGCCGCGGGGCCTCTTCGCCCGCGAGCTGCGGCTGTCGCCCCCGATCCTGGCGGCGGCGGCGCTCCTGGTCCTGTCGTTCGGTCTCTGGCTCTGGCGGACACCGCCGACGCCGGCGACTCGCGCGAGCGAGCCGGTTACGGCAACGACCACCTCGTTCGAGGCACAGGCCGATCTCGCCCGCTCCGAGGACGGCATGCTGCGCGCCCGGCGCGATCTGATCGAGGCCGTGCAGCGGCAGAGGGATCACCTGTCACCGGAAACGGTGGCGATTCTGGAAGAGAACATGCGTATCATCGACCAGGCGATCGGCCAGATCCGGTTGGCCCTGGAGGAGGATCCGCTCAATCAGCAGCTCCGCCTGCGACTCGCAGCGCACTATCAACAGGAGGCGGAGCTGCTCAAACTCGTCAGCGGAGTCTGACCGAGCGATCTGGAGGCACTGTCATGCGACCCACGAACATTCGAAACCTCGGCGCCGCCGCCTTGCTGCTGGGTCTCGGCCTGGCGCCCGCCCTGACGGCCGGGCAGGAGGTCGATCGGACCCTCGACGCGGCTCCCGACGCGATCGTCGAGATCGAGAACACCGCGGGCTCGGTCGAGGTCCGGGGCTGGAGCAACAACCAGGTCCAAGTGACGGGCCGGATCGGTGACGACGTCGAGGAGTTCATCGCCGAGGGGAGTCCGAGTCGGATCGTGATCGAGGTCGAGACCCGTGATCGGGGCCGCTGGCACAGTCGCGACATCGAATCGCGACTCGAGATCATGGTTCCCGAGGGCGCTCGGGTCGAGATCGAGACGGTGAGCGCCTCGATCGATGTCGACGACTTCGCCGGCCGCCTCGAGGCCGACTCGGTCAGCGGCAGCATCGAGGTCGAGGGATCGCTCAAGACCGCCGATCTCGAGAGCGTCAGCGGCTCGATCCGCCTACGCGGCTCGAACACCAGGACCGTCGCCGAGAGCGTCAGCGGCTCTATTCGGCTGGACGGCGTCTCCGATCGGGTCGAGGCGAGCACCGTCAGCGGCACCGTCGAGGTGGGGGCTGGCGAGATCGAGCGCGGCGACCTCGAATCGGTCTCCGGGACCGTGCGCCTGGAGTGCTCGCTGGCACGCGGCGCCCGCCTCGACATCAGCAGCCACAGCGGCAACGTCACGGTGACCCTGCCGGCCAGCGTCTCCGCTTCGTTCGAAGCCGAGACGTTCAGTGGCCGGATCGACAACGACTTCGGCCCGCAGGCGGAGCGCAATAGCAAGTGGGTGCCGAGCAAGAGCCTCGAGTTCACTACTGGCGACGGCGACGCCCAGGTGACGCTCGAAACCTTCAGCGGCAATCTGAGAATCGAACGACGCTAGTCTACGACCGGACCTTGATCACCACGAAGGTCATGTCGTCGTTGAGCGCGGCGCCGGACCGCCAGTCGTCGGCGGTGGTCTTCAGCTCGCTCACGATCTGCTCCGGTCTGCCGCTCGCGGCGGCGGCGAACGCCGAGCGGGCGCGCTCGTAGCCGAGCGGCTCGCCGTCCGGACTGAGCAGCTCCGGGAAGCCATCGGTCATCAGCAGGAGCGTGTCTTCCGGCTCCAGCTGGGCGTCCCAGCTCCCGTAGTCCGCACCGGCGAGGCCTCCTAGCGGCATGCCGGGGAGGGCGACCTCCTCGATCGTAGCGGTCGCCCGGTGGAAGACGAAGACCGGCGGCATACCGGCGGCGGAGATAGTGACCCGGCCACCGGCGAAACGGACCAGGGCGACACCCATGTTCATCCGGCCGAGCTCCATCTTCTTGATCGCTCGCGTCGCCTCGGTCAGCACGGCCGGCGGATCGCCGGTGCCCGCGGCGGCGGTGAAGAGCCCCTTGACCACAGTGACCATGGTGCCGGCTCGGGCGCCATGACCGGCCGCGTCGCCGATCGCGGCGGTCAGCACCCCGTTCGAGCCGGGGAAGAAATCGTAGTAGTCGCCGCCTACTTCGGTGGCGGTCTGCATGGAGACCGCGACCTCCAGATCGGGGTGACGCGGCAGGCTCTTCGGCAGCAGCGAGAGCTGCAGCTGGCGGGCCTCCTCGAGCTCGAGGCTCTTGCGCTCGTTCTCGGCCGCCAACAGCTTCTGTTGCATCTCCTGGTCCTTGCGCAGGCGTGCCTCTTCGAGCAGTCGTGCCTGATGGTCGCTCAGCTCCTCCGCCATCCGGTTGATCGTTCTGGCGAGGCTGCCGAACTCGTCCTTCGACTCGATCGGCACCCGGGTCTCGAGCTCGCCGAGCGCCAGACGCTCGGCCCCCGCGGTCAGAGTGGTCAGAGTGCGAGTCATTCTCGAAGACAGCCAGACTACGCCGATCATCGACAGAACGATCATGCCCAGGCCGTAGGCGAAGTTGCGAACCGCCGCGCCCCGGATACCGCGCAGCGAGTCGCCGATCGGCTGGCCGATGCCGAAGGTCAGCCCCGAGTCCTCGTCGGCGATCTCGACCACGATCCAGTCCGCAGCGGGATCGCGCTGGTCGCCAGCCTCCGTGACGCCGATCTGCTCGAGGATCTCCCGGTCCTTGGGCTGATCGATGTAGAGCGCGCCCGAGGCGTCACGAGCGAACGGGATCTTGCCCTCGTTCCGCTCGACCCCGGAGAGCACCTGATCGAGGATCGCGGTCGCCGGCACCATCGCCTTCAACTGACCGACCACCCGATCTCCCTGACGGACCGGGCTGGCGAACTCGCTCCCCAGCACCGCTTTCATCTCCTGTCCCCGCGCCGTGAACGCCTCGAGCTCCGCCTCCTCGAGCGCACTGTGCTCGCTGATCACCTCGGTGACCATCTGCTGGAAGTACTCGGGCGCCAGGCCGGAATCGTCCAGGTTCTCGCGCACCGTCTTGAGTTTGCGCAGAGACTTGGCAAGCGCCTTGGAGGGATAGATGAAGAACGATTCGCTCGCCTCCCCCACCTCGTCGGGAGCGACCTCGGGTGAGAACTCGAGCCAGTCGACCATCGGCGCGACCTCGCCCATCTGGGTCATCAGGTCGACGTAGACGTCCGCCACCTCGAGATCGGCTTTCTCCGCACCGATCAGGGAGCGGACCGGCAGGGTGGTCACCACCTCCAGACGCTGATCGATGTCCTCGCGCACCGTCCTCAGCTGGTCGCCCATCTCCTCCGCCAGCGACAGCGTCTCGGCCCAGACCGCTTCGCGGAAGGCGCCCAGCGAGCTGAGGTACGAGTAGAGAACGATCCCGGAGAGCGGCAGCACCGCCAGCAAGAGGAACGCGAGCAGAAGTTGGGTGCGTACCTTCACCGGCTACCTTCCCCAGCCTATCCCGGCGCGTGAGTCGCGGTCTTCACGACGCCGGCGTAGTGACCGTCCGCTCGTTCGAGTAGCTCGACGCCCCCGCTTCATTGCGGGCGCGGACCCGGAAGGCATACGTGGTAGCCGGCGCCAGGCCCGATACGACCTGCCTCCGGGTATTGGCCGAAGTCGCCAGGATCTCCCGAAACGGCCCGCCGTCGACGCTCATCTCGATTTCGAAGGAGCTCTCGTCCTTGGACTTGTCTTTCCACTTGAGCCGCACCTCGGTCGGCGAGAGCGCCTTGGCTTTGAGCCGCTTCGGCTTCTTCGGCACCTCTCCTCGATCTCCGGCGCCGGGCGGATCGAACCGGAAGACCAAACTGCTGCCGTTGCCGCTCGCCGCCACCCTGGCGCCACCGAAGACATAGAGCGAGCCGTCGAGAGACCCGCCGGCGACGCCGTGCAGTGGCACCGGCATCGGCTCGAGCGCTTCCCAGGAGTCGGCGGCAGGGTCGTAAATCTGCGTGCGGCCGGTCACCGTGGACGACAGGATGTCCTCTCCGCCGAAGGCGTACATCTTGCCCCTCGCGAGCCCTGGCGCGTACCCGCTGGTCGGCGTCAGCAGGGACGCGGCGGGAGACCAGCTGTCACCGGCCGGGTCATAGACCCAGACGCTCGTGGTGTTGGCGAAGCCGTTGCGCCCACCGGCGACGTAGAGCCGGCCGTCGATCGCCTGGCCGAAGACGTGCTCGCTCGCCTCTGGTATGTCGGCTCGCGTCTCCCAACGGTCGCTCGCCGGATCGTAGACCTCGTGCGCGGCCATCGCATCGCCGCGGTTGATGCTGCCGGCGCCACCGACGACGTGAATGCGCCCGTCGAGCACCATCGCGGCCGGAGCGGTTCGCGGGGTCGGCATCTCGCTGCCGAGCGACCAACTGTCGGCCGCCGGATCGTAGATCTGGACCAGGCTCTCGGCGCGGGTTCCGCCCAGCGCGTAGACCTTGCCACCGACCGCCACCACTCCGGAGTGATGCGACCGCTGTGGCAGGCTGGCCCCGTCCGTCCAGCTGTCGGTCGCCGGATCGTAGATCAGGAGCTTGTCCTGGTTGGCGCTCCGGAAACCGCCTACGGCATAAAAGCGTCGATCGACCAGGGCGACGCTGAACTCCGAGTTCGAGACCGGCATCGGGCCGAGCTCGGTCCAGGTACCCCCGGTGTCGTCGAGGGAGCTCAGGAGCTCGCGCTGGAGGGCGGCTTCGAACAGCTCGATGTCGACCGGTGGTAGCTTCGCCTGCGAGCAGGGGTATCCGGCGCGCGCGGAGAGCAGAAGAGCGACGACAACCGCGAAAGCGGAGATCTTGGGCAAGGTTCGGATCCTCCAACGCCGGCGGGCCGGCTGGTCAGGCGGGTCGCGCGCGGCGAGCCTAGCAGAAGTACGAGCCGCGCAGCCGCGGGTTTCCTTCAGGCGTCCGGCTCGACCAGCTCGATCCGGTCCGGAAGGTTCGGCACCATACAGAGGAACTCGAAAGGAGCTTCGAGAACCTCGTAGAAGTGCGGCGTCTCGGCGGGGATGTAGAGGACGTCCTCGGGGCCGACCTCGAAGACCCGATCGCCGATGCCGACCCGCGCCCTGCCCTTCAGCACGAACTGCTCGTGCTCGACCCGGTTGGTATGACGCGGCATACCGCCGCCCTCGCCCATGATGAAGCGGCGCATGGCGAAGTGCGGCGCCCCGTCGTCGGCACCGAGCAGGATCTGGGTCTCGGTCGCTTCCCCTGCGGCCACGGCTTGACGCTCGACGGCGTCGGCGCTCTTGACGACGGCCTCGGCAGTCGCCGTGCGGTCGGCCACCCTAGCCCGAGCCGCTTTCCTGCTGCTCGATCCAGGCCGCGAGGGTCTCTACCGCGTCCGGACGGATCTCGCCCGGGTCTTCCCGGTGATCGACCACCCACTGCTTGAGCGACGCCATCAGTCGATTGGCGTGCTCGGGGTGGGCGCTCGCCAGCTCGGTGTAGGTCGTGGCGGCTTCGCGCAGGTAGTTGAGCGCCAGGAACGCCTCGCCCCGGCCGTAGATGTTCTCGACGCCCTCGGGCTCGAGCTTGAGCGCGTTGTTGTAGACCTGAATCGCCTCGGCGTTCTTGCCGAGGGCGCGGTACGCCTGACCGAGCTCGGTGTAGGCCTCCAACAGCTTCGGATTGGTGCGGATGGCATTCACGAACGAGGCGGCCGCGTCCTGGTAGGCGCTGTCGACCTTGGCGAGCGCCTTCTCGCGCTTCGACGGCTCGGCCTCGGCCGCCTTCTTCTCGAGCTTCATCGCTCGGGCGAGGTGGCGGTGCCCCTCGTGATACGAGGCCATTGCCGCCTGGGCCACGTTGCCGGTCGACGTCTGCGGGTTGAGGATGTCGAGGGTCCCCGGCTCGGTGTTGGCCCCCGGTGGCGCCGCGCCCATCTCCTCTTCCTGCGCGTAGGCCACGCCCGACGCGAGGAGGAGGATCGTGAGCAGACCGGCGATCGCGGTCGTGCTGGTGCTGATTCCCTTCATAGTCCATCGAGGATAGCAAAAACCGAGCCTGATCGAGCCGTCGGCGAACTGACCCTTCGGAGTAGAAACGTAACGCACCTTCTGAGGCCGGCTCCCTGTCGCGCTTCCGTCTCTCGCCTCTAATCCCATTTCTTTCAGTCACTTACGACAGATAGCCATGCGCAGATGCGAGTGGCACTTCACTTGCTCTCTCGGAACGCCGCGAACGGGAGGACTGAATGACGAGACATCGCCGAAACCCATCCAGCCGTGGCTTCACCGCCATCGAGATGCTGGTCGTCATCGCGATCCTGGGGATTCTGCTGACCACCGGGATCCCGCTCTTCACCAGCATCATCCAGCAGACCAAGATGGTGGGGATCATCAACAACACCGGCAGCATGTTCCGGTACGCCCGCTCGGAAGCGATCAAGAAGAACTTCCAGACGGTGCTGCGGTACGACTTCAATACGCGTCGGGTCGAGGTATTCGCCGACCTGCACGGGACGGCCACCACCGATCCGCCGGACGGCATCTTCAATCCGGTGGTCGGCGAGCCGCCTACCACCACCGACTACTGGCTGGGGAGCTTCGGCCTGCCCGCCGGGATCGAGGTAGAGGCCCCGGGCACGCAGGACGAGATCGACGGTTTCACCACCGTCAACAACGGCGGTACCAACGAGCAGGTCGCGATCTTCCTGCCGACCGGATCGATCGACGTGGTCGGGGCGCTACGACTCGCCGACGCTCGCGGCAACTACTTCGAGATCCGTATCTCGCCGGCCGCGACCGCACGCATTCATGTCCAGAAATGGGACACCACCGAGCTGGAATGGTTCGAGAAGGGCGAGGACGGCCACGCGTGGGAGTGGCTCTAGGCCCCTGGGAGAGATCAGATGAGAGCTAGACGATCCAACACCGTACGCAACCGACGCGTCCCGCGTCAGGCCGGCTTCTCCCTCCTCGAGGTCCTGGTCGGCTTCTTCATTCTGCTGCTGGTCGTGATGGGGCTGCTGCCCCTCTTCACCCGAGCGGTGGTCGCCAACATCTCGGGCAAAGAAGCGACCGTGGTGACGAACATCGGCACCACGCAGCTCGAGAACCTCGTGCAGCTCAGCTTCAACAACTTCGGAACGTCGATTCCGATCGGCAACAACGTCAACCAGACGATCGACTACTGGGGGCGCGACGACGACGCCGATCCGGGCACCGAGGACTGGGCTCCCTCGCAGGAGTTCGCGACCTGGCGGCGCACGACCGAGGTCCGGCAGTTCGGCGTCGGCAGTGGGGTCGACACCAACCTGGACGGCGTCCCCGACGCCCTGCCCGGGCTCGAGGACGACAACTACGACGGCTACTTCGACAGCGAGCTGGCGGGCGGCACGACGCCCAACGCGATCCACCTCAAGGAGGTCAGGGTGCTGATCGAGAGCCAGCGCACCCCGTTCGGCGCAGGCGAGCCGACCGAGCTGACCCTGCGCACCCTGAAGGCCTTCTAGGACCGGAGACAATATGCGACATAGAGCCATCCACTTCTCGCATTCCCGAGCGGCGCACCGCCAGGCGGGCTTCACCCTGCTCGAGCTGCTGGTCGTCATCGTCCTGGTCGCCATGCTGACCGTCGGACTGCTCGACATCTTCGATCGCAACGCCACGCTGGCCAAGACGCAGAACCAGCTGGCCGATCTCCAGCAGGGTCTGCGCACCAGCCAGAACCTGATGGGCCGCCTCAGCCGGATGGCGGGGCGGGGCGGCCTGCCGGCGATGATCAACGACGGCGGCGTGCGCCGGCTACCGGCGATCACCGTCATCGACAACATCGGCGCCGGCGGCGGCTCACTGGAGGTCGTGCCCGGGCTCGCGGACGGTCCGACCGCGCTCGCCGGCACCGACGTCCTGACCGTCCGCGGCGCCTTCACGACCTCGATCGGTCAGGTGAACACCGTCGACAACGCGGCATTCGTGCTACGCGACTCGGCCGGTCTACCGACCGAGAGCGCGTCGCTGGCGACCAGCGGCACCGTGGTGCTCAGGACGCCCAGCCCGACCGGTCGCACACAGGTGCTCGACGACTTCAACAACGCGATCACCATGGGCATGAACGAGGCGCTCGTCCTGGTGAGCAATGTCGACGAATCGATCTACGCCGTCGTCGAGCTCAATCCCGGCGCCAGCGCCATCGGTCCGAGCTCGGTCACCCTGGCGTTCAACGTCACCGGCGGCATGCACACCGACGGTTACCGCCAGCTCTACGCCTCCGGCAACGGCGGCAGCCCGGTTCTTCCCACCGCCCTCACCAGCGTCGGCTGGGTCGGGATCCTCGAGGAGTACCGGTTCTACGTCCGGGACGCGGTGCCCAACCCGATGCTGTCGATGGCACGCATGTTCCCCGGCACCCAGACGCCGTACGGCGGGGACGCCAGCGCCGAGCTGGACGTAGCCGAGGACATCCGCGAGTTCCAGGTGGCGCTCGGCTTCGACTCCGTCCTCGGCGACCCCCTGGTCGATGCCAACGGAGATGGCCAGACCAACGACGACGACGTCGTCCTCACCGAGTACGAGGACGGCGAGAACGACGACTGGCTGTTCAACGGCGACGACGACCCGATGGTCTCACCCTGGATCCCGCCGTGGGACAACGACGACGGCACGCCCGGCGTGCCGCCGCGGCCGGAGCTCTACTACCTCCGGATCAACACGCTCGCGCGGACCCGGTCGCCGGTCCTCAAGTACCAGGCGCCGGAGATCCCGACCATGGAGAACGCTGTCGTGACGCCGCTCAACACCTTCGAAGAGCGGCTGCACCGGCGTCAGCTCCTCTCGACCATCATCGATCTGAGGAACATCTCATGACCACCCATCGGAAAGAACTCCGGAACGAACTCCGCTCCGAGAGCGGCAGCGCCTACCTTCTGGCCATCATGGTCATTCTCATTCTGACCATGGTCGGCCTCGCGGTCTCGCTCACCACCCAGAGCGAGATGCGGATCGGCGAGAACGAGCGGCTCCAGCGGCGCAGCTTCTACAGCGCCGACGCCGGGATCAACATCCAGACCGCGAAAGCGCTGGTCGCCGGCGACCAGAACTGCTTCAACCTCGACCTGGTCGAGGAGAGCCAGGACCCGAATCTCCACATCCGCAACCGCATCCAGACCTCGCACTTCGCACCGGTCTCGACCGGCTGGTGCAATCTCTGCCAGGTCAACCAGGACTCGCCCTTCCAGAAGGTCAACCACGTGGTCACCTCGGTCGCGACCCGGGTCGCCTGGGAGGGCGATCCCGACAACCCGCCGCAAAAGCCAGCACCGATGGCCGAGGAACGGTTGACCGTGATGGTGTCGCTCCAGCCCTTCAACGCCGACACCCAGACCGCGGTCAACGCCATCACGCCGGGAACCGGAAGTGGCTTCGACTGGCAGACGAGCTGGGAGGTCAGCGGCTCGAGCGCAAACAACCTGTGCGGCATCCTTGAGGGCTTCTAATGAAGAACATTCGCTTCCTGAGCGCTTCTGGCGCGACTCTTTTCCTCCTGCTTCTGGGACTCACCCTGCTCGCTCCGGGCGCCGGCGTCGCCGACGACCGCGACCTGGTTCGCGAAGGCGGGCGCGTGCCCTATCTGATGGTGATCTTCGACGTTTCCGGCTCGATGAACTGGCAGCCCGGAGGCGACGTGTTCGCACCGGGCTACGGCGACGATCCGAACAGCAAGTTCTACCAGGCCAAGTCGGCCCTCTTCCGGGTGGTGAGCGACCCCGAGCTGGACGACATCTTCTGGGGCTTCTCGACCTACAACCAGGACAACGTCCGCGTGTATCGGAAGCACCACCTCTACAGCCCGAGCGTCGACTTGCCCTGGGTCACCGACGACCGCCTGCCCTATCCGCGCCAGGGTGATCCGAAGCACTTCGGCGACAACTGCATGGACGACGCCGACGGCGACACCAATTGCGACCTGGACGGCAACGATCGGCTGGGCTCGTGCAACGGCGCCCGCGACGTCGACAACCCCGAGTCGTGGGGCGAAATCCTCACCTTCCCGGTCACCGGCGACGCCGGCACCTGGACCACCGAAGAGTGGGTGAGACACGACGGCCGGCGCTTCTACGTCCGCTTCAACATCGCCGGCGGCAATCTCGGCGACGAGACGATTCAGGTGCGCGTCCGGATCCGCGAGGCGCGCAACGACTGCGGGGTCTGGCTGACCGGCACCCAGAGCCAGACCGTCCAGTTCGAGCGCACCTACGCCTCCGACACCCAGGGGCGCAATCTGCCCGGGTCCAATCAGGTCCTCATGTGGCAGATCGACAACCGCACCGATTCCGCCGGCAACCCGAACGGTTTCTGGAACCCCGACGACAACCGGGCGACCAACACCTGCAGGGGCTGGGAGCCGAACAACGACTCGAGCGCCGACGACACCATGGGCGTCAATCTGAAGTACCAGACCGTCGGCGACCCCGCCACGCGCCATTCGAGCGTCATGGACCGGGGTGACGTGATCCCGCTCGATTGGGAGAGCGAGGCGGTCTGGGGGCTCTCGAACCGCGATCTGATCCTGCAGCGCCTGGCGCCCAACTACGATCCGGCGGACACGTCGATCGTGCCCGACCTCCGGGTGGCGTCCTACTTCCGGGACCACCCGAACCAGATGACCAACGGACGTCTCGAGCTCCGGCCGCAGTACGTCAACACGCCGCCCCTGCTCCCCAATGGCGCCACGCCGATCGGCAACTCGATGCGCGACTTCATGAACTTCTACGACGTCTGGGACGGCGTCGCGAGTGGACCCGACGGCGACGAGTTCTTCGGCTGCCGCTCGGTCAACCTCTTGATCATCACCGACGGTGACGAGACCTGTTACAGCGGCAGTCAGACCGGTCAGACCGACGGCGGCGGCGACGCCAATCCGTGCTGGATCGCCGATCGGCTGCTGAATCAGAACGATCGTGACGTCCGCACCTTCGTGATCGGCTTCGGCCTTCAGGGCCAGAACACCAACTTCCTCAACTGCATCGCCCAGAACGGCGGCACCGACGCGATCGACGTTGACGGCGACGGCACGACCGACATCACCGGGCCGATCCTGCCCGGCAACGAGGACGAGCTGGTCGACGCACTCAAGTCGGTCATCCAGTCGATCCGTGCTCAGCAGCGCTCGTTCGCTGCCGCCGCGGTCCCGCAGGGCCAGGCGACGGTGCAGGACAAGGCGTACCTGACCAGCTTCCTGCCGCTCGAGAGCGAGTCGGTGTGGCCCGGTCGCCTCGACGCCTATCTGCGGCCGATCCCGGTCAAGGACGCGGTCATCGAGCTGCCCGACGGCACCTCGGTCACCCGCCAGGTTCCGGACCCGGACAAGACCTGCAGCCCGAGCGACGAGAGCTCGTGTCACCTCTGGAACGCCGCCGACGAGTTGCTCGATCAGGCAGCGAGTCCGGCCCAGATTCTGGTCGGGGACTACAACCTCGGCAACGACGAGGACGAGCGGCGGGTCTACTTCGGCCAGGACGATCCTGGCTCGGACATCCCCGCCGACCGTGCCGACTTCGAGCGGCCGACGGCCGACCCGGACTGGCACGACCTGTTGGTGGGTATGGACATCTGCGACCTCGCCGACACGGCGTGCTCGCTCGACAACAACAACCGCAACGAGGCGATCGAGACGCTCGACTTCTTCCATCAGGTGAAGACGGCGATCGATCCCCGCGACACTTCGACCCTCGATTACCTGCTCGGCGACATCTTCCATTCCGATCCGAAGGTGATCGGCAACCCCGACAACTTCCAGTACTGGATCTCCGACGTCGCCGGGAGCGGCACGCTGCCGCTGGTCGACATCTGCGACGCGTCGCCGGGTGGCTACCGCTGCTTCTTCGCCCAGCAGCAGTTCCGCCGCAAGATGCTGCTCACCGGCAGCGACAGCGGCCAGCTCCACGCCTTCGACGCGGGTGTCTTCCGCGGCTCGTGCGAGACCAACCCGTTCACCAGCCAGGAGTTCGTGGCCGGCCAGTTCGACAACGGCACCGGCCGCGAGATCTTCTCCTTCGTGCCTCGCACGGTGATGCCGTCTCTGGTCAGTCTCAAGGACAACCTCTCCCACGAGTTCACCGTCGACGGGCCGGTGGCGAGCGGCGACATCTACATCGACCCGCTCCACAACGGCACTCCCGAAGTGGACGAGCGCGAGTGGCGCACCATCGCCATGGCCGGCCTGCGCGAGGGCGGCAAGGGTTATTACGCTCTCGACATCACGCAGCCCGACGATCTGGCCGACTGCGACAGCTTTCCGGTGCTGCCCGAGCCGCGACCCGGGGCGCAGAATTTCGTGCCCTCCTGCCTCGACGGCGGCTGCGCCGATACCCTGCCGTTCCCGAGCGTTCTGTTCGAGTTCACCGACACCGAGGAGTGCGGTGAGAACGGCTCCGGCGACTACCTGCAGCTCGCCGACGGCCAGTGCGACAGCGACGACAATGGCCTCTCCGACCTCGGCGACGCCTGGTCGAGGCCGGTCATCGGTCGCATCAAGGTGCTCGAGGACGACGGCGGCAACCCCGTGGAAGCCGACCGGTACGTCGCGATCTTCGGCGGTGGCTCCGACCCCGGCCGCAAGGGCATCGAAGAGGCCGAGGGCAACCATCTCTACATGATCGATCTCGAGACCGGCAAGGCGATCTACAAGCGTCGGGTACCGAACCCGCCGAGCGGCGTCCCGGCCGGTTCGATCGCCGCCGACGTGGCCGCGGTCGACCTCGATCAGGACGGCTACATCGAGACCATCTACTTCGGCACCACCGGCGGGTTCATGTACAAGACCGACATCCGCGTGGCTCAGCAGCTCGAGAGCGTGCCGAGCGCCGGCGACCGGGTCACCCACCCGGCGTGGGATCCGTTCCCGATCTTCAACACCCAGGGACGGCCGATCTACTTCGAGCCGGCGGTGGTCTTCGTCGCCCAGCTCGGCCAGTACGCGCTGTCGTTCGGCACCGGCGACCGCGAGGACCTCTGGAGCACGAGCCTGGTCGAAGGCCGGATCTACATGATCCTGGACAACAACTTCGAGGCGGCCGACGTGACCGCCGGCATCCTGCCGAGAACCGAGTCCGCCTACCAGGAGATCAACTTCGGCACCACCAACACCGGTACCGACTACCTGCAGCAGCCGCCGAACGGCTGGTACATCCGTCTCGAGGATGACGAGCGAGTGATCACCAAGTCGTTCTCGCTCGCCGGAATCACAGTGCTCTCGTCCTTCCAGCCGCTCGAGGAGACGGCGGAGGGCGGCGTCTGCCGCCGGTTCGGCAACAGCCGGGTGACCGTGGTCACCAGCACCAGCGCCAACTCACTGCTCTCGTCCGGGGACCGGTTCTTCATGATCCCGGCTGGCTTCTTGTCGACACCGTTCGCCGAGGTCGGGCAGACCAAGAACCCGGGCGACGACGGCGACCAGACCGCCGACGATCTGCCCGACAACCTCGCCGACGTGATGAACGAGATCCGCAAGCTCTTCCCGAGCAACTGCCGGTTCACGAACGCCACCGTCAACATCAAGGCGGTCCGTGACGACACCGGCATCGAGTTCCTGGCGGCGGTCCCGGTCTGCACGGTCGAGACCAACTGGAGGGACTTCTGATGCTACGCCTCATCGGCCTGGCAGCGATTCTCGTGCTGACGGCCGCCGCTCCGGCGGCGGCCGACTGGCTGGTCACGACGTCGGGCGAGGAGATCGAGACCGCGGGCGAGTGGGAGGTTCGGGGTGCACTGGTGGTCTTCCAGACTCCCGACGGTCGGCTCAACTCGCTGCGCGCGAGCGAAGTCGACCTCGACGCCAGCCACGAGCGAACCACCGCGCCGGTCGTCGAGCCCGAGCCCGAGCCCGAGCCGACTCCGCGCGGCCCGGTGTTGGTGATCACCGATGCGGACGTCGCTCACGTCGCCGCGGACTTCGAGGAGACCGGCGAGCCGGAGGCCGAGGACGGACCGGAGGCCGAGGACTCACCCGCGGCGAGCGTTCTCGAGGTCGTCCGCTGGCAGGACCTCGTCGACGTCCAGGCCAACACGCTCCAGATCTTCGGCTCGGTCGCCAACCGCGGGGAGAGCGTGGTCACCAACGCTCGGGTCATGGTGCGACTCCTCGACCGCTCGGGCGACCTCCTCGAGAGCCAGCGGGCGACGCTCGGCGAGCCGGCGATCGGCCCTGGAGCGATGACCTCGTTCTCGGCGACCTTCCCGGGTAGCCCCGGCTTCGCCTCGGTCGAGTTCGACGTGCAGGCGCGTGGCTTCCGAGTCAGGCCCGCTCCGGAGCTGCTCGAGGCACCCGACGGGTCCGAGAACGGATAGCTCCACCGGACGGCAGGCTCCGAGCCCTCCACCTCGTTCGCCGCTTTCTTGGCGGCGAGACCGCCACTTTTTGTCAGTCCGAGCGGACCAAGCGCTCCGGAGCCCGGCGACGCCGTCCGAAGAGTCAGTGTTTCCCTGGTTCCCTGCACGCCGGAACCGATAGCGACCCGTCTATGTATCTGGCTCAGAGGTTGCTTTCTTCAGGTGCTCCAGTGATCGGAGGAGCCGCTTCTTCTCCGGTCCAAACGCGTGGGTGAGGGTGGCGACGGTCGCCCGTTGAGGCGATCGGCCACCACATGGGAAACGTCGTGATGAAACGGTCGCGTCTCAGCAGCCGCTCCTGGCAGAGGCCTATCTGCCTGGGCGCCTTGCTCGCGCTGGCGCTATCGCTGGCGCCCTCCGCCGACGCGGCCGAGCCACGCAACGTCCGGATCGAGCGCATCTCGTCGGAGGCCGGGCTGTCGCAGTCGCTGGTCAATTGCACGCTCCAGGACAGCAACGGCTTCATGTGGTTCGGCACCCAGGAGGGCCTGAACCGCTACGACGGCTATCAGTTCACGGTCTTCGATCACGACCCCGACGATCCCAACAGTCTGCTCAAGGGCTCGATCCGATCGATCGTCGAGGACCACCGCGGGGTGCTCTGGATCGGCACGCTCGGCGGCGGTCTGAGCCGCTTCAACACCGTTCGTGGGACCTTCTCCCACTTCCGGCATTCCGAGACCGACCCGTCGAGCCTGAGCAGCAACCAGGTGCAGGTGGTCTACCGGGATCGCCAGGAGCGGGTGTGGGTCGGGACCGACGACAGCGGTCTCGATCTCTTCGACCCGAAGCGCGGCCAGTTCACGCACATCCAGCTCAAGCCCGGCGAGACGGTCAGCGTCCGCGGCATCCTGCAGGACGTGGATGGATACCTCTGGCTCGGCACCCAGCGGTCCGGGCTCTTTCGGTACGACCCGCGATCCGGAGCCGTCCACCACTACGAGCACGATCCGGACTCAATGGGGTCGCTGAGCGACAACCGGGTGATGGACATCCTGCAAGACCGCTATGGGACCGTCTGGGTAGCGACCTACAGCGGCGGTCTCAATCGATTCAACGCGCTGACCGAAACCTTCGATCACTTCCGGCACTCGCCCGACCATCCCACGTCGCTCGCCTCGGACACGACCCGGGTGATCTTCGAAGACCGTTTCGGCACCCTCTGGATCGGCACCGACGAAGGTCTGAACGAATGGCTGCCCCGCGATGAGTCGTTCGCCGTCTACACCCACGATCCGGACGTGCCGTTCACCCTCAGCCACAACAGCATCATCTC
Organism: Thermoanaerobaculia bacterium; assembly: GCA_947259925.1. Taxonomy (GTDB): domain Bacteria; phylum Acidobacteriota; class Thermoanaerobaculia; order Multivoradales; family JAHEKO01; genus JAHEKO01. The sequence continues at coordinate 26,030 of CAMYOG010000029.1, forward strand.
GATCACCGAGGATCGGGGAGGTGTGCTCTGGATCGGCACCTACGGTGGCCTCAACAAGTGGAATCGCGCCACCGAGGTGTTTAAGCACTACCGCCACTCGACCACCGACCCCACGCGCCTCCGCGACAGCTTCGTCACCTCCTTCGCGCCGGCGCCGGATGGGAAGACCTACGTCGGCACCTTCGGTGGTGGCGTCAGCGCGCTCGACCCGGCGACCGGCACGTTCTCTCACCTGACCGGGGCACCGGACGGCCCGAACACGATCAGCGACACCCGCGTGATGTCTCTCTACACCGACGGCGACGGGATCCTCTGGGTCGGCACCCATAGCGGCGGGCTCGATCGCCTCGACCCGGAGACCGGCCGCGTCACCCGCTACGAGGCCAATCCGTCGGACCCGAGCGCTCTGTCGGCGACCGGCGTGACCTCGATGCTCGAAGACAGCCACGGCCACTTCTGGGTCGGCACCTACCGTGGCGGCCTCCACCTGTTCGACAAATCGACCGGCCGGTTCACCCGCTTCATGCACGATCCCGCGGACCCGACCAGCCTGAGCTCGAACCGGGTCGTCGCCCTGTACGAGGATCGAAACGAGCGAATCTGGATCGGCACCAACGGTGGCGGCCTGAATATCTTTCACCCGGAGTCCGAGACCTTCACCTCGTTCCGGCCGCTCGACGACACCCCGCAGAGCCTGCTGAGCACCGACGTCTGGGCGATTGTCGAGGACGACGCCGGCAACCTCTGGCTGGGGACCCAGGGTGGCGGCCTCAGCCTCTGGGCCGCCGAGCACCGGAGCCTCGGCCGGCCCCACTTCCAGAGCTACACCCAGCGCAACGGTCTGCTCAGCAACATCGTCTACGGGATCGTCCTCGACCGCACCGGCTCGCTCTGGCTGAGCAGCAATCGTGGGTTGACCCGGTTCAACCCCGAAACCGAGGAGTTCACCCACTACCACGAGAGCCATGGCCTGCAGAGCAACGAGTTCAACTTCGCAGCGGCGTATCGCTCTCCGACCGGCGAGCTCTTCTTCGGCGGCATAAACGGCTTCAACACGTTTCGACCCGAGCGCCTCAGGAACAGCGGCTACCAGGCGCCGATCGTCCTGACCCGCGCCCGGATCGGCAACCAGACGGTCGCCGACGTCGCCAGTGCGACGATCGACGCGTTCCAGATCGACTACCAGGACCGGTTCTTCGAGTTCGAGTTCGCGGCGCTCGACTTCGCCGCGCCGTCGCGGATCATCTACCGCTACCGCCTGCAGGGCCTGGATGACCGTTGGATCGACCTCGGCACCCACCGGCGGATCGGCTACGCCGGCCTCGACCCGGGCCGCTACGTCCTGACCGTCAGCGCCACCAACCAAGACGGCAGCTGGAACGAGAACGAGCTGACCGTCGAGCTCGACGTACAACCGCCGCCCTGGGCGACGCCGCTGGCCAAGTCGATCTACGTGCTGGTGGCCGGCTTGCTCCTTCTGGCTGCCATCCGCGGCTCTCGCGCCCGCCTCGACCGCGTCCGCGAGCTGGCGGCGGCCACCAAGGCCAAGGAGCTGGCGGAGCTGGCCAGCCGCTCGAAGTCCCAGTTCCTCGCCAACATCAGCCACGAGATTCGGACGCCGCTCAACGGCGTTCTGGGCATGGTCGAGCTCCTCCAACAGACCGAGCTGACCAAGCGTCAGCAGCGCTTCGCAGCGACCGCCGACCGCTCGGCGCGTCACCTGCTCAACCTGCTCAACGATCTGCTCGACCTGTCGAAGATCGAGGCCGGCCGCCTGACGCTCGAGACGGTGGAGTTCGATCTCCGTCAACTGGTCGAGGAGGTGATCGAGCTCGTCTCCGAGAACGCGCAGCAGAAAGACCTCCAGCTCTTCCACGTGATCCCCGAGGGGATGCCGCCGAAACTCGCCGGCGACCCGACCCGTCTGCGACAGGTGCTCGCCAACCTGGTGGGCAACGCCATCAAGTTCACCGATCGCGGCCACGTGATGGTCAACGTCGCGGTCTACCCGAAGCCCGAGGTGCAGCAGGCCGACGTGCTCTTCACGGTCGAGGACACCGGCATCGGCATGGACACCGACACCCAGGTGCGCGTCTTCGAGTCGTTCCGCCAGGCCGACGGCTCGACCACCCGGAAGTACGGCGGCACCGGACTCGGTCTCTCGATCTCCAGACAGCTGGTCGAGATGATGGGCGGTGAAATCTGGGTCGAGAGTCAGCCAGGCAGGGGCTCGAGCTTCCGCTTCTCGGCGACGCTCGGCTGCCAGGCGGAGGCCGCGCTGGCCGAGACGACGCCCGCGTTCCCTGGCGTGAGCGCTCTCATCGCGCACGACAGCCAGCTGGGAGCCCAGATCCTGGCCGACCACCTGCGGGAATGGGGCGTCTCGACTCGCGCGACGACTCGCCTCGACGGCACGCCTCCGCGAATCCCGATTCGGGAGGGCGAGACCTTCGACGTCGCGTTCATCGACGTCTCCTTGCTCGAGCGCGGGGGAGCCGGACTGGAGGACGCGCTCCGCAGCTTGGCGCCCGAGGTCCGGGTCGCGCTGCTGGCCCCGATGGACTACAGACGCGAGCGCGAGGCACAGCGGCTCGGGATCGAGGCTTGCCTGCGCAGGCCCGTGCGCCGAGCCGAGCTACTGCGCTTCCTGAGCGGCGCCGACAAGACAGACCAAGCTCCGGAGGAGACGCCCGAGGCGGTGAGCCCGAAGCCTCCGCCCGAGAGCAGCACCCCGGCTACGAAGCGAGTTCTGGTGGTCGAAGACAACCCGACCAACCAGACAGTGGCCCGGGCGATGCTCGAGAGCCTCGGGGTCGAGGTGGACGTGGTCGGCGACGGGATGCAGGCGGTCGAGGCGACCGCTGCAATCCCCTACGACCTGGTCCTGATGGACTGCCAGATGCCGGAGATGGACGGCTACGAGGCGAGCCGCACGATCCGCGCGCGCGAGCGACGCGTCCGTCCGGACGCGGACGCGCTCGGCATCGCCCCGACGATGCCGATCGTCGCCATGACCGCGAGCGCCATGGCCGGTGACCGCGAGCGCTGCGCGGCCGCCGGCATGGACGACTACCTGAGCAAGCCGTTCGACTACGAGCAGCTCAAGCTGACACTGCGGCGTCATTTCGACGAGAGCTGGCAGGCCCCGGACGGTGCCGGCGACGCCGGGGGCCAGACGTCGATCGATTGGGACGAGCTCGACGAGACCGTCGCCGGCGCCAGCTCGCCGATCGATCCGCGGCCACTCGAGATCATCCGCTCGCTGTCGCCCGAGGGCGACGACAGCCTGATCACCACGGTCATCCAGAGCTACTTCGACGACGCTCCCCAGATGCTCGCCGACATGCAGGAAGGGCTCGACAGCGGTGACCTCGCTACGGTGCAGCGCTCGGCGCATCGTCTCAAGTCGAGCAGCGCGAATCTGGGGGCGATCGAGGTGTCGCAGCTGAGTCGCGATCTCGAAGCGCAAATGCGCGCCAGCTCCACGGATGGCGCGGCCCAGTTGATCATCAGAATCGAAAAGTCGTTTGCCAGAGCACGGCGAGTGCTGGAGGAAGAATGGCACAGAGCGGCATGAGAGACCCGGGCGAAACAGAGCGCGGTCACGGGCTGGTCCTGGTCGTCGACGACGACAAGATGATGCGCCTGCTCGCTCGCCAGTCGCTCGAGCGCGCCGGGTTCGTGGTCGTCGAGGCCGCGGACGGGACGGACGCGCTCACGGCGTTCGACGAGCATCTGCCGGACGTCGTCCTGCTCGATGTGCAGATGCCGGGGATGGACGGCTTCGAGACCTGCCGGACCTTGCGCGAGTCGACCACCGGGCGCTTCACGCCGGTCATGATGATGACCGGCCTCGACGACGTCGAATCGATCGAACAGGCGTACGAGGCCGGGGCGACCGACTTCATCAACAAGCCCCTGAATTGGCTGGTGCTCGGGCACCGGCTCGAGTACATCCTCCGGTCGAGCCGATCGGCAGAGCGGCTCCGCCTCAGCCAGGCGAAGCTCGCCAACGCCCAGCGGATCGCCAAGCTCGGCTACTGGGAGTGGGTGCCAGGGAAGGACCGGCTCTTCTCCTCGGGCGAGTTACGCCGGATCTTCGGAATGCCGGAGGGGCACCGCCCGTCCAGCCTCCAGGAGCTCGCCCTCTTCGTCCACGAGGATCAGCGGCAGCAGTTCCTGAGTGCCGTCGACGAGCTTCTGGAGGGGACGCCGATCGTCGACTTCGAGTATCGAATCCGCACCGCCGACGGCGCTGAGCGGTTCGTCCGCCAGCACGCCGAGGCGTTGCTCGGTGAGAGCGGTCACCTGACGCGGGTCACCGGTACGATCCAGGATGTGACCGAGCAGCGGGAGGCAGAGGAGAAGGCCCGCTACATGGCCTACTACGACGGCATCACTGGCCTCCCGAACCGCCGCTCGTTCACCGAGACGCTCGAGCGGTTCCTCGAAGACCCGCGGTTCAGAACCGATGCGACCGCCGTCCTGTTCGTCGACCTGGATCGCCTCAATCAAGTGAACGAGAGTCTCGGGCGCTCGGCGGGCGACGAGCTGGTTCGTCAGGCGGCGCTGCGGATCGTCAAGTGCGTCCGCTCCACCGATCTGGTGGCACGGGCGGCGCGCGATCACCACCAGCACCTGGTGTCGCGCTTCGACGGCGACGAGTTCGTCATTCTCCTGACCCACCTGGCGGACATCGACGCCACCGCGATGATCGCGCAGCGGCTGGGTGAAGCTCTGGCGGAGCCGTTCGCCGTCGCCGGCCAGGAGATCTTCGTCACCGCCAATATCGGCATCGGCATCTTCTCGCACGACGGCGACACCGCCGAGCAGCTGCTCCGCAACGCCCACCTGGCCGCCGAGCACGCCAAAGAGACCGAGGGGAGAAGCTGCCAGTTCTATACCGAGTCGCTCAACGAGGCGGCGCGCGAGCGCCTGACCCTGGAGGCCGACCTGCGCCGGGCGCTCGACCGTGGGGAGCTGGAGCTCAACTATCAGCCGCAGTTCCGGGTCGCCGACAACTCTATCGTCGGTGCCGAGGCGCTCCTCCGATGGCACCACAGTGAGCTGGGGACGATCTCCCCCGCGGTGTTCATCCCGCTCGCCGAAGAGATCGGCCTGATCCACGAGGTCGGTGAGTGGGTGCTGGAGACCGCCTGCCGCCAGGCGCGCAGGTGGCAGGAGCAGTACGACGGCCGATTCCGGATCGCCGCCAACATCTCGAATCGCCAGTTCCTCGGCAGTGGCCTGCTGCCGACCGTCCGCCGCGTCCTCAGCGGCACCGGGCTGGATCCCCGCTTCCTCGAGCTCGAGCTTACTGAGAGCGTCATCCTCGGCGCCGACGACAACGAGCTGAGCCAGCTCGCCGAGCTGCGCGCTCTGGGTCTGAAGCTCGCGATCGACGACTTCGGGACCGGCTACTCGTCGCTCAGCTACCTGACGCGCTTTCCGGTCGACGCGCTCAAGATCGATCGCAGCTTCATCCGCGACGTCCCCGGCCTGCCCCAGAAAGAGGCGATCGCCAAGGCGATCATCGCGATGGGTCAGAGTCTCGGCCTGCGGGTCATCGCGGAGGGCGTCGAGACCGCGGCCCAGCTCCATTTCCTCCGCGGTCTCGACTGCGACGAGCAGCAGGGCTTCTTGATGGCCGAGCCGATGACCGCCGCGGACCTGAGCCAGCGGCTGGCCGAGGGCCTGAGCGCCGGGCACCGATCGGCCGCCGGCTAGCTACTGGTTGAAGAGCTTGAGGACGGTGAGGAAGGCGGTGACGCCGCTGTCCGGGCCGGCGACCGCGACCCCGACGTCGAGATTGATCACCGTCTGCCACGGTCCGACCACCGTGCCGGCCACGCCCACTCCGCCCAGGAACTCCTGATCGAAGCCGCTCGTCTGGTCGGTCGCCCAGGCGGCGTCGCCCAGGAGGTCGAGACGGAAGAGCTCGCCCAGCCCGAAGCCGTAGCTGAGGTGCGCCGCCAGGACCTCCTCGGCCCTGACCTTGTCGCTCTGGTAGCCACGGACGGTGATGTCGCTGAACGGGCCGAACTCGTACTTGCTGAAGCGATCGAGGCGATGACCGTCTAGATACTCGAGCTCCAGGCCGAACTTGAGGAAGTTCGGCAGGTGCCAGGTCTTGCCAACGCTCGCCCCCCAGCGCTCGAACGTGTCGAAGTCGGGGTCGAAGTCCTCGTTGGCCGGCAGGCCCCATTCTTCCCACTCGCTGCGGACGGTGTAGTTGCCGTGCAACCGGAATCGGTAGCCCCTCCGGTTGTAGCGTGCGACCAGCGTGAAGCCGTGATTGAAGTGGTCGCGTGGGATGACGAACTCGGGCGCGGTGTCGTCCGCGCGGCTGAACTTGCGCCATTCGAGCTCGTACTCGAAGTCGAGCTTGAAGAAGTTGCCGAACGGCCTGCCGATCTTGAGGTCGAGGCTGGGTGATAGGACCTCGACGTCCTCCTGATTGACCTCGACCCCGTCACGGAAGAGGGTGTCGGTGCCGGCGATGGCGAGGCCGAAGACGTCGAAGCCGACATCGAACTTGCTATCGCGAAAGCTCGGGTCGGTCAGGGCGACATTGAACAGCGCGCCGGCGAAGAAGACGTTGGCCTGCGAGCCCTTGCCGCGCCAGTCGAGCCAGAGCCAGTTGATGCCGGCCAGCGGGATCGGAAAGTCGAGCGACTCGTCCTGCAGAACCCCACCGACCAGGAAACGCCGGCTGGTATCGAGCTCCTCCTGGAGCACCCGCTCGCCGGTCTCCTTGTCGATCGTGAGGTATCGGAAGCCCTTGTCGGTGTCGCGGACGATGGTCAGCTCCGAGTCGAGCATCGCCTGCCGCCGCTCTTCGAACTGGTCACCATTGATCTCGATATCGGTCAGCTCCAGCTCGCGCTCGACGATCGTGGTGGCGCTCAGGATCGACCAGATCTGCTGTCCGACCAGCCGCACCGGCAGGTAGTAGCTGGTGGCGGCCCAGAGCGCCGGTTGCCCGTCTGCGGTCACCGGGGCGAAGTAGATGGTCTCGTCGTTCGACAGAACGTCACCTTTGAGGCCGAGCTGCACGGCTCGGGTCTGCACTCGCGCGTAGATCTCGCGATCGATCCAGACCGTGCCCTGATGCAGGCTCCGCCCCTCTTCGACAGCCACGGCCGGCTCGAAGTCGACCACCCAGCAGTCACGTCCCTGAACGGTCGCCGTACCGCGCAGCCGATACCGGTACTCCTGGGTGAAGTTGATCTCCACCGGCAGCGAGGCGGCGCGCTCGGGCTGTAGTAGCGGGATCTCGGGGATCGTCTTGTTCCGCCACTTGACCCCGTTGACCAGGAACTCTCTCCACGCCCAGTCGTAGCTCTCTCCCTGGCGCTCGAAGTAGTCGCCACGGAAGGTGGCGTCGACCGACTGCGCACCGGTGCCGAGTTGGAACCGCAGGTGGGCGGTGTTGGTCGCCTGGTAGTGATGTAGCCGGCGGGCCTGGGCGTCCTCGAACGCCTGCAGCCGGCGCAAGATCTCCTCCACCGGCATCTGCCGGGTGTCCTCGACGGTCAGCGTCTCCTCGACGCCCTCGACCCCCTCGAGCTCGGCCGCGGTCATCCGATCGAGACTCATCAACATCACCGTCGGCGGCCCCTCGACCTCGACCTCGAAACCGCTCCCGGTGCGCAGTCCGTAGAGCGGCAAGGGCGTTCCGCTGTCCAGATCGATCACCGCCGGGTTGTGCAGATGGGGGTCCGGGAACTCGAGACGGACCGAACTCGCGCCCGGCGGTGACCGCACCACGACCCGCAGCGATAGGTCTTCGCCGCGCACGAAGCTCCAGGCCTCGAGCGCTCCGCTCGGCACCGAGTAGGGATCGATCGACAGATCGCCCGCGAAGTTGGTGGCGAGCCGGCGAAATGGAGCCAACCTGCGGGCGGTCGCCTCACCGGTCCGGAACAGCGCGATCGAAGCTCCGGCGGTGGCGAGCTGGCCGGCCCGGGCGAGGACCTCGGACGGCTCCGCGGGCTCTCCGAGCGAGTCCGCGGCGATCGCGATGCCCGGATCGAGCGACTGCAGGAGCGGAGCGGTCGTCGCCAGCGTCGCGTCGAGAGGTGGCGCCAGGGTGACGCCGTCGACGTAGGCCGCGATCTCCTCGGCGAACAGGCTCTCGAGGTAGGACCGGCTGCTGTCGCCGACGCTCGCGAAAACCTGCGCCGACGGCTGGGCACCCGAGATCGCGACCGCTGCCCGCTTGATCAGAAAGGCGTACTCCTCCGGATCGCTCTGGCCGTCGGAGCGCCAGCCGAGCTGAAAGTGGGTGGTTTCGGCGGCGCCGGCAGCGAGCTCGGCCAGCTGGCGTAGCTCCGCTTCCAGGCTCTCGATGCCGGCCAGCAGGGGGGGCGGAGTCTCGAACTCGACCGCGAGCCAGGGGATCGCGCCCGCCGCACTGACCGCCCGCGACGCGACAGCGTCCGCCGGACCCGCGGAGGCCACCCACTTCACGAACAACGCCTCGTCCTCGGACATCGTCTCCGCGGCGAGAAGCTCCGTGAACAGCGACGGGTCCTCGACGATCAGACCCGCGCAGGGGAGGCAGGTCGGCGCTTCGGCGCTCACCCGGAAGGCGATCACCCAGAGCGCGAGGGTCAGGAGTGGCACCAGCGAGTTTCGCTTCATCGTTTGCCTACCTACGTAGCGCGGCCGGCAAGGATTCCGAGAGCCTCGGCCAGTAGCTCGCGATCGCGCTCGTATGAGAGAAGTTCGCCGGCGTCGGCCGGTGGGATCCATCGGACTTCGTCGACCTCGTGGTCCGCGGGTCGCGACTCGATCGTGCCTCGCTCGACCGCCATCAACCAGTACCGGACCTCCTTGTGGCGACCCCGGGAGTCCAGGTACCGGACGGTGGAGAGAGGAGCGTCGAGCCGGCAGGTCAGCCCGGTCTCTTCGAGCACCTCCCGCACCGCACCCTCTTCGAACGACTCGCCCGAGGCGAGTTTGCCCTTGGGAAAGCTCCAGTCGTCGTACTTCGGTCGGTGGATAACCAGGAGCTCGGCACGCTCGCCCGACCCGCGTAGGATCACGCCGCCGGCCGCCAGCACCTCTCCCCCACTCATGCCCGACCTCGGGTCGAGACCTGGATCGTGGCAAAAGAACGCCGAAAGGAGTACAATGGTACCTCTCGTAAATACAAGATAACAAAAGAGTTATATTGAAATACTCGAATCTCTCGACCGGTGGGTCCACGCCCGCCGCACCCCGCGGCGCGATTCTACTGTCCGCCGATCGGGCTCGCCACGACCGACGGGTGATGCAAGGCGAGCGCCAGCCCGGCCGCACGCGGCCCTCGGAGCCGAAATGACGCGGGGGCTCTCACTCGTGCTGCCCGCCCCGCCTACCGGCCCGGCGATCGCCCCGGCTCCGGACCGCCTGAATGACACGGCCGCCGACTACCCGCGCGACGCTTCGGTCCAGGCGCTGTTCGAGCGGCAGGTCGATCGTGATCCGGCTCGGATCGCGATCACCTGCGCCCGCGAGGTCCTCAGCTATGGCGAGCTCGAGCGTCGGGCCAACCTGGTCGCCGAGCGGCTGATCGATCGCGGTCTCGGGCCGGGCTCGACCGTCGGCGTCCTGCTCCGCCGCTCGCCGCGGCTGCCGGTCGCCTTGCTCGGCGTGCTCAAGTCGGGGGCGGCCTACCTGCCGCTCGACCCCGATTACCCCGCCGACCGTCTGGGCCTGATGCTCGAGGACTCCGAGGCCGAGCTGCTCCTGACCGAGCGCTCGGTGGCCGACCGCTGCCCGCCGGTCGCCGTCCCGGTGCTCGACCTCGAGGACGAGCCGGTCCCGGGCAGCCACGGGATCACCCCGAGGCCGGCCGCCCGCGCCCGCCCCCGCAACCTCGCCTATGTCATCTACACCTCGGGCTCCACCGGGCGACCGAAGGGAGTCGAGATCGAGCATCGGAGCGTCGTCAACTTCCTCACCTCGATGGCCCGCGAGCCGGGCCTGAGCGAGAGCGATGTCGTACTGGCGGTCACCACCGTCTCATTCGACATCTCGGTGCTCGAGCTCTTCCTGCCGCTGGTGGTCGGAGCGCGCCTGCACCTGGTCAGCCGCGAGGTGGCGGCCGACGGTGTCCTGCTGGCCGCCGCGCTCGAGGAATCCGGAGTGACCCTGATGCAGGCGACACCCGCGAGCTGGCGGTTGCTGCTCGACGCCGGCTGGCGTGGTAATCCGAAGCTGACCGCGCTGTGCGGCGGCGAGGCGATGTCGCCGCTGCTCGCCGAGCGCCTGTTGAGCCGCTGCGGTGCTCTCTGGAACGTCTACGGGCCGACCGAGACGACCGTCTGGTCGACCCTGGCGAGGGTCCGCGACGCTTCGACGCCGATCTCGATCGGTCGACCGATCGCCAACACCCGAGTCTACGTCGTCGACGGGTCGCTGCGGCCGGTTCCCGCCGGCGAGACCGGAGAGCTGGTCATCGGCGGGGACGGGCTCGCGCGCGGCTATCGGAACCGTCTCGAGCTGACCGCCGACCGCTTCGTCGCCTCACCCTCGGAGGCTACCGGCGACGGCCGCCTCTATCGAACCGGTGATCTCGCGCGGTTCACCGACGACGGCTCGCTCGAGTGCCTGGGGCGGATCGATCACCAGGTCAAGATCCGGGGCTTCCGGGTCGAGCCCGGCGAGACCGAGAGCGCACTCGAGGCGCACCCGGCCGTGAAGACGGCGGTGGTGGTCGCGCGCGACGACTCGACCGGACACAAGCGGCTGGTCGCGTATCTGGTACCGGAGATCGACGCCGACACGCCGGCGGTCGACCAGCTACGCGCCCATCTGGCCAATCGACTGCCCGCTCACATGGTCCCCTCGGCGTTCGTCGAGCTGCCCGAGCTGCCCCTGACCGGCAGCGGCAAGGTCGACCGGAACGCCCTGCCCGAGCCGACCCAACCTCTCCGCCGGGCGCCGGGCGGTGCGCCGCCGGCGGACGAGCTGGAGCGCTCGATCGCGGCCGCCTGGGAGCAGGCTCTCGAGATCGCACCGATCGGAGTCGACGACGACTTCTTCGCCCTGGGCGGCCATTCGCTCCTCCTTCACCGGGTCCGGAGCGAGCTTCAGGAGCGGCTCGACCTCGAGCTCGCCATGGTCGAGCTCTTTCGACATCCGACCGTCACCGGACTGGCGGAGCACCTCCGGAGCCGCAACGGCGCCGCGTGCGACGATACCGGCGTCTACGGACGCGGTGACCCACATCCGCTCGCGACCATGGCCCGGCGCTTCCTGATCCCGCGCCCGCTCGTCACTCTCTACCTCTACCTCCGCTTCCGGGCCAAGGTGAGCCCGCGGGCCGAGGTCGAGCTGTCGCCCAACCTGGAGCTTGGTCGCGGGACCACCATCGGCTCGTTCACCAAGTTGAAAGCCGACAAGGGACCGCTGGTGATCGGTGAACGATCGAGCTTCGCCAACGGCTGCTTCATCGGCTCGGGACCCGGCGGCCTGCAGATCGGACGCAACCTGGTCTGCGGACCGAACGTGACCATCGTGCCGAGCAACTACGTCATCGACCACCAGGACGTGCACCTGGCGGACCAGGGCCACACGTCGAAGGGGATCCGCATCGGCGACAACGTGTGGATCGGCGCCGGCTCGACCATCCTCGACGGCTCGCAGCTCGCCGACAACACGATCGTTTCCGCCGGCTCGGTGGTCGATCGCCGGTTCGAAGGCGGCTGCGTGCTGCGCGGCAACCCCGCCGAGATCGTCACCGCGCGCTAGCGCTCGCGGACCGAGAAGTCGACCACCAGCGGCAGGTGGTCGGATACCAGCAGCGAGTCGGTCGGGGTCAGCCCCGCCGCGTCCAGAACGTCGGCCGGCATGCCCTCGGTATCGAGCACGAAGCTGGCCAGCTCCTCGAGCGCGTCGCCGGTGTAGAAGACGAAATCGAGCCTGCCCGGCGCGAACGGCGACGAGGCCCGCCGCCAGGTGTGGATCAGCCGGCGGTGGGTGTGGCGGAGCGGCGCCTCGCGCAGCGATCCGTCCGAGCGGCCCGGATCGAAGTCGGGGCCGTTCGCCGGGTCGACGAAGACGCCGTCGCGGAGCGCCTCGAGCTGACGCCGGTAGCCAACCAGGTTGAAGTCACCGAGCAGTACCATCGCGTCCTCGGGATCGATCGCGAACGGGCCAGCGCCGCCGAGGAGATCGCGCCAGGTCGCCATCAGGTTGTCGACCTCCCGGTCGCGGCCGGCGTCGTTGGCGCAACAGGGCGGATGGGCATTGAAGATCACCACATCGCGATCGCCCAGCCGCGACGGCAGCCCGATGTGGGTCACCAGGTTGCCGTCGACCGCCTCGGCCGAGCGGATGCCGAACGAGCTCACCGTGTGGACGTCACCGACCCGGACCGCGGACCAGCGCCCGGGGAGTACGCCGGCGACGAACTGCCGCGTCCGCTGGGCGCTCCAGTCGGCCAGGGACTGCAGACAGATCACGTCGGGCTGGAGCGCCTTGAACAGGGCCTCGTAGATCTCCGGCACCACGCCGATCAGCGAGTCCTCGACGTTCAGGCTGAGAATCCGGATCGACCGCTCGCCCGATCGGCCGAGCCCGATCGGCGCCGGCGGTCCGACCCGCTTTTTGGCCAACCGGTAGACCAGGACGCCGCGGTTCGGCAGCCGGTCGCCGCCGGCTCCCTCTTCCTGCAAGACCATCCGGACCTTCCGCCGTCGCTCCACGAGCGCCTCGGCGCCGCTCGCCTGCACCTCCGCCGGGAGAGTAACCCGGATCTCGAAGGTCTCGGACGAGTGGGTCGGCATCGCCTGGTAGATTCCGGACCCGGCTCGCTCCTGGCTGGGAGCGCCGTCCGCGTCGTAGCGGACGATCTGACGCTCGCCGAACCGGAGCTCCAGATCGACGCCCAGAACGCCGACCGCGACGCCGGTCGACCTCTTGCCGTCGAGGTCGAGGTAGAGCCTGAGCCGGTTGCCGGCCGCGGCCGAAGGTGGATTCTGGAGCAGGGTCTCGCGCCCGACCTCGAGCCGCAGGAAGAGCGCCTCGCCGTCGTCGGCCAGCCAGAGCCGGCCGAGGTCGAGGCCGCCGGCAGCGCCGTCGCCGTCACTGTCGACGATCCTCGGCCGACGCTTACCCCACTCTTCGAAGGCGCCGTCGGTCAGCACCGCCAGGCGCTTGGCCTCGGCGACTCGACCCGCGCCGGCAACGGCCAGGGCGGCGAGTAGGAGCGGAGCCAGGGGACGGAGCGAGCGGCTCAGATGAGTATTCCGGCGATCGTCGCGGTCAGCCAGGACGCCAGCGCGCCCCCGAGCATCGCCCTGAAGCCGACCGTGGCCAGGTCGGTCCGTCGCTCGGGGGCGAGCGCGCTCATGCCGCCGATCTGGATGCCGATCGACGAGAAGTTGGCGAAGCCGCACAGCGCGTAGGTGGAAACGACGATCGCCCGCTCGCTCAGCTCGCCGTCCCGAATGTAGTTGCCGAGCGCTCCGAACGAGACGAACTCGTTGAGCGACAGCTTGACGCCGAGCAGATTGCCGACCTTGGCGGCGTCCGCCCAGGGCACTCCGAGCAGCCAGGCTACCGGCCGCAGCAGCCAGCCGAAGAGCGTCTGGAGCGAGCCGGGGAAGTAGCCGGTGAACTCGCTGGTGATCGGCGACATGCCGCCCGCCGAGTAGGTGATGACGTCGCCTCCCAGCAGTCTGCCGTCGATGATCGAATCGAGGTAGTTCAACAGGACGTCGACCACCGCGATCAGCGCGATGAAGCCGACCAGCATGGCACCGACGTTGACCGCCAGCTTCAGGCCGTCGGTGATGCCGTTGGTCGCCGCCTCGATCACGTTGCTGCCGCTCTCGATGTCGGGCAGCTCGACGTCCCCGGCGGTCTGCGAATGCTCGAGCTCGGGGTAGATGATCTTGCCGACCACCAGCGCCGCCGGTGCCGACATCACCGTCGCCGCCACCAGGTGACCCGCCGGGACCCCGAGGGCGATGTAGCCGGCCAACACGCCTCCAGCGATGGTCGCGAAGCCGCCGACCATCACCGTCAGCAGCTCCGACCTGGTCATCTCGGGCAGAAACGGTCGGATCAGGAGCGGTGCCTCGGTCTGGCCGACGAAGATGTTGGCGCTGCACGAGAGCGTCTCGGCGCCGCTGGTCCCGATCGTCCAGCGCATGAAGTGGCTGATCGACATGATCAGCTTCTGCATGATGCCGAGGTAGTAGAGGACCGCCATGAAGCCGCCGAAGAAGACGATCGTCGGCAGCACCTTGAACGCGAACTGCACCCCGAAGCCGGGCCAGCTGGTACCCGGTCCGAAGTGGGCGGGGTCGGCCAGATTGCCGAACAGGAAACGCGCACCGTAGTCGGACAGGTTGAGGAAGCCGGCGACCCCATCGCTGAAGCCCTGGAAGATCTCCTTGCCCGGAATCTGACGGGAGATCAGCATGGCGATGCCCAGGGCCATGAACAGAGCGCCGGCGTAGGCCTGGTATTTCGCGGGTATGCCGACCCAGCCGCGCACGACCATGAACGCGACCAGCAGCAGAAGTAGGTAGGTGTCTGCGGGCGCCGGGATCAGCGTCATCAGATAGCCGACCGCCAGCGCCACCGGCACGACCATGCCGATCCGCTTCCAGTCCCTCTCGCCCCGCTCCGCTTCGCCACGCAGCAGGTAGCTGACGATCAGCAGACCGAGCAGGACCATGCCGACATAGCTCCACCGATCCTCGCGCAGGATGACCAGCGCGAGGGTGAACTGGAGCAGGAGTCCCCACACCACCGGGCGCAGCCGAACTTGCCGCTTGTGGTACGAGAGGGCCCACGCCAGACCGAGCAGGGCCACCAGACCGAGCAGACTGACCGGATTCATCGGACGGCCAATACTACCTGGCGTTGCGGCGTCTGCCTAACGCCGCGCCTGGGCTACAATCCGAGCATGGGAAGAGGCATCTCCGGACTGACGGCCGCATGGGACGGCCTGGGAGTGGTCTGCCGCTACGACAAGCCGACCGGTACGTGGATCTTCATCTGTCTCCACAACGACAAGCTCGGCCCACCCACCGGTGGTACCCGGATGAAGGTATACCCCGATCTGGACGAAGCGCTCCTGGACGGGATGCGCCTCGCCGAGGGGATGACCTACAAGTGGGCCGGCATCGGCATTCCGGGTGGCGGCGGCAAGGCGGTTCTGGCGCTCGAGAAGCCGCTCGAGGGCGAGGTGCGAACCGGTCTGCTGCACCGCTACGGCGAGCTGGTCGAGTCGCTCAAGGGCTCGTTTCGCACGGGTGAGGACCTCGGGATCACCACCGACGACATGAAGACCGTCGCCGAGCGGACCCGACACGTCCAGGGCTTCCGGGACGGCGAGAAGGTCAATCCGAGCCCGTTCACCGCCCAGGGCGTCTACAGCGGCATTCGGGCCGCGATGGGCGTGGTCCTCGGTGACGACTCGCCGGCGGGCAGATCGGTCCTGGTCCAGGGCGTCGGCAACGTCGGCGCCGGCCTGGCGAAGCTCCTGGCGGACGCCGGTGCCCGGGTCCTGATCAACGACCTCGACGAACAGCGCGCCGCGGCGCTGGCCTCGGAGCTGGGCGGCGAGGCGGTCGCCAATGGGGACCTCTACGGCACCGAGTGCGACGTCTACGCGCCGTGCGCGGTCGGCGCGACTCTCAATCGCGACACCATTCCGCGGCTCAAGTGCAAGATCGTCGGCGGCTCGGCCAACAACCAGCTCGCCGAAGAGACCGACAGCGCGCGGCTCCGGGAGCGCGGCATCGTCTACGCGCCCGACTACATCATCAACGCCGGTGGCGCACTCTCGTTCGCCCTGCTCGAGCAGGGCGTGACCGATGGCGACGAGATCCTGCGCAGGATGGAGACCGTCGGTCAGACCGTCGGCGAGATCCTGACCGAGGCCGAGCGCGAGAACGAGACGCCGGTCGCCGCGGCGCGACGGCGGGTAGAGCGCATCCTGAGAGGCTAGGTAGCTTCGGTTCGTGACTCGCGCAGTGCCGTCAGCATCGCCTCGGCGGAGCTGACCGTCACCCCGGGGCCGGGCTCGACTTCCAGCGCCTCGACCACGCCGTCGTCGAGCAGCGCCGCGTAGCGCTGCGAGCGGATCCCGAGGCCGAACCCGCGGCCGTCGAGCTCGAGGCCGACCGCGCGGGCGAACTCGCCGTTGGCGTCGGCCAGCATGAGGATGTCGTCGCCGACTTCCCGGGCCCGCGCCCAGGCGTCCATGACGAAGGCGTCGTTCACGGCGATGCAGACGATGGCGTCGATTCCGGTCGCCTTGATGTCCGCCGAGCGGAGCTGGTAGCCGGGGAGATGGGTATCGGAGCAGTCCGGTGAGAACGCCGCGGGCACCGCGAACAGGACCACCCGCTTGCCGTCGAAGAGCTCCTCCGTGGTCACCGAGCGAACGCCTTCGGCGGTCATCGTTCGCAGGCTGAGCGACGGAATCCGCTCTCCGACCTGGATCGTCATCGGCGACAGATTACCCGATCACGACCGGCCGGAGCGTGCTAGTCTCACCGGGCCGCGCGCCGGCCCGGCCCGCGCGCCAGCGAAGACCCACAGAATGCCCAAGAGATTCCCCCAGGAAGCCGTCTTGCGAGACGGGCGGCGCGCACTCCTTCGCCCGTTCACCGAGCTGGACACCGACGCCCTGTTCGAGTTCTTTCAGAGCCTGCCGGCCGACGTGCGCCGGTTCGCCTGGCACCACGTCGAGGACCGATCGCTGATCGAGTCGTGGGGCCGCAACATCGACTATTCGACCGTCCTGCCGCTGCTCGCGTTCGACGACCAGCGGGTGGTCGCCGACGCCACCCTCAAGCGCCGCGAAGGCGGGCCACTGCGGATGGTCGGACGGCTGTCGTGGCTGCTCCACCCGGCCTACCGGGGACAGGGACTCGGCACCCTGCTGATCAACAACTTCATCAGCATCGGGCGCGCCTACGGCCTCCGCCACCTGACCTGCATGCTGATCTCCGATCTGGAGGCCGACGCGGTCGCAACCCTGCGTGGTCTCGGCTTCCAGGAGATCCCGATCCCCGACTACGGCAGCGACCCGGACGGCAATCCGCACGACATGGTCAAGCTCGTCCTCCGGCTGTAGGTGCCAGGCCTGCAAGATGCAAGGTAGAGCCGGCTATGGTCGCCGCTCGGCCTACGAACTTGCATCTTGCAGGCCTGGCACCTAGTACGGCAGGTCTTCTTCCTCGAAGCCGAAGTGGTGCCCCAGCTCGTGCACCACGGTGTCCCGGATCTCCTGGATCGCCTCGGCGCGCGTCCGGCTGGCTCGGCAGATCGGCCCCCGGTAGATGACGATCCGATCGGGCAGCGCCGAATAAAACGTATCGCGGGCCGGCAACGGAACTCCCTGATAGAGGCCGAGCAGATCGTCGCGCTCGGGGTCCATCCCCATCTCGCGCAGGAGCTCGTCGTTCGGCTCGTCCTCTACCACCACCGCCACGTTCTCCATCAGCCGCGCGAACTCGGCCGGCAGATCGTCCAGCGCCCGACCGACCAGCCGTTCGAAGTCGTCGCGCCGGATGCGCATCCGCACCTCTCGAGCGAGCCTAGCCGAGGCCGATGGCCGCCAGCAGCCGGGACCCGAACGGGAAAAGGCTCAAGAGCACCAGGAAGATGAACAGCGGACAAATGAAGCGGATGAAGACGCCCCAGATCTTCACCGTCCCCTCGCTCATGCCCCCACCCTCCTGCAACTCGGCGCCGGCCTTGAGGTAACCCCAGACCCAGCCGGTGAAGATGCACAGCAGCATCGCCCCGACCGCCAGCGAGATATTGCCCCAGATCAGGTCCATCACGCTCAGATAGCCGGTCGCACCCATCAGGCTGATCGATCGCAGGCTCTCACTCGAAGGCTCGAGGGCTGCCGGAAGGCCGAGGGCGAAGGCCGCGGCACCGACCACCCAGACCGACTTCTTGCGCGACCACTTGCGGTCGTCGACGAAGTACGAGACCGGTACCTCGAGCAGCGACACCGTGGAGGTGAGGGCCGCGATCGAAAGCAGGACGAAGAAGACCGCGGCCACGACGCTACCGAGTGTCATCTGAGCGAAGACCGTCGGCAGGACCTCGAAGATCAGTGGCGGTCCCGACGACGGGTTGCCGCCGAGCGCGAACAGCGCCGGAAAGATCATGAACCCGGCGAGGAGCGCGATCCCGGTGTCGAAGAGCGCTACATAGGTTCCCGACGTCTGGAGGTTCGCCGACTTCGGCAGGTAGGAACCGTAGGTGATCATCGCTCCCATTCCGAGGCTGAGCGAGAAGAAGGCCTGACCGAGCGCGGCCAGCACCGTCGCCGTGGTGACCACCGAGAAGTCGGGTTTGATCAGGAACTCGACACCCTTCCACGCTCCCGGCAGGGTGAGGCCGCGGACGATCAAAAGCAGCATCAGGACCAGAAGCATCGGCATCAGCACCCGGGCCGCCTTTTCGATGCCCTTCTCGACTCCCCGCACTACCACGAGAATGGTGAACAGGATGAAGAGCGCGAACAACGGCACGCTGACCATCGAGTTGGCGCTGAACTCGCCCAACGACAGGGCCGGTGCCAGGAAGCTCTTGAAGATGTAGCCGAACGCCCAGCCGGCGATGACCCCGTAGTAGCTCAGGATGCAGACCCCGGTGAGGACGCCCAGGGCACCGACCAGGGTCCACGGGCTCTTCCCCCGGAGCGCCAGGACCGCTCCGACCGGGTTCTTCTTGGTGTGGCGTCCCATCGCCAGCTCGCAGAACAGATAGGGCAGACAGATCAGCAGTACGCAGACCAGGTAGAGGAAGACGAAGGCAGCGCCGCCGTTGGTGCCCGCCACGTACGGAAAGCGCCAGATGTTGCCCAACCCGATCGCCGAGCCCGCCGCCGCGAGAATGAAGCCGGCGGTCGATTGCCACTGTCCGCGGTTGTGCTGCATCAAGTTCTCCTATGCGCGGAGCTGGCTACCCGCCAGTTCCCTGGTTGCGCGCCGGTCCCCCCGATTCCTCGGTGCCCCCGGAGCCAGACACACGGATACTTCAGGACGCCCGATCCAAGCACGACTTGAAGTCTCGTTGCCGGATTCTATGGCAAGCTCGCCGTGCCTGTCTTGCCGCGGAGCCCGCCGGGTAGCGGCAGTCGCTGATCTCGAGTGCGTCTGCGCGGAGCCGCCCGGACCGGACGACTAGTTCAGATACCCGAGCGCCTTCAGGCTCTCGACCGTCTCGTCCGAGAGCTGCTCCTGGGTGGGCGCCGCCCGGACCTGCCACCGGTAGCGTCGCAGATCCTCCGCCAGCTCCTCGAGCTGGGCCGCGCGCTCTCCCGAGATGTCGGCCGCCGCGTCGGGGTCCGCTGCCAGATCGTAGAGCTCACTCCGCCGGAGCTCGGCGCCCTTCAGCTTGAACGACAGGCAGCGGGTGTCGGCGCCCAGACCGAGCCACATCGGAACGCTACACCCGGCGGTCGTCAGGACGACCCGCCGGCGCCCCTCCCCCGCCGGCAGCTCGAGACTCACCGGCTGCCAGCCGGTGCCCACTGTCAGCGTCGTCAACGGCTCGCCGTCGACGTCGACCGACACTTCGCGCGGCTCGTGGAAGCTGACCAGCTCGAGCTCGAGGCGCGGCTCGTCGGTGTCGAACGCCGCGCGGCGGGTCACCCAGGTCCCGTCGGGCTCGCCGATCACGAGCGACGTCAGGTACTGCGTCAGCCCATCGTCGCTCGCCTCGATCAGGGTCTTCTGATTCTCCTGATCGAAAACCTCGGCGTAGGCGATGCGGCCGGCACGCGCCGGTGCCGGGCCGATCATCAACGGCACCAGGCTCTCGCCCGACATCGACGGCGACCCGGGGATGCCCGCAAGCTCCAGAAGGGTCGGCGCCAGGTCGATGCTCTGGATCAGCTCGGGCACGCGTCCGCCCTGCTGCTGCTCGGGGTGGACGATCAGCAGGGGCACGTGCAGGGTCTCCGGATAGACCTGGTTGTGTGCCAGCTTGCCGTGCTGCTGAAACTCCTCGCCGTGGTCCGAGGTGATGACCAGGGTCGTCTCTTCCATCAGCCCGCTCGCACGGAGCTCGCCCACGAACGCCGCCAGCGCATCGTCCAGCTGCCGGATCTCGGCGTCGTACTGCGCGCGGTAGTACGCCACCGTCTCGGGCGGCACCTGGTGACGACCCATGTTGACGTCCCTGAGGAACGGGCCGCTCGAGTTGGTCTCCTCGGGGAGATCGTCGGGCCAGTAGCGCCGATCGTACTCGCCGGTCGGCGAGTAGGGATCGTGCACCGCATAGGTGTGCAAGAAGAGGAAGAAGCGGTCGTCATCCCGCAGACCGCGCAGGAAGCTCAGCCCGCGCTTCAACGTCAGCGGCGCCTGACCGGAGCTCGCTCGCGCCTCGAACTCGTCGAAGCCTCGATGGAAGCCGAAGTCCTTACTCACATATCCCGCCTCGGTGTGACCGGCGGTACGGAAGTCGGCGCCCTGGAACAGCTCGGGCAGACTCGGAATCTGGGGCGAGAGCGAGCTCGACGGCGGATAGACGCCGTGCTCCTGCGGATAGAGGCCGGTGAACATCGAGACGTGCGAGACCAGCGTCGACGGGTACTGGACGAAGGCGCGCTCGAAGAGCGTCCCGGTGGCGGCGAGCGAATCGAAGAACGGACTGGTCTCACGCTCCGCGCCGTACGCCCCCAGGTGGCGCGCGCCCAGCGTGTCGAGGGAGATCAGGATGTAGCCGCGGGTCGGGCCGAGCGCCGGCCCGGGCGCCGAGCAGGCGCTCGCCAGGAGCACTGCCGCGAGCGGAAGCGTGATGATGAACCTCGCCACGGAGAGGCATTATCCCCTGGCAGCTCGGCACTTGACAGGGGCAGCTCCATCTATTATCCTTCTATCCGGATGAAGGGATTGAACTCCGGCGACACCAGTGGATCCCCCGCGATCCTGGGCCGCCTCTCGGCGCTCTCCGACCCGATCCGATGCCGCGTTCTGCTGCTGCTCGATCGGCAGGAGCTGACCGTGACCGAGCTCTGCTCGGTGCTCCAGCTGCCCCAGTCGACCGTCAGCCGACACCTGAAGGTGCTCGCCGACGACGGTTGGATCGAGGTCCGACCCGAAGGGACGAGCCGCTTCTACTCGGCGGCGGTCGACGACGGCGATCCGAGCGCCAACCGCCTCTGGGAGCTGGTCTCGGCGGAGATGGCCGGCAGCTCCGCGGCGGAGCAGGATCTGACCCGGCTGCGCTCGGTGCTCAGTCGCCGGCGATCGCGCTCGCGCGAGTTCTTCTCGTCGGCGGCCGAGAAGTGGGCGGAGCTCCGGCGCGAGCTGTTCGGCACGAGCTTCGACCTGCGCGCGCTCCCCGCCCTTCTCGACGACGACTGGGTGATCGGCGACCTGGGATGCGGCACCGGCGCGGTGACCGAGAGCCTGGCGCCGTTCGTCCGCCGGGTGGTCGCGGTCGACGCTTCCGAGGCGATGCTCGGGGCGGCGCGCGAGCGGCTCGGCGATCACTCGAACGTGGAGCTGCGCGAGGGGCAGCTCGAGCAGCTACCGATCGCGGACGGTGAGCTGAACGCGGCGACCCTGATGCTGGTTCTGCACTACTCGCCGGAGCCACAGGCGGTGCTCGCCGAAGCCGCTCGGGCGCTCCGCCCCGGTGGCAGGCTCCTGCTGGTCGACATGCTCCCTCACGATCGCGACGAGTACCGGAAGCAGATGGGCCACGTCTGGCTCGGCTTCACTCCCGAGCTGATCGAGGAGCTGCTAGCCGGAGCCGGCTTCGAGCGGATCGGCGTCCGGCCGCTGGCGGCCGACCCCGACGCCAAAGGACCGACGCTCTTCGTCGCCGGCGCGACCCGGAAGCCGAAGGACGAGGAACCAGGAAACTGATAGGACCGAACGGCCGCCGACGAGCAGTCCGGCCGCTACCCAAGGAGAAAGCAAGATGACTGTCGCAACCGAGACCCCCGACTCCACCGGCACCGAGCGCCTGCCGTTCAAGGTCGCCGACCTGGCGCTCGCCGAGCTCGGCCGCAAGGAGATCCGGCTCGCCGAGCACGAGATGCCCGGGCTGATGGCCCTGCGCGCCAAGTACGCCGAGACCCGGCCGCTGGCCGGCGCCAAGGTGATGGGCAGCCTGCACATGACCGTGCAGACCGCCGTCCTGATCGAGACCCTGACCGACCTGGGCGCCGACGTCCGCTGGTGCTCGTGCAATATCTTCTCGACCCAGGACTCCGCGGCCGCCGCGGTCGCGGTCGGCCGTGCGGGTACGGTAGACGAGCCCCAGGGCATCCCGGTCTTCGCCTGGAAGGGCGAGACGCTCGAGGAGTACTGGTGGTGCACCAAGGAGGCGCTCACCTGGCCCGACGGCTCGGGTCCCGACCTGATCGTCGACGACGGTGGCGACGCCACCCTCTTCATCCACAACACCCGCGAGTTCGAGACCGCCGGCGAGGTTCCGACCTTCGACGCGGAGAACGACCCCGAGGAGTGGGGCGTGGTCCTCGAGACCATCCGCACCGAGCTGGCCGCCAACCCGGGCCGCTGGACGGCGATCGCCGACGGTGTGCGGGGCGTCAGCGAGGAGACCACCACCGGCGTTCACCGTCTCTACCAGATGCAGAACGACGGCACCCTGCTTTTCCCCGCCATCAACGTCAACGACTCGGTCACCAAGTCGAAGTTCGACAACATCTACGGCTGCCGTCACTCGGTGATCGACGGCCTCAACCGGGCGACCGACGTGATGCTGAGCGCCAAGATGGCCGTGGTCTGCGGCTTCGGCGAGGTCGGCAAGGGCTGCGCCCAGGCGCTGCGAGGCCAGGGCGCCCGCGTCGTGGTCACCGAGATCGACCCGATCTGCGCCCTGCAGGCGGCGATGGAGGGCTACCAGGTCACGACCCTCGACGAGGTCGTCGAGACCGCCGACATCTTCATCACCACCACCGGCAACAAGGACATCATCACCGCCGAGCACATGGACCGGATGAAGGACAAGGCGATCGTCGGCAACATCGGCCACTTCGACAACGAGATCGACATCGCCGGCCTCAAGAAGATGGATGGTGTTACCACCGAGAACATCAAGCCGCAGTACGACGAGTGGCACTTCCCGGGAGGTAAGAGCATTCTCATGCTTTCCGAGGGTCGTCTGCTCAACCTCGGCAACGCGACCGGTCACCCGAGCTTCGTCATGTCGGCGTCGTTCACCAACCAGGTGCTGGCGCAGCTCGAGCTCTGGGCGAACCGCGAGGGCTACGAGAACAAGGTCTACATGCTGCCCAAGCGCCTCGACGAGGAGGTCGCTCGTCTGCACCTCGATCAGCTGGGCGTCAAGCTCACCCGCCTGAGCGACGAGCAGGCCGAGTACATCGGCGTCGACGTCGACGGTCCCTACAAGCCGGACCACTACCGGTACTAGGATCTCGTCGCGGCGGATCGAGAGGGCAGGACCCGGTCCTGCCCTCTTCTTTTCTTTTCAGGCCCTTACTCGATCCGGGCCGCCAACACGGGCTCGAGCGCCTCGATCAGACGACCGGCCCCTTCGGCCAGGACGTCGACCGCCGGTAGACCGGTCTCGGCGGTGATCTCGGCGCAGATCGACGGCAGCTCGGCCGCCGGCAACTCGTGCCGGCCGACCGCAATCCCGACCACCGGCGCCCGAGAGAGCGCCGTGAGCGTGGCCATCTGCCGCTCGAGCGGCTCGATCGGATAGCCCGGGCAGCCATCGTACTCGGCGCGGCCGGGAGCGTGCTGGAGAATCACCGCGTCCGGGTCGGCGGCCGCGAGCAGCTCCTGGCCGCCGAAGTAGCCGGGGCTCAGGAGCCCGCCCTGCCCTTCGAGCACCAACACGTCGGGGCGCCGCTCGTTCCAGGCGGTCCAGACGACGTGCTCGATCTCGCCGGGAACGAAATCGTAGACCAGGGTGTCGATCACGACCGCGTATTCGGCTCCCTGCAGCCAGGACGTCTGGCCGGTACCGATCAGCTCGACCGTCCTGCCCGACCCACGGAGCGCATCCAGGAGTAGCCAGGCGGTCGTCCGCTTGCCGATCCCGGAGTCGGTGCCGAGCACCGCGACCTTGACCGAGTCGACCTCCGCGATCTTGCCGGTGAACCGGTGGAGCGAGCCGCGCGCGGGTGGTCGACGCGCGTCGACCAGCTCTACCCCGTGCTCCGAGGCCAAGGCCGCGAGGCGGTGATCGTCGCCGAGGAAGTCGTGCAGGCCGGAGTGCACGTGCAGTCCGGCCCGGATCGCCGCCCCCACCGCCTGGCGGGTGCGCCGGTCGAGAGCTCCGCCCACCGGAGCGAGCCCGAGCACCAGGTGGGTGGCCGCGCGCTCGCCGTTGCCGTTGGCCAGCGCCGCCGCCAGATCAGCGACGATCGGAATATCGCGGCCGCGTCCGTCCAGCACCTCGCCGGCGTCGCGGCCGGCGCAGCTGGAGTCGATGACCGCCAGTACGTCGTAACGATGGCTGCGGCGCACCAGGCCGTGCGCGGTCTTGCCGTCCAGGCTCTGGAACGCCCGCTCGCAATAGACGATCGCGCCGGCTGGCGAGCCGCCCGACTTGCCCCGGCCGGCTGCGGAATCCTCTGCAGACATGAGATCTCTGATCCTTAGGGCTCCATATAATAGAGTGTCCTGTGCGCCCACCCCGCGCCGATGCTCTCAGAAAACCGCGACCTCCAATGATCGGCACATCGCTCGGGCACTACCAGATCGTCGAGCGCCTCGGCAAGGGAGGCATGGGTGAGGTGTTCGTCGCCGAGGACACGAAGCTCCACCGGCGGGTGGCGCTCAAGGTCCTGCCCGAGAAGTTCTCGCGCAGTGCATCGCGTCGCGAGCGCTTCGAGCGCGAAGCGCGGGCGGTGGCGGCTCTCGACCATCCGAACATCGTCACGATCTTCTCCGTCGAGGAGTCGGATGGCGTCCATTTCATCACCATGCAGCTGCTCGAGGGCGATCTGCTCTCGGATCAGATTCCTCCCAACGGGCTCGAGATCCACGATTTCTTCGATATCGCCCTGCCGCTCGCCAACGCGCTCTCGGCCGCCCACGAGAAGGGCATCACCCACCGCGACATCAAGCCGAAGAACATCCTCATCACCCGGGAGGGGACGGTCAAGGTGCTCGACTTCGGCCTCGCCAAGCTCGACTCGATCGCCAGCACCGACACCGAGTCCGAGGTCGAGACCCTCGAGCTGACCGAGCCCGGCATGATCATGGGGACGGCGTCCTACATGTCGCCGGAGCAGCTCCAGGGCGACCCGATCGACACCCGATCCGACATCTTCTCGCTCGGCGTCGTGCTCTACGAGATGGCGACCGGCCGGCGGCCGTTCCGGGGTCGGACGGCGATCGCGGTGGCGTCCTCGATCCTCCGCGAGACGCCGCGGGCGGTCACCGAGTTCCGGAAGGATCTGCCGCAGGAGATCGCCCGGATCATCGGACGCTGTCTCCAGGTAAAGACCGAGAAGCGGTTCCAGACCGCTGCCGACGTCCGCAACGAGCTCGAGGACCTGCAACGCCTGGTGGCGACCGGCGAGACGGTCCTGACCGGCGAGCACCGTGTCGTATCGGGCCAGCGACCGAGCCTGCGGACGCTGCTCGCCGGTGGCCTCCTCGGACTGGCGCTCATCGCCGGTCTGATCTGGACCTTCGCTACCCAGCGCGACCCGGGCGGGGCGAGCTCCGAGCCGAAGCGGATCGTGGTCCTGCCGCTCGAAAACCTGGGACCGGAGGGCGAGGCGTACTTCGCCGCCGGTCTGACCGACGAGATCACCAGTAGGCTGGCCGCGGTGAGCGGCCTGCGCGTCACATCGCGCACGAGCGCCATGCAGTACGAGACCCGCCGGCCACCGATCGCGGAGATCGGGCGCGAGCTGGGCGTCGACTATGTGCTCGAGGGGACGGTCCGCTGGTCCGGCCTCGACGACGCGGAGAGTCAGGTACGGATAACGCCCAAGCTGGTTCGAGTGGCGGACGACTCGCAGCTGTGGGCCCAGCCGTTCACTTTCCCGCTCGACGACGTCTTCCAGGTCCAGACGGAGATCGCCGAATCGGTGGTCGCGCGTCTCGGCGCCAGCATACTCGAGCCCGAGAAGGAGATCCTGCACTCACGCGCCACCGAGAATATCGATGCCTACCAGACGTATCTCGAGGGCCTCTACAAGGTGCGGCGTCCAGACTACAGCCTCGAGAACTGGACTTCGGCGGTGGCGGCGTTGGAGCGGGCGGTCGAGCTCGATCCGGAGTTCGCGACCGCGTGGGCCGAGCTCGCCACGACCCACGCGACGATCGACTTCCTGTGGCTCGACCCCTCCGAAGAGCGTCGCGCCGAGGCGGAACGAGCAGTACTCCGCGCCGAGGAGCTGGCGCCCGACGCCTCCTCGACCCATCTGGCACTCGCCAATTACCACTACATGATCGCAAGGGACTACGAGCGGGCACTCGCCGAGCTGGAGCTCGCCGGAGCGGACCGCTCACTCGAAGTGGAGGTGTCGAAGACTCGCGGCTACGTGCTCCGTCGCCAGGGCAACTACACGGAGGCGATCGCGGCGCTCGAGCGGGCCCTCGAGCTCGATCCGCGAGACGCCACGGCGGCCTCCGAGGTCGCCGACACCTACATGGTGATCCGCGATCACGAGCGCGCGATCCAGCTCTTCAACCAATCGATAGCTCTCGACCCGGCCCAGACCTACTCGTACTACAGCATCGCCCAGGCTCACTGGCTCCAGGGAGATTCCCTGGATCTGGCGCAGGCGGCACTCGATCGCATGCCGGAGAGCCTCGATCCAGCACCTTTTCTCGTTCAGTTCTGGCAGGACGTCTACCGCGGAGATTACGAGGCCGCGCTCGAGCGCCTCGCCGACTCGCCGCTCGATCGGTTCGAGTTCTGGGACGGACTCTGGCCGCGATCGATCCTCGCTGCGCAGGTCGACCGGCTGCGTGGGCGCGAGGCCGCCGCCCTGGACGGCTTCGAGGAGGCCCGGGTGATTCTCGAAGCCGAGATCGCGATGAAGCCGTGGGACCCGCGGCGTCATAGCGCGCTCGGAATCGCCTACGCGGGTCTCGGCATGGCCGAGCAGGCCGAGGCGACTGGACGACGCGCGGCTGAGCTCTATCCGCTTTCCGAAGACGCCTACTCGGGGCCCACGCCGTTGGTCCAGCTGGCTCTCATCCTGACGATGATCGGCGAGTACGACCAGGCGCTCGACGAGCTCGAACGGCTCCTCGCCATCCCGAGCGCGCTATCGCTGCACCTTCTGGAGCTCGATCCCCGCTGGCGACCGCTCACGAACCTGCCGCGCTTTGCGGAGCTCGAGGCAGCTACGGCCGACCGGGCTTGACGGCGCCGACGATCAAGACGTCGCCCTTCGCCCCCAGGACCTCGACCAGGCTTTTCCGGTCGACCGTGACCCGAGCGAAGCCGGCCGATCCGACGAGCGCGGCGATCTCGTTGGACTCGTAGAGCCTGACGTCCCACTCTCCCTGCCAGAAGATCTCGCCGGTCGCTCCCAGAACGTGGCTCTCGTGCACCTCGAGGCGGCGCGACTCGGCTTGCCAATGCGATCGATACTCGCTGTGGAGGGTGTCGCCGTTGGCGCGCTCGCGCTGTTCGCGCTCCAACGGCTTGACCGACGCCAGGTAGGGCTCGCGGTCGGGCAGCTCCAGTCCGAGGAAGCCGCCCGGTCGGAGCATGGCGAAGGCGTCCGCCAGAATCGAGCGGTCGTGGCGATCCGAGACATACCCGAAGCTCTTGCCGAGGATCAGGACGGACGCAAAGGACCCGCTCGCTACCGGCAGGTGATGAATGTCCGCGCAGATCAGCATCGGCCGCCTGGACCGGCCTCCCTCGGCGGCTCGCAACGCGGCGATCCGCAGCAGTCCGGCCGAGAGGTCGATGCTGACGACCTCGTGACCGTCTTGCGCGAGCCGCCGGCCGTGCCGGGCGGGACCGCAGGCGAGGTCCAGAATCGGCGACTCGATCGTCGTTCCGACCCGCCTCGCCAGCTCCTCCATCAGCCCGAGCTCCTGGGTGGTCAGCTCCGGGCTCTCGAAGATCGGCGCTTCGATCTCGTAGACGCGGAGTGGGTCCGTGCGGTAGACGTCGGTCCAGTGGTCGCCTCCAGGGCGCTTGGAATCGCCACCACCCATCAGACCGCACTCATCCTGTAGAGCCGCCGCATCGTACCCTCGAGCGGCACCGCCTCGTCGATCCGAAAATACTGCGAGAAGGCGGCTTCGAAGGCCTCGCGGTGGTAGTCGACGAAGATGTCCTCGCGGGTCGAGAGCATCCGCTGCACCTGGGAGTCCTCCTTGGGCACGAACTCGATCACCAGATGCGGCGAGAACCTGGCGAAGTACTCCGCGACCTGCGGCAGCGGTAGATTGTTGCCGATCGCCAGGTGATGGACGAGG
>CAMYOG010000029.1:54459-65864 GCA_947259925.1 Thermoanaerobaculia bacterium
GTCGGGACGCCCGCGCTCGAGCAGCGGTAGTCGCTCTTCACCCGCCCAGCCGACACCGGGAGACGGATTCGACAGATCCAGCACCAGCGGCAGGAGGCTCGACTCCCGCCGTTCGACCCCCTGGAGATAGCTGAGCTCGACCGCCGCCTCGTCCATGTCGAAGGAGACGACCAGCCGCGCCGTCTCGGCCGCGACGCGGCTGAACAGACCGGTGTTCGCGCCCAGATCCCAGACGACGTCGGGCGCGGCACTCTCGATCATCCGTGCCAGCTCGACGCGCTTCGCCTCGAGCCCCGCCTCGGAGTAGTTGGTCTCCGCGTAGTAGTCGGCCCAGGCGGTACCGCCGGGGCGCCAGGTGAGTCGCTCGATCGTCCGGCGCAGGCTGTCGAGGATGCCGAGCAGGCCCCGTTGGCTGACCCGTGGCACGGTCCGGCTCCGGTCGCTGCTCGCCGAGGGCGACAGCCGCGATTCGGCACGAGCGTGGAGGTGGAGGTGGGTCAACAGCCCCATCCGGAGCCGGCTCTTGAGCGGCAGCAGCCGCGCGGCGAGATCGAGCGGCAGGCCGTCGAGGAAGGTGCGCAGGATCCTGCCCAACCGATGGTCGGTGTACGCCAGCAGCGCGAGCGGTGCCAGGAAGTGCCGGCAGAACTGCCGGTATGCCACCCAGGGCCGGCCCTCTTCGTACGCCTCGAACGACAGGGTGTCGATGAAGACCGGCCGCGAGCCCTCGAACTGGACGTTGAAGGCGCTCGAGTCCTTGAGGCTCATGTCGTGCTCGAGCGCCAGCCGCTGGATGCGCAGGGTCGTGAGCGCCGCCCGCTTGAGCTGGCTGAAGCACCACTCCCACGGGTACGACACGAAGGCGATCTCGCGCGGCTGGATCAGCTTGTAGGCGTCGGGCCCGGCCGGCTCGAGCTTCGGCTCCTCGGTGTGCGCCAGGAGGAGGCCATCGGAGGTCAACGCCTCGTACAGCCCCGACTCCATCAGGCGCTCGTAGTCGGATCGGTAGACCCGGTTGACCTGCCGGTAGAGAGCGCCGTCACGGCGGAAGACGAACCCGCTCGGATCGCGGAACGAGCCCGCGACCCGCTCAGTCGCCGTCATTACCAGGCTTCGACGAGAAACGCCGCCGGATTCCGTCGGTGATCTGCGCCCAGTAGCGCTTGATGACCAGCAGACCGCCCAGCACGCCCGCGATCAGAGCCTGGAAGAAGAGGCTGATCGAGCCGGGATCGAGATAGGCCCAGGCGCGGCCCTCGGAGAAGACCGCGACCACCAGTGCGGCCAGTGCGAGCGTCCAGCCTCGACTGGCGGATCTTGGATCTCGATTGCGCATAGCGGGTCGCAGGAAAACCGCCCGTTTTTCGGGCTGAGAGACGTTATCAGGTCGCCCGGCCCCGGCCCTCGAAGACGAATCTTCCTACGCTCCGGTCCGTAGTGCTATGTAATGAATGACACGAAGGACGTCCCTATGCAAACCAGCTGGATGCCGACGGTCGCGGGGATCCTCTGCATCCTGACCGGCTGTCTGGCGTTGTTCGGCTTTCTGCTGACCGCTACCTTCGGCCTGTTCTTCTTCAACGCCGCGCATCTGGACATCGACGAGTTTCCGGTCGCTTTCATCCAGATGGCGTTCGCGATCGGCGCCGTCGGCAGCCTGATCCTCGGCTGGGTGGCGATCTTCGGCGGCGTCTCCGCGCTCCAGCGCCGACGCTGGGGCTGGGCGCTGGCGGCGGCGATCGCCGCGACCCTCATCTGCCCGCCCCTCGGGGTCGCCGCGATCATCCTGGTGGTACTGGCCGAGCAGGAGCTCAGAACAGCGGCTTGAGCCGATTCGGAATGCCGCAAATGCCTGAAGATGCAAGGCTTGCGACCGAGGGCGACGCAGGCGTATTCAAATACGTCGAGGAGTCCGCAGGGAGCGTAACGCCCCACAAGCGTTCAGAAAGGCCGAAGACGAGGCGCAGCCGAGGTCAACGCAGCAGATTCAGGTAGTTGCGGCATTCTAGTCCCAGCTCTGCTGGTGGATCCCCCGTACCGCCCGCCCCGAAGGGTCGGCGTTGCGGGCGAACTCCTCGTCCCATTCGATCGCGGCCGCGGTGCTGCAGGCGATGCTCGGTCCGCCGGGCACCGTCTCGGCGGCCGCGACCGACGGGAAGTGGGACTCGAAGACCTGGCGGTAGAAGTAGGCCTCCTTGGTCGGGGGCGTGTTGACCGGAAAGCGAAACCCGGCGCGCTCCAGCTGATGATCGGTCACTTCGGCCTCGGCCCGCTGTCGCAGCGAGTCGATCCAGCCGTAGCCGACACCGTCGGAGAACTGCTCCTTCTGGCGCCAGAGAATTTCGTCCGGCAGGAGACCTGTGAACGCCTGGCGCAGGGTGTGCTTCTCCATCCGGTCGGATCGGATCATCTTCTCGGAGGCGTCGAACGCCATGGCCAGGTCGAGGAACTCGCGATCGAGGTACGGCACCCGTGCCTCGACGCCCCAGGCGGCCGTCGACTTGTTGGCGCGCAGGCAGTCGTAGAGGTGGAGCTGATCGAGCTTGCGCACCGTCTCTTCGTGGAACTCGTGCGCGCTCGGTGCCTTGTGGAAGTAGAGATAGCCGCCGAAGATCTCGTCCGCCCCTTCGCCGCTCAGGACCATCTTCACCCCCATCGCCTTGATCCGCCGCGCCATCAGGTACATCGGCGTCGAAGCCCGGATCGTGGTGACGTCGTACGTCTCCAGGTGGTAGATCACGTCGGAGAGCGCGTCGAGCCCCTCCTGGATGGTGTAGTGGAACTCGTGATGGACGGTGTCGATCGCCTCGGCGGCGACCCGTGCCGCCCGTAGATCGGGCGAGCCCTCGAGGCCGATCGCGAACGAGTGGAGCCGCGGCCACCAGGCCTCGCTCCGACCACCATTCTCGATCCGCCGCCGGGCGAGGCCGCGGGCCACGGCGGCGACCACCGACGAGTCGAGGCCGCCGGAGCAGAGGACGCCGTACGGGACGTCACTCATCAGCTGGCGCTCGACGGCGGCCTCCAGGCCGGCGCGAAGCGCCTGGTGGTCGACGCTCTTGCCGACCGTACCGTCGTAGCCGCGCCAGCTCGGCTCGTAGTACCGCCGAGGCTCGCCGACCTCGCTGTCCAGGTAGTGGCCGGGTGGAAAGACCTCGATCGACTTGCAGATACCCTCCAGAGCCTTGAGCTCGGAAGCGACGAACAGGCGCCCCTCGGCGTCCCTGCCGGTGTAGAGCGGATTGACGCCGATCGGGTCGCGGGCGATCAGATACCGCCCGCGCCGCCGATCCCAGAGTGCGAAGGCGAAGATGCCGTTCAGATCGTTGAGGAAGTCGACCCCGCGCTGCTCGTAGAGCGCCAGGATCACCTCGCAGTCGGAGCCGGTCTGCAGATCGTAGGGTCGCGCCAGCGACCGCTCGAGCTGCCGGTGGTTGTAGATCTCGCCGTTGACGGCCAGCACCAACTGGCGGTCCGGACTGTAGAGCGGCTGCGCTCCGTGCTCCATGTCGACGATCGCCAGCCGCTCGTGGGCGAGAATCGCGCGGCCGCCCTCGAACAGGCCGCTCCAGTCGGGCCCCCGGTGCCGCTGCCGGCGCGAGAGCTCGAGCGCCAGCCGGCGCAGGCCGCCGGCGCCCGGGGTGATCTCGAAAATGCCGAGAATGGAGCACATGGTCCGCGAGGATCATCGGCCGCGCCACTGCGCCTGTCAAGGCGCTCGGCCGGCGGCGGAATCCGGGTATGCTCGGGTCTCTGAAACTGGTCGATTGGCATCCCCCGCAGAGTTGGCGACGCATCTCGACGATCGACGCTCATACGGCAGGCGAGCCCTTTCGGGTCATCGTCGACGGGGTACCGGTGCCGCTCGGCGACTCGATCCTCGACCGGCGCCGCTGGGCCCGGGAGCACCTCGATCACATCCGGCGGGGCTTGATGTGGGAGCCGCGCGGCCACGCCGACATGTACGGCTGCGTCGTGACGCCGCCGGTCTCTGACGACGCCGACTTCGGCGTCCTGTTCCTGCACAACGAGGGCTACAGCACGATGTGCGGCCACGGCATCATCGCGATCACCAAGGTCGCCATCGACACCGGGATGGTCGCCGCGGCGGAGCCCGAGACCGTCCTCAAGATCGACACGCCGGCCGGACCGGTGGTCGCCAGTGCCAGGGTCGCGAACGGTGCGGCAGGCCAGATCACGATGCGCAACGTGCCGTCGTTCGCCGTCGAGCTCGACGGCGAAGTCGATCTTCCTGGCCTCGGCCCGGTCGCCTACGACCTGGCGTTCGGGGGCGCCTTCTATGCCGTGGTCGAGGCGGACGCGGTCGGTGTCCGCTGCGCGCCCCAGTTCACGCGCGAGCTGATCGAGTGGGGCAGCGCTCTCAAGGCCGCGATCAGCGCGCGCCATGAGATCACACACCCGTCGGGGGACGACCTCGGCTACCTGTACGGCGTCATCTTCGTCGAGCCGGCGCCGGCGACCTCGGGTGTCCACAGTCGCAACGTATGCGTTTTCGCGGACGGCGAGGTCGACCGGAGCCCGACCGGCACCGGCGTCAGCGCGCGGTTGGCGATCCTGCACGCCCGCGGTGAGCTCGAGATCGGCGAGCGGATCGTGGTCGAGAGCCTGATCGGCACGCGCTTCGGCGGCTCGATCGCCGAGCTCACCTCGTTCGGGCCGTACCAGGCGATCGTCCCCGAGATCGACGGTACCGCCTTCATCACCGGCCGCCACGAGTTCGCCTTCGATCCCGACGACCCCCTCGCCGACGGCTTTCTGATCCGCTAGCCCCGTGAAGATGCTTCTGCTCTCGGCCGACGACCTGCGCCAGGCGCTACCGATGCGCGACACGGTGGAAGCGATGAAGCGCGCGTTCGCGGACATGTCGGCTGGACGCGCCACCGTTCCCAAGCGGACGGTGCTCCAGCAGGGCGACGCCGGCGGCGCCTTCCTGGTGAAGCCGGCGATCCAGCCGGGTACCGGACTCGGCGCCAAGCTCTTGACGCTCGTGCCGTCGAACCCGGACCGCGGACTCCCCCTGATCCACGCACTCGTGATCCTGCTCGATGCCGAGACCGGCGCGCCCGCCGGCATCTGCGAGGGCGGCTTCCTGACCGCCTGGCGTACCGGGGCCGCCAGCGGCGCCGCCACCGATCTGCTCGCCCGACTCGACGCGCGACGGGCGGCGATCTTCGGCGTCGGCGCCCAGGCTCGCACCCAGCTGCTGGCGATCTGCGCGGTCCGTCCGCTGGAGGAGATTCGGATCTACGCCCGCACCGAGAGCGCCCGCGCGGCCTTCGTCGACGAGCTAGCGAGTCAGGTCGAGGCTCGGCTGATCGCCGCCCGCTCGCCGGAGGAGGCGATCGAGGCCGTCGACGTCATCTGCGCCGCGACCACCTCCCCGTCTCCGGTCTTCGACGGCGCCGCGGTCCGCAACGGCTGCCACGTCAACGGCGTCGGTAGCTACACCTCCCAGATGCGCGAGGTGGACGCGAGCCTGATCGGGCGCTCGCGGGTGTTCGTCGACTCGCGCGAGTCGGCGGCGATCGAGGCCGGCGAGCTGATCGACGCCGAGCGCCGAGGCGTGACCTACCAGAGCGACTGGGCCGAGATCGGCGAGGTGGTCGAAGGCACGCGGACCGGGCGCTCGAGCGCGGACGAGATCACCTTCTTCAAATCGGTCGGCGTCGCCGTCCAGGACATCGGCGCCGCCGCCCTGGCCCTGCAACGGGCGCGAGATCTCGGCATCGGTACGGAGGTCGAGCTTTGATCTGCCGCCCTGCCCGCGGTCTGCTCGCGTTCCTGGCCGGAGCGCTGGTCGCCGGCGCGATCGCCGCACAGCCCGAGGCGATCGCGGCCCGCTGGCAGCGCGAGCTCGGCGATGCCCGCGCGCTGCTCCTGGCCGAGAGCTGGCACGAGGCCGAGACCACCGGTCGCCGATTGCTCGAAGAGCTGATGGCGGATCTCAAGGGCGGGCCGCAAGCGACCGAGCTGGTCGCCGTAGCCACGGCTCAGCTCGCTCTGGCCGAGGCCGGCCTGGATCGCCGGCGCGACGCCCTCTGGCACATCCGAGTGGCCGAGGTCTTCAACCCGTCGCTCGCACGGACCGCGCTCGCCGAGGAGTTCGGTGGCGCCGGTGGGCGGCTCGACGGTTGGCGCGCCACCTCCGCTCTGCGCAC
The DNA here is from genome assembly GCA_947259925.1 of Thermoanaerobaculia bacterium. Lineage (GTDB taxonomy): Bacteria > Acidobacteriota > Thermoanaerobaculia > Multivoradales > JAHEKO01 > JAHEKO01. Next base: position 60,639 of record CAMYOG010000029.1, read on the forward strand.
CCAGGGCCCTCCCCCTGCGACCGACACCACCATCGACGACCTCTATCCGCCGCGCATCGTCGACGGCAACTTCGTGGTTCTGAGGGCGAGCGTCGAGCAGCTGCGCATGCTCGATCCCGAGCTCGAGGTCTCGTTCGTCATCGCCGAGGACGGTCTGGCGGTCGAGCCGGCGGTCCGTGGCCGGCTCGACAACCCGGCGCCGACGCTCTTATCGCTCGAGCTGCTCAAGGACTTCCGGTTCGAGCCGGTGCGCTACCGAGACCGGCCGATCGCGAGCCTCTGGAAGCTGCCGCTACCGATGACCCAGGGTGCCATGCGCAAGGCGATCTGGGAGCTGAAGCGCTCCTCGATCGAGGCCCTGTTGCGCGACCAGGAGTGGCAGCGCGCTTTCGACCAGGCGAGCGCCCTCGACACGGCGTTGAGCCGCGGTAGCGGACCGGGCATCGAGGACAAACGCACGGTAGCCGCGTACTACCTGTCGCGCGCCCGAGCCGGCCTGCAGTCGACCGCATCGTCCGACTGACCTCGAGATCGTGAATCAGATGCACCATGGAGCTCCGATGAGACCTCGTTTCGCACCCGCCACGATCGCCCTATTGCTGCTCGCCATCGGCCTCACGACCGAGCACGCCGCCGGCCAGCGCACGGTCAAGCCGGTCCTGCACGGCAAGCACTGGGTCGCGATCACCGGCAAGCCGCTCGCCGCCACCGCGGGGGCGATGATCTTCACCCGGGGTGGCAACGCGGTCGACGCCGCCTGCGCGATGCTCGCCGCCACCTCCACCATGTGGGACACCCTCGGCTGGGGGGGCGAGACCCAGGCGCTGATTCACGATCCGAGAACCGGCACGGTGAGGGGGATCAACGCCCTCGGGGTCGCGCCGACCGGCGCCACGGTGGAGTTCTTCAAGTCCAAGGGGATGCGCTACCCGCCCGAGTTCGGGCCGCTGGCGGCGGTCACACCCGGTACCCCCGGCGGTCTGATGGTCATGCTGGCCGAGTTCGGCACCCTGAGCCTCGCCGAGGTGCTGGCGCCGGCGATGCAGATGGCGGCCGGCTATCCGATCGAGCGCTCGCAGGCCGACAACATGGAGCGGCGCAGGGAGATCCTGGCGCAGTGGCCGAGCTCGCGGCGGGTCTTCCTGCCGCATCTGCGCGACGACGATTCCCAGGAGCGGGCCGCACCCTTCCCCGGCGAGATCTTCCGCCAGCCCGATCTGCTGGCGACGCTCGAGAAGCTGGTCGACGCCGAGCACCGGGCGCTGGCCGCCGGGGCGACGCGGAAGGACGCGATCCAGGCCGCCTACGATCGCTTCTACCGCGGCGATATCGCCCGGGAGCTCGTCCGCGGCACCCAGGCCGAGGGCGGCCTCTTGACCCTCGAGGACCTCGACCGCTGGCAGGTCTACATCGAAGAGCCGGTGACCACCACCTACAAGGACATCGAGGTCTTCAAGCTGACCCACTGGGTGCAGGGGCCGGTGATGCTCCAGGCGCTCAACATCCTCGAAAACGTCGATCTGACAGCACGTGGCTACAACAGCGCCAACTACGTCCACGCGCTCTACCAGGCGATGAATCTGGCCTTCGCCGACCGCGACTTCTACTACGGCGACCCGTACACGCCGCCTGAAGAGCCGATCGCCGGGCTCTTGTCGAAGGAGTACGCGCGCCTGCGCTTCGAATCGATCGACTGGGAGCGGAACGACGAGACCACCAAGCCGGGCGACCCCTACCCGTTCCAGGGCGGTGAGAACCCCTACCTCGATCTGCTCGAGCAGTGGACTCCGATTCCGCCCGCCGGCGAGGCCGAAGGCGAAGAGGGCTGGCAGCAGACCCGCTCGATGACCGACGACGAAGCGTTCCACGCCGGGACCAGCTCGATCCAGGCCGCCGACGCCGACGGCTGGGTGGTCTCGATCACCCCCAGCGGTGGCTGGATCCCGGCCTTTATCGCCGGTGACTCCGGCATCGGACTCTCCCAGCGGATGCAGAGCTTCGTGCTCGACCAGCGGCTCAACCCGTACAACCTCGTGGCACCCGGCAAACGGCCCCGCGCCACCCTGACCCCAGGCATGGCCCTCAAGAACGGCAAGCCCTATCTCTCGTTCGCCGTGCAGGGCGGTGACACCCAGGATCAGAACCTGCTTCAGTTCTTCCTGAACGTGGTCGAGTTCGGCATGAACGCGCAGCAGGCGGCCGAGGCCGCCAACATCACCAGCTACCAGATGCAGTCCTCGTTCGGCGCCCACAAGGCGGAGCCGGGCCGGCTGGTCGTGCGCGCCGACACCCCGCCCTGGGTGGTCGCCGAGCTGCGCAAGAGAGGCTACCGGGTCGAGACTCGCGCGCGTACGTCCGGGCCGATCACCGCGATCGAGTTCGACCTCGAGCACGGCACCATGTGGGGCGCGGCGAGCAACTTCGGCGAAGACTACGGGATTGCCTGGTAGCCGAGACCCAGCGCCACGATCTCAGGGGACTTTCTTGCCGACGAAGCCATCGTAGAGCATCTCGATCACGCGCCCGGTGTCGTCTCGACGGAACTCGACCTCGCCGCCGTAGAGTCGGTCGATGAAGGCTCCCTCGCCCGCCGGCATCAGCCAGCCCCACTCGGTGAACAGATCGCCGTCCTGTTCGTGCAGCGTCAGGCGCCGGTTCGGTACGTAGTAGTCGGGACCGAACTGATAGATGCCGACCAGGTCAGCCAGTGCCTTCGCTCCGAGCTTGGCCGCGGTGAATCGGGGCGACTGGTACTGCTCGCCGAGCACCATGGCGATCAGGTCGCGGCCGATGGTCGTCGGCTGACCGTTGTAGATGTTGCCGAGCACGATCACGGTCACACCGTGTCCGAGTGACTTGCCCCAGTAGCTGCCGAATCCGGGACTGCGACCGTTGATGTGGACCTCACGGGTGCCGAACCGCTCACGCACGAACCAGCCGTAGCCGTTGTGGTCGATGTGGTCGGTCAAGGCACGTTTCACCGCGTCCGGCTTGAGCGGGGTCCCCTGATCGAGCGCGCGGTCGAAGCGATAGAGATCCTCGACCGTCGAGTAGAGCGAGCCGTTGCCGGTCTTGACCGACCAGTCGAGGGTCGGCGCGTTCTCGAGGCCGGCCCGACCGACCGGCGCGTAGCCGCTCGCGCGGTCCGGGATCAGCCTGGCCGGGTCGCCGTCGTGACCGGTCCGGCTCATGCCGAGCGGGCTGAAGAGCTCGTCTCGGAGGAAGTCGCCGTAGCTCTTTCCCGACACCGTCTCGATGACGAGCGCCAGCAAGGCGTAGTTCGAGTTGCTGTGAACCGACCGCTCGCCGGGCTCGAACTCGGGAGGCAGGTTGCGGAATTTCTCGACCAGGGTCGCGGGCGTCTGCGGGAACCTGGACCAGAGGTCATAGTCGTCGAGGCTGTTGATGTTCGGGATTCCGGAGGCGCCGGTCAGCAGGTGGTGGAGCGTGATCTCGTCGCCTCTGGGATAGTCCTTCAGATGGCGCGCCACGGGATCCTCGACCCGCAGCTTGCCTTGCTGCTCCAGCACCAGGATGGCCGCACAGGTGAAGATGCGCGACACCGATGCCAGGTGATAGACCGTCCCCGGCGTGTTGGCCACGTCGTGCTCGCGGTTGGCGAGTCCGTATGCCGCCTTGTACAGCACTCTGCCGTCGCGAGCGATCAGGATCGAGCCGCTGAAGTTGCCGGTGGCCAGGTACGGCTCGATGTACCGGTCGACCGCTCGCCGAAGGCTCTCGACATCGAGCTCGCCCCCCGCTCGCACGGGGCTCGAGAGCGCGAACGCCAGGGTCAGCGCCAGCAGCCTGGTCCAAGCGAGCCTCCTACCCATGACGATGAGCGTATGCGACACGACTTCAGCCGTCTTGGACGGAATCAACCCGTGGCCACAGATAGAATCTGGCACCGCTCGTGGGAGCCGGGACAGGAGGGAGATCGAGGATGAGGCATCGCAGACTCGTACCGGGGCTCGGCGTTGTAGCCCTCGCAGCCCTCGTGGTGGCGTGTGGAGGCGAGCCGCGGCAAGCGAGGCCTGACAACCCGCTCTACGTCGACCCGTCGTCGCGGGACTTCTCGAACAACCCGAAGCTCCTCGAGCGCATCCTCGCGACCCCGCACGGCTACTTCCGATTCATCAACATCCCGTTCAGCTCCGAGGTCTGCCGGCGCTTCGGCGACGTGCTGCCCGGCACCGCGTTCATCAACCTGCACGGCGACGCCCACATCGAGCAGTACGCGGTCACCGACCTCGGCCGCGGGCTGACCGACTTCGACGACACCTCGCGCGGCCCCGCGGTTCTCGACCTCTTGCGGCTCGGAGTCTCGCTCGACCTGCTGGCGCGCGAGCGAGGCTGGGCCGAGCACTCCGACGAGCTCTTCGACGAGCTGCTGAGTGCCTACCGCGCGGCCCTCGAGGATCCCGAGCACGAGGTCGAAGAGCCCCGCTTCGCCGCCGACGTCCGGGCCTCGTTCAGCTACGACCGGAACGCCTACTTCGAATGGGTCGAGTCGATCATGGAGCCCCTGCCCGCGGACGAGGCGCGCGAGATCGAGGCGGCCATGGCCTCGTACGTCGAGGTGATGCTGGCCGAGCGGCCCGAGACCGCGCCGGACTACTTCGAGATCCTCAAGCTGGGACGGCTGCGGATGGGGATCGGCAGCGCCCTCGACCTGAAGTACCTGGTGCAGTTCCGCGGCGAGAGTGACGATCCGATCGACGACGTCGTGGTCGAAGTGAAGGAGGTCCGCACCCTCGAAGGGATCGAGTGCATCACCGCCGCCCAGGGCGCCGACCCGTTCCGTATCCTCGTCGGCCAGTCGAGGATCGCCTACCAGCCCTATGGCCTGCTGGGGACCATGCGCTTCCGCGATCGCGCCTTCTGGGTCCACAAGTGGGTCGACAACTACCACGAGGTGGACGTCGACGAGTCGTTCGCGAGCCTCGACGAGCTCCGCCAGGTCGTCGCCGACATCGGCGTTCAGCTGGGCAAGGGCCATCCCAAGGAGACCGAGGCGTTCGACCTGCAGCTGCGACGCGAGCAGCTCCGGCTGCTGGACGCGGACGAGGTGAGGATCCGTCGCGTGCGCCGAGAGCTCGCGGAGCTTACCGTCGACGCCTGGGAGCGGTTCCGCGAGGAGGCGGCGGCCGGGTAGGGGCAAGAATCACTCATGTCCCTTCTCGGTTAGCCACACGACCCCTATTGGTGAACTGAATGGGGTTCAGT